>JAAVAO010000011.1 GCA_014803985.1 Treponema sp.
ATCAAATGCCACTTCTCATTTCATTACGAAGCGGCATAAAAATGCGCCGAATTTTATTCAAGGATTCGCAGAGTGTGCGATATGGAGAAAACATGACGAAAACTAAAAAATCAATTTCACTCAGACAAAAAGCAATTTTCATTCCACTAATGCTTGTCGCCGCAATCCTCTGCTCGTGCACGGACACGCTCCCTGAAAAAGAGCAGGAATCTGTGACTGAGGGGGGGGGGTACGAACAATTTGAAAATTCCGAAGGCGGCACTCTAACCGTCTCCGCCCGCGTCTCGAACGGCTCACCGCGCCATGCGATGCCGTCAATCCCCGAACTCGTCTATGCCGCTCTTCTTTATAAGGACGGCGCAGCCCCTGCAAATCCCGAATCAAAAGACTTCGTTCAAGGAACAGCAACGGAAGACGGCAAGCTAATTTTTTCATTCCAAAGACCAGACGATACGAGCGGAAAATTCACGCTCGAAATATTCGCGTTCAAGACAGACACAAGCGCGACAGTTTTTTCTAGGGCAACCGCATTGCTTTCAGGAAAAAAAGTTGGCTGCAAAATAGAAGGCGACAAAATCAATGTGAGCGAGCCCATCGCGCTTTCGGTGAACAGTTCGTCCGAAGTGAAAGGCACAGTCAGCCTGAAAATAAAAGTGCCCGAAGGATGCTCACTTGAAATCGACGATGCGCGTTTTTCCGTGACAGGCACTTCGCCCGACTTCACCGTCACGCAAGCGGGAGATGGAATTTCTGCCGGCGCGTACCAAGTGACTTTCACCGTGAAGAAAGGCGATGAAATCGTCCACATTTTTTCCGAATACATAAACGTGTTTCCCGGAATGCGCACCGACACTTGGAGTGGCTTGGAAAAAGACGCGGCGAAAGAAATTACGCAAAGCATGATTTCCTCCACGGTGTACGTGCGCGGTGAGGGCGGCTGGTACGATGGCTCGGATTATAAAAACACTGCCACGGCGAGCGACACCAACTTGGGAAGTTTCCTCTCGCCGTTCGCCTCGATTCAAAAAGCCGTGGACACAGTAATCGCGCGGAACGACGGGGCAAGCGAATACACGATTTACATCGACGGAAAGTTCACCGCCGCATCTTCAGCCGCGCTCGCAGATTTCAGCGGTGTTTCGAAGCATTTGTCCGTAAGGATTGCGGGTCTTGACCCGTCAAGTCTTGACGAGTCAAAAAAAGCGGTTATCGACGGAAACGGTTCCGCTCGCGGCATTGTCGTGGGAAGCAACGGCGTGAAAAAAGATGTGAATCTTGCGCTTGAAAATCTCGTCATCCAAAATACAAAGAACAGCGATCGCGGTGGCGGAATCACGCTTTATTGCACGGCGAGCAACTCGCACACGATAAAAAATTGCGTGATAAAAAATAACCATGCAGGCTACGGTTCTGCCATTTATAACGAATACGGCTCGTTGGATTTGCAAGGCTGTGTTATAAGCGGAAACACTGCGGACACAAGCGGCACTGTCTACATTGGACGGGAGAGCGCGATTCTTACGATGAGCGATGTCAGGATTGAGAATAACAGCGCGGGAAATGGCGGCGGAATTTTCCTTGGAAACGATGCCACCGTGAAAATTTCCGATGCGTCCGTTGTCATAAAGAACAATTCTGCAAGTGGTGGCAATTCACGTGGCCCAGGGATTAGTTTGTGGAACGGATATTTGGAACTTTCGGGAAGCGCGAAAATTGAAGATGTCGTTGGAGCTTATGGTGATAATTCTGCTTATGCTCATGAAATTGTGATTTCGGGCGATCTCACCGCTACAAGCCCCGTCGCCACGATAACGCCTTCCGATTACACGGCAGACAGGCAGGTTTTGAGCGCGGGCGGAAGCATAACGGATATAACGCAGGACATCTGCGACAAATTCGCCATAACGCCGCAAGCCGATGGCATGGAATGGAAAATCGTGCCGGACGGCGCGAACGGCGTTCTCAAAGCAGTAATCAATGTCTACGTGCGCGGAAGTGGCGAGGGCTGGTACACGGATAACGGCCACGGCGACATCACCGGCAGCGACGACAATTCGGGCGACCGTTTGCATCCTTTTGCCACAATCCAAAAAGCCGTCGCTGCTGTAAAAAATCTGAACGATGGCGAGACCGAATGCACGATTTACGTTGACGGAACTGTAACGCAAGAAACCTCGTCATCAAGCGCAATGGTGTATCTTTATTCACTTGACAAAAATCTTACGCTCACGATAAAATCTCTTTCCGAAACCAAAAGAGCCACGCTCGATGCGAACAATCTTACAACGGCTGTGGAGGTGTTGAGATCAAATATTGACCTTGCGATAGAAAATCTCATCTTGTGCAATGGAAAAGACAGTGACTACGGACTTTATCTTTCCGGTCTTGATGTAACAGCGACATTCGTATTGTCAGGATGCGAAATCAGCGGAAATAGAAAAGGTGGAATCTCTATTAAATATGTTGGCACGTTTGCGATTGAAAATTGCGAAATTATTGACAATAATGATGGCGGTGGCGTTTATATTTCAAGCTATTCTTCGGGAATGATTTCAGGTTCGAAAATCAAAAACAATACATCTTCAAATTACGGTGGATTATACATTGAACGTAGCAATATTACAATAAAAGATTGTGAAATAAGCGACAATATCTCCACTGATAATTCTTCTCAGGGTGGCGGAATCCGACTTAATGGCGTATCTGGCGGATCGGGATGCTCGCTCATTATGGAAGACTGCGTCGTAAGCGGCAACTCTGCAAATGAAGGTGGTGGAATTTATTTAAGCAGTGGCTTCTCGCTCACGATGAAAGGAAGCAAGAGCAAGATTTCTGAAAACGTTACGACAGGCACAAGTAGCGATGGCGGCGGAGTTCATTTCAACGGCACATTCACAATGGAAGACGGCGAAATCAGCGGAAACAACGCCACAAGATACGGAGGCGGAGTTTATGTTGGCAACGGCACGTTCATTATGAATGGCGGAAAAATCACAGGAAACACCGCGACAGAAAAAGGTGGCGGCGTCTATGAAAAATCAAGCGACACGTTCACAAAAAACGGCGGCGAAATCAGCGGCAATTCGCCCGATGACGTTTACCCATAACTTGACGCACCAGTGGCACGGTGCAAGAGGATTAGAGGGCTAGAGTTTGTTCCTAGAGAAACAAACTCTCCGAATATCGTAACGATTTTTTGCTTGCAAAAAAATGAAAAAAGGTGTATCTTACATAAAGAGCGTCCGTTAGTATACGGGCTGTCTCCACTTTTTTGCTTAAAAAGCCGCCAAAGTGTGCTAGCTCGGGCGGCTTTTTTTCTACTCTTTTCTTTCTTTTAGAAAGGTGAGAAGCGATATAATAGTTTCAATTATAGTGGCGATACAAATCACCACGCTGATAATTGTTTCCGTCATATCAAGCCTCCCTTCATCATTTATTCAGGCAAAGCCTGTAGAGTTCGGGAGACAGCCGCCAACCAACGGACGCAGTGCTATTGTATAGTACATCTAATATAGTGTCAAGTAATTTGTATTGTGTTCTTTTGTATGCGCAGAAAGTGGCGGCACGGTGCAAATTTAGGCTTGCAAAAAAATGCAAAAAGGTGTATCTTACATAAAGAGCGTCCGTTAGTATACGGGCTGTCTCCACGTTTGGTTTAAAAAGCCGCCAAAGTGTACCAGCACGGGCGGCTTTTTTCTAAATCTTCAATTGATTCTGCCATAGTACCTTAACACACTAACACCTTTGCAAAGAGACAAAACGGTGTTAGTGAGGGCAGGAGGACATGATGTTCCTGCCTTCGATGCGGCGAAATAAGCGATAGCAAAATACTCGGCTTGTGATAAATAAATGGCGCGGAAAATACCAGCCTTTTTTGTTTTTCCTGACAGTCTTTAATATTTCTAATAAAATTATTAAAAATGTGATTTGTGCTTCACTAAAAAACGTGGTGAAGAAGAAATTGCCCTTGCGAGAGTGCTTGTCTTAATCTTGACTAAACCTCTTTTTTTTCAGTAGAATAATTGTATTGTGGAATTCGTGCAGACGATATTGATTTTTGTTGGTAGCTTAGGCTTTCTCCTTTATGGTATGCGCCTTATGAGTGGCGGTATTCAAAAGAGTGCGGGCGAGAAATTGCAGCGTGCGCTTGGAGTGATGACGGGAAATCGTTTTGTAGCCATTCTTACAGGTCTTGCAATTACAATGATTATTCAGTCTTCTGGTGCGACCACAGTTATGGTTGTTTCTTTTATAAATGCAGGGCTTTTAACGCTTTCTCAATCTGTTGGCGTTATCTTTGGAGCAAACATCGGCACTACAATTACGGCTTGGATTGTCGCGCTTTTTGGATTCAATTTTCAAATTTCTACATTTGCTGCACCAATTTTTGGATTGGGATTTTTCCTTACATTTATAAAGAAGGCGACTTGTCGCAACATCGGTGAGGCTGTGATGGGGTTTGGCTTGCTTTTTATGGGTTTGAGCGGACTTTCCGATGTGTTTTCATTCGATCCTGAAGATTTGGGCTTTTTGCAAAAAGTGCAGGATTTAGGCGCGCTCTCAATTTTTATTGGATTTATAGTTGGAATTTTTATAACTGCGCTTATGCATTCTTCAAGTGCGTTTAGTGCAATTGTTATTACAATGGCATATAACAACATAATAACGTGGGAAGTGGCGGCGGCTATGACGCTTGGAAGTAATGTTGGTTCTACGATAGATGCAGTTCTTGCGTCCGTTGGAACGAATGCCGATGCCCGTCGTTCTGCTTTTATACATGTTTTTTTTAATGTTGCAGGAACTGTTCTTGCTTTGATTTTATTTAATCCACTGTTAGCGTTTGTTTCATTCCTGTCTGGTTCTATGAATATTGCTATTCGCATTTCTATTCTTCACACTGTCTTTAAAATTGTGACCACTTTATGTTGTCTGCCATTTGTTCCGCAGATTGTGCGACTTTCTCAAATTGTCATAAAGGATGATTCTACTCCCGCTTTGAAGTATTACCGCCTTGACTTTCAAGAAAATCAAATTGGAAAAGAAAGTGTTGCTATGTATATCATTCGAGTGGAAAAAGAAATTGCTGATATGACAGACGTGGTGACTCAAATGTTTAATAGATTGCAACAAGGATTTACAAAAAGAAACACATCGTTTGTTGATGAAAATTTTGAAGAGCTTGAACTTGCTGAAAACTACTGCGATCAAATGCATGAACAACTTGTGCGCTATATAATTCAGTGTCAGCAGCTTCCAATTAACAATAACCAGCGGAATAATCTTTCGGTGATGATTCAAGTGACAGATGAACTTGAGGGGATGAGCGATGATTGTTTTAGCGTGGGGGTTCTTTTAAAGCGCAGCGTTGAAAAGAAAATGAAATTCCTTCAGGAAGATATGGATCGTCTTATTCCGTATGTGGAGTTGGCTCGCCAATTCTTGCAGTTTATTCGTAGGAATATAAACAAGCATCTTGATAAAAACAAACTTGAAATGGCAAGCGACCTTGAAAATCAAATTGATAGTTTCAGAAAAGATCTTAAGAAAGTTGCTCGAAAACGCCTTGAAAGCGGAGCGGATGTTAAAGCGGAACTTTTGTATCTTGACTTGGTGCGACAAATAGAAAAAATTGGCGATCACGCCTTTAGCATTTCAGAACTGCTTGTCCAGACGGTCTAAGGCGGGGCGAATGCCTCAATTCCTCGTTCAGTGAATATTGGTTTTGCATTCGCCTCCAGTTTTGTGCGCTACCGCTACCAAAACTGACTAGGGGATTTAAAAGCGATAGAGAATGCCTCAATTCCTCGTTCAGTAAATATTGGTTTTGCATTCGCCTTCAGTTTTGTACGCTGGTGCTATCAAAACTGACTAGAGGATTTAAAAGCGATAGAGAATGCCTCAATTCCTCGTTCAGTGAGTACTGTTTTTGCATTCGCCTTCGGTTTTGTTCGCGAGTTTTGTTTGCTTGTAATGTGAACAAACAAAAACTCGTTAGCGAACGATAGTGAGCGTAGGAGAGACTTCTCCCTCCTTCTATTTCTTGATTTTCGACTTGATGTTTTCGGTGATGTTGGTAAAGTTTTCGGAGAGGTTTTCACCCATTTTGCTTAAATTTTCACCAACCTTGCTTTTCATATTGCTCAAATTTTGTGTTACTGTGGTAATGCCTTGTGTTATGGAGTTGAAGCCTTGCGTTAGACTGTCTAGATTTGGGATTGCAGATGCATCTCCATACATTATCATAATTTGCCATTTGTAAAGTTCGTTGATTTTGTGACGGATTATGTCTTGTTTTGCGCTTAACTCCACTCCAACTTCAAATTGCTTGTCTATAAATGCGAATTTTCCGATTTTTTCAAATGGTTTGAAGCCATTTTTCGGGGTTATAAGTCGTTCAAATTCCTTGAAAATCAAATTGTGCACTTCATCGGACTTGAGGACGGCGGAAAAATTTTCATTGTCAATATTGTTTTCCTCTGCGAAGTGCTTTAGATTTTCTTTTTGAGGAATCACTAGTGCGCCCAGACAGTTTCTGTCCTGCCCCACAACGACCGCTTGAGAAATGTACGGAGATTCTGCAAGTTTGCACTCTATGGGGAACGGCTCAACGTTTTCTCCGGATCGCAATACAATGGTGTCCTTTTGCCGACCTTTAACTGTTATGTCGCCATTATATGTTCGCATAACTAAGTCTCCAGTGTTGAACCATCCTTCTGAAATTGCTTCGGCGGTGAGATCTGGCTGCTTGTAATAGCCTTTCATTACATTTTCTCCGCGTATATACAGCACGCCCACTTGACCTGGTTTGCATTCTTGTCCGTGTTTGTTTACTATACGCCCTTCGCAGAATGGCAAAATTTTTCCGATGGTGCTTAAAACGGGATGCTTGTAGTTTCTCATACAACACAATGGGGCGGTTTCTGTAAGTCCATATCCTTCTATGAGACGAATGCCTACTGAATTGTAGAATTTATCAAGTTTTGGAGAAAGTCCGCCGCCTCCTGACATGCCAAGTTTAAATCCGCTTCCAAAAATTGCACGTGCCTTTTGAAAGAATAGAATATCTCCTAGTGCTTTGAGCGGAAGCATAAATAGAATCGGAATATAAAGCACCTTGTTCAGAATTTTATATGTGAACAAATGTCGCTTGTAATATTTTGTGCGATCGTGAATGATGTCATACAATGTGCGTATTGTGCTTGCCGCTCCGACTACTGTTTTGAAAAGAAACCAGCGGCCTGATTTTGTTGCGTTCAATTGTTTTTGGATCGCCTTGTAAATTGCGTCCCAAATTCGCGGAACACACGCCATAAACTGCGGGTTTATTTTTTTTATGTCGGACATTATTATGCTTGCAACGGGTTTTGAATAGCATAATGTGCATTCAAGAAAAATCAAAATATATTCAAACTCGCGTTCGTAGACATGCCAAACGGGAAGAACGCACAGAGCCTTGTCTCCGGTTTTTAAGGGGAGGAGTGCGCCGGCATCCTTTAGCTGGCAAATGAAGTTTTTGTGAGTTAACTCAACGCCTTTTGGAGTTCCCGTTGTTCCAGAGGTGAATATAATTGTTGCAGTGTCGCTTTCTGTTCCTGAAAGCAGTATGTTTTCAATTTCATTTGGATTTTCGGCTCGATATTTTTTTCCGCTTTCCAAAATGCTTTCGTATTTGTGGATTGAAATTCCGCGTGCCGAAAATGCATCGAAATCCACTCCATCTGAATTGATAAGAATGAGATTTTTTAGCAGAGGTAGATTTTTTTCACATTCTAGTATTTTTTTATAGCAGTAGTTGTTTTCAAGGATGACCGTGTGACATTCGGCAAAGTCTAAAATATATTCCAAGTCCTTTGAAGTGACTTCGCTTCCTCGTGGAATGTCGGCTGCGCCGAGAGCCATAATAGCCATGTTGCAAACGAGCCATTCTTGTCTATTGTCGCTTATAAGTCCAATATGATCATTCTTTTTTTCTCCCAAAGTGTGCAAGCCCGCTGCAAAATCAAGCATCATCTCTGAAAATTCTTTATAGGAAGTCGGGGTGAAGCCCTTGCTGTCGTTTTTTTCATACTGAATAGGATTTTCAGGTATTTTTTGAGCCTTTTCATAAAGTAACTGTGGAAGAGTTGAATACATATATCTCTCCTAATTATATAAAACTAAAATAGAATGTTAAAAATGAGCGTCAAAATATTGCCACTCAACTTTTGTTGCAGTTTGCAATGCAAACTATCCTATTTTATTGCAGTTTTCGTAGCAAACTGCTTTGTCAAAAAAAATCCCCGCGTTTCAGGCGATTCATACCATTAAGACATTTTTATAATTTTTGTCATAATGATATACAGTTTTTGCAAAAATGGCAAGAGGGGGTGAGCAGGGCTTTTGCTGCGAGCGGACCGCGGAATACAAACTAGAAATTGATGTACTTTTCGCCAAGTGCCTTCCACCTTTTCAAAAACTCGCCTATTTCAGTGTCTGCTCTCGCAGACCAAATTAAGTTTGCAGAAAATTGATATTTCCTGCAAACTTAATTTTTAAGGAGGAATAAAAACTGAAAAACCGTTGCATCTTTCGCCAGATACTTGCCACAATAAAACTCGACTTGTGATTTGTGTGGCGAAGCGGAAAAGAGCCTTGCCACAACGTTTCTTGAGTGTTATACTTTTTGCATCAATTTATTTTAAGGAGGAACTTATGAAAAAGTTCACAAACAGGGCAATCGCCCGCAATAAGTGGGGGGGGGGTAGTATTATTTACAATTCTCGCTCTCTCTCTGACGCTTGCATCGTGCGCCGATAACAGCGACACTGATGAAGAAAATCCAACTCCAGCCCTCCCTGCCAATGTGGGAGAAAATCCAATCACAAAAACAATCAAACTAAAAAGAGATACCTATAGTTCCTATTTTTTAGAATTAAACACTGACGGAACGGCACGTGCCATCTACGTTGATGATGACGACAAAAGCGATGAAGAAGAGAGACGTTCGATATATAAGTACTCTTATGATAACAAAAAAGAAACAATTACTATGGTATTGGAAAAAGAGTATTATAGAGGTTTCTTCGTAGATGAAAAAATTCAATTGCTAACCTACAGTGAGTTATGTTCTAAAATTGATGAAAAAATCACTGTAAAAGCACTTAGAGAAGATGAAAAAGAATATTACGAAAAAAACAAAGACGACAGATACTTTAAAGAGGATTATCCTGATTGTGAAACCTATGACAAATATGAAGCAACAATTCTTGAAAAGGGTGGATTTGCCTCTTTTGATGCTTATACAGAATATAACAAGCAATATTTAAAAAACGAATATAAAGCAAATTTCAGTGCAAAAATAACTTACGCCTACGAAAGTGAGGGCGATAAAATGACACTGACCGAAAAATTTACTGGCGTAAAAAACCTAAGTAATTCTAGATGCCGTTTCTCTGACGGATCAAATTATGCGAGTATAAGATGTTACAGTGCAAGTATTGATTATTACAATGATAGCAGTGTCACTTACTACTACGGAAACACTGTAGACACTAACAACAAAACTGTCACGTTTGTATCTGAAGGGGATAGAAAAGATGTCATCACGGCAACTTATACCGAAGATATAGAGGCAGAAACAGTAACAATAAAATTCAAAGATAAAGACTATGTCTGCAAGTTTGAAGGGGATAAATACATCCAAGTAGAATAAGCGAAGCGCGGCGCAAAAATTGCGCCGCATGCTTTGCCCGCCATGATGATGACGATGCACTTGTCATTCAATATGCTGAAAACTTTCGGATTTATGCGGCGGATCGAATCTTCTGAAACAGAATCATACAGCGGAGAATGCCAGTCGCGTTTGATGTCATAACTATATGTAGGGAGAGGGTGTGTTCCTTTTTTTTGAACTGCTATCTTATCGCGTTTTCGTAAGAGGCTTCTGAATATACCGACATAAAAATCTCCCCGCTTTACCAAAGTCTTATCAGGTTGTATAAAAAAGCGTTCTTGTACAATTTGTTTTTTCCGATTTTTTCTTCTATTAGAACGCCGGCGACTGACAGTTCATGAAGATATTTGCTTGCGGTGTTCCTTGAGATTCCGAGTTTTTCGCACAGATAATTGTTCTTCGTATAAAAGTCAAAAAACAAATGCTCGACCAGTTCCTGCGAATGGATTTTCGGACACCGTTCTTTTATGATTTGGGAGGCTTCGTTCATTGTCTTGATAAAAGAATGGATGAATTTCAACGTAAAATCCGACATCTCGTATACGCCCCGAATCATGAACAGAAGGTACGCCTTGAAATTTTCAACACTTTCCTGAGCGGCGTTGAGCGTTTCATAATACTGGCTTCTGTTCTGGTTTATGTACTTGCTCAGATAGAGAATCGGAATGTCAAGTTTTTTTGCGAGCGTAAGATAAAGGATGGTGAGCATGCGCCCGGTGCGGCCGTTCCCGTCATAGAAAGGATGAATCGACTCGAACTGAAAATGAATGATCGCCATTTTCAGGACAGGATCGGTGTCCTCAAGTTCCGGATCGTTCATATATTTTTCCAGATTGGAAAGGTAGTCGATTATTTCCTCGTAATTCTGCGGTGGCGTATGAACGATTTCGCCCGTCTTTGTGTTCATAATTACAGTGCCGGGAAGTTTTCTCACGTCTCCGGTTTCCGGCTCGATGATATGATGAATCTGAATGATGTGGTTTGCGGATATGAATCCGTTTTCCCGCACAAGCGCGAATCCTTTCAGCATGGCCTGGCGATAATTCAGAACTTCTTTTGACGCAGGATCAGTCTTTGAAAGGCTCATTTCCTTGAAAATCTCATCAAACGTAGTGACGATGTTTTCGATCTCGGAAGACTCCTTTGCCTCCCCAAGCGTGATGGCATTGAAAATGACATACGGATTCGGCAAAAGATTGATAGCCCCGTTGAGCTGCCCCAACACATGGTTTGCCCTTACGAGCGACTTGAGAACATCCGCATCGTCAAAATTGAAACTATAAGGAAGCTTCGTCATTTTTATCTAATTATCCGATTCTTTGTGCATATTGTCAAGTCATGCACAAAAAATCGGATAATTTGTGCATATAGGGAAATTGGGCGCGCACCGAAACTCAACATTCCCTACCTGATGACATACTGTTTTTTCAGTTCGTTGAACGCGCTGAATTTCACATATCCGTCTTTCTGCAATCTTCCGAGCACGATGCCGGGAGCAATGTCCACTGTGCGGGCAAAAACAACAATGCTGTTCTTTGAGAAGCTGTTGTCTGCGACAAACGACTTGTATAAATCGGAAGGAATCAAAGCGTTTCGTGCAAAAGCATCGGCTTCTTTTTCTTCGGTGTCGGTCATTTCCACCGATTTGTTTATATGCCCCAAAAGTATATGCCCGATTTCATGAAACAGACTGAACCAAAACCTGTCTGCATCCTTGCATCTTGCGGTCATACCGATAACGATTTTGCTTCCTTCTGAAAAAGTCGCTCCCTGTATTCCAGAGCCTTTTATATGAGGAACATACATCAACGCTATGCCGCAGGAAGAAAGCAATGAATCCAAAGTGTCGCAGAAGTCATCTGGAGCCTTGCAGGTCAATTTTCTGATTTCTGCCAAACTTTCCTTTAGTAACTTGCTGTTGATGGCTTCCGTCTCTTTTGAACGGCTTTCAATCCTCACTTTTTGAAGCCATACCAAAAAGCCGATGTCACTTTTTTCCGTATGCGATAATTTTCTGCAAGCGACCCTTTGGCAGAAATTGTTATTCTGAAGAATCGCCAGCTCCGTAACTTCAAAATATTTCCGCAAATTTCTGACTTTTTCCGTGGCAACCGATGTTTTTTCAACCCAACCGTTGTTTGCCATTTCCGCATACGGATAGTTTCTTGCCAGCGCAATATCCTTGTCCATTCGATTCTCTTCTTCGGCAAGAAGAATCTTTTCCCTGTAAATGGATTCGAGGTTGTTCCAAAATCGTGCAGGTATACCGAGAACCATTTCAAGGCGATTTGCGACATCGGGCGTAAGAATCACCTCTCCATTTATTAAACGGCTGATGTGCTTTTCCGTCATATCCATGCGGGCCGCAAATTCTTTTTGGCTTATGCCGCGGTTTGAGAGCTGTTCCTTTATTGTCGCCCCAGGAGCGGTTGCTATGAATGTCTTGCTCTTGGTCATTTTCTACGCCTCCTATAATTAAGGTGCTAATGGTAATCAACAATCTCTTGGATTATTGCCACTTGGACGATTTCTCCGCATTTTGTAAAAACGAGCCTATAAGGGTGAATCAGATCAAGCGCATACTGCTCTTTTCTGCTGCCTTTCAATTTATGGCATCTGCCAATTGAATATTGAATCATTTCTTCAACAGATGAAGAGGCACGAATTTCATCAATGCGCTGATGAATGACTGCCGCCATGCGTTCGCCGTGTTTCCTGATCGCGGCGGCGGCGTTCGTGCATACCTTTTCTATCTGCTTATTGCTGTATTCAATGTTCAAATTTATTTACCTCGCAGGTTAATTATTACGGTAACACTTTGACAGTTTGCTGTCAAGAAAATATTGAAAAGAAAGAGAAGAAAATTTGTTGCCAAACTTGCTTAAACTTTCACTTCCGATATGTCAATTTCTTCGTTTTTAAGTTTGGGCAAAAACGTTTGCGATTTTTTTACACTTTTCTTACTTTGTCCACTGCATTTGTTATTGTGATGGAGTACGTTTTGTGTGATTCGTTGCTAAAACTCGCGAGCAGAATTATCCTTTCGCTTATTGCTTTGTCCTTGCCTTGTCTAAAACGGTATATTCTGTTAAACTAGTGTAATGACAAAAAATTAAAATTTGTCATTTAAGAGAGATGAAATTGTTTTGAGGTCGTTTATGTCAAAGAAATTTGCTTTTTTGTTTCCAGGTCAAGGTGCGCAAGAACCTGGTATGTTAAAGGATATTTGCGAGGCATTTGAAAGTGCGCGTAAAATTATTGGTGAAATTTCAAAGATTACAGGCGTTGATATGGAACATCTTTTGTGGGAAACGGAGAAGGACGTTCTTTCTCGTTCAGACAACAGTCAGCTTGCAATCACCGCCGCTAGTCTTTCAACGATTGCAGTTTTGGAAGAAAAACAAATTTCTCCAAGTGCTGTGATGGGCTTTAGTCTTGGTGAATTTCCCGCCCTGTATGCATCTGGCGTTTTGAACTTTGAAGATGTTGTAAAAGTCGTTCAAAAGCGCGGACAGATTATGCAGGAAGTTTGTGAAAAGATTGCCTCTGAAAATGCAGGACATGCTCCTGGAATGAGCGCGATTGTTGGTTTGCCGCCCGAAAAAATCATTGAGATTGCGGATTCTATTGACAATGTGTATGCGGCAAATTTAAACAGCACGAAGCAAACGGTTATCAGTGGCACGGCAGATGGTCTTGAAAAGGCGGAAAAGGCGTTTCAAGAGGCTGGGGCAAGGCGTTGCATAAGACTTGCAGTTGCAGGTCCGTTCCATTGTCCTCTTATGCAGGAGGCTGCTGATAAGTTTGAAAAGGCGATTGCGGATGTGAAATTTAACGACCCAAAAATCACTCTTTTTTCAAATGTGACTGGAAAACAGGCAACAAGCGGAGATGAAATTAAGAAAAATGCTGTTTTGCATCTTACAAATCCTGTGCGATGGACGGATGAAGAGGCGGTTTTGGCTGATGTCATTACAAAAGACGGTGGAGAATGGGCGGTGTATGAAACTGGGCCTGGAAAAGTGCTTGCTGGTCTGTGGAAAAACACGGCGTTTGGCGAAGGATTGCCATGCGTTTCAATAAATACTGCGGAGGGAATAAAATCATGTTAAAAAATAAAAAGGCGCTTGTGACTGGTGCTAGTCGTGGAATTGGGCGCAAAATTACGGAAACATTTTTGAAAAACGGTGCGGAAGTGTGGGGGCTTTCTTCAAAGCCGAGCGTGGCGAAGGCGGAGTTGGAGGCATTTGCAGCTGAGAATGGAACAGCCTTTCACGAAATATGCGCTGATGCGGGAAATGCAGAGGAGTTGTCTCGTGTGGTGAAGGCGGCTCTTGACGAAGCGGGCGGTTTTGATATTCTTGTAAACAATGCAGGGATTACGCGAGACACCCTTTCATTTAGAATGAAGCTTGAAGATTGGCAAAGGGTTTTGGACGTGAACTTGACTGCGGCTTTTATTACAAGCCAAATTGTTTCAAACGATATGATCCACAAAAAGACTGGCTCGATTATAAATATGTCAAGTATTGTGGGACTTCACGGAAGCCCTGGACAAACAAACTATGCCGCAAGCAAGGCGGGACTTATCGGATATACAAAATCACTTGCAAAGGAAGTTGCCGCTCGTGGCGTGCGGGTAAATGCGATTGCGCCGGGTTATATTGAAACAGATATGACTGCTGCGGTGAACGAAAAGGTTCGCGAAGAATATTTGAAGACTATTCCACTCAAGCGACCGGGAAAAACGGAAGACATAGCCAATGTCGCTCTCTTTTTTGCAAGCGATATGAGTTCATACATTACGGGGCAAGTTCTCGGTGTGGACGGCGGTTTGGGATGTTAGCATTAGTGCGAGGGAGTGCACGCTGAAAGTTTTACGTACTGTACACTATTAGTGGTCTAAATGCGGATGAGAGTGTGTATACTGCGAATTGTAAGGCTTTTGCGAAAAAAGAATGGTGGATATGCTGTATTCACGAAAAAAGAAATTGTGGTGAAGTATAAAACTGGCGCAGGTATGGAGGGGCAAGCCGCAAGGCTTGTTCCGAACGCAGAGAGGAATGAGCGTAGCGGAACCTCGGAACACCTGGTAGGGAGAAGGGATTTCGCCCTATAAAATAAAAAACCAAAGATAAATTAAGGATGAAAAACAATGGAAAAACGAAGAGTTGTGATTACAGGAATGGGAGCGGTTACTCCGCTTGGAAACAGTGTTGATGAAACATGGGCGGCAGTTCGTGCGGGAAAAAGTGGAATTGCAAAGATCACCCATTTTGATGCTGCTCCAAACAAAGTTCATTATGCAGCAGAGGTGAAAAATTTTGATCCTGCGGCATATTGTGACGGGGCGGCTGCTAGAAAAATGGCGCGATTTAGTCAGTTTGCATGTGCCGCTGCAAAAATGGCTCTTGACGATTCAGATTTAATGGGAAAGCAAGAAATTCTTGACGAGACAGGGTGTATTTTGGGCGTTGGAATTGGCGGCTTTGAGATTACAGAGTCAGGATGTATTAGTTATTATAAATCTGGGTGTGTAAAAGCTCCTCCGATGACAATTCCAATGTTGATTCCTAATGAGGCAGGTGGGAATATTTGCATGCAGTTCCATTTGCATGGGCCTGTTTCTTCTGTTGCAACGGCTTGTTCTTCTGGAACGGATGCTTTGGGTACTGCGTTTGATATGATTCGCTCTGGTAGAATGGATGTTTGTCTTGCTGGTGGAGCGGAAAGCACGATAAATGGGTATGCAGTTGTTTCTTTTGAAGTGCTTCACGCGCTTTCAAGCGGTTGGGATGAAGACCCAACAAAGGCAAGTCGTCCGTTTGATAAAAAGCGAAATGGATTTGTAATGGGCGAGGGAAGTGCCATTTTAGTTTTGGAGGAATTGGAGCATGCGAAGGCGCGTGGCGCGAAAATCTATGCGGAGCTTGCAGGCTATGGTGCCTCGTGCGATGGCTATCATTTGACGAGCCCCGATCCAACAGGAGAGATTCCTTCTCTTTGCTTGAAACGAGCGTTAAAAGATGCTGGTATGCAGCCAAGCGAAATTCACTATTACAATGCTCATGGAACTTCCACAAAAATCAATGATCCAAGTGAAACAAATATGGTGAAACTTGCTTTTGGAGAAGATGCTGCTAGAAAGTTGAAAATTTCGTCTACAAAGTCAATGCATGGACACTGTTTGGGTGCGACAGGTGCAATTGAGGCTATGATTTGCGTGAAGGCGATAAATGAAGGCTTTGTTCCGCCGACTATTAACCTTGACGAAGTTGATGTGGAGGGTGGATGCGACCTTGACTACACTCCAAATAAGGGTGTGGAAATGAATATAGATGCTGCTATGAGTGCAACACTTGGATTTGGCGGACACAACGGCGCAGTTATCATTAGAAAATACAATGACTAATGTGTAAGGAGTTGTAGAATGTCTGTTACAAATGATATAAAATCGCTCTTGCCGCATCGCGAGCCGTTTTTGTTTGTTGATGAGATTATTTCTTGCGATGAAAATTCTAGCATAAGCGAACACACTTTTACGGAAAATGAATTTTTCTTTAAGGGGCATTTTCCAGAATATCCTGTTGTGCCTGGAGTTATTCTTTGCGAGACAATGGCGCAGGCGGGCGGAGCGGCTTTGAGTTATCAAAAGAAATTTCCAGAGGGCTCTTTGTTTTTCTTTGCCACACTTGACAAAGTGAAGTTCCGAAATCAAGTGCGTCCTGGAGACAAAGTGAGAATGGAAATTACTAATTTGCGAGTGAGTGCAAAGATGATAAAGCAGTCTGGAAAGGCTTTTGTGGGAGATACACTTTGTGCAGAAGCTGAATGGATGTGTTTGGTAGGTTCTAGCGGGCAATAGCGAAAGGTGCATTTGTTTTTCAGTTTTTATTCTTCGACTTTCGCTTCCAGTTTTGTATGCGAGTTTGCAACGCAAACACGCATACAAAACTGGCTAGTGGGTTGTGACAGGGCGGGAGATAGGGCGTTTTTATTTTTGTTCTTCAATTTTCCATTTTCCGCCTCTTTTTTTGACGGCACGTTTGTGCCGTTTTTTTTACCTTTTTTTAGTTTTTTGTCTATCAGTTAAAAAAAAGGAGCCGCCGGCTAAAAGGAGATATAAAAACCGGCGGCTCAGGAGTATTTTATGAAAAAGATTCGTTTTCGCTTTCAATAAAACAACAGATAACAGGGGAAAAGGTTACATATTTGCTAAAAAAAATGATGATATTGAAAATTCGCATAAAAATCGGGTATAATGAGAGATATGAAAAAAACTCTTGATTACACTACAATTTTTTGCGATGACGATATATTAGTTTTAAACAAGCGTTCGGGGCTTTTAGTTGCTGCTGATAGATATGACGTTGATGCTATGCGGCTTGATAAAGAGGCGGAGAAGGAATTTGGTCATCTTTTTACTGTCCATAGGATTGACAAGGACACTTCAGGTCTTGTTGTGTATGCGCGAAATGCAGAATCTCATAAACATATATGCGAGCAGTTTGAACAGCGCGTGGTGAAAAAAACATATCATTGTCTTGTGCATGGAAGACCCTCATGGGAAACCCTTCGCATAGACGCTCCGCTTTTAGTTGATGGGGATGCAAGGCATAGAACTATTGTGAATAGACGGAGCGGTAAAAGTGCCGTTACAGATTTTTACTTTATTGGTGCATGCGGATCTTATTCGTGGATTAAAGCGTGTCCAAAAACTGGCAGGACGCACCAAATTCGCGTGCATCTTTCAAACGCTGGCTATTCAATTGTGTGTGATCCACTGTATAGTGGAAACCAAAGGGCGATTTATTTAAGCGAAATTAAACGCAGATGGAATGGAGACGAATTTGAAGAGAGACCGCTTTTAAATCGACTTGCACTTCACGCCTATAAAATTGCTTTTAATCATCCGCGAACAAATGAACGCTTGGAATTCATTGCTCCGTATCCGAGGGATTTGGAGGCAGTGAGAAAACAGTTTGAAAAAATTTTTAAAGTAACACCTTTAGATGATAAATGAAGAGTAAGAAGATACCTTTTGTCCTGTTGTTTTTTTTGATGGGCTTGCTTTGTTTTTCAAATGACTTTCAAAACATTTCTGTTTCGCTTGAGCCTATTTTTGGGTATCAGTATGGCACTTTGTATGAATATGTGTATGTTAAAGCAGCTGGTGGTGGAACGAGACTCTTAAGTGAACTCGACTGGAAAAATGCAGTGCTTTACGCTGGGGGCAGACTTGCCATTTCATATAAAATTTTTTCCTTTTTTGCGGGGGGCGGAGCGTATTTTCCAATGCATTCAGGCACTGTTGAGGATTCGGATTGGCTCAATGAAAATGATTATTCTATGAAGACAAATTTTTCTATCAGCGAAAATTCCTTGAAAAGCGGCGGATTTTTTTCAACAGGTTTTTATGCATCTTTTCCTGTCGCCAGCATTTTAAATGTCAGTCCTACAATTTCTGTGGATGTACAGAAAAAGCATTTTTCGGGAAAAAATGGATACGGCTGGTATGGAGACAGTGGAAACAGTTTAAATGGAGAAAATGTTCCGTGGAATGATGAAAATGCGAAGTATTATGACACGGGCAGATTGCAGGGGATTGACTATGACAGGTTGGATTTTACCGCTTGGACGGGGTTTTCTATCGATATTATCCCCATGCGTTTTCTTCGTTTGTCTTTTGCCTTTGATGTGACGCTTTTTTCCCTTGTTGATTCGCTTGATACGCATTTTGGCTCTTCGTTCAACAGCTATTATTATGATACGTGCTATGATTTTTTTTCATATGGAAGGGCATATTTTGACGTTGCTTTCCAGGTTAGCACGTATATTGTGTTAAAGGCAAGCGCATCCTATCTGTTTCCATTTTTTAAGAAATTGAGGGGGACAACATATTCTTCAAGCAGAGAGTCATCTGGTTATGTTGTTTCATCAAGTTCTGTTCCTGCCGCCTCATCAAAAGTATGGAACTGGTCTATTTCCGTGGTTTTTAAGGATTTGCAAAAACGGTAGATTTGTTTGTACTGAGGCGATATGTATGTTTTTGATAATTTTATTGCATTCGTCCTGCGTCAGGGAGGGGAAAGAGAAAAGGATTGAAAGGGAAAGAGGATAACCGAAGAGGTTTCCGCTTGCCCTTTCCCCCCTTTATGAAGCGTGAACAAAGGCGATAGGCGACAAAGAACATCCGCCTTGTTTTGTTTCTCTGTACGTGGTATAATAATGCGTTTATGGGGGATTTTTGAAATGGAGCTTTATCTTATTAGACATGGACAGACGGTTTGGAATGTTGAGGGGAGACTTCAAGGCGCGATAGATACCGAATTGAATGAAAACGGACGGGAGAAGGCGCGAGAACTTGGCGAAAAATTAAAGGACATTGACTTTGACGTGATTTTTTCTTCCCCTTTAAGTCGGGCATATAACACAGCAGTGCTTGTTCGCGGAGAAAAAAATACGGAAATCATAAAGGATGACAGACTGCGTGAAATTTCGTTTGGCGTTGCCGATGGTTCAGAATATAAAAGTTGGACGGCGAATGGAAGCCCTTATAATGCATTTTTTGTTGATCCTGCGCATTATGTTCCGCCTGAAGGAGGGGAGACTTTTTTAGAGGTTTGCGCTCGCACACGGGAATTTGTTGTTGAAAAAATAGAGCCGCTTTACCAGTCGTGCAAGCGCGTTATGATTGTGGCGCATGGGGCTTTGAACAGTGGACTTTCGTGTTATCTTGAGGGGAGGGGCGTTGAAAAGTATTGGGGCAAAGGTTTGCAAAAGAATTGTGCGGCGATAATCTATAGTTTTGATGGTGAAAAATGGGAAAAGGTGAGTGATAATGATGCAATCGGGGATGCAAGCGACTATATGAGTGACAAAGCAAATGGAAGTTGTTCTAAAGGCTGATGAACGGGTAGATGTTTTAAAAAAATCAGGCTATAAAATCATTCAAAATCCAAAAGGTTTTTGCTTTGGAGTGGATGCAGTGTTGCTTGCAGGTTTTTCAAAGGTGCGACGCGGGGAAACGATCTGCGATTTGGGAACGGGAAATGGGGCTCTTCCCCTGCTGATGGCGCATAGAAGTCAGGTGCAGTTTTTTGGAGTTGAAATTCAAAAGAATGCTGCTGATATGGCGATGCGTTCCGTTTTGATGAACGATCTTTCAGAAAAAATACAGATTGTTCAGGGGGACTTGAAGGATGCTTTTTCATTTTTTGAAAAAAACGCCTTTGCTGTTGTGCTGTCTAATCCGCCGTATATGACGATTGACTGCGGGAAACAAAACCCGTGTGACTTGAAGAATATTGCACGACACGAAATTTTTTGCACCCTTGATGACATTGTGAGAATTGCTTCTGGGCTTTTAAATTCGCACGGGCGTTTTTATATGATTCATCGTCCAGAGCGGCTTCAGGAAATTTTATGTGCGTTTGAAAAATATAACCTTTCTGTAAAAAGAATGAGATTTGTGTTTCCGTCCATTGATAAAAGTCCGACTATGATTTTGATTGAGGGCGTTAAGTCTGCGAAAAAGGGCGTTGTGGTGGAAAAGCCGCTGGTGATGTATCAGCCGAATGGAGAATACACAGAAGAGATGAGAGAATTTTTTGCATTCTAGTGTTTGTATATACGGTGTGAAATCTAAAAAGTATTTATTGTGGAGGAAAAAATGATGGTTAGAAAAAGTTTTGTATGGCTGTTTTCTATTTGTATGCTTTGTGTATTCTTGACTGTATCGTGTGGCGGCGGCGGAAGTAGTGCGATTGAAAATTGGACGGGAGATAGAGCGTATGTTTCTCCAAAAAATGTGAGTGCTTCAGATGCTGAAAACCAGTCTACAGAGCTTGAAGACAGATGGTGGGAAAGCACAACATTCTATCATATTTGGGTAAGGTCATTTGCAGATTCTGACGGAGATGACTGCGGTGATTTGAAAGGCATCACTCAAAGCTTGGATTATATTTATGCCGTGGGATTTCGCGGCATTTGGCTTTCTCCGATTTTTGAATGCGATTTCAAGGGCGTTGATATTAATATGCATGGTTATGACGTGAGCGATTATTATGCGGTGAACAGTTTGTTTGGAACAGAGCAAGATGTAATAGAGTTGATAAACGCATGTCACGAAAAGGATATAAAAGTCATATTTGATTTTGTTCCAAATCATTCTGGAAAAGGAAATCAGTGGTTTAAAGATTCTATTGCGAATAAAGATGGAAAACGTGATTGGTATGTTTGGAATTCCACTGCCTTGAACTGGAATACGGGAATGGGACTTTCCGGTTGGACTAGAAACGGCAATGAATATTATTGGCATGCTTTTGCCGATTCCCAGCCTGATTTGAATTTCCGCAATTATGAAGTCCGCGAAGAAATGAAAAATGTTGTTCGGTATTGGCTGAACAGGGGTTTTGACGGATTGAGAATAGATGCCGTGCGTTATTTAATCGAAAATGATTCTGTTCAAGTTGATACGGCAGAATCAATTGATTTTTTCAAGGAGCTTCGCACGGAACTTGATAAGTATGAATCTCCAAAGTTTATGACTTTTGAGGCATGGATTACGAATGATAGAAAGACACTAAATACCTATTTTGGCTCTCAATCTGAGCTTGCTGCAAATATGCTTCTTGATTTTGATCAGGGAAGTGGGATTGTGAGTGCGATAAACGCTTCTAAAGCGTCGGCTTTAAAAAACACGCTTTTTACAAGTGAAAACAATGGGGGGGGGTATGGTACATTTCTTGCTAACCACGATGAGTATATGCCTCGTCTTGGAACGCTCTTTAAAGGGGATAGTGCAGAAGATGCAAAAATCGGTTTAGCAACCGCCCTTTCATTGCTAAGACCTACAACTCCTTTTGTGTATTATGGGCAGGAAATTGCAATGGAGGAAGACGCGCCACCTGACACTGGGGATGTTCGTTTGCGACTGCCTTTTAAGTGGAGGGAGATGGTAAAACAATGGATAGACGATGCCTCAATATGTTCTATGAACAGGGCATTGATACACTTTCGAAATGCATTGCCTAATCTTTTTAGTTCAAGCGGAAAGGTGAAATTTCTTGAAAGCAAGCAACAATATGAAGGTAGAAACGTTGATAAAGTTGCGGCGTACACAATTTCAGATGGAAATGATGTGCTTCTTTGTATTTCAAACCTTTCAAAATATCAGTGGGATAGTTATTCGTTTGCTGTTGATGCTGAAACAATGAAACCTGATGGAAAATATATTCTCGTTATGGCTTATGAAGACAATGATAATCTTTCTGTGGGGGCAGAATCAATAGTGGTGAAAGATCTGTATCCTTATGAAATGCGGTTGTATTATTCTGGAAGCACGATTCCGGAGCCTTCTATGATTTTCACCGAAAGTTATTTGCAAAAAGGCGAGAAGTTTGAGGGTGAAGATTATTTGGGGGAGGAAGTTAGTTCAAAGGATGCTTTTTATCTTCGTGGCGATATGAACGGGTGGAATACAAGTTCCCCGATGGGATATGATAGTTCTACAAAGCTGTGGAAAGCAAAAGTTTCTTTGGTGAAAAAGACATACAACTTTAAATTGGACAAGGGCGGAGAGTGGAAGAACGCTTATGGCTATGATAAAAAGAGTATGTCGAGTGCTGTTGTGGCTTTGGATAAGGAAGTGAAAATCTCTGTGGCGGAGGGAGATGGAACAAATCTTTCATTTACTGCGCCAAGTGCGGGGGATTATATATTTAGTTTCAATGAAAGCACTAAAATCTTAAAAATTACAAGGGCTGCACATTAAAACTATTTTCTAGCGTTGCTTTACACTTCAAAGCATCTTACTTTGTGTCCGCTTGCTGTTTCCTTAAATTCGGGGAGGGAGGAGCGGCATTTTTCTGTGGCCTTTGGGCAGCGGTGGGCAAACGGACAAAACTGTTCTTGTTCCAGTGTTGTTTTCACTTCTGCGCTTGAAGTGGTTTTTGTGTCTAAAGCGCCTTCAAAAAGCAGTTTTGTATAGGGGTGGAGAGCGGTTTTATACAGATCTTTGGCATCTGCTTCTTCAACCGTTAAACCTCTATACATAACTCCTATTTTATCACAAAAATAGCAGGCGATTTTCAAGTCGTGCGTAATGAAGAGGTAACTCAAATTGCGGCTTTTTTTCAAATCCTGCAAGAGGTTTATAATTTGCCCTTGAATTGAAACGTCCAGTGCGGAAACAACTTCATCGCAAATTAAAAGCTCCGGCTGCATAATGAGACCTCGTGCAATTGAAATGCGTTGCCGCTGTCCGCCTGAAAATTCTGCGGGGCGGCGGTTTAGATCTTCCGCGTTTAATCCAACTTCCTGCATTATTTTTTGCGCGCTTTCCAAAGCCTTTTGTTTTCCTTGCCATTGGCTTGAATGGCGTAGGGCGGCGGTTAAAATGGAAAATATGGTCATTCGTGGATTTAAAGAGCGGGCGGGGTCTTGAAAAATGTATTTGACTTTTTCACGATATGCGCGCAGTTGTTTTTTTGAAAAATTGGATACGTTTTCACCATTAAAAAAAAGAGAGCCTGAAGTTTGTTTGTACATTTGTATGATAAGGCGCGCCATTGTTGTTTTTCCGCATCCTGATTCTCCGACTATTCCATACGTTTGCCCGTGTTTAATTTCCAGTGAAACGTCATTGACGGCGTACACAGTCTTTTTGTTCTTTGCGAAAAATCCCGCTTCAAGATTGAATTTTTTTGAAAGGTTTTTTACTGCAAGTATATTTTCCATACAGGTAGTGTATCACTAAATGGGCGGAAGGTACATTGGTTTTTCAGTTTTTATTCCTCGACTTCCGCCTTCAGTTTTGCTATTGTGAGGACTGACAGTCTGCGAGTTTGCAACGTAAACTCGGTAGCAATTCTGCAGGGATTGCGTACTTTACGCAAAACTGCCTAGCGGGTTGGCACACTCTACGTTCGGTCGCAGAGCGGGGGTTGTGAATGAACATGAAAATAACAATAATGAGGGAGATGAATTTTGCTGTGGATAAAGCGACTGGCGCGGGTATGGAGGGGCTGTGGCGGAAGATGCATTGCTTTTCTATGTTTAATTCCTAGACTTCCGCCACCAGTTTTGCTACCTTGCAATGCTCGGCTTTACGCAAAACTGGATAGTGGGTTATCATTGATTTTGTATGCAAGTTTGCATTGCAAACTTGGTAGCAATTCCTATGGAATTTCGTACGATAGCGGAACCCCGGAACACCCGTTGGGAAAAAAGACTTCGCCTCCAAATTCGAATTTTAGATTATTTTTCTATGGAGTGTAGTTTTATATAAAGCCTGTTTGTGAATATTAATTGGCAAAATCAGTTGACTTTTTTTTCAAATAACTATAAGAAATTCTTATTATGGAATTAAAACCTAACGCTGCTGACGGCACTGTGAAGCAATTTTCGCTCTTTAAACTTGCGCTTCCGATTTTCATACAAATGATTTTGTCTGTGTGTCTTGGGTATGTTGACACTGTTATGATTAGCCGTTGTTCTGATAGCGCGGTTGGTTCGATAGGAAATGCAAATCAAATCATAATGCTTGTAACCCTTACTTTTGCCATTGTTTCAAGTGCAACTGGAGTTGTGGTTGCACAATATCTTGGGGCAAGACAGACTAAAAAAATGAATCAAATTTATACGGTTTCACTCGGTTTTAACTTGCTTTTAGGACTGTCCATTTGCATTGTTGTTGTTGCGTTGTGCCGTCCGCTTTTGCGTCTTATAAGAGTTCCCGATGAAATGTTTTCTGATGCTGTCAACTATTTGCGAATTGTCGGTTGCTTTTTGTTTTGTGATGCCCTTTTGCAAATTTTTGCACAGATTTTTAATTGTCATGGGAAAACAAGTTTTGGAATGTTCGTTATGTTTGGGATGAACGTTCTTAATATTGTTGGAAACTATTGCTTTTTGTATGGACCTTTGAAATTCTTGAATTTGCAGGTTGAGGGCATTGCGATTACAACGAGCGTTTCAAAGGTTTTGGGGACCCTTGCTTGCTTTATTTTATTACGAAAGGCAATACATGCCAGACTTTCTTTTACATTTTTAAAGCCGTTTCCGCTTGATCTATTGAAAAAATTGATAAAACTCGGTGTTCCATCTGCGGGAGAGCAAATTTCATATCAAGTTGCTCAGGTTGCAATTACCTCTTTTGTGAATTCCTTAGGGGCTGTTTCTGTAAACGCTAAAATTTTTTGCAATTCTCTTTCGATTTTTTCGTTGGTGTATTCAAATGCAGTGGCGGGGGCAACGTCAATTATTGTGGGGCATGCTGTGGGGGCGGGGGATTATGATTTTGCGTATCGTCGTGTTTTAAAGAGTTTGTTTGGCGCAATGATTGTTTCAATTTTGATAGCGACTGTGAATTATTTAGTAAGTCCTTTTTCATTGAATTTTTTTACCAAAAATCAAGAGATTATAGAAGTTGGGCGACGCGTGATGTTCATTGCTGTTTTTCTTGAGATTGGAAGATGTGTAAATCTTGTTGTCATTCGCAGTGAACGCGCGGCAGGCGATGTGCTTTTTCCAACGCTTTTGGGAATTGGCTCTATGTGGGTGATTAGCGTTGTTGGCGCATATCTTTTTGGAGTTGCATTTGGCTTTGGACTTGCGGGCGTTTGGTGTGCAATGGCTGCCGATGAAATCTTTCGCGCGGTAGTGGTATTGGTTAGATGGAGAAGAGGAGGATGGAGAGGACGAGCCGTCATATCTTCGTCATCTTCAGATGAGTGACTATTAGGCGAAAATTCAAGCAGAGCGGCAAGTAGAAACTCATGAAATCAAAACTGAAGGCGAATGCAAAACTGGTAAACAGGGCAAAGCCCTGCGACTGGAAGACGAGGGATGAATCTTCTGCCAGCCCTGCGATTGGGAAGTTGAGGAATGACAACCCGCTAGGTCAGTTTTGTGAGACTTGAGCNNTGCGAGGTAGCAAAATACGCAATTCCTACGGAATTGCTACCGAGTTTGCGTTNCAAANTCGCAGACTGTCAGTCCTCACANTAGCAAAANTGAAGGCGAATGCAAAACCNATTCTCTGTATACAAGGAATTTAGNCAGCACCACAACCCACTAGTCAGTTTTGCGTAAAACCGAGCGTTGCGAGGTAGCAAAATACGCAATTNCTACGGAATTGCTACCGAGTTTGNGTTGCAAANTCGCAGACAAAACTGGGTGAGCATGACAAAACCTTGCGAGCGGAAGTCAAGTGATAAGAAACAGCAACTGAAATAGCGTTGCTGTTTCTTATCGCGAGTTTTTTTCAAAAACTCNCCTATTTCATTGTCTGCTCTCGCAGACAAAATTCAGTTTGCAGAAAATTGATATTTCCTGCAAACTGAATTTTTAAGGAGGAATAAAAACTCCAAAACNAATGTATCTTCCGCCACGCCNTTATACAATATTTTGAATCCANACNCCCTTTTTTACAAGGGTTATGCCGATTGCGCACTTTAATATATCTATGCTTTTGATNATCAAGAAAATCAATTCTATTGAAAGAGCGGTGAAGCGCGTCATTATTTCGGCTCCTGGAACTATAAAAATCCAAACGAATACGCTGTCAAATAGAAATGTAACAAATGTTTTTCCACCGCTTCGCAGCGTGAAGTAGCATCCGTGAATGCATGCATTTAAAGGCAGGAAAAGAGACGTTATAAGTATAAAGTATGAGGCAAGGGATTTTACTTTTTCTTCCGTGTTATATATTGCAGGGAATAAGTCTTTGCAAAGCAACATAATGAAGCCGATTACAACACAGGCAATGGTTGAAAGGAAAATCATTTTTTTTGCAGTTGACTTTGCCTCATTGTTTTTGCCCGCCCCTAACAGTTGTCCAACGATTATAGAAATTGCCTCTCCAATTGCAAAAAGCAGCACGTTGAATAAATTTGAAATTGTTGATGCGATATTCAATGCGGCAACTACATACAGTCCTTTTAGNGAATAGCTTTGATTGAGCATTGTAAGTCCAAGAGACCAAAGCGTTTCGTTTGTTCCGAGCGGCAATCCCTTTATGATGATATTTTTTATAAGCGATGGCGGAATTTTCAAGGATGAATAGACTCCCACGATGAATTTGCATTTTTCCGTGTGGGTGTGAGTCCATGTNACTATGATTGCAATTTCTACAATGCGCGAAACACATGTTGCAATTCCTGCCCCCACAACGCCGAGTTTTGGAAATCCACAATTTCCGAAAATCAATAGATAGTTTAAAGTTAAATTCACTGCAACGGCGGCTATTCCGGCTTTCATCGGCAGGGCTGTTTCCCCGATGTCACGCAATGTTGCGGAATAAACCATAGCNACTGCGGATGGAATCATTCCAATTATCATGATGTTCATATATGTGTGTGCGTAATGCAAGGTTGCAACAGGATCTCCAATGTCGTTTGAAGAATGTATGAATGCACTGACAAATGTATCTCCTGCAAAAAAACAGAGGAGCATTCCAATTGCGGTTATCAGTCCGACAATGTATATTTTTGCACGGAATGTGTCGCGCACTCCTTTGTGATCACCCTTTCCAAAAAATTGCGCAGTGAATATGCCCGCTCCGCAAGACATTCCCCAGACACACAGGTGAAACACAAACATAATTTGAACGACTATGGTAACTCCGTTCATTTGATCAGTTCCGCATTTGCCCACCATAATATTGTCAAGCATATCTACAAAATTTGTTATTGTATTCTGCAAAACGATGGGAAGGGAAATTGCGATAACGCGTGAATAGAATTCTTTGTTGCCAATAAAACTTTTTGTAAACCTGTTTTGCATAACGGTATTCTACCGAAAATTATATAAAATATGGAAGATAAAGNCAACTTTCAGTTTGGCTGAATGCATTNTTTGTTTTTGAGAGTCCTGCCGCTTGCGTTCGCTTCGNTCTGCGCCTGGANGTCGAGAAATAACAACCTTTTCGATTGNAATGCCTTTCAGTATCCTCTTGGCACGCNGTTCTGACCGTCTATTGTGCTGTTAACGGCATTTTTAATGCATCTGTTATTTTTTCTTCAAAAGTCGTTTCTGAAAGGTTTGAAAATGCAGTTATATCTATGCACGTGTCAAATCGTAAGAAATACAAAACTGTTTTAATTTTCGCGATGTCAATTCCATATATTTTTGAAAGTGCAAAACGATAGCAGGCTTGCTGTTCAATATAGATTTCAGGATGCAGTTTTCCGTCTTTTTCTGTGTTGTCGGTTTTATAGTCTATGATTGTAAATGTTCCGTCTTTATTTTCAAAAAANACGTCTATTGAACCNCTCACAAAATATGTTCCGAGCGTCATTTTGAATGCATATTCTGTTTTTACCAGNCGATTTTCCCGTTTTGCTTCCAAAATGCTTTTTCCAAGTTCACTTGATGAAAAATTTCTGACCATTTGGCGACAGATTTCGGACAAGCACTTTCTTTTATNTCCANAACCAAAGTTGTCGTTTAAAATGTGACGTAACTTTTCATCAAAATCTTCCGAAGTTTCAACGCTTTCTATATTTCCGCTTTTTACCCATTGNTCTAAATATGAGTGCGCCATTGTTCCAAAATGTGCTTTTGTAAAAGGCAGTGAGAATGCACTTTCCTCNGTTTCCTTTTCTTCATCATCACTAGAAAAGTGCGCTAACAAACCGTCAAGATCATTAAAAATGGGGTTTTGCAAGAGAGTCTCTTTTTCACTTGAAATNGCATTTTTTGAAAACGCATCTGATGCTGCTNCGGAATGAAACAATTTTTCCATGCGACTNGGCGATAGTGATTGCTCTTGCTGGACAGTCGGATTTTCAGAATCCTCAATTGCGCTTCCTGTAAAATGCGCCTCTTCTTTTTCAAGGAATGTTTGATGCGAAGNAAGTGTGTTTTCTGCATCGGCTTTTAAATCTGTTTTTGCAGAGAAAAGCGAGGNGGGAATGGGATTTATTTTTATAAAGTCAAAGGGGGCGTTTTCTGTTTTATTGTAATAAGGCGCGGCGGAAATTCCCGATTTAAACTCATAATCATTATCTTGATACAAGCCGTTGTCAGAATTATAATAATAACGCACAATTTTATGCATTATTGAAGGGTTTGAACTTAAAAGATTTTTNGGCAGGGATACAGTGCCCACTAGAAACGCCTCGTTCCTTGCTCGTGTGATAGCAACATATATTTTTCGTTTTTGTTCCGCCGNCTCTTTTTTCTTTGATTCTTCCATCTGTCTTAAATAAAAGTAATTTTGCCCGCCATCGCTTGCGCGGATTGAAAGCCCTGAATCCTCATCAAAAAACACATCCCCTTGTTTTTCTCCGCGTGGATTTGAAAAAATGCCCGTTATAAAAACAGTTCCAAATTCCANCCCTTTGCTTTGNTGAATAGTCATAATGGTCACGGCATCGCGCCTTTCTAGCGGATAATGAACGTCTTCCGTATCAAGCTCTGCTTCTTCAGTTTCAGAAAATGAAGATTCCGTTTGTTTTGTCAAGGCAAGTTGATCAACAAACCACGCTATATCCTTGTCGGCTGTTTCGGCGTTAAGCGCGATTTGATATAATAAGTCAAACTGCTCGGCATACATTTTTACATTTTCATCACGTTCTGTTTCAAAAAAATATCCCAAAGTATACCACAGATTTTCTATTGTTTTTGTGATGCTGCTNGAAAGGATGGATTTTTGCTCTTCAAAATAAAGGTCTGCACCCTTGCGATATTTTTTTTCATCGTCTTCTGAAAGGGCAAGGGAGGAAACCTCGCATTNTTTTGAAAACGCTGAAAATGCTGAAAACGATGTATTTTTGTAAGACTTGTCATTATCGGATTTTTCAACAGGATTTTTTCNATGCATCGTTGACATAACGCTCATTGCNCCCGTTTCGCTCATTCCGACAAAAGGAGATGTTAAAAACGAGGCGAAAGCGTTTGAATCGTTTGGATAAACGCAAATTCGTAAGAAATTATACAGGTCGTTTGCAATTCCCTCTGAAAAAATATTTTTTTGCACATCGATCGTGTATGGAATTTTAAAGACACTCAAAAANTTTTGAATGTNTTTTCTGTGAGTTCTTGAACTGTCTAGAATCGCAAATTCTGAAAATCGTTTTCCCTGCTTGTGCATATCGGAAATTGTTTTTGCAATAAAATATCCCGCTGTTTCATCAGTGGAAAGGCAGANATTTTTCTTTCGATAGTCGGAAAATTTCTTTTCATCGGAATTTTCGCCTGAATTNAAAATGCACGCATGAAGGCGGACGCTCTTTTCGTCAAGTGAAAANGTTGAAACTGCATCGTTTCCATTTGAGTCGGGTTTTGTTGCGTAGCTGCTTTTCCTTTTGTCTCCATTGAAGAGATAGGTCGCCTCGTATTCAGGGACTTTTAAATAACTGTTGCAATAAAAAAGGGAGGGAAGTGTTTTTTCTGCCTCATTTGGAATCTTTTTTTTGTCATCTCCGAACAACACGTTAAAGGACTTTAAAAGTGCCACAGTGGAACGATAGTTGTTTGTCATTGTGAGTTGCGCATCTTCACTGTTTCCTGAGANCCCTGTGAGAGTGGTTTTTAATCCGTTAAAGACGCTCACATCTGCGCCGCGGAATTTATATATGGATTGCTTTTCATCTCCCACAAAGAACAGTTTTTCAGGGGAAAGATTTTTCTTTAGCTTTGCAATAAATGTATTGTAGGTTGCACTGTTGCATTCTGTTTTGACGTACCTTGCATCATCGAATTCTTNGCTNGACTCATCGCGGGTTTTNAATTCCGTAAACACTTCATCGTTTTCTGCAATAAGATACAGCATATCGCGGTTTTTGGAGTTATTGTCTTGAAATTCATCGATCATTATTTTTTTTATTTGTCGCTTCTGTTGATTTCTTACCGCCCTGTCCTCAAGAAGAATTTTCAATGCAAGGTCAGAAACATCTTTAAATGAAAGAACGCCGCTAATCCTCTTTGAGATATTCACTTCGTCAGTATACAAATCNATAAGTTCATACATTTCAGAGATTGCCTCGAANTGTTCNATAAAATCAACGCAGCTGTGAAGGATAGGCACAAGACAAAATTGGTTTGTTTTTGGCGGACGAAAAAAAGAAATGCATTCTTTTACCGTTTGAACAGCATAACTTGTAGTTTTGCCAGGAAGTCTTCCCGCTTTTGAAAAACGGTCTAGAAAATCCATAACTTCCTTTAGTTTTTGAACTGTATTTGCACGGGCGTTTTTATCAAATAGGATGGAAGCATCGTCAATTTTTGTGAACGGGGGATTTTCGGTGAAATTCTTAAACAAGATCTTTAGNTTTTCAAAAAAAAGAGGGATTTTTGCTTTCTTTTCATTTTCCAGTTCACTTTGCCAGGTAAAAAAAGATGCTTTCAATATGTCCCATTGTTTTTTAGCGGAATTGTTATCGTCATCATCTTTTCCGAAGATCGCCCCATTCCACGCTTCTACTATTTCTTCCGCTTGAAATTTTAAATGTCCTGNAAAAAAATGCCGTTCNGTTGCAATGGAAGTGTAGTTTTCGANTGGCGCAGAAAAATATGTTTTTGCAAAGTCTTCGATTTTTCCAACTTTGCAAAAAGTCTTGTAGGCGGTGGAAAATTCTGGATGATCCTTATAGCGGAGGACAAATTCAAGCGCATCTTTGCCATTTGTGCCGCCTCCGATTTTAAAGTCGGGGCGAATTCCATATTGAGAGGCAGCAAGACGGACAATATCTCCACTGTATGAGTCGAGCGTTTGTATTTTTGCCTCGCTCAATTCATTTATTGCGCGTTTTAAAAGGGTTGCGGGTTTTCCTTCNCCTAAAAAANGATCTCCATATTTTTCATCGCTCAAGCGGCTGTAAAATTCATTTAGTTTTTTAAAGACCCGCGCGTAGATTTCTGCCGCCGCTTTTTTTGTGAAGGTTAGGGCGAGTATATTTTTTACGCGGAGAGAGGGGTTTGTCATCAGAAGATAAGCGTAGCGTGTGGCAAGCACTTCAGTTTTTCCGCTTCCCGCTCCCGCAGAAACNACTGCATTGTCTGTTTTTATAATTGCCGCAGTTTGGTCGCTGTCAGGTTTTCNCGTTCCTTGCGGAAACAGTNCGCAAAATAATTCCGATTCAGTTATTTTTTCATTGNTTTCCATTTTTATGTTCAAATTTCCTTTTTTCCTACATTGAACGAAGTTCGACAAATTGACTTGAANTTGCANTGTATGCAATCTGAGTTTGGGTTCACATAATTTTTGTCATTATACTTTTTGCTTGGCGTAAATTTATACTGCTTTATGCTTTCTGTAAAATTGGTAAGATATATTTGAAATGTTTCAAGGGTCTNTTTAAAGTCCTCTCTTTTTACAACGCTTGAACGAGGACTAGGATTTTCAGCAATAACATAATTCGTTTTGAATTCCCCTGATTTTTCTTGAAGGGAATAAAAGAGGCTTTCCTTGATTTTGTAGATTTTTTCATTTAGAATGCATTTATTTTCCAAAAGATACACATACATCGCCATTTGAAAATTCGCAATTTTTCCATCAGCATCAACCATNCTTTCACTTGCAGTTGGAACATGGCCNGTTTTATAGTCAACAATCACTGCGCTTTCAGGGTCTCCGTTTTTNGTTAAAAGGCAATCTATATAGCCGTTGCACTTGAATTGTTCTTTTTCAACTATGCGTTNCATTTCAAGTCCTTCGATTGTCCANCCGCCGTAAGAGCCGTTGCTTTCAATTTCTCCATCGGGAGTGACAAGGGGAGGTGCGCATATTTTTCGCNCAAAGTCCATGAGCGTTTTTTTTACGATCGGTAATTGGCTTGTAAAGGCGGATTTTGAAAGCGCACCACTCATCACGTCAGATGAACGTATTTTTTCATCTGTAAACGCTTTNTTTATTGCATCGCATATTCTCTTTTCTATTTCNTCAAGATCATNCTCTGTGTAAATGGGGATTTTTTCTCCGAATCCTAAAAACAGATTTTCCAATGCTTTGTGATAAAACGTTCCGATTTCATTTGTTTCTGCAAGGCGCGGCGAAAATTTTTCATCTCCAATTCCCATAACATTTTGGAAGAGCCATTTCTTTTGACACGGAAAAAANGNGTTTAATTTGCTTGCGGAAATGGAAACTAAGCCGTTTTGTCTTTCAACATANNNATCAATTTTTTGTTTTAGGTGTTCGGGGATTGCAAAAAGCGAATTGTCTTTTGCTGGCATTGTTGCATTCGCGNTCTTCCATATNTCAAATGCCTTTTTTTGCTGGGATGAAAAGGTNTGTGGAATTTCCTGCTTTATAAAGTCCAATGAATCCAAAGAGTCAACGATATGATTTTTTTCAACAATAAAGTCAAATTTTTCAAAAGTGGATTTTAATTGTGTGTCCAGTTTTTCATCGAAATGTTCAAGGTTTTCTATAGCCTCAAGATGTAAAATGGCTTCCGTCACATCAAATTCTTTGAGTGCAGTGTGAGTGATTGCTGCGNCTGTGAAATTCACTTTTGCGGCNGACCAAAAGACTTCCTTTTGTTTTGCAAGTCGATTTTGCGCACTATAAAGCGCGATGAATTTTTCAGAAGCATCGTTTTTTTCAAGTCCAAATTTTTCTCGCTTTTCATCGTCTGTGATAAATTTCAATGTATTGAGNGGAACGGTTATATCGTTTTGGTTTGCGTTGATTATAAAGTGATAGTCAAAATCAGCGCATGCGGCAACCTTGTATGAAAAGATATTCACCCCCGCTTTTTTTTCATTCACTGCATAAGAAGAAGAAGCCATTTCATTTACAAAAAAATCAAGATACTTATTNAGACCAAANGTTTTTCCTTCGTTTGGAAATTCCTTGCAAAAAGTCTGTTCTAGGCAAGAAAAGTCTGAAAGGGTTGTTATCATTTGACCTAAAATNCTATCAGTTAAATCATATCTTTCAAGTTCACCTTTTATGTTTTCTAGTTCTTCTATCTTCTTTTTGTGTTTTGTATACTCCGCTTTGTTCATTTCTTTTTGCCAAATGCTTTTGAACTTTACCGAGTCGATAAATTCCTCTCGAAAATATGCCCATGCGTTTTCAAGGTTTTCAAAACTTTTGCAATTTTTCGTGTTGAATTTTTCAATNGCCNCCTTTAGTTTTTTGTAATAGGAAAGGATGGACGAACAATTTTTTTTCCCTTCAAGCGTTTTTTCCCAAATGTCATATTCATCATCAACAGAATATATGCAGCGAAACTTTATTCCAGCCTGAATTAACTCAAGATGTAAATCAGGTTTTTTCCANGGCAAAAATCCATCATTCAAAAGAGAGCGCATAGATTCAAAAGAAAAGTTGTTGTCAATGCAGTCCTTTATTTTTTTGAAAATATCGCCGCCGCTATTTCGAGTGAATGGTGTGCCGTTTCTGATGTATGCAGGAACGGCGTAAAGGCGGAATTCCCTTTCAATATAGGGGCGAATATTCTCTAAATCGGGAACGCTCAGTGCAATTCTATTTAAATCAACTCCNCTCAGCCAAAGTTTTCTGATTTTTAACACAACCCGCCGTATTTCAGTTCTAGAATCAGGATACAGTATGCAGTGNTGAAAAAAATCGTCTTTTTTTTCTGTTTTATGTTCACTANCTCTCGTTTCAGGAACAGGAATTATAAAAATGTCATCTGATTTTGAAAGCGTCTCAATGTATTCTGCATAATCTTCGTTTATTTCAGGATAAAAGATGAACACAGGGGTGCCGTTTCCTTTAAAATTNGGCTCAAAAAAGGATGGTTCGTAAAAATTATGGTTGTTCAAGAAAGTGTTGTAAAGTGAAAAAAGAGTGTTAAAGTCTTCGTTTTCTGCATCGTCAAAGGCAGTTCCGTTTTTTACATTTTGCAAAAAGGTNTTGTCGTACTGTTTTTTCCAAAGCCGTAACGAGGGAAGAATTTTTGAAAGCCAATCCGTGAAGCCAAAAAGNGCATCCCCCGTTAAATCCNGTGAAATTATCTGCTTGATAAAATGGTTCTTTGCATTTTCCTGCAACAATTTTTCAGCAAAAACCTTTCTCATCAGCGAGGGAATGCATGTTTTTCCATCCTTTTGCGTTTCTGCTGCGGCGTAGCATCGTTTAAATTCATCCCACGCAATGAATCTTTCTGTGTTCACGGCGGAAACGCCAGATTCATTGGGATTTCGTACCGCCCAATCAATCCAGCTGTTTTTTTCAATTTCCGTTGGAAACACAAAAAGTGCTTCATTGNGCGGATTTTTTTGAAATTCAAAAAGAGAGTCGGAAATAACTTCTGAAATCGACTTTCTTAATATATTCATTATTCATTTCGCAGTTCTTTTGCCGCTTCAACCATNACGGTAAGAGAGGCTTCTGTTTCCGGCCATGCGCGGGTTTTCAAACCACAGTCTGGATTCACCCACAGCCTTTCTGACGGAATAACTTTTTCCGCTTTTTTGAGCAGGAATAGAATCTCGTCTTTTGTTGGAACTCGTGAAGAGTGAATGTCGTAGACTCCAGGTCCAATTTCATTTGGATACTTGAATTCTCCGAACACGTCAAGCAGCTCCATTTGAGAGCGGGAGCATTCTATCGTGATTACATCGGCATCCATATCGGCGATGCTTTTAATTATATCGTTGAATTCCGAATAGCACATGTGAGTGTGTATTTGCGTTTCGTCTTTTACGCCGCTCTGTGAAATGCGGAATGACTCAACCGCCCATTCCAAATACTCGTTCCAATCAGCGCGTCTCANAGGTAGCGCCTCTCGAATCGCCGGTTCGTCAATCTGTATAACTTTTATTCCGTTTTTCTCAAGGTCGCACACTTCATCTCGAATTGCGAGGGCGATTTGCTGGCACGTTTCCTTTAGACTTTGATCGTTTCGCACAAATGACCATTTTAAAATGGTAACAGGTCCTGTCAACATACCTTTCATCGGTCTTTGAGTGAGACTTTGGGCATATACAGACCAGTCAACAGTCATTGGTTTTGGTCGGCTCACATCTCCAAAGATTACCGGCGGTTTTACACAGCGAGATCCATAACTTTGAACCCAACCGTTTTGTGTGAATGTAAATCCTGCAAGCTGCTCTCCAAAGTATTCAACCATATCGTTTCGCTCGAATTCTCCGTGTACAAGAACATCAAGGTCGATTTCTTCCTGCCATTTTACACATTTTGCGGTTTCTTCCTTTAGAAGTCGTTCGTATTCTTGTGCGGAAATTTCGTTTTTCTTGAACTTTGCCCTCCAAGAACGCACTTCCTTTGTTTGCGGGAATGAACCGATTGTCGTTGTGGGGAATTTCGGAAGACGTAACACTTTTTCTTGCACCGTTCGTCTTTCACTGTATGGTGAATTGCGCTGTGAATCAGCAGGAGTNATTTTTGAAACTCTCTCCTTAACATTTTTATTGTGAATTAAAGGAGAAACTTTTTTATCAGCGAGATCCTTTTTGTTTTGCTCGAACTTTTCCTTCGCTTTTTCATCNGGATTGTTCGTCAATGCTTTTAAAAGAGAAAGCTCTTCAACTTTCTGCCATGCGAAAGAAAGCCACCGTTTTATTTCAGGTGTCAAAACGTTTTCATTTGTTTCAGATTCCAAATCATAAGGCACATGCAAAAGAGAACATGAAGTTGAAATAACAACGCGATCTTCTCCAAGCGTTTCAATNGCTTTTTTTACAATTGCAAGAGATTCTGTTATGTCGTTTTTCCAAATGTTTCGTCCGTCAATAATTCCAAGCGAAAGACATTTATCAGACGGAATTTTGGAAAGAATTTCNTCNAGNTGACNAGGTGCACGAACGAGGTCTACNTGAATTGTGTCGCATGGTAAGCTTAATGCAAGACCTGTGTTGTCTCGAAGCCCTTCAAAATATGTTGCGATTATGATTTTTGCTTTTACTTCTTTNNTNATTTTTTCATAAGCGACAGTAAACGCATTTTTTGCTGCGTCAGAAATATCAAGAGCGAGAAACGGCTCGTCCAATTGAATGTATTTTGCGCCCGCTGCCTCAAGTTTTTTCAAAAGTGCAATGTATGGTGGGAGAAGTGCGTCCAGTAAATCCAACTTTGAAAAACCGTCTGCCTTTTCCTTTCCCAAAAGGAGATACGAAACAGGNCCGACAAGAACAGGTTTTGTTTCAATTCCCAGTTTTTTTGCCTCGTTGAATTCATCAACAGCCTTTTCGTTAAAGAGTTCAAATTTTTGGTTTTTTACGAATTCTGGCACGATATAGTGATAGTTTGTGTCGAACCATTTAGACATTTCCATAGCGGTAACATCAACACCGTTTTTTTGCTGTCCATGTGCCATTGCAAAATACAGGGCAAGTTTGTCATCCATTAGATTTTTGTATCGCTCTGGGATTGCTCCGAGCGCAAGCGTTAAGTCAAGGATGTGGTCATAGAATGAAAAGTCATTTGAAGGAATTAGTTCTATTCCCAANTCCTTCATACGCTGCCAGTTTTCCTTGCGGATTTTTGATGCCGTTTCCAAAAGTTCTTCTCGCGAGATTTTATCCGCCCAAAATGCTTCGCAGGCTTTTTTTAATTCTCTGTTNTTTCCAATTCGTGGAAATCCTAAAACGCAGGTTTTTACACTCATATTGTTTCTCACTTATCATATTGATTTTGTTTCTATAGCATATCACAAAATACAGAGGTTNGAAAATAGTTTTGAATTATTTTTTAAGCAAAAAAAATGACGNACAGTCAAAAAAANTGTCAGAAGCTCCAGCCTTCGTCCGGAAGCAGTGTTAGGTTGATGTCATGATGGTTGTTGTCCATCTTCCATGTCANGCGCACGATNTCGCCAGAACTGTTGCGGCATTCAAACTTTACGGGAATCAGTACGGTGTTGTAGTCCTCCTNGAATTCAATATCAATTTTGATCTTAACAGATTTACCCGTTGGCACAGTTGCTATGTCGCACTTCGTGCCAGCACAAAACCGAACGCGCAAATCTGAAAACGACTGATTGTTGATTACGAGNTAGTCAACGTCGCTTGTTGACACATAGTCGAATGAGTAAGTCTCCGCCACTACGGTGGAAACAAGCAGTGCTGTCAAGATAACAAGCATTATTTTTTTCATAAAAACTCCTTTAAAAATTTTTTAAATAGTTTAGATAATTTCTTTTAGATTTGCAATTATATTNAGATACTCTTTCTAAAATTGTAATAAGAACTGATGGATCTTTTGTGGTGTAATGTGGGATAACAGGGCTTTNCAGGAATCACGAAGAAAATCACTTCCCGAAATTTTTTATAGCGGACCTAACACTGTGAGAAATAATNGTAAACAAGCGAGTTNTTATCTTCCTCAATTTCTACTTTATCCGTGTTTTANGTCGTANGTTTTACATAAATGAAGATTANATGGAANGGCTGTAATTTTAAGCAAAACAAGTCTTTTTGCTCAAAGCAATTTCCCATTTTAATATTTTCTCTAAAAATAAAAAAAAGTAAAAAATCTTTCAACTCATCCCAAAATCACTTCCGATTTTCCCCCTAAAATTCATATAACTAGTAGTAGAGAGNCATCTCCAACAATTCTAAAACAAAAANGAGGGATTATTATGGAAAATCACACACTGCGCCCAACGCCCGACGCACTGTTAAATCCGCGCCAAGACGCAAACTTCAAGGCAATTTTCAGCGAGGACTCCGAAGAGGGACGGCTCGCGCTCAAGTCATTTCTTGAAGCCATTCTAAATGCTAAAGTGTCTGACATTCAACTCTTACAAAACGAACTGCCCGTGGAGTCGGAGTACGACAAGCAGTCCGTGTTCGACATCAGTTGTACTCTTGACGGAAGGCGGCATGTCAACATAGAGATGCAGGGGCTGAACATAGACAACGCCTACGACCGGCGTGCGGAGTATCAGGCGGCGCACCTCTTGAACCACACCGTCAAGCGGGGAATGAAGTGGAGGGAGACGCCCGAGGTGTACCAAGTGTCCGTGCTGAACTTCATATACGACAAGGAGAGCGACAGCGGGGTATCCGAGTACAGGATGAGAAGGAAGGACGGAAAAACGCTTTCTGGAAGGATGGCGATAGTGTTCGTTGAGTTGCCAAAATACAGTGGAGAGAGCGAGCGCGTGGAGGATTTGACAGCGGCGGAAAAATGGTGTAAATTTTTATTGTACGCGGACGACAGCGCAAGGCGCAGTCTTGTTGAGGAGATATGCAAGAGCGAAGGGGGAATTATGGCGGCAAGCGGAATACTGACAAAAATAAGCCAGGACGAGGTAAACTGGCTGCGGCAGACAAACAGAGACCTATGGGAGCGCGACCAGCTTTCAATCAAGGGCTATGTAGAGGAACTCACGCAGGATGTGGAAGAGCTAACACAGGATGTAGAGGAGCTTACGCAGGATGTAGAGGAGCTTACGCAGGAGTTGGCGGAAAGCCAAGCAGTCATTGAAGAGAAAGACGCAGTCATTGAGGATAAAGACGCGCAACTTTTGGCGCAGATGCGAGAGATTGAATCGTTGCGCGCAAAACTGGCGAATAAAAAAGCAACAGGGGAATTATAATGACCGATGAATTTTCTTTTTGCTTTGAAAAAATGGTAAGCGTTTTAAATGTGCGTTCAGATGATTAAAAACTGGCAAATGGAGCCTGTCATAATAACAGTGTGAAATCGTTTTATGTTTTGTATAAAATGTATTGCGATTTCTCCACCTTTTACAAAGTTCCAAGCGGTGTTTAACAAGTATCGTGCCTATGTGTAGTTTTTTCCCTGTTTATACCTATCTTGTGTTTTGAAAATACTTAAGATAGCATCAATAATTTTTTTGCTCTGTGAAATATATTTCTGTAATAGCTTTTTAAATTGTCTGTGCAACTTGCAACTACAGAAATTGCTACACCGTTCAATGCCGGTGTAGCAATCCGCTTGCTTATCCTATTTCATATTTACAATGCTCTTGTCGTAGTCTGCAGGAGGAATAAAGCCCATAAGATTCATAATGGTGGCAGGCCATGAACTGATTCCTAGTCCTGTGTTTAAGTTTTTGTCATCGTATTCGCCCTTATATTCGGGGTCATAAATGATTCCTGGCACGGGGTTTAGGGAGTGAGAGGTTTTTGCTTTTGGCTCGCCGTTTGCATCCATTTTCACGCCGCCTGTTTTTTTGTCATGTTCATACATGTCGTCAGAATTTCCATGATCGGCAGTAATGCACAGTATTCCGCCCGCCTCTTCAATGGCGGCTTTAATTCGACCGAGTTGCAAGTCCATTCCTTCCATTGAACAAACAACTGCATTGAAAACGCCTGTATGTCCAACCATATCGCCGTTAGGGAAATTTAATCGGATGTGGTCATATTTTTTACTCTTGATAGCCTCTATAACTGTATCAGTGATTTCGGCGCACTTCATCCATGGGCGTTGTTCAAATGGAACAACATCGCTCTTTATTTCTATATAATCTTCTAGCGTTTCATCGAACTTCCCTAGTTTGTTTCCATTGAAAAAGTATGTGACATGTCCGTATTTTTGAGTTTCGCTTATTGCTAAAATACGAACGCCGGACTTTGTCAAATATTCGCCCATTGTTCTGTCAATGCTGGGAGGGTTTACCAAATACTGAGAAGGGATGTGCAAGTCTCCGTCATATTCCATCATTCCCGCATACTCAACAGCAGGGCGACGCTTTCTGTCGAAATGAGTAAAATTCGAGTCGTCATTTTCAAACGCGGCAGTCATTTCAAGCGCGCGATCTCCTCTAAAGTTAAAGTAGATAACGCTATCTCCGTCATTGATTGTACCAATGGGAACTCCGTTCTTTGCTATTACAAATTCGTGCATATCTTGATCAAGAATGCCGGGGACTTCTTTTCGGTATGTTTCAATTGCCTCTGTTGCGCTTTCAAACAGTCTTCCTTCTCCAAGAACATGCGCTTTCCAGCCCCTTTCAACCATAGACCAATCTGCATTGTATCTATCCATAGTCATAAACATTCGTCCGCCGCCTGAAGCGATTTTATAGTCGCAATCCTTAAATGAAGAGAGGAATTCTTCAAGTGGGGTGATATAGTTCAACGCGCTTGTTGGATCAACATCTCGACCGTCGAGCAAGGCATGAACGCGTACTTTTTTCACTCCGTCTTGTGCCGCTCGATTTATCATTGCTTTCAAATGGTCGATGTGAGAATGAACGTTTCCATCGGAAACAAGTCCAATAAAATGCAGAGTGGTGTTTTTATCATTGACATTTTTCACCAGTTTTTTCCAAGTGTCTCCGTCAAACATGCTTCCCGATGAAATGGCGTTTGAAACTAGTTTTGCGCCTTGTGCAAAAACACGTCCGCATCCCATGGCATTGTGTCCGACTTCGCTGTTGCCCATATCATCATCACTGGGAAGACCGACTGCCGTTCCGTGTGCTTTTAGCGTTGTGTTTGGGCAATTATTCTTGAACCAGTCAAGATATTTCATTCGAGAGGCGCGAACGGCATCTCCTTCCTCATATTTTCCGTATCCCACTCCGTCCATAATAACAAGAACAACAGGACCTCTTCGTCCTTTCCATGCGGGATTTTTCTTCAATGCTTCAACAGACATAATTCACCTCGTAGTTTTTGAATTTATAGATTCTATTTTTTTTATACCTTTTCGCAGTTGTCAAGCAGTCTTAATGACCATACGTGCTGATAAATACTCCTGCTGCAATGGCGGTGCCAATCACTCCAGAAACATTTGGTCCCATTGCATGCATTAAGAGGAAATTCATAGGGTCATAACTTTGTCCGACTTTGTTTGAAACCCGAGCCGCCATTGGAACTGCGCTTACTCCTGCAGAGCCAATAAGAGGATTGATTTTTTCTTTGAGGAACAAATTCATAACTTTTGCCATCAAAACTCCTCCAGCACTTGCGATTATGAAGGCGACAAGTCCCAAAATGATAATGCCCATTGAGTTCCAATTGAGAATTTTTTCAGGTGTCATTTGACTGCCGACTCCCAGTGAAAGCAAAATGGAAACAATGTTCATCATTTCGTTTTGCACCGTCTTTGAAAGCCTTTCAACGCAGCCAACTTCCTTTACAAAGTTTCCAAATGCGAGCATACCGATAAGCGGTGCAGCAGGTGGAAGAAGTAAAAGCGTAATCACCAAAAGCATAAGGGGAAACAAGATTCTTTCAGCCTTTGAAACTTCGCGCAATTGCTTCATTCTGATAAGACGCTCCTTTTTTGTTGTAAGCGCCTTCATAATAGGTGGCTGGATCATAGGAACGAGAGCCATATATGAATACGCCGCAACTGCGATGACCGCCATCATTTCTGGAGCGAGTTTTCCCGAAACATAAATTGAAGTTGGACCATCTGCTCCTCCGATGATGGCGATTGCCGCCGCTTGCATCATATTGTAGTCTATTCCGGGAATTAAATTCATCAAGGCAACTCCAAACAATGTTGCAAAAACACCAAGTTGCGCGGCTCCTCCAAGCAATGCCATTTTTGGGTTTGCGATGAGAGGTCCAAAGTCCGTCATTGCGCCAATTCCCATAAAAATCAACATCGGGAAAAACTCATTTCCAACGCCTGCACTGTAGATTATATGGAGCATTCCGTGTGGAGCGTCTCCCATTCCTGCCCCGGGAATATTCACGAGAATTGTTCCAAATCCAATGGGGATGAGAAGCAGCGGTTCAAATCCTCTTGCTGCACCCAGGTATACAATCAAAAATCCAATTGCCAGCATAATGATTTTTTGCCAGCTCGGAACGATTGTGCCTGCAAACGGATCAAAGGATTCTGCCTCAAGGGAAGCCGTTTTTTCCGCATTTTCAATGGCAATTTCCTCTTCTGTTGGGGTGTGAATCATTTTGTAAAGGCCTGTGTTCTTTCCAACATTCATAAAAAATTGCTTCACGGAAATTTTTGGAACTTTTTCAGATCCCTTTACAATTGCCGTGTTCATTGTGCGAAACGATGCAACCTCTTCTCCTCCATCAGCCATAACTGTTGTGGTAAATGAAACAATTGTCGCCGCAATCAAAAATACCGCAGAGAAAAGAAAAATCTTTTTTATATTTTTAGTTTTAGTTATTTCTAAACTTTCCATTATTCTATTTTCCTTGCAAAAAATATGCACTGGAAGCTCAAGGCTGACTTACCGCTCGAAGGTGCATTGCCTTCTGCACGTTTTATATCAGCCCGCTCGCTTATCGCTTTTTTGTCTGCACAAGGAGCAAATGCTGTCCAGTTTTTATAATCAGTTTACCTGGGCAACTGTCTGTCCATTTGAAACTTGTATTCCCGTTGGCACCAGGAAGTGGATTTTCCCGCTTGCACCCGCTTTTATCTCAAGCTCCATTTTCATTGATTCAATTATTATTACCGTAGTGTCATTCGTTACGCTAGAGCCTTCGTCAACTGCGTATCGCAAAAGTGTTCCTGCGACAGGGGCGTTCACCGCTTTTCCACCTGCAACTGGATTTGAAGCGGCTGGAGCGGGGGCTGCTTGAACGGGAGTGGAAGCTGCTTGGGGAGCAGGGGCTGCTTGCACTGGAGCAGAAACTGTTGCTCCGATAGAACCGAGTTTTTGTCCATTTGAAATTTGACTTCCTGTTTCTACGCAGAAGGTGATTTTTCCATCGCACGGGGCTTTTACTTCAAGTTCCATTTTCATAGATTCCAGAATTATAACGGTTTGTCCTTTTGAAACCGTTGCCCCATTTTCAACTGCGAACTTTAAAAGCGTTCCTGCAACGGGGGCTGTAACGTCTTCTCCACCGACAACAGTTTGCACGGCGGTTGAAGGTGTTGCTGCGTTTGAAGCGGTGGGCGCACTTACAGAAACAGAGTATCCTTGTCCGTTCACGGTGATTGCTCCCGCTCCGTTTGAAGTGACGTTATATGTTGCGCCGTTTACATTTACCGTGTATGAACCACCCTTTGTCGTGCCGTTTGTGTTTCCTGCTGCGGGCTTTGGAGATTCTTTTAAGCCGAATGCAGTTTCTGCGTCAATGGGGCCTTTTTCCCGTTCCTTGAAGAATTTTTCTGCAACTTTGGGGAACATCGCATAAGTCAATGTGTCTTCATCGCTGCCGTTTCCGCCATTTTTCTTTGCTTCTTCAAGCATTTTATCCCATTCAGGTTCAATCAAGTCTGCTGGGCGGCAGGTAATTTCCTTTTCCATTTTATTTTGAACAAGTGCTTTTTTCACAAGGTCGGCATTGGGAGATGTTGGAAGTTTTCCGTAGCGTCCTGTGAGCAAGTCGCAGAATTCTCCCGTCATTCTTTCATAACGACCAAACAGAACGTTGAAAACTGCTTGCGTTCCTACGATTTGAGAAGTTGGTGTGACAAGAGGAACATATCCAACGTCTTTATGAACACGAGGAAGTTCATCCAAAACGGCATCCATTTTGTCGCCTGCGCCCTGTTGTTTTAACTGGCTTTCAAGATTTGAAAGCATTCCACCAGGTACTTGTGAAAGCAAAATGCGTGTGTCTGCACCGAGGAATTTTGACTCGAGGGATGCATAGTGCTGCCTGATTTCACGGAAGTACGCTGAGATTTCAAGCAGTGCCTTTGTGTCAAGTTCTGTGTCATATTCAGAGCCCTTTAGCATTTCAACAATTGTTTCCGTTGGAGAGTGGCTTGTTCCCATTGACATTGAAGAAATCGCTGTATCAAGGATGTCCGCTCCCGCTTCAACTGCTTTTAACTCTGTTGCAACGGAAAGACCTGTTGTTGCGTGTGAATGGATTTCAATTGGCAAATCAACAACTTTTTTTATCGCCTTGACAAGTTCATAAGCATCGTACGGCTTTAAAAGACCTGACATGTCCTTTATACAAATTGAATCTGCGCCGAATGCAGCGTAGGTTTTTGCAAGTTCTGCATATTTTTCCACTGTATGGAACGGTGTTACTGCATAGGAAATTGCCATCTGAACATGTTTTCCCGTTTTTTTTGCGGCTTTTGTTGCCCGCTCCAAATTGCGCGGGTCGTTGCATGCGTCAAAGATTCTGAAAACGTCAATGCCATTTTTTGCCGCTGTTTCAACGAATTTATCCACCACATCATCAGCATAATGACGATAGCCCAGCAAGTTTTGACCGCGCAAAAGCATCATAATCTTGTTGTTTGGCAAGGCGGCGTGAAGCTTTCGGAGTCTATCCCACGGATCTTCGTTCAAAAAACGAATGCAAGAGTCATACGTTGCTCCTCCCCATCCCTCAATAAATGTATATCCGATTTTATCAAGCATCGGACACGCTCCAAGCATATCCTTTGTAGTCATGCGCGTTGCATGCAGCGACTGATGTGCATCTCGTATCGCAAGCTCTGAAATCCCAACTTTAGACATTTTTTACCTCTTATCTTAATTTTATATTTTTAAGTCAAAATGCAAGTTTTACGCTTTTGTATTATTAGGGCGGCTTGTTGCTTGCGCCGTAATAAAACTCAACAGTTGACCTTTATATTAAACTGATTCTTTTTCATGAATGGCGGTGGCTATTGCCGCAACTACAGCCCTGATGTCGGGCGAGGGGTTTTGAGTGGCAACTGCCGGTGAAGGACTTGCTGCCTTTTTAGCCTGTGGCTTTTCTTCCTGTTTGTCTAGCTTACATGCATGAATTGCAACTTTTAGAAGATTCATACAAATAATCAGTATAATGATGAAAGCAAAGACAATGCACATACCGAGCAAAGTTAAAAGTCCGCTTTGCCCCAGCATTTCCGTTATTGTCATACCAGTTGTCATTATATTTCCTCCTAAATATAAAATCGAAAATCTTTTTAAGCGCATTCGCACTGGAGTGTTTCACAGTAAGCGTGTAGCACAAAGATTTGAGCAGGGCGAGAAGTTTCAAGCGAAGTGCGCAGTAAACAAGTTTGCACCACACCATACAAGCAGGTTACAAACAAGTGAGAGATAACTTTCCAAGTTGAATTATAATGCTAAAGACGAGAATTTTCAATATTAAAACTGACCGACGTTGATAGTTTTAAAGACAGCCTCATCCGTTGAGAGCAAGCAAAAACTCGTTAGCAGGCGAAGTCTGCAATGTTTTTTGCAACAACACATTTTGTTTTTATTGTACGGTTTGAGATTACATATACTTTTTCCTATTATTTAGTAATTCTTGTTTGACAATATTTTCCCTATATTGTATATTAAAGTAGAACTATTCTTTAATAAATAAAATACAAGGAGAACTACTATGCCACATTTTGTTTGCTTTGTTGTTCTCCCTCTTGCGGGAATTGTTCTTGGATGGATTATTCGCTGGCTGTGGGCCAGATTTCAATTGTCTGCATCAGAACAGAAAGCAGAACGTGTTAAACAGGATGCTATAAGGGAAGCTGAAGCCCAGAGAAGAGAAATTTTGCTAAATGCAAAGGATGAGCTTATTCGGGAACGAAACCAGCAGGAGCGGGAGAACAGAGAACGCCGTGCTGAAGTTCAAAGATATGAGGCAAGGGTAAGCAAGAAAGAGGAGCTTGTTGACCAAAAGGCGACTGAGTGCGAAAGAAAAGAGAAAGAATTTGCGGATATGAATGCCGCAATGAAAAAACGGGAGGCTGTTCTTTCTGAAAAAGAGGAGCAGTATCGAAAGGAACTTGAAAGGGTTTCCGGGCTTTCCGCTCAAGAGGCAAAGGATTTAATAATCAAAAGCCTTGAAAATGATGCCAAGCATGATGCCCAGTCTTTAATCAATAAAATTGAACAAGATGCACAGCTTTCTGCTGAAAAGAAGGCTCGTGAAATCCTCATTCAAACGGTGCAGCGTCTTGCGCCTGAAACGACTGGAGATATTACCGTTGCAACGGTTTCTCTTCCGAGTGATGAAATGAAAGGACGGATTATCGGACGCGAGGGACGAAACATTCGAACTCTTGAAACGCTTACGGGAGTTGACATTATTATTGATGACACTCCTGAAGCGGTTGTTATTTCTTGCTTTGACCCCGTACGAAAGGAAATAGCGAGACAGTCGCTAGAGCGGTTGATTTCCGATGGACGAATTCATCCTGCCCGAATTGAAGAGATTGTTCAAAAAGTGACTCGCGAAATACAAAATAAAATTTACGAAGAGGGTGAAAGGGCGTTGTTTGATTTGGGCATTCACAATATGCCGACAGAAGGTGTTCGCGCTCTTGGACGATTGTATTTTAGAACCAGTTACGGACAGAATGTTCTTAATCACTCAAAGGAAGTTGCTAATGCGGCCTCTATTTTGGCGGCTGAAATTGGCGTGGATAGGGAGCTTGCAAAGCGAGCCGCTGTTCTTCACGATATTGGAAAGGGAGCGGAAAGCGATAGTGACCAAAACCACGCCGAAGTTGGTGCGGAGATGGCGCGAGAAATGGGCGAAGACCCTCGTGTTATCAATGCAATTGCCGCTCATCATAATGATGTTGAACCTACGACCATTGAAGCGGTTATCGTGCAAATTGCAGACGCAATTTCGGCATCTCGCCCTGGAGCGCGTCGTGAAACTATTGATAACTACATAAAGCGACTTGAAAATCTTGAGTCGATTGCTGAAAAATTCGAAGGGGTTGAAAAGGCGTATGCAATTCAAGCGGGACGAGAGTTGAGAATCCTCGTAAACAATGAAAAAATTGCTGACAATGAGGTGAAGCAACTTGCAAGCGACATTGCAAAGCGAATTGAAACTGATTTAAAGTATCCGGGAAGAATTCGACTGACAATGATACGTGAAACTCGCATTGTTGAGTATGCAAGATAATGTCTGATAGTATGTAAGATGCAGTGGAAAGCCGTGAAAATGTAAAATTCACGGCTTTTTTCAATAATTGCATAGTTGTGTTGTATGGTTGCGAAAATGCCTGTTATGGGCGTTTTTTTATTTTGAGGTGTTTTTAGTTCGATTCTGGTTTTGTTTATGATTATTGAAAATCCTTCTACTATTTTTAAAAACTGTTTTTTTATTTTTGAAAAGAATGTATTCCTTATGAAAAACAATTCTTTCCCGCCGTTTGAAACAATTCAAAAAATACATATTGAAAATCCTGATTTTTATTTTATGGGAGAAATGAATGGAACGAAAGATGGTGGTGAAAAAGGTGCAGTAACTACAGGAAATGCAAAAGATGATGAAAAAAATGATTTTTGTGTACTTTTAGCACAGTGCGAAGAGCAGGCGAATACTATGGCGGAGAAGTACGGTCTTTTTGCAGTTCCAATACGACAGTTCTTTTTTGAAAATGACTTTGAAAAAGGCAGACTTCTTTCACGCGCGAAAAACCTTGCTGTTTGGGGCAGAAAAATGCGGTTTTGCCCTGAATGTGGCAGCAAATTAGTGTGTGATGCGTATGAAAATGCAAAAATTTGCACAAGGTGTGGGGAATCAACGTGTAACGCTCCAAATAGAACAGGATTGTATTTTCCGCGAATAGAGCCGTGTGTTATTGTGCTTGTTGAACGTGGTGAAAAAATTCTTCTTGTGAGGCATACATATAGAAACCAAGATATTTTTGCTTGTGTTGCGGGATTTATAGAAGCAGGTGAAAGTGCAGAAAATGCTGTTTTTCGCGAGGTTCTTGAGGAAACGGGAATTAAAATAAAAAATATACGGTACAAAGGAAGTCAGTCATGGCCGTTTCCCGATCAATTGATGCTGGCATTCACGGCGGAATACGAAAGCGGTGACTTTTCTTTGCAAAAATCTGAGATAGCGGAGGCTGCATGGTTTTCCCGGGATGCACTTCCTCCTTCTCCAAAACCAGGGTCTGTTGCGTATCGCCTTATAAATGGACTTTTTTAATTAAATTGTGTACAATATTTTATGTTTTGAATGTGAAAAAGTTATTTTTTTATTCATAGGTGGAAAAATGTTTAGACTTAAATGTGTGATTTTATTGTGTGGTTTGATTTTTTCGTGCGCGAGAAAAAATTCTTCTGCTACTCAAAATGCGGGGGAGATCGCTGTTTCTGATTCTAAAAAGGGAGGCGATATTTTACTTCCTACTCAAATGTGGCATCAAACTGATAAATGTGTTTGCGTGGTGTTTGGCTATGGGTATAATGACGAAGCCTTTACGACGGAAATGAAGTCCATGCTTTTTGAAAAATTTGGTGACGTTTCAGACGGAGGGTATATACTTTCCTATGTTTTTCCAGATGACTTTAAAAGGGGATCAAAAACATTTATTACGAATCTTGAGTGGCATCTTGAAGGCAAAAATCTGTGCGGAATCATTTTTATTGGTGCGCCAGAAAACACTCATACAGCAATTGCAAGAATGCAGGATAAAAATGGCGGCTCGTTGCCATATCCAGTGTTTTCATTTTTTTCACAGGACGATGTGCTTGGAATGGAAGATTCTGCCGACTTTGTTTTGGACAAAGCGCAAAAAGCGGCTATTGATGGAATTGTTGTTGAGGAAGAACAATCTTTTGTTGGGGAAGTGCCCGAAATGCTTGAAAAAGCCGTGCAATATATTTTGTGGAGCGATGGACCGTTTGAAAAAAATCAGCAGCTTATTGATTTTGTACGGATGATCGCAGGCGATTTTAAAATACAACATTACTTTGACCCCGAAACAAATTTGCCGGCGATAAATCACTTTGTAATTGAGTAGCGCGCAAAAACAATGAATTGCTTGAAGCAACTAAAAAGTGGAATACTTTCTTCAAGAGAGGATTTGGATGCACTAGCTCAAAAGAAAACGGCGAAATTCCTTGTCGTTTCTGATACTCACGGAATGTTTTCTGTTTTAAAACGAGTGATTTTAAAATACGGAGAGTCTTCTGACGCGCTTGTTTTTGCGGGTGATGGAGTGAGTGATTTGGCGACGTTTGTGAATTTATGTGCAAAAGACGCATTGTGTTTAAAATGTCTTCCGCCCGTTATTGCGTTTGTGCGCGGAAACAATGATTCGTCTGCTTTTTCTGTTCAATGTAATTTGAATGCGAATGACAACTCGTGTGATGATTCATTGGTTTTGTACTTACATGCGCCTCGGAGCGTTGTTTTTGCGGTGGCAGGAAAAAACGTTTTTATTACCCATGGTCATGAATACGGAGCGTATTATTCAACGACAGGTGTTGAACAAGCGGCGTTGGAGCATTCTGCCAAAATAGCGATTTTTGGGCATACGCATTTTCCGTTTGAGGAGTTGCACCGTGTGTACCTTATGAATCCTGGCAGTCTTTCATATCCTCGGAATCATTCAAAACCCGGCTTTGCATTTTTAAATATCACTGAAAAAGAAAACTATGCCGTATTCTTTAAAGGAAAATCTTCTGCCTTGAACGATTTTGAGCCGTATAATCCGGAGTTTCTTTATTGGTAATTGAAAAACGTTCTGGCAGATGTTTCAAAACGGGCTCAGAGCGACAACCGCCCACATTATATAAACGTGTAAAAGAGTTGTCTGTTCTATAAAAGAAATTTAAAAATAAGTTCGAGATCTTTGCCAAGCGTAAAGCCATACGCATCATGTCCGGGATACACCTTTGTGTCGTCTGGAAGGGAATCTTTTAAACATTTTAAACTTTTTATAAATTTTTTTTCATTTCCGCCAGGCAAGTCTGTTCTTCCCCATGCACGGAAAAAAACGGTGTCCCCTGAAATAAGTGTTTTTTGCTTTTCATTATAAAGACAGCACGATCCATCGGAATGTCCCGGCGTGTGTATTACAAGCCACGAGGAAAGACAATCGTTTACTTTATCTGAAAGATGAGTTCCTCCAAAAACAGAATTCAATCGTTCTCCTCCGTTTAAAGGAGCGTCTGGTTCTGGAAGATCTTTTAAGGCGGGCAGCATTTCTAAAAGCCCCATGTATTGTAAAATTGGCGCTTGAGCGGAGAATGCGTTTTCACCTGCAATTTTACAATCTGCTTTGTGGCAGGCAAGCGGCGCATTTGTCCATTCCGCTTTTAGAGGAGCGGTGCCTGTTATGTGGTCAAAATGCCCATGCGTTAAAAAAAATCCCACCGGCTCAAGGTCATTGTATTTGAGATAATCGATTATAGCATTTTCATCGCCAGTGGTGATGCAGGCGGCAGGGTCAACAACAAACACTTTATTTTCGCAAAGAGGAACAATCCACGTGTTTATTTGAAAAGTCCCTGTTAAAATCCGCTGCATATTTTCCATATTTTTTACCAATTAAAACTGTTTTTGACTATTCTTCAGTTTCTGAAGAAAGATGTGGCGCAGAAAACGGCTCGTTGTTTGCCGCTGCTTTTTCTGCTGCGGCGTAAGCGGCTGCGTCTTCTTCTGTTTGTGCAAATTCTGAAGTTGTTTTTGACGCAATCTCTTCGTCTTCTGGAATATTTTCACTTCCATCTGCATTCTTTTGATGAGCATAGTTCACTTCAAGCTTTCTTCCTCGGTAGTCATAGTCATTGAGTGCGTCAATTGCTTTATCAGCGTCTTCTGCAAATATTTGCACAAAGGAATAGTTTGCAAGAACTCGAATGTCTCCAATTCTGTCGCGGTCGATTTTCGCTACATTCGTTAAAAGACCGACTAAATCACGTGGGAAAATGCGACGGTTTCTTCCAATATTTACAAAAATTGTTCTCGCAAGATCGGGGTCAATCTGCACGCGTGGTCGAGGGGTGCGTGTTTCCGAAGTTTCTGCTAAAAATGACTTTGTCTCTCTCGTTGATCGTGAAGATGAAAATTTTTTGTTGTCTCTAAAATTTGTTCGAGTTGATGGGCGGTAAGTTCCTCTCGAATTTCCTTGCAGTTCTTTTGCGAGGTATGCCGCCACATACATTCTCATTGAAAAAGGAACGGTCTTTTTAAAAACTTTTTTAATTTTGTTCAAAACATCAGGATTTTCCTGAGTTTTAACTTTGTTTACGGCATCAGCAAGATAAGCCGCCACTGAATCCATGTTAACTTCATAATTACGGTTGTACATAAAAACTCCTGTTTGTAATAAAAATACGTTATTGGATTTTTGCTGAATAGCCCGAGCCTGTTTTTTCAAATCCGAAGCGAATTAAAAGACGCTCCATAGACTTCGAGGTATTTACACCTGCAATAAAAATCCATTGCTTTTTGAGGGCTCGTAAAGATTCAAGACACTTTTCCAAAAGTTTTGTGCCTATTCCCAGCCCTCTAAATTTTTCTGGAACAAAAAAGCTTGATAAAAAAACTACGCTTTCTGTCCTTTTTGATACTGGCGTTACTGTAATGCAACCGGCAAATTCATTTGAAAGGGAACGGCATATAAATCCAGTTTGAAGCACTGTATTGCTTTGTAAAAACTGTTTTTGCCATAATTCAATTATCGTTCCGCAAATCTCCTGTGGCCAATTGTTGTCAAAATCGCCTTGTGCGCTTGAAAAGGTGAGCGCAATCTCCTGACCTAAATCAGTGTTATAATGCTCGAAAGTAAAGTCATCTTCAACTAGATGCTCTGTGTCTTCAAAATCGGATTCCGCTTCTAGTTTTTCAAGTCCCCACACTTCTCGCAGTTCGTTATACCAGCAGAAGATAAAATTATGCATCTGTTCTTGTCTAAATCGACACCATAATTTTTCAACCTGTGGATATTTTTTCAATTCGTTTTTAAAGTTCTTGAACGCTCCTCGCCCCGAATGAAGAGAATCGTGCAAATTCTTTTGCGCAATTGGTGAATGCAAGTTTGATACAAACTTTTGGCGCAGTTCAAATCCGTTTGCAGAATTCCACTCGGGCAATACATAAAATCTGTCATCATCCACGTTGACTAAAGACGATTCAATCAACTCTTCTTTTTCAGCGTCAACAACAAAGTGTTTTTCCTGATTTTCAAGAGCATCGGAAATTGTATCGATAAGTTCGTCCGTCAGATGGAATACCATGGCAAGATACAAAAGGGAAAGAATTCCCCTTTGTAATTCCTATTTTTTGAGTTCAGCGCGGGTTTTTATCACTGTGCTGATAAGTCCGTATTCAACTGCTTCTGAAGAGTCAAGCCAATAATCGCGATCTGTGTCTTTTATCACTTGCTCTAGAGATTTACCGGTTTGCTCCGAAATCACTTGATTTATAATAGCTCGTGTTTTTTCCATTTCTTTTGCATGAATTTGAATGTCGGTGGCAACCCCCTTCATTCCACTTGAAGGCTGATGTATTAAATAGCGACTGTTTGGAAGCCCCAGCCGTCTTTCTTTTGGGGCGGCAAGCAAAATCAATGCTCCTGCACTGGCAATAAGCCCCATTCCTATTATATATACAGGCGCACTTACGAATCGAATCATATCAAAAATCGCAAAGCCTGCGTCAACATCTCCTCCCGGTGAGTCTATATACATATAGATGGGGTCTTTGTCGTTATCCGCCTCAAGAACTAAAAGTTGGCGGACAATTTTCTCAGCCAAGTCCTTGTTGATTTCTCCTGAAAGAAGTATTTGCCGTGTTTTTAAGAATTTTTCTGTCAATGGGTCCGGCACTTCTGGAGCCTTTTTCTTTTCCTCGTCTTTTTCATCACAAATAGGAAGGTTATGCATAGTTTTCATTAAAAGTCCACCGTAAAAAGTGATACGCCCGAAAAGGGGCGGGACCTTGAATTTCCTCAAGCCCAATAAAAGTATGATAATGAAAATAATCGTTCTTTTCAACACTAATAATGCGTAAAAATGAGTAATAAGTCAAAATTTGAGTTTTATCTTTGGGCGGCTTGCGAACAAGTAAAACCTTGTGAAAGCAATCCACTGGCGAGTTTCGCATTGAAAACTTGCGGCGAATGCAAAACCTGTACTTTGTGAACAAGGGGTTAAGGCATTCGCCACGCCATTGTCAATGACCGCACCTTTCGCTATACTAAACGAGTGAGGAGATGTGATAAAAGTGCTTCTGCGCAAAGTGGCAAAAAAAGTCTGGCGCGCTTTTCAGTGAATTTTCCTCGTCTGCAATTTGGAGGTTTTCTATGCATATTGTTTGTTTGGATTTGGAGGGGGTGCTTGTTCCCGAAATTTGGATTGCATTTTCCGAGGCTGTGGGTATTCCTGAATTAAAGCGAACCACTCGAGATGAACCGAACTACGATACATTGATGAAGTTTCGTCTTTCCATTTTAGAAAAAAACGGACTTGGTTTAAAGGAAATACAGTCTACAATTGAAAAGATAGAGCCGCTTGACGGAGCATTTGCATTTTTGAATGAACTTCGTTCTTTTTGCCAGACAATTATTTTGAGCGATACGTTTGAACAGTTTGCCGCTCCTCTGATGAAAAAACTAGGAATGCCAACTATTTTTTGCAATTCCCTTGAAGTTGCCCCCACTGGAAAAATTACGGGGTATAAAATGAGATGTGAGCATTCAAAGTTGACTACAGTGAGAGCGTTGCAGTCTTGTGGATTTGAAACAATCGCGTCGGGGGATTCTTTTAACGACATTGAAATGATCAAGGCGTCAAAGGCGGGGTTTTTGTTCCGCACTACCGAACAGATAAAAAACGATTTTCCACAGTTCAAGGCGTTTACAGAATATAAAGACTTGCTTTCTGCAATAAAACAAGCGGTAATGGAAAATAATTGAGACTACAGAATTTTTGTACGGAAAAAAGAACGGAGAACAATGTTGGCGTTTTGTTTTTTATAATTTGTGCTAAAGGTCATTTATATAAAAATACACTTGAGTAAAGGTATAGGAAAATTGGTATGGACGATGTGAAATATATTGAAGGAGGGGTAACTTCTCCGCTTGGATTTTTGGCGAGTGGAATGCACGTGGGATTAAAAGAAAGCCGCACGGGAAATGATGTGGCACTGGTGTTTTCTGAAGTTTTGTGCAATGCCGCTGCTGTTTTTACTTCAAACCGCGTGAAAGCCGAATGTGTAAAATTGACACAAAAAAATATCGCCGATGGAAAAATGCAGGCTGCAATTTGTAATGTGTGCTATGCAAATGCTTGTACGGGCGATGAGGGATTTGCTGTTGCAAAAAGAATGGCGCACTCTGTATCAGAGGCTCTTCAAATTGATGAAAATAACGTGATTGTATGCTCCACAGGGATTATAGGGCAGCACATTCCAATTGAAAAAATTGAAAAAAATATGGCGGCTTTAAAGAATGCTCTTTCAAAGGAAGGGCATGCAGAGGCGAGAACTGCCATTATGACCACGGACACAAAGTATAAAGAATGCGCCGTTGAAACAGAAATCGGCGGAAAAACCATTCATATAGGCTGTATGTGCAAAGGCTCTGGGATGATACATATAAATATGGGAACAATGTTGAGTTTTATAACAACCGACTGTGCAATCTCACCTGAAATGCTTCGTCTTGCTCTAAAAAAATCGGTTGCGATTACCTATAACTGCGTGAGCGTGGACGGCGACACTTCTACAAATGACACTCTTACAATTATGGCGAACGGTTTGGCAGGAAACAAGGAAATTACGGAGGAGGGAGAGGATTTTTCTGTTTTTCTCAAGGCGTTGAATCGCTTGAATACAGTTATGGCTATGAAAATTGCAAGCGATGGAGAGGGGGCCAGCCGACTTGTTGAATGTACGGTGAGCGGCGCAAAAGATGAAGAAAGTGCGAGAGGCCTTGCAAAATACATTATAAAGTCAAATTTAGTAAAAGCCGCACTGTTTGGACGCGATGCAAATTGCGGAAGAATCTTATGTGCAATGGGATATTCAGGGTTTGACTTTACTCCCGATAAAACATCCGTCTATTTTTCAAGCAAACAAAATTCCCGTTGTTATTTTGACCTTGCCGAAGAAAACTCCCTTGAAATTGCCTCTTCGGACAATGAAAATCGAATAGAAGTGGTTCATGATGGCGTGGGACTTCAGTTTGACGAGGAAAAAGCCGTTCGCATTCTCGGTGCAGAGGCTGTTGAAATTGAAGTGTATCTTCAAGACGGCAATGCAAACGGTAGGGCGTGGGGGTGCGATTTGACGTATGATTATGTTAAAATAAATGGAGATTATCGTTCATGAGCGACTTTACATTTCAAGATGCTGAAAACAGGGGAAGACTTTTAAATAACGAGGCGTGGAGCGATGTTTTGATTCAAGCGATGCCGTATTTTAAGCAATGGTGTGGAAAAATCGTTGTTGTAAAATATGGCGGAAACGCTATGCTGAACGATGAATTGAAAAATGCCGTGATGAAGGACTTGGTTTTATTGAATACAATCGGAGTGAAAGTTGTTTTAGTTCACGGTGGCGGACCTGAAATCAATAAAATGCTTGAAAAGGTTGGCAAAGAAAGTCGATTTGTCAACGGTCTTCGATACACTGACAAAGAGACGATGGAAGTGGTGCAAATGGTGCTCACAGGAAAAATCAACAAGGAGCTTGCCGGAGCGTTGCTACAGGAGGGAGGTCGCGCCGTTGGTTTAAGCGGGATTGATTCAGGGCTTTTGCGTGCAAAAAAAATTCAAGGTGGCGATGACTTGGGACTTGTCGGAGAAGTGACAGAAGTCCATCCAGAAATAATTCAACATTTGCTTGACGATGAATATATTCCCGTGATTTCTACCGTTGCGTTGGGCGAAGTGGGGGATGAGCTTTGCTATAATATAAATGCTGATACCGCCGCCGCAAAAATTGCCGTTGCGTTGAAGGCGGAAAAATTTGTGCAGTTGACGAATGTTCCCGGCGTGTTGAAAAATATGGATGATCCGTTGTCTTTAATTGCGCGCATTCCAATGCCAACAGTTCCTCAATTGATAGAGCAAGGAGTGATAAATGGCGGAATGATTCCAAAAGTTGAATGCTGTATGATTGCCCTTCGAGGCGGAGTTCCGCGCACCCATATCATCGATGGCAGAGTTCCCCATTCTCTTTTGCTGGAAATGTTCAGTGATCGTGGTGTTGGCACAATGATTTATTAAGTCGAATTGTGAGTTTTATACTGTAAGTCACGAAATAAAAACTGAAAAACCGATTCTTCCGCCCTGCCTTGACTTGTAAAAAAAATATTAGTATATTACAGATATGGTTTCTTTAGAAAATTTAAAATCACTCGGAATTGATTCCGATGAGGCAATAAAGCGTTTTAGTGGCAAAAGAGAACTTTACGAACGTTTGTTGCAAAAGTTTCCTGCGGCAGCACGTGATCTTGAAGTTGTTTCTTTTTTGAAGAGCGGTGACTATCAAACGGCGCTTGCAAATGCTCATTCACTAAAAGGTATTTGTGGGAATTTGTATTTAACTCCGCTTTTTAATGCGTATTCTGACATTGTGATTGCACTTCGTTCTTCTGAATATGGCAAGGCTGCAGAGTTGGCGCAAGATGCTCTGATAATGCAGGATTGTGTTATAAAAGTTATAGAGGCATAGTATGAGTGGAAAGTTGCTTATCGTTGACGATATAGAAATCAATCGTGATATTTTAGCTGAAACATTCAAAGACCAGTATGAAATCTTTCAGGCTGATAACGGCAGGAAGGCTCTTGAATGTTTGAACAAAAATAAGGATATTGACGCTGTTCTTCTTGATTTGGTTATGCCGGAACTTGATGGAATTGGGGTTCTAAAGGAAATGAACTGGGCGAATATGCTTAAAAAGATTCCCGTGTTCGTTGTTACCGCTGAAAGCGACTTGGATTCCTTGAGTGATGCATATAATTTTGGTGCGGTTGATGTTATTATGAAGCCGTATAACGCCAACTTTATACGACGTCGAATTGACAGTGTAATAGAATTGTACAGAACTCGCAATGAACTGCAACAAACTGTTGTCGAGCAGTATAGAAAACTTGATTCTCTTAATCTTAACTTGATAGAAATGCTTGCGTCTGTCATTGAATTTCGTGACAGTGAGTCTGGAGAGCATGTTAAGAGAATTAGCACACTTACAAAAATTGTTATGAAAGAAGTGTGCGAGCTTTATCCCGAATATGAAATGCCCTATTCTCAAATTATAAAAATTTCAAATGCCGCTATTTTGCATGACGTTGGAAAAATTGCAATCCCAGACAGCATTCTAACAAAGCCTGGAAGACTGACTCCTGAAGAATTTGAAATTATGAAGCAACACACTGTAAAGGGGGGTGCTATTATGGAAAGCTTCCCAAAAGTGCTTGATAAAGAAACCTATGATTATGCTTATGATATTTGTCGTCATCATCACGAAAGATGGGATGGACGAGGCTATCCAGACAAATTGAAGGGGGATGAAATTTCCATTTGGTCGCAGGTTGTTGCAATTGTAGATGTGTATGATGCACTTATATCTCCTCGTTGTTATAAAAAGATGATTCCGCATGACGAGGCGGTGAGGATGATAAAAGCTGGAGAGTGCGGTATGTTCAACCCTAAAATTTTGGAGGCTTTTGATAAGGCAATATCTATAAATGGGGGGGGGGCTCTTAATTCAAAATAAATAGAGCGTTGAAATCGCAGTACATAAGTGAGTTTTGAAAAAACTCGCATCGCTCACTGTGCAAGGGAGTCCGTTTGTGATTCCCTTATTTTTTTGGAGTATGGAATGTATTTTCAGATTTGCAATGATACTTGTTTGTCAGTGAGTTTATGTTATTTTGCAGACGAATGAAGCACTTTATTTGACAATCTGTTTTTGCTAAAAAAAAAGATCATTACTTTTTTAAAAATCTTGAAATATACGGCAATCAGTATTAGAATTATGAGTTATGAGCATAGAACTTCTTGACAAGGCGATTCGGAGAGTTCCTGATTTTCCAAAGCCCGGCATTCTTTTTTATGATGTGACAGGAATTTTTATAAATCCCGACGCTTTTAAATATTGTATAGATAGAATGGAAGCACTGTATAAATTTGAAAGGCTTGATGGCATTTGCGGAGTTGAATCCCGCGGTTTTTTGCTTGCCGCCCCTTTAGCGGAGCGACTTGGCATCCCTCTCGTTTTAATTCGAAAAAAAGGCAAATTGCCTGGCGATACGTATTGCTGTAAATTCGCTTTGGAATATGGAACTTCAGAAATTGAAGTGCATAAGGCGGATGTAAAAAAAGATTCGCGCTATCTCGTTGTCGATGATCTCATTGCAACAGGAGGAACTCTTTCTGCGGTGAAAAAATTGCTTGAAATGGCAGGTGCGTCTGTTGCAGAATTCTTTGGTGTTATAGGACTTCCAGAATTAAACTACGAAAAGACTCTTTTTCCAACAAAGGTTACTACGCTGATACAGTACAGCGAAAAAATATGATATAGGGAAAAAATTATGTTAAGACATTATAAACCCATTCTTTCAGTTCATGAAACTGAGCATGCGATTGTCCAAATAAAGGACTTTTTCCAAATTGCACTTTCAACGGAATTAAACTTAACGCGGGTTACCGCCCCTCTTTTTGTGCCGTCAGGGCTTGGAATAAATGATGACTTGAACGGAGTGGAGCGACCTGTTTCCTTTACTGTTCCTGCAATGGATGATCGGAAAATGGAGATTGTGCAGTCTCTTGCAAAATGGAAGCGTTTGAAAGTTACCGAAATGGGATTGAAGCCGGGCTTTGGCATTTACACGGATATGAACGCAATTCGTTCTGATGAAGAGCTTGACGAAGTGCATTCTCTGTATGTTGATCAGTGGGATTGGGAGTTAGCGATTGATCCAAGAGATAGAACTGTGTTTTTCTTGCTTGATATTGTGAAGAAAATTTATCGATGCTTAAAAAGAACTGAATTTTATCTTTATGACAGGTATTCGTCGCTCAAACCTGTTTTGCCCGATGATATTAAAATGATTTATTCCGATGACTTGTACAACGCCTTTCCGAAGCTTTCTCCGCGGGAACGTGAAAATATGGCGGCAAAAAAACATGGTGCGATTTTTGTTTGTGGAATCGGGGGAAAATTGCCTGATGGAACGATTCACGATGGGCGCGCTCCTGACTATGACGATTGGATTTCTGAGGCGGGAGATGGACATGTTGGCTTGAACGGCGATATTATTGTGTGGGATGATAAGATTGGACGCAGTTTGGAACTTTCTTCTATGGGAATACGGGTTTCTCCTGAAAGCCTTAGACGGCAGCTTTCCGAACGTGGTTGTACAGGGCGTGAAAATTTGAGCTTTCACTCGCGCCTTTTAAATGATGAATTGACGCAAACGCTTGGTGGTGGAATAGGGCAGTCAAGACTGTGTATGTTCCTTCTGAAAAAAGCGCATATCGGTGAAACTCAGGTGAGCGTGTGGCCAGATGCAGTTAAAACGGAATGCCAGAAGCGCGGTATACCGCTTTTATAACCAATCGTATGGATATTTTGCCTTGAAAAAAGAGTATAGATTTTCTGCGGATGAACTTGAAGCCTCTTTAAAAACATTTTCTCAAAAAGGAATTACAGAACTTTTTGTAAACGATGAGGCGATGTCGAATGATAAAAAGAGGCTTATTCGCTTTCTTTCTGCGGTGGAATCTGATGCTGGGGATCTTTTTGTTTCAATAAAAGTGAATCCAAATGTGATTGACGGAGCGGTTTGTAAAAAGTGCGCTGAAGTGAATTGTTCGCTTGAGATTCCGCTTGTTGTGGAGAAAAAAGGTGCGGCGTTTCTTTTTGATAAAAAAAATTATGCAAAAAAATGCACGTCTTTAAATACCTTTGGGCTTGTTTTTGGCTTTCAAATTTTTTATGCGGATTTTGCAGGTGACACTTTAAAGTCGTTTTGCGAACGTCTTGATTTTGCGGTGTCTCAATTTCCAAATCACATAGACTTTCCGCAAACAGAGGAGGGTGCATTTTCTACTAATGCGTATACGAGCGGAGTTTTTTCAGGCGGGGACATTCGTTTTGCAAGGAACATTGCTTTTGCTTGCAGAACGTTTTATTCAAGCGGCAGGGCGGTTACATGGTTTAATTCCGTTTTGCGTCCTTTGCGTATAAAACCGTCAAAATTTTTTACCGATTTTGCAGAATGGCAGCGCGTAAATAATTGCGATTTTAAAAGCGGATTTTCCCCAGAAGATTCAACGCACAGAGAAATTGAAAAAATGCAGCTTTTGTTTTTGCAAATGAAATATGAGGAAAAAGGCGTGTCTGCTTTGTTTCCCGTGGTGAAAGATATTGTGCGCATAAACGGTGCTTTAAGTCGTCTTGTTTCAGATGGAGAGGAGTGTGAACTTGCATTGCAATACAGCCCTGATGACTTGTTCGGCCCTGAAAGTATGGATGTAGAGCGTTTTGCAAATGATGTGTGTATGGAATCTTCTCATGTGCGGATTTTTGATAATGGCGGTGAGCCTGATTATATGGTGAAATAAGCGTTTTGAAATGAATTTTACATTTTTTGCACAAAATAAAATTCGTCTTGATGAACTTTTGCGCAGTGAGTTGCCTCGCGCAATTGAAAACGATCAAAAAAATGCTCTTTCACACTCGAAGATACGGCGGTTAATTCTTTCAGGCTCGGTTTTTGTCGATGGTGTGCAAATCCGCCGCCCTGCTTACGTTGTTTTTAAAGACAGCAAAGTGAACGTTTTATTTGATGAAGCGAAATTTTTCTTTGAAAAACAGCCTTCTGATGTGAATTTTGTGCTTTCTGAAAAAGACGTGCTTTTTGAGGATGCATTTTTCATTTTGGTGAACAAGCCTGCGTTTTTTCCAGTGGAAGAGGCTTTTTCGGGTGCGCAAAAGAGGAATAACCTTCACGATGAAGTTGTGCGCTATATGCATTCAAAACATCCCGATTTGCGAAATCCGCCTTACTGTGGAGTGATGCATCGTCTTGACCGAGAAACAAGCGGTGTTATTCTGTTTACAAAGCAGCGCGCAGTGAACAAAGCCATTCACCGTATGTTTGAAGATCATAATTTTAAAAAAGTGTATACCGCTGTCTGTTGCCCTCGCGCTGCTGTTCCAAGATGTGGCGATGAATTTACGGTGGAAAATTATATCGGAAGAATTTCTCCAAAGGGGCAAAGGGCGAAATGGGGGATTCTGCCAGCGGAAAAGGGCGGCTTGTATTCCAAGACAAATTTTAAAATTGTGGATGAAATTGCGAGTTCGACAAATGGAAGGCAAAAAACATATTTTGTTGTTCAGGCAGAGCCGGTTACGGGGCGAACCCACCAAATCAGGGTGCATTTGAGCGGGAAAGGACTTCCGATTTTGGGCGACACTCTCTATGGAGGAGATGGCGCAGAGAGGATTATGCTTCACGCCTCTCGTTTGGAATTTTCTCATCCTGTGAGCGGAGCGGTTTTGAGCATAAAAGCGACTTGTCCGTTTTACAGCCCTTCTGCGAATGGTTTTGAAGCCCTTCAAAACTCATAATTTAACCTTGTAGCTAAAAAAAGTAAAAAAAGTAGCGTTTCCCTCTTGACAAAACCGACTGGGGGGGGGGTATATTTGTATAGTTAATTGTGCGGGCATGGCTGAATGATGTTTCTGCACAGTTCAAATCTTTTTTATAGCGAAAAGGAGCTGTACAAATGAAAAAGTTGATGTTACTGTTTGGTGTGGTGGCGATTTTGCTTGCCGCTTGTTCTAACGATCCTGAAAATCTTGAGTCACAAAATAAGGTTGAAAGCGCGAAGGATGGAGACACGATTTCCCTGCATGACGATGACGACAAGGGCGGCACATATATTGTGACGGCAAAGAATTTAACGCTTGTGGGCGCAAATATGCCTAAGACCACAATAGTTGTGAGCGAGGAGATTGGAGACGCTGATTTTATACTGGAAAACTGTGTGTTCAAGTCGCTTGAGGTTCGGGGTGGAGGCTCCAATTCTGTTCATATAAAGGGCGGCGAGATTAAAAACGTTATTGCAAAAAAGGAGAATGTTCGGATTGTGCTGGAAGAGGGTGCGAGCGTTGCCGATTTTCGCGTTGAGGCTAACTGCACGCTTGATGCTGATGACAATCAAAACAACACTGTTGCCTCTGTTTCTATTTCTAAAGCGGTGAAAAAATTTAAAATTGGTGCGGACGTTTCGGACAAAGGCATTGCAATTTCTATTACAAATATACAGTTTGACACGACTGCTGGTACTGATTTTAAAATTGTTGTGACAGATCCAAAAACTGTGGAAAAGACTGTATTTTCTTCTGATATGAGTGACAAAGTTGTTGGTTCTGATGAGAAAAAGATTCCAGTACAAACCGTTACTGACGATGAATATATAAAATTGCCTCTAAAGATTCAGGAAAAGGGGCTTCGTTTTCCTGCTGATACTGTCGGTTGGAGTGATGGCATAACTGTAAAACCTATCGAAGATGGAGAAGTGCTTTTGATTAAAAATGAAAATCCAATCAGTGAAAATGTATTTAATATTGGCGCGAATATCCATATGCCATACGATGGAAAAAAAGGAAAGGGCTATATCATACAATTTGATTTGAAAGCAAATGAAGAGTGCTATGTCAATGCTCAGGTGGAGGATCGCTTTTTTAACTTTGAACATCCTGCAATTTACTGTCATCTTTCTAACGACTGGAAACCTTTTGAACTGCATACAGGAATTTTGTATGAGGACTGGAGTGAATATACAAACCTAATTATTACTATGGGGAATGCTTCTGAAGTTGAAATAAGGAATCTTAAAATCAAAGAGGATGAAAGCCCGAGCCTTCCAACGAATGTGTATTATTCAACGACAAAATATGTTAATACCATTGAAGTAACAAGCGGTAAAAACTCTGTTGAGTTTACATCAACACCTCCTAAGCGTGATAGTACTTCATCTGATCCCCAGACAGGTATAAATATACTTTTTGGCGTCTTGGAGGCAGGAAATCTTTACAAAGTGACTTTTGATGTAACTGTAACTTTCAATGCTACAGGAAATTTTATGAATGTTTGGGGGCATGCAGTAGCAGATGCCTATGATACAGCGGGAAATGCCAATCTTTCATTTGTAGAGAACGAAAAAAAGACAGTTACTTTATATATACCTTGCTATGCGATTCCTTATGATGTCATTGACCAGGATGGAAATACAATAGAAAGTGGTAAACGAGAAAAAAGTATTGGTAATATTTGGTTTTCGTGTTTTGATGGCAAAAAACATACTATAAAAGTTGAGAATATTAACTACAGCGTTGTAAAAAATATTGAAACTATAAAACAACAAGATAAGCTCTTTTTCTATGTTGCGGGTAATGTGACTGACAATGGAATAAATGGAATAAATGGTAAGGCGAATTATGAATGGACATGGTATAGAGACCCTAAAAATCCTGATGATGATATAATCCTTATGCCAGACTATGGATTTTATTTTGAATATATGATGAGTGATGAAGATGGTTGGGGTAGCGAAACAACAACTATCACAGGTTTTAGATATAGTGCTGACACATCTATTACCAATGAAATAGATCACGAAGGCAATAACAAACTGTATTATGAAAATAAACAGAGTTATCCTGTTGCCTTGCATTTTGGGCTTGATGAGCAATATAGAGTAACGCTAAAAACTGAAAAAGCAACTGAAAGACTTAATGAAGTACAAGAAAGCGCGTGGTATTACTTTGAATTTGATCCTTCAGAATCTATATGGACTAATTTTAGAGAAGATAGATACAATATTAATTTTACAATTAGTTATAATGATGGAAAAAACAATGCTTATTGTGTTTGGTTTACAGATGACCAAAATGCAATCTATAAGGATGGTTGGGAATATAAATCTAACGAATGGGGAGCTTGGAATAATTATGAAATTTTTGATTCAGAACGAGACGACAAACCTGAATATGAGCCTACAAATGGAAAACTGCGCATTTATTTCTATTCAGAGACTTCAAAACTTGATGAGGTTTCCACTCTCATTCCAGCATTAAAACCCAAAACTCCGTATATGTATGGATATGATCAGATTGCTGAAAAGGATATGCACAATGGTGGCTGGCCAATGATAAAAGTAGTGGAGTAAAAAGGTTTCGCAAATAGATTGTTACAACTGAAAGGGCGGAAGGTGCGTTGGTTTTTCAGTTTCTACCTTTCAACTTCCGCCTCCAGTTTTGCAATGCTCAAGCATTACAAAACTGGCTAGATGGTTGTGATTGCAGAGCGGAGAAGCCTTTGCTCTTCCGCCTTTTCCCCATTAACTTACAGTCGCAGGACTTTGCCACACGATGCACACTCTGTTATTGAGAGAGTGTATACACTGCTATTTCTCTTGTTTCAGTTCGTTTTGTAAATTTTCTGCCGTGAATGCACTGTATCCTTCATAAAAATAACTTGCATCTATACCTTTCATGTAAACAGTACGGTCATTGATTTTGTCGGTGAGGGCTGCCTTGAGCAGCATTTTGATTTCTGTGTCTCTCACGGGACTGCGTTCCATGGCAAGAAGGTAGTCGCCTTTATCCACATTGTTCCAGTCAATGACCTGTTTTAGTTCTTTTTTCAAGATGCAGTCAAGCCATATCCGCATGCTCCTTCCGTTTCCTTCACGGAATGGGTGGGCTATGTTCATTTCAACATATTTTTCTATGATTTTGTCAAAGGTGGACTGTGGCATAGTCTCTATATGCGCAAGGGCGGCTTCCAAATACATGGCGGACGCAAAGCGGAAATTACCTTTTGCGATGTTGACAGAGCGCAACTTACCGGCAAAGTCGTAAATGCCGCCGAACAAGTGTTCATGGATTTTCGCAAGTTCTGCAAATGTTCCTGTTCCAAATTTATTAAGTTGTCCTGTCTCAAACAATTTGAGTGCCTGTTCCTTGCTTATTTTTTCTTCTATGCGGGCAAGTTCTGCTGAATCAGTTATGCCCAATTTGTTATCCAGTGTCATGCTGACTCCATTATTCTGTCTGCTTGTAACGTGCTTCCATTTTGGTTCTATTATATCAGATGTTTTCACATCCTGCTAGCGCGCTGTCCGTTTCAATCGCACACTATCAAGTTTTATTTGCGTAAGCCGTGCAATTCTTTGCCCTGTCATTGAAAAAAAATATATTTTCCAGTATAATTATGTATCTTTTTTATTGTGTAGGAGTTGGGCAAAATGGATGCACAGGGAATTGCCAAATTAGTGGCTTTTGTTTTGTATTTAGGATTTATGATTTATATTGGGCTAAAGACCTCTCGAAAGAATAAAAATTCAAAGGACTTTTTTTTGGGCGGACGGCAAGTAGGTCCGTGGGTGACGGCTTTGAGTGCGGAGGCTTCAGATTCTTCGGCGTGGCTTTTGATGGGGCTTCCCGGTCTTTGTTATTTTGGCGGGATTAAGGAGACTCTTTGGACTTCTTTGGGCTTGATTGTGGGAACATATCTCAATTGGCTGTTTGTTGCAAAGCCTCTGCGCAAATGTTCCATTGCTTTTGGCGACTCTATTACTATTCCTGAATTTTTTACCAATCGATTTAAAGACAAGTCCCATGTTATTTCTATCATTTCAGTGATTTTTATTGTCTTCTTCTTTACGATTTATACGGCTTCAGGATTTGTTGCTTGTGCAAAACTTTTTCAATCTGTTTTTAACTTGAACTATCACATTGGTCTCGTGATCGGTCTTGTTGTGATTTTAACATATACGATAACAGGCGGCTACACTGCGGTTTGCACAACGGACTTTATACAAGGGCTTTTAATTTTTCTTGCGTTTACATTGTCCTCGGTAGTGGTGATTGTTTCACTGGGCGGACTTTCTCATGCGATTGCTTCTGCGCAGGATTTTAGTTTTCGTGCTCTACAAGGACAGTTTGGCGAGGCGTTTAAAGAAAAATTTTCTGCTAATCAAACATACAGTGTTTTGAATGCGATTTCTGCGTTCTCTTGGTGTTTGGGCTATTTTGGAATGCCTCATATAATTATTAGATTTATGGGAATTCGATCGAACAGCGAAATTACTCAAGCTAGAAGAATTGGAATTGTTTGGATGCTTGTTTCATACATTGGAACGTTTATTATTGGAACGCTTGGAACTGTGTATCTTGCGGGCGGCGATCTTTCAAATCCACTTACACTTTTGCAAGGCGGTTTGGAGGAAACGGTGTTCAGCGAAACTATGCTTAAGATGTATCCTGCATTTATTGCGGGGCTTTTCCTGTGTGCAATTCTTGCCGCCTCTATGAGTACTGCCGACAGTCAGCTTTTGTCTGCCGCAAGCGCAGTGAGCCTTGATATATACAAGGGAATTATAAACAAAGATGCAGACGAAAAGAAGATTTTGTTTGTGAGCCGCATTACCGTTTTTGCTATTGCGGCGATTGCTTTTGTGATTTGCCTTTTGCCAAACAACCAGTCAATTTTTGGTTTGGTTAGTTATGCATGGGCAGGATTTGGTGCAACATTTGGGCCTTTGATTTTGCTTTCGCTTTTCTGGAAGGGAATTACTCGAAACGGTGCGGCTGTTGGGCTTATTGGTGGTGGAATTACTGTTGTTGTTTGGCACAATCTTTCAGGTGGAATTTTCAATGTGTTTGAGATTTTGCCGGGATTTTTGGTTTGCTTGCTATTGTCAGTTGTTGTGAGTCTTTGTGACAAAAAAGATGACGAAGTGCTTGCTGAATTTGCTGAATACAAGAAGTTAAAGGATTGATTACAGATTTTTATGCATTCTCTTATAAAAATAGACAATTGTCGTGTTGAAAGTAAGCGTGGAATTGTGATAAAAAACGTGAGTTGGGAGATGAACACTTCCGAAGCGTGGCTTATTACGGGTTCTAATGGAGGAGGAACGGCGGATTTTTTGAATGCACTTTCGGACTCTAGCGGAATGAGGTTTGCACCAAATGTCACTGCTCCTGCTGAACAATATACCGATTCTTTTTATTCAACTGTTTTTCAAGGTTCTGTGGAAGTTGTTTCTCTTGAAAAGGCTGCTCGAATTATTCAAGAGGAGCGTGAAAATGATGAAAGTGAATATACAGAAGGTGGCGTGGACATTGGGCGCACTGGACGGGTTTTTATTGCAGAGGGAATTGTTGGAAAAGTAAAAAAAGGTTCAACGCTTCCTGAGGTGGCTTTTCAACTTGATGCATATCCTGAAATAAAACTGTGTGGAGTGCAAAACATTCTTGACCGCGGACTAAAATATATGTCAACAGGGGAGATAGGCCGTACGCTTTTAGCCCGCGCTCTTGTCTCTAAAAAACGTCTTTTAATTTTGAGCGATCCTTTTGCAGGTCTTGACGCGGAAAGTCGATCGATTCTTCTTGAGTTTTTTAATACAATTGCGGAAAAACAGTTGAATGATGAAAACGACTCGCCGTTTCCGCGCATTATTTTAGCAATGGAACGCTATGTGGAAATTCCACGCGCTATAACGAATGTGATTGAGTTTTCGGAAGGCGCAGTTTCCTTTTGCGGAAAACGCGCGGAGTTTGAACAGTTTTTGGAGCAGCGGAAAAACGCTTTGGCGGATCAAAAGGAGCAGGAGAGACTTGAATTCGCCGAGTCCGTGAAAAAAGTAAGTGCAGAAATTGACCATGTTATGGGCGTTGAAAAGGACAGTCTGCCTGAAACGTTAATTGAAATGAACGATGTGAATGTTTCGTGGGGTGATCATGCAGTTTTGCGGCATGTAAACTGGTCTTTACGGCGGGGCGAACATTGGCTTATTCAAGGTCCTAATGGTTCTGGAAAGACAACGCTTTTGGAACTGATTACAGGAGACAATGGGCAGGTTTTTAGCAATGATGTGAGGCTTTTTGGAAAACGACGTGGCTCTGGAGAAACGATTTGGGATATAAAACATCGGCTTGGAATTGTGAGTTATCGACTGCATGTGGAGTACCGAATGGTTGGCTCAAGTCTTTTGGATGTGATAGTGAGTGGTTTTCACGATTCAATCGGGCTTTACAAAACGCCAAGCGATATTGAAATTGACGCGGCAAAAAAATGGCTTTCATTGGGCGGTTTTGCAGGGCGAGAGAATGAAACATTTCATACCTTGAGTTATGGGGAGCAACGTGCGATTTTGATTTTGCGCGCCGCCGTAAAATGCCCTTCAATTTTAATTCTTGACGAGCCTTGCCACGGTCTTGACGAGGATTTTCGCCAAAAAATTCTTGATTTGCTTGAAATTATTGCAGAAAGCGGAACGACAACGCTGCTTCATGTGACTCATGAAATGAGCGAAGTGTTAAAATGCGAACACCATCTTTTGGAATTGCTCCCTGCGCAAAATCCGATGTATAGAATTGTAGAGATGTAGGGAAAACTTGTGCTACAAACCAATGTACCTACTTTCCGCTAAATCTATTCATTAACGCATTCACCCTTTCTACGAGCGTTGGGTGTGAATAATTCCAAATGACATAGATTTTTGGAGGGAGCAGTTCTTTTAAGTTTTCGCTGTTTAATTTTATAAGCCCGGAAATGAGAGCATCAGGATTTTTTGTGAGATTTGCAGAAAATGCATCTGCGGCGTATTCGTCTCTTCGAGAGAAAAAATTGGTGAGCGGATATATAATTTCCTTACATCCTTCTGCAACCAATGATGCAAGGAAGAGACCGATAAACTGCACAAAAACAATGTGCTCTGTTGCAATCGAAAAACCAAAACCTGAATACAGCAATGGGCAGTGTGCAATAAAATAAAGCGCAAGCATCACAATGAGTTCAAGTGGAAGAATAAAGCATATTTTTTTGAGAATGTGTCGTAATTTATAATGCCCGAATTCATGCCCTAAAACTGCTTCAAGTTCATCGACCGTCAGCTGCTTTATCAATGTATCGTAAAGTACAACTCTCTTTGACTTCCCAATGCCTGTAAAATAGGCGTTTGAATGTCCACTTCGCTTTGAAGCGTCAACCACAAAAATTCCAGTGGATGTAAAACCGAGTCCATTTATAAGATTTGTAATCCGAGTTTTTAATTCCCCATCCTCAAGAGGAACAAACGTGTTGAAAAGAGGTGCGATTACAAGCGGATAAAGAATCTGCATAATAAGGGTGAACGCAAACATAACGGCAGTAAGAAAGATCCACCAGGTATGTGGAAAAAACTGGAAAATTGCAATTATTGCCGCTATTAAAACTGCGCTCAAGATGAGTGAAAGCACAGTGCTTTTAATTCCGTCTAAAATCCATAGTTTTAACGTTGTGTGTGAAAAGCCAAATTTCCTTTCAATGTGAAATTCCGCATACAAGTCAAATGGAATTGAAAGGATCGAGTCTGGAATTGAAGATAACACCATAAACAGAAAGGCACATATATACGTGTTTGAAAAATTCTGTGGAAAATCTGTCAGTCGGCAGATTGTTTCAAAGAGCCACGGATAAAATCCTGAAAAAACGAGTGCCAAACTAACAAAAAGCGAGGCAATGGAACAGGGAATCCATGCGAAATATTTTGCGTTTTCGTATTCAACGATTTTTTTTAGTTTTTCTTCATCAAAACAACGTGATGCAGGAATTTTTTTGAGCGAATCGGGAAGATTGCCGCCATTTTTCACGCGCGCTCTCCAGTCTGCAAATTCAAGCGCATTCTTTATAAAAAAAGATAAAAAAGTTCCAGCCAAAAAAATAATGACAAATGGATTTGAGAGTGTAATTTTCATTCTGTAACTGTACAATAAATTGCTATATTTGTCAAAATGAAGAGAAAGAGGGTGTAAATAGTATCTTTAACTGCAAATTGGTTGTCTATAATTTTTTATGGTAATCTTTTTTATATTCAGTTCATTATCAGTCAAATTTTTCATCTTGACGGCACTCCAATTTTGCAGTATATTATAGATGTCTGAGTTCTGGTTTACCAGCCTGAGGCAACCGAATGGCACTGATTAGTCAGTGCCGTATTTATTTTAAATCTGTCATTTTCCAACAGTACATTTTTTTCTTTTCTGTAATATAGCAATAGACAAGACCTTTACAGTTTTTATCTTTTAAAACTCCATGTAAAATCTGTCTTATTCGTTTTTCTTTTATCATACTGTCAATTTTTAAATATATATTATTACCTTGATGAAGTGCTTCTCGGAATCTGTGAGATATGGCATTTTCTCCGCCTGTAATAGCTTTAAATTCTGTAAGTATACCGTCCATAAGTGCATCGGCATTTTTTGAAGTAGGAAGCTCAGGCAACAAATACACGATGTGTCCACAGTCACTTGCAATATGTGCCATAATTAGTTCTTTTTCAAAAACTGCTTTCTGTTCACTATTTTTAGGAATACGACTTTTTGCTACATATACATTTTTATATTCCTCTGTCCAAGTTTCTTTTGGAAATAACTGTGTTGCAAGTTCAAAAGCGATGTCTATCAAATTCATTTTTATATCCCATGTTTTTTTACTAGAACAGTAACTGTAATAGGCGTTCTGCTTCCAAGTCCGAACACATTGTCTACTTCTTTTTTTTTGAAGTTCTCCGTTTGTGCGACGATTATCTCTTACATTAAATACATAGATTTTACCGAAGTCTTTTTCAAGGGGATTTCTGAATCCGTCCTGAGTGCTCTCGCCCAAAAAATAATGACAAATGGATTTGAGAGTGTAATTTTCATTCTGTAACTGTACAATAAATTGATATATTTGTCAAAATGAGGTAGGACAGGTTATAAGAGGTGTCTATAATTGAATAAGAACGATGCAATGAGATTGAGAGGTAGAAGCAATCATAGAAATTACTGCGACACTTGCGCTAATTTTTCAGCCATTTTCTTACAAAAGGCAAATCATAAAGCGGAATATCTTTTAGTATTCCATGATCAATAAATTCGCTCAAAGAAAACCTAAATGCAGTTTTTGGATTGTAAGTATCTCTGTAAACTTTAAAACTTTTTGCCTGAAGGTTGATTTCAGCCTTTACTTCTACTGGAACAATTTCATCGTCATTTTGAAAAATAAAATCGATTTCGGCAGTGCTGTCCTTTGCAGACCAATAGAATGGCTCGACTTTAAGTTCGCTGAGCATTTGCTGACAGACATATTGTTCAGTCAATGCCCCCTTAAACTCTGTGAAAAGTGTATTTCCTTCCAACAGAGCCTTTGCGCTAAGATTTGTCATGCTACAAAGAAGTCCTGTATCGATAATAAAGATTTTAAATGAATCTAAATCTTCGTATGCTTTTGCAGGAAGTCCAGGCTTGTTAACACGATGAATTTTTACCAATAGCCCCGCATTCTTAAGCCAGTTGATGGCATTTTCATATTCTCTTGCTCTAGCACTTTCCTTTACTACCGAGTATAGGAATTTTTTGTTTTCTTTGGCAAGCTGACTTGGAACAGAATCCCATACCTGTTTGATTTTGTTTGCCATTTCAGATGAGGTGTGTTTTGAGACATCATTTGCATAAGTTTCAAGCAATTCTTTTTGAACTCTGCGGACTTCGGAAAAATCTTTTGTCTCTATCCATGTTGATACAACTTCGGGCATACCGCCGATATAAAAGTAATATTTTAAGTATTCTGTAAATTCATTGGAAAAAGCCTTTAAAATCTGTGGATCTTGTTTTAAATCATTTATGAGATTAGCCTGCTGTTCTTTTCCAACGGCAAGAAGAAATTCCGTAAACGATAAAGGATAAAGATTCAAGAAATTTACTTTTCCCACAGGAAACGAAATGTCTTTATGCAGGGAAACACCAAGCAGCGAACCGGCACAAATAATATGATATTCAGATGCCTGTTCGTAGAAAAACTTTAAGGAAGTTATAGCTTTGGGAATATCTTGAATTTCGTCAATAATGATCAGTGTTTCTTCTGGCTCAATTTTAAATCCACAAATAAGCTGAAAACCATTCAAAAGTCTTTCTTTGTCAAATGGAGCGTTAAACAATGCTTCCAAACCTGGATTTTCCTGACAAAATAGATACGCAGTGTTTTTGTATTCTGTTCTTCCAAACTCCTTCATCAGCCATGTTTTACCAGTCTGTCTTGCCCCTTGCAGAATAAGCGGCTTGCGGTGTTTTGAATTTTTCCACTCTTTCAAATCCTCAATCAGCGTTCTATACAAAATAACCTTCCTTGAAAATTAAGTCCGCAGGAAATTTCAATTTCCGAGGAACTTAATTTCGCCTGCGTTGACAACTTGTTGCAATGCAGGCAGTGAATAAACGAGTTTTGAAAAAACTCGAATTTAAAATTGTCGCGCTGTTTTAGCGACAATTTTAAATGCTCACATTTTCCTAACGACTTTTTATATAAATTATCACATAATTCGAATGACTTAAAGGGGTTTTGTACACAAAAATCAAAGGACTTTTTCATTTAGTTCTCCCCTTGCCAGAGCTTCAGCACGAAACAGAAATACGGCATATCAAACGGCATTGCAAACTCCGAAATCGGCAAGCAGGCTAAAGGTTTGCGACTTGAGTCTGTCGAAATGACCGTGTGTCAAGCGATGTTTTCGACATATAGATGGAAGCTTCGCTGCCAGTACAAAGATTCAGTTTTAAAAATGCAAAAAACATTCGCGAAGGCGCAGGGAGAAAGGCAAAATTGCTCTAATTGTGGTCGCTGCGACAGCAGCGAAATGATAATCCTCGCCACAATTAGCGCAAAATGCGCGAGCGCAT
>JAAVAO010000012.1 GCA_014803985.1 Treponema sp.
ACTTTTTATGCCACTTCGTAATGAAATGAGAAGTGGCATTTGATATGCAAGTTTCCAACGGAAACTTGTCATGATAAAAGTATCGCGCCATTTGTGCGGTGCTTTTATCATAACTCCTCATTTGTGGGCAGAGGGTTTGTAATTTCGTCCAAATCGCTGTTGGAGGTGTACCGTATAATTCTGTAGGAGTATCCTTGCTCCGCAAGAAATTTTTGTCTATTANTGCCAAAATCTTCTTCCACCGTGTTGCGTGTAATCAATGTGAAAAATCGAGACATTCTTTCTTTTGGACGCAAAATTCTTCCCAGNCGTTGAGCTTCTTCCTGTCGGCTTCCAAATGTTCCTGATATTTGAATGGCAATAGAGGCGTCCGGCAAGTCTATCGCGAAATTTGCAACTTTTGAAACAACAAGAACAGAGATTTTTCCCTCTCTAAATTCGTTGTAAATNCTGTCTCGTTCTGCGCTTGGCGTTTTGCCGGTTATAATCGGAGCGGAAATCTGCCTTGCAATTTCTGTTAATTGATCTATATATTGCCCAATAACTAAAATCTTATCCAAAGGAAAACGTTCTATTATTGATTTTACAATTTCGTATTTTAAAGGGTTTTCACTTGCTATTCTNTGNTTTGCTCTNGGTGCGCTAACCGCATATTCTNTTTCTTGTGCTTCCGCTAAATCCAGTCGTATTTCAATGCATTCGGCTGTTGCAATCCAGTTGGAATGTTCAAGCTCTTTCCANGGAACGTCATATCGTTTTGGTCCGACAAGGCTAAACACATACCCCTCACATCCGTCTTCGCGAACAAGCGTTGCCGTGAGTCCAACTCGTCGAACCGCTTGCAGTTCTGCAACAACACGAAAAACAGGGGCGGGAAGGAGATGCACTTCATCATAAATGATAAGCCCCCACGGNCTTTCTCGAAAAAGAGAAAAATGAGGATACGGTCCGCTCTTTTCAGGTCGCCATGTGAGAATTTGATATGTTGCAATTGTTACTGGCTTTATTGATTTTGACTCCCCTGTATACTCTGCAATGTCATCAATAGTCAAACTTGTTTTGTCCAGCAACTCTTGAATCCACTGATGAACGGCGGAAATGTTTGTTGTGATAATAAGTGTGCTGGTTTTTAGGAGNTCCATTATTTTCATTCCGACAATTGTTTTGCCTGCGCCACATGGAAGTACAATTGTTCCAAAGCCTGTGCCNGGACCGAAGTTGCCGACCAATGCTTCAGCCGCTTCCATTTGATACGTTCGAATTTCAAACGGCTTTCCGCTGCNAGTGGTTTCTTTAAGATTAAAATCAAGAGGCTCGCCATTTTCAAGTTGGATTTCGTCCTTTACNGGCCAAAGGTCGCTTAACAGAAGTTGTTTTACAGTTCCTCTATCAGTGAGCTTTAAAATAAAGCACTGTTTTTTTTCATCATCGGAGAGTGAAATTCTGTCTTTTTCGGGCAAGGCGTTTTCGTTATAGTCGCACGGTGAAATATATTTTTTTGTTCTTGGGTTTGCTTCTATTTCAAGAAAAATTGGACGTGATGAGGCAACAAGATATATATGCGGTTCATCGACATCGGTTTCTCCGAGCGGTGTGCGAATGGTAGGGCCTGGAATCATACGGAGTTTTCCNAATCGACTTGCAGTTTCCTTTATCCAAAAGACAACGGATTGAGGAACATCNTAGCGNGCNTATTTNTTTAAAACGGCAAGCGCATCTTCTGCCGTAAAACCTGCGCTTGTGGCGTTCCATAATGAAAGGGGGGTGANCTGGTATGTGTGCAAGTGTTCAGGAGATTTTTCTAANTCTGCAAACGGAATGAGTGCATTGCGGCATTCGTTGGAGAGTGCCGTGTGAACATCAAGGAGTAAAGTTCTATCGCTTTGAACAATCAATGGATTTTCCAGTTGCATAGCAAACTATTATATCANAGAAAATCAACTTTCTCAAATGCAATTTTAAAAAGTANTCCACTGTCGATGCGAGTTTGTTATCGTGCGAGCNAGGCAAGTTAGTTGNGAACTGCTACGGACTGAAGGCGCAAGGCNAGGCTTTGGTACGGAAAATGGCGATTACAGTGAATATCCATATATACTATCGTTGTCTTTCAGTATCATTTTTTTTGCGATTTTCATATACTATAATTTTTCGCGTTGAAGCCATGTCTCAAATTTGCTCCGTTTACACAGTGCCTTTTTTTCATTAGAATTAGTGTTTGAGGTGTTTTTATGTTATTTTCCCCTGTTGAAATTCAAGAAACTGTAAGTATGTTTATGAGTCAAAAACTTGACGTTCGGTGCATTACTATGGGTATTTCATTGCTTGATTGCGCCGATTCAGACATTAAGAAATCCTGTGACAAAGTGTATGACAAAATTATGAAAAAAGCGGGAAATTTGGTGAAAGTCGGACAGGATATTGAAAAGGAATTTGGTGTTCCGATTATAAACAAAAGAATTTCAGTAACTCCTATCGCCCTTGTTGCTGCTGCGAGCGGGGCGGATTCCTATGTTGCCTATTGCAAAACGCTGGACAAGGCGGCAAAATCACTTGGCGTGAATTTTTTAGGTGGATTTTCCGCTCTCGTGCAAAAAGGTATTACACCGGCAGATAGAATTTTGATGGAATCAATTCCAGAAGCCCTTGCGGAAACGGATTTTGTTTGCTCAAGCGTGAACGTTGGCTCAACAAAAAGCGGAATAAATATGGACGCTGTAAAAATTATGGGAGAAGTCATAAAAAAGACCGCCGAAGCCAGCAAAGATAAAGAAGTGAATAGTTGTGCAAAACTTGTTGTGTTTTGCAATGCACCGGAAGACAATCCTTTTATGGCAGGAGCATTTCATGGACCGGGCGAAGGAGATGCCGTTATAAACGTTGGCGTTTCAGGGCCTGGCGTGATTTTGGCGGCGGCTCGTGAATACAAGGGGAAACCAATAAATGAACTTGCCGATGGAATAAAAAAGATGGCGTTTAAAATCACGAGAGTGGGGCAACTTGTGGGATCAGAGGCGGCAAAGCGGCTTGGCGTTAATTTTGGCATTTTAGACTTGAGTCTTGCCCCCACTCCTGAAGTTGGGGACTCTGTTGCGCGAATCCTTGAGGAGATTGGTCTTGAAGGTTGCGGGGCTCCTGGAACAACCGCCGCACTTGCAATGCTCACTGATATGGTAAAAAAAGGTGGCGTTATGGCAAGTACAAATGTAGGGGGGCTTTCCGGCGCATTTATTCCAGTGAGCGAAGATGAAGGAATGATAAATGCGGTGAAGCAAGGGGCGATTTGCCTTGAAAAACTTGAGGCGATGACAACGGTTTGTTCTGTCGGACTTGATATGATTGCAATTCCCGGCGACACTCCTGCGACTACAATTAGTGGAATTATGGCTGATGAATTTGCAATCGGAATGGTAAACAATAAAACAACGGCAGTGCGTTTAATTCCCGCCCCTGGAAAAAAAGCGGGTGATTGGGTTGAATTTGGTGGGTTGCTTGGCGGATGTCCTGTGATGAATGTGAGCGCATTTTCTTGTGCTGACTTTATAAATCGAGGTGGAAAAATCCCTGCTCCTATCCATAGTTTTAGAAATTAGGCTGTGTTAAAAAAGCGGTGCTATGACTTTTGTTCCTTTTTGTGAACTTTCGAGGTTTTATAAAACTATCGCGTTAAAATTTTTGCAGAAGTACGAGTTTTTGTGTGTTCAACTGGCGGCGCACATTCGCAAATCTAGTAAAAATGTATTTGTTGCGTTTTTACGAGATAAAAATTCGCTTGCCGTGTACGGAATTGTTAGCCTGAATAAAACGGTTCTTCATTGTTTGCCGTTTGCGTCTGAGTCATTTTTTATGTCTGATATGTCTGAATCGTCGATTTTTAAAAATGCCAGTGCGATTCAAGAGGATTTTTCCACGGCGCTTGCCACATTGATAAAAAGAATGAGCGATGAAAATGCTTTTGATGTTGAAGATTCTCTGAGTTGCGTAAACGGAACATATAGTGGAGTCAAATTGATTTTGGATGCATTTAAAAAAGTAGGGAAAACTCCGTTTCAAATAAACCAATATGACCTTTTAAAGTTGAATTTTGAAAAATTTTCTAAAATTCATGCATTTCCGTTTCATCGTGGCGAGAAGATTTTTCGTCTGAAAAGAAATATAGGGGTCAATTATCGGAGGGCTGTTCAGCATTTGCAAAATGAATACGAAAAAGAAGAGGTGCTGCCCGTTGGATTGGAATTTAACGAGGATTCGTGTCGTTTAAGACTTTCAAATGCGATTAGAACTCAGTGTGTGCTGGTTCTTGAAGTGCCTGACAAGAATTATGGCGATTTGTCTGATGCTTCAACACCGTTTAAAGAGGGGGTTCTTGTGGCAAAAGCATCGACAAATGCAGTGGGTTTTCACTGTGCGCAAATTGGCGGAGTTTATACAGATCCTGCATATAGAGGATGCCACTATGCTTTTAATGTAGTTTTTGCATTGCTAAAAAAAATCTGTCGGATGAAAAAAAATCCTATTCTTTTTGTAAAAAAATCGAATGAATGTGCGCAAAGGCTCTATAAACATTTAGGCTTCGATAAAATCTCTGACTATATGATTGCATATTTTATATAAATGTGTTTTATAATTGTAAATTTAATGGAAAATGGGTATAATTAAAAGAAGGTTTAAAATAGGCAACGCCATTTCAGTTGCCTATTTTAATGCGAGTTTTGAAAATATAAAAAACGTTCGCAAAGGCGCAGTGAAAAAGGCAAAATCGCTCTGATTGTGGTCGCTGCGATAGCAGCGAAAAAAAATCTATGCCACAATGAGCGCGAAATGCGCAAGCGCATGGTTTTGCCTTTTTCACTGCAACTGGAAGAATGTTTTTTTATCTTTCTAAAACTCGCTTATCAATTGCGATTTCTCACTTCGTTACGAAATCGCTTTTTCAGCAATTCAAAAGTTGAAACTTTTTTCATTGCTGAAAAGTAAGGAAGGTTTAAAAACAGCAACTAAAATTGAGTTGCTGTTTTTAATGGCGAGTTTTTTTTCAAAAACTCGCTTATTGTACTGCGATTTTTCGCTTCGCTACAAAATCGCGTTTTCAGCAATTCCCGAATTTGACAATTCGCTCATTGCTG
>JAAVAO010000044.1 GCA_014803985.1 Treponema sp.
CTCATGTTTTAGGCTTTGCCTGCTTGCAAGCAAGTAAAAATTCGTGAAAACAATTCACTGGCGAGTTTTGCAACGCAAAACTCGGTAAGCAGGGCTTGCCCTGCGACCTTTTCGGGGTTCCGGCATTCGCCTCCAGCCGCTTCCCTCACTCGTAAACTCGTTCAGTCCAGTGGCAGCCTGCGCTCCCCTACAATCCTTGCCACAATCCAGCGACCGCACTCGATCCCACACACATCGCTATTGCACAGTATCCAATCGCAAACAACCAATGCAACGCACCTGCAACCGAACGGCAAAACGTAAAAGAACAATGAATCTTACGCTACAACAGCTCTCACAACCCCTGTCGCAACACAAAATACTATTTATCTGTATTGTATATAATATTTTTATTTTATCATATAGTATATTTAATACAAAAGCACTTTTGGAAAAAGATATGGCAATAATTTTTGTTATAGTTGTAGTGGCGGTGATTGTAATCGGACTTGCAATCGTAATCGGCAAAAGTCTTGCCGCGCCCAAAAAAATTGACTCGGTAAAAAAACTATTAAAGCAGGGAAAAAACCAGGCGGCGGCAAAACTTGCAAAGCAAATCATTGCAAAGGATGCAAAAGACTATCACGCGCATTACTACCTTGGAAAAGCATATTTTTTAGACGGAAGAAAAGAACTTGCACTTATAGAATATGCAATGGTCAATGAAAACGCGATTTTCGACAACACCCTTCCTGAAATTTCATTTAGACAGGAATATGCAAGTCTTCTTACCTCTTTTGACCGCAACGAAGAGGCAATGAAAGAATATCTGCTCCTCACAAAGCAGGATCCCACAAATGCGAACAACTTTTTCAAAGCGGGAAAACTTTCTGAACAACTGGGGCGAAAGGACTTGGCGCTCGGCTTTTACAAAAAATGTGTGTCCATCGACAAAAAAAATGCAAAGGCGCACGCCGCAATTGGCTACATCCTCTTTCAGACAAAACAACTTGCAGACGCAAAAAAAGAGTTGGACTATGCAATTTCACTAGACCCTTCGGAATACTCATGCTATTACTACCTCGGAAAGCTTTTAAAGGACGCAAAGGATATTGCAGGCGCAGTAAAGGCGTTTGACAAAGCACAACGAGACAATGAATTCAAACAAAAGGCTCTTGTAGAAAGAGCAACCTGCTACATAATGGCAAACAGACTTGACAACGCTGAAATAGACTTGCAGCGCGCCATAGAACTTGACAAGGACGGAACAAAAAATGACACGCTGTATGCAAGATATTTTCTTGCCTCTTGCTTTGAAAAAACAAGAAAAATAGACAAGGCAATAGAACAGTGGGAAATAATCTATTCAAAAAACCATGCATTCCGTGACGTTAATGCGAAACTCTCCGAATACAAGGATTTGCAAACAAACGACAACTTAAAGGACTATCTCACTTGTTCGGACACAGAGTTTATTGAAACATGCAAAAGCATCTGTCAGGCTATGAAATTTTCTTCACAACAAGCAACCCTTATGAAAGACGGCTGTGTGCTCTTTGCCGTAGACGCAAAGGACGCAGATTGGCGCAATGTCAGAAAACAGACCAATTACATCCGCTTTTTCCGAACACCTGATCCTATTGAAGAACAATCTGTTCGAGAAACGTTAGACAAGGCAAAATCATCAAACTGTGTAAAATCATACATAGTAACAAGCTCCGAATTCACAAAAAGTGCAGTTTCATTCGCAGAAAACCGCCCCGTGGAGTTAATCGAAAAAAAGAAGCTTGAAAGCCTGCTTGCAAAGGCAATGACAAAATAAAAATGAAGATTCTCTGTGTATCGGATCAAATCGACCCATTGATTTACAATTCAAACGCAAAAAAGAATTTTGCCGACATCGATTTGGTTCTTTGCGCAGGAGATTTGCCTTTAGACTACCTTGATTTTATCGCCTCGGTTTTGAACAAACCGGTATATTTTATATTCGGAAACCACGATTTAAAGGAATATAAGTACTATCATTCATCCCATGACACATCATCGAAAGCAGCACGATCGGTCAATCAGCTTGCAAGCAACTCTCTAACACGCACAAAAGCCATTGATTCCCACTCGCACGGCGCAGTGTACGCAGGATTTAAAGTCCTCGCAAACAACTCGTTTTTATTAAAAAATCCTCGCACAGGAAAAAAAACGCCCCTCTTGATTGCAGGAGCATCAGGTTCGCGAAAATATAACAATGGACTATGTCAATTCACCGAAACTCAAATGCGCCTGAAATTGCTCGCACTTATTCCACAGTTAGTCTACAATAAAATACGCTATGGACGCTATCTAGACATTTTTTTGACACACGCCTCCCCCCTCAACATACACGATGCAAAGGATCGATGCCATATAGGATTTGACAGCTTCAACTGGTTTATAAAACGGTTTTGCCCCTCATATATGATTCACGGCCATATACACCTGTACGATCAACGGGAAGAGCGAATAGGAAAATACTGGAATACAATAGTGGTAAATGCCTATGCACACTGCGTAATAGAATTTCCAGTGCAAGCATCGGAAAAAGAAAAACAAAATATAAGCCAACAAAATATAACAAGTGATTCTAACACAGGAGATGTATAGCAAATGTTACCTACACCATCAAGCGACTTCTCAAGAGCAAGAAGCAAAGCCCTTATCAATGAAATGCAGCACCTGCTCAATCCAGAGGAGGCGCAAATGATTTCTTTCAATCAAATAAAGCAAATTATAAAGCCAGAAAATGAAACGTACATGGGGATGCAAGCAATTCCCGTTTCAAAAATAGTCGGAAGCGAGGGGCGTTACAAAGACTTTGACAACCAGTTTTTCCCGAAAAATTCATTTATGAAAGAACGATGGGAGCGTGTTGACTCAGCAATAATCAACGACATAGTTCTTCCTCCAATACGCGTATATGAACTAGCAGGACTCTATTTTGTGCGCGATGGAAACCACAGGGTGTCCGTGGCAAAGTCAAAGGGAGTTGAATTCATCGATGCAGAAGTTGTTTCCCTTCAAACTGAAGTGCGCCTTTCTCCCGTTCACACGCTCACTGGCATAACAAAGCAAATAGTCAACTACGAAAAGCGCAACTTCTACTTTGAGACATCCTACGGAGACATCACCGACTACTGGAATCTCGATCTTTCTATTCCCGGTCAATATGACATAATTTATCAGCATATCTTAACCCACAAATATTTTATAAATATGGGGAAAAAGGAAGAAATCTCGATGGAACAAGCCATAAAATCGTGGCACACAACAGTATTTCTCCCTGCAATAGCCATAATAGAAAAATACAACATCATAAAGTACATCAAAAACAGGACAACGGGAGATCTGTACATTTATCTCGTGGACAGCCTCTACCAAATAAACGAAAAATTCGGCGCAGAAATACAACTTGAAACATTTGTCGCTGACATAAAACAAGACTATAAGTGGTCGCTTATGAAAAAAATTCGCAACTTCAAAAACAAATGCCTGCTCCGCATAAAAAAAACTAGCAAATAAAGGCAAACAAGTCGATAATAGAAAAAGCGATTTTTTTCATAAAAAATCGAAATTTGTTAAAACAGAAAACTTGACGGCAGAATATTTCAATGATAGAATTGTAATATACTGAAAATTTAAGTTTTCATAAGGGGCATAATTTGGAACAGACAATTGACACATTCGCGAATATTCCTATTCTTGCAGCGACAGTAGCGGGACTTGTTTTGTGCGCTATACTTATTGCATGCAAGTTTAGAAATACTTCAAAAATAAGTTTTGTGTTCTTCCTTGCTATCGGCATTGAGCTTGCAGGCTTGGTTTACACATACTTCAACCGACAAATAATGTATTTGGTTCTTGCGATTTTTGTTTCGGAAATTATACTGCTCGTCTATGCATTTGTGTTTGCGGTTTCTGATCCAAAAAAACGGGCGGAAAAGAAATCCACTGGTGAAAAAGAGGACGCAGAATTAGAACGATACAGTCAGCAAGCGGTTCAGAATGTCACTGCAAAATACAATGGCATCATTGCAACAAACAAAGACATGACGGCAAAGGCCGCTGGATTCTTCAGTTCGGAAGACTCCCTGTCATCATTCCTTCAATATTTCAACAAAATGATTATGGAAAAGACGGCTGCCACAGGAAGCGTTATCCTTGTCTATGATGAAAATGATGACATTCTCGCAGTAAAGTCGCTAGAGGGAAAATTCCCTCCGCCATATAAACTGCCAGAAGACTTGCCTCATAAGCCATTGCGAATTGAAACAAACTTCAAATTCTCGCAATTTGCGACAAAAGGCAATATCTTTGGCGATATTTTCACAGAAGGCAAGCCTGTTATCATAGCAGACCCGATGAAAGACGCTCGAATTTACCAAAACGAGCCGGAGGACTTCCTCAAATGCGGTCCTTATATGTTCATTCCGATGCTTCAGGATAGCGAAGGCGTTGCACTTGTCTGTATTTCAAGAGCGGCGGGACTTGAACCTTTCTCAGAAGAAGAAATTGAAACGGCAAATATCCTCATAGATTCAGCAGCAACTGCACTCAGACCGCTCACAAGCTTTATAAACTACACAGAGCATGCAGAACTCACAAAAGAGGGTGATATTGCAACAAAATTCCAAAAGACGTTGCTTCCAGAAAAAATGCCTGTTATTAGCAAACTTTCAATTGGAAAGTATTGTGCAACAGCGGAAAATGTGTGTGGCGATTACTATGACATCATTCCTGTGAGAAAAGACCGAATATCATTTGTTATGGGAGATGTTGCAGGAAAAGGAATGACCTCTCTTGTAATTATGACGATGATACGTGCAATGATTAGACTTGTTGCCAATACAAATCAAAGTGCCGCCACGATAATTGAATGGGTAAACAAAGCAATATGTTCTGAAAAGAACAGCATGGATCACTTCGCCAGTATTTCGCTTATAAACTACAACAGCCTTGACAACACAGCGCAAATTGCAACAAGCGGAACAAACCCTGTCTTACTCTACTCGGCAGCAGATAAGGAAATAAAAAAGATTTCAGCAGACTGCGAGCCAATTGGAGTGGAAAAAAACACCACTTTCACAGACATTGACCTTACACTCAATGCAGGTGATATTTTGATAACTTGTACCGATGGAATACTTGAAAGTCTTAACGAAAATGGTGTACAATATTCAGTTGAGAACCTAAAAAAGGTTATTATAGAAAACTGTTCACTCCAAGGAAAAGATATTGCAAACAAAGTCAAAGACAGTTTGAAAAAATTCTGCGGAACAACACAGCAATATGATGATCAGAGTCTTCTGGTTGTTAAAATACAAGGATAAGGAGCTTCTCTATGGAACTTAAAATACGTAAAAATGGGGACATATACATCATCGATGTAAATGGAGAAATGGATCTTTACAATTCCTACAAACTCAAGGAACTTGTAATGAAAATGATTGAGAAAAGCATCAAAGTTTTCATTATCAATCTTGAGCAAGTAGATTACATTGATTCCTCTGGAATTGGTGCGTTAATTTACATCAGTTCAACAATTAAGAAGATGAATCTTAAGCTTGCGCTTTCAAATGTTCATGGCTCCGTGAAAAAAGTTATTGAACTTACAAAACTTATGGGGTACTTTCCAATAGCAAATAGCGTAGAGGAAGCCCTAATGATGGTGAATGAATAACAAAAAATCAAAGATTATGGAGAAAACAAATGGAAGAAATTGCAGAATTGAAAACACTGAGGTCGGATGATAATGACCCATTGTTCGACAAAACAAATATGCTAAAAAAAGAATTTCCTTCAGACTTCAGGCAGATAAGATATTTTACACTGCTTATTGTCCAGTCTGCGCCTTCAGAAATCAAAGAATTGAATCTTCTTGAGCAGCAAATTAGCGAAGTTATTAAAAATGGCGTTAAGCACGGAAATCATTGCGATATAAATAAAAAAGTTACTGTGTGGTATTCATTCAGTCCAACACATGCGCATGTAATTGTGCAAGACGAAGGAGAGGGATTTAAAGACCTCGAAAAATGGAATGAATTCAACAAAAAACGCATTTCATGCCTTAACAATCAAGACTATGAGTCACTTTCTGACTATGTTTCATTCAAAACAAAGGAATCTGATTCACAGGATGGGGGAAACTCATTGTTTGCCGCCCTTGAATATTGGAACGGCGGATTTGTTTACAACGGAAAACGAAATGCCGTTGCAATGTTAAAACGATACGGACCGAAGAAATAATAAAACGAATATTAGCACAATCCCCTTCATCTGTTTGAGGGGGATTTTTTATGCCCCTTATTGCAAAATCCCCTACCCGCTCACAACCTTTCGTCTAAAAATACTTTTTGACTTTCTCCATTCGATTTATTATCTACACGTAAGATGCATTCGGTGGCAGCAGGTCATTTATTAGACTCGACTATACTGCGGCATATAAATCGGAATAAATATTCAAACTATGTGCTATTCTTTACTCTGATATTCCCCGATGGAAGCAACGGAAAAAACATTTTCGCAAAAAAAAAGAAACCGCGTTCGCGATTTCTTTTTTCAAAAGGGTATCTATGCACCCCATACCGATGGAGATGGCGGGAATTGAACCCGCGTCCGAGTGTGTAAGCCAAGCACCTCTACAAGTTTAGTAATGCGAGGTAGTTGTCGGGAAAAGGTAGCAGCATTACAAGCGTCTTTTCCGTATTCTGACTAAACGTCACCTAAAGCGGTCAAAAGCACTTTAAGTCAAGTCCCTGTTATCGTCAGAGAGTTTTACCGTTAGGAACAGCACAGTAAAGTCTCCGCGCACACCGACTTAAGCGGCAAGTGCGAACTGCTCGTCAGAAGATTCCTCTTCCTTTCGTTTTTTGTTTGCAGTTATTTTTTTGTCAGTTTAGGGCACCTTCACACCCACTTGCAGCGCAGGGATTCGCGCATCCGTCGAAACCAGTACACCCCCATGCATTTTCTCTAAATATAGCACCATTGTAAAAAAAAGTCAAATTTTTTAAGAAAAGTATTTGTCATTTCAAGGGCATTCCGTCAAATCATCACATTTTTTAGTAAATCCTCTGGAACTTTTTCAAAGTATTGCCTTAAAACGCACTCGCACTCATCCGGTGTTTTTGCATTTAATAGCAAAGTCTTTGCATAATGAGCGAAAGAAAAATTATTTGCATAGTAGGTAAAAAAACGATCCAACCGAGACTTCCAAAACTCATGCGGTTGCTGTCTTTTTACACAGTCAATAAAATAGAGCGCGGTTTCAAGCAAGTTCACCTCCACTCCCTGCATCGCCCCTGAAACAAGTGCGAATATCCACGGTTTTTGCACTTGAGCGCGCGCTATCATTGCACCGCTGCACGAAGGACATAGTGCTTTTACTTTTTCAAAAGTTGTTTCGTCGATGTCACCATTCACAAACACTTCTGTTTTTCCCAAAAGCATTTGTGCAAGTTTTTCCGCATATTCATAGCGCGGTTTTTCACGATACTTTTCTTTTTTTGTGCGAGGATGAATTGAAATCAATTCCACTCCACAGTCGGAAAGCATTTTGCAAAATCCAAAAAATTCTTCATCAGTAAAGTCGTCATCTCCTAATCTGCATTTTACGCTCAATCGCTTGTGAATTTTTGTTTTTGCCTCGTATTCTAAAAGAACGTTTTTTACGCCCATCACCACGGATCGTGTTTCTTCAACAGGTTTGAGCATCCACGCAATTCCCGCACCACTTTTCACTATTTCAGGGGCGGAACATCCCATATTTATATCTATGCCAATGCCTGGAAACGCAGAGAGCATCTTTGTTGCTTCAACAATGGATTTTTCACATTTTCCCGTTAATTGCCAAACAATTTTTTCAGGACAAGGAGCGGTATCCACATAATATTTTTCAAATTGCCCGTTGTTCAAGAGAGAAGGCGCATGAATCATTTCGGTAAAATACTCATCACAAAATCCAAATTTTTCGACCAGCATCCGAAATGCACTATGAGTGAGAGTCGCCATAGGGGCAGAAATCAATTTCATGTCTTTATTTTTTCATATAAACCAAGATATTTTTCAGCGGCAACCGACCATGGAAATGATTGGTTCATAGCCGATTTTTGTATTTTTTTGAAAATTTTCTTTCTTTTCCTAAAAATATCGACTGCATATTTTACTGTATTGTAAACTGCATCTGGAGTTAAATCATAGAATGTAAAACCCGTTCCCTCGCCTGTTTCTTCATTATACTTTGAAACAGTATCGGCAAGCCCTCCTGTCTGGTGGACAATTGGAAGAGTTCCATAAATCATAGAGTATATTTGGTTTAAGCCGCAAGGTTCATATTTTGACGGCATGAGGAAAAAGTCGCTTCCTGCCTCCACTATATGGCTCAATGCTTCACTATACCCTAAAAACGAACCGAAATTTTCAAAATGTTCCGTGAGACGAAGGATTTCATCTTCACACCACTTTTCTCCAGTTCCAACAATTACAACTTGTACATTCAAATCCTCACAAATTCGCCACATACAACCGTAAAAGGGAGCAAACAGTTCTTTTATTCCTTTTTGCTCGGCAAGCCGCGTTACAATTCCAATAACCGCCTTGTTTTCATCAACAGGAAGATGAAATCGTTTTTGAAGTGCCGCCTTGCATATTTTTTTGCCCTCCAATTTTTCAGAGGAGTAGTTTTTTGCAATGTAACTATCAATTTTTGGATTCCACTGCTGTGTGTCAACACCATTCAAAATACCGAAAAAGGCATTTGAACGCACTCTCAAAAGTCCATCAAGTCCAAAACCACCTTCAGGCGTGCAAATTTCGTTTGCATAGGTCGGAGAAACAGTAGTTATCATGGAAGAAGATGTAATCGCCGCCTTTAGAAAATTTATTGAGCCAAAATCATCAAAACCAGAAGAAAATCGCAAATTTTCAGGCAGCCCCAAAAATTGATAAGCGTTTCCCGGATAACGCCCCTGATAGCCCATATTATGAATTGTAAAACATGTGCCGATTTTTGAAAAATCGTCATAGTTCAAAGCGGAAGCGTTTTTTATAAGAACAGGCGCAAGGGCGGAAGTCCAGTCGTGGCAATGCACAACATCGGGAATCCACTTAAGTTTTTTGCAAAGAGCAAACATTGAATGCGCAAGCAAAGAAAATCGCAACGGGTTGTCATGGAAGTCCGTTTCAAAATTGTTTCCATAAATGCCATCTCTTCCAAAAAAACGCTCAAAATCCATAAAATAAACTTGAACGGAACTTTCAGGCAACATAGTACCGTAAAAATCAACATGAAAATCAGAAAATTTCATATAAACAGAAATATTTCTAAATACAGGATCAAGCCTTTCGCGTTCAATTGTATAATAGCGAGGCATTAAAATACGAACATCAACACCTTTTTGAGAGAGAGCCTTTGAAAGAGCGGAAACTGCATCGGCAAGTCCCCCTGCCTTTGCAAAAGGAAACGCTTCCGAGCTAATCATCAATACTTTCATTTTGAATGAACGGCATCGTAAAATGCCTTCCTCGAATTTAAAATAGTTTTTTCGGAAACGCAATACGAGACTCTAAACCAGCCCTTTTCTCCGAAGCCTACTCCTGGCGCGCAAAGAACATTGTACTTTTTCAAATGTTCGGTAAACGCCATATCATCGCCATTCCAAGCGTCTGGAACTTTCACAAACAAATAAAACGCTCCTTCAGGCTCTGCATATTCCAACCCTGCATAGTCCATAACTTCTTTTATTTCGGAGGCACGCTTTTCATAAAGCGAGTAGTCGCAGTGTGCATTCCAACTTTTTGCAATAACTTTTTGAAAAAATGCAGGCGCATTCACAAAGCCTAATATTCTCGTGGCAAGAATACATGCGGAAACCAAAAAGTTACAGTCTTCGGAACGAGGATTCACAGCGATATAGCCGATTCTTTCTCCAGGAACGCTCAAATTCTTTGCAAATGAAGTGACAACGACAGAATTTTCATACACTGGAAAAACCGCCGCAACTTTTTTGTTATTATATGCAATCGCACGATACGGTTCATCACAAATAATATAGGGCATTCTTCCATTTTTATTCCCATGTTCTTTGAGGGCATCAGAAAGAGCCTGTATATCATTTTCACTATAAATCTTTCCAGTAGGATTATTCGGTGAATTTATGATAATTGCAGCAGTTTTTTTTGAAAGCGCATTTTTTATTTCTTCAATATTGAGTGAAAAATCAGAATTAGTCTTTACAGGATGCAAAACGCCACCATGATTTCTAACATAGTGAACATACTCGGCAAAATACGGAGAAGGCACTAAAACTTCATCTCCCTCATCAAGAAGAGATTTAAAAACACAGTTCATTGCACCTGCCGCTCCCACTGACATAACCACATGTTCAGCGGAAATTTCAACGCCCTGTTCCAACGAAGTTTTTTTCGCCATTGCCTCTCTCGCCTCATTGTACCCGGCATTAGGCATATATCCATGCGAAAGCGGAGTTTTATCCGCGACAACTTCATTCATTGCAAAAACGACTTCTTCGGGAGGCTCTAAATCAGGATTTCCGATGCTAAAATCAAACACATTGTCCGCACCAAACTTTTTTTTCAAAGCCGCGCCTTCTTCAAACATCTTGCGTATCACGCCGTTCGACGGGTCTTCCAAAATTGAACGTATCTTTTTAGAAATCATAGTGTCATTATATCATAGAATTTTAGAAATATGTCAAGCGAATTTAGAGAATTCAAAAAATAACTTCAAATGATTTTAAGGCATTATTCCTGCGCCATCCCCTCTCATGACAACGCCCTGTGTAACACTAACACAACGCTTGAAACTATCAGGCTAAAACAGTATATTAGAAATATGAAAAACGTTTTTTTGTTCTTTTTGCTGATTGCAATTGCACTCCCCTCCTTTTCATTGCCATTCAATGAAAAACTTTCACACGACAATGTACAGGCTCTTGAAAAAGGTGAAATTATAAGCCGAAATATCGGAAAATATAAAAACATATCGATACAGGGCGACAATGCAGGAATCACTCGAATAAAAGAAGAAATAAAAAATTTAAATCCGAACTACCTTGTGGAGTTGACGCAAATTCGACCGTACAAAGGCAACGAAGATCTTGCGCAAAAACTGCGCAGCATTCTTGAGGATATTCCATCCTACGCAGGAATACAATACTGGTCTGTCCAGCACGAACGTTACTACGATCTCTATAAAACCGCTGAAGTTATTGAAAAACAAACTCTTGATGAAAAAACAACTCGTTACATCGCGGATTTATTTATGGAGCCATTTTCAACAATACATTCTATAATAACTCTCGAGCAAACCGATGACTATTTATTATATACAATGGAAAACACAAACAACTTGAAATTCAACGACAAAATTCTCTGCGTCAACAAAAATAATATGAAATCCGCAATCTTGCTTTTCCGTGATGGTGACAACTGGATTATATATGGATTAGGCGGTTGCAAGGCATTAAAAATAGCAATTTTTGAAGAAAGAATAGAACGGTCTTTTATAAATAGAATAAAAACGTTCTGCAATTACATTTATGAAAAAATATAACGGCTAGGTGTAAAATGATTTGGCTTATTGGTTCAAAAGGAATGCTCGGTTCTGAAGTCGCAGAGGAACTGTCTTCAAGAGGATTTTTATGGATTGGCTCAGGAAGCGAAGTTGACATAACAAATCCACGCGCAATTGAAAATTTCATCACATCATCGGAAACCCAAAACTATTTAGACATACATATAAAGTCAAAAGATCCAATGGAGCGAAAAATCAAATGGATTATAAATTGCGCTGCATACACTGCCGTTGACAATGCTGAAGACGATATAGAAAAAGCGACAGCGGTAAATGCAACGGGGGCATTACACATAGCGCGCTCCGCCAGAAATCACGGAGCAAAACTCATTCACATTTCAACTGACTACGTCTTTGATGGAAAATCATCTGTTCCTTATAAAGAAAATGATGCGAAAAACCCAACAGGGGTCTATGGAAAAACAAAATCCGATGGAGAAGACGCAATTTGCTCTGCAATGACGCAGTATTATATAATAAGAACTGCATGGCTATACGGATTTTACGGAAAGAATTTTGTCCGTACGATGATAAAACTCTTTAATGAAAAGGACTCTATAAAAGTCGTTTCAGACCAAACAGGCACTCCAACCTGTGCACGGGATTTGGCATCTACAATTGTCACGCTCATTGAAAAATCCCAAAAAGCAACGTCCATCTTTGGAAAAAACAGCGCATTGTCCTATGGAATATATCATTTCACAAACAAGGGCAAAACAACGTGGTTTGAATTTGCAAAAAAAATATATGAACTCGGCAAAAAATGCGGGAAAGTTACAGGAGAATGCAAAATACTCCCCTGCACAACCGATGAATTTGGCGCAAAAGCCCCGCGACCAGCCTTTTCTGTTTTATGTAAGGAAAAAATAGAAAAAGAACTCCACATAAAAATCCCTAGTTGGGAGCAAAGCCTAAAAACATTCCTGAACGACAAACGGTTTATCGTGTAAAATTCGCGTTCTATACTTTTATAATTTTGGCGGCTTGTTGCTCTGTGCCTATTTTTCTTGTTTATGACACTCGCAAGCACGACTTTGCCGTGAAATCTTTATCTTCAATGAACTGTAAACCGTCGCGTAAAAATTTTTATTTTCAACTTATATGAAAATTCCCTTTCAAAATTCATATAAATGCATTATACTGATAGTATATACTTGTGATTAAAATACAATCGCTAGGAATTTTGAACTTACATATTGGAGAAATGTGAATGAGTGACCAAAAATTAACTTATTCTTATTTTCCTGGATGCACATTAAAGAACAAGGCAAAGGATTTGGACTTGTATGCACGAAAATGCGCTGAAATTCTCGGCTTTCATCTTGAGGAAATCGAAGAGTGGCAGTGTTGTGGTGGCGTATATCCTACCGGCAAAAACGAAATTGCCCCAAAATTGCCTTCTGTTCGCGCTTTATCTTGCGCCAGGGATAAGGGACAGTCTCTTGTAACATTGTGTTCCGCTTGTTACAACGTGATCAAGCAGGTTAATGAGGATTTCAAGGATGATGAAAATGTAATTCTTAAAGCAAATAATTATCTTGCAAGAGATGGGATTGCCTATCATGGAGAAACAAAAGTTCTCCATTTTCTTGAAGTGCTTCGCGATGAAATTGGATGGGAAAAAGTTCGAGCAGCTGTTAAAAATCCGCTCAAGGACAAAAAAATAGGCGCGTATTATGGCTGTTTGCTTTTACGTCCCAGCAAAACCCTTGAATTTGACAACCCTGAAAATCCGAAAATTCTAGAAGATTTTATAAAGGCAATTGGAGCAACTCCTGTAATATATGCAGAGAGAAACGAATGTTGCGGTGCATACGCATCATTCGAGGATAAAACTATCCCTCAAAAACGCTCTGCTGCAATTTTAGGCAACGCACAGGAACTCGGAGCGGATTTGCTTGTCACAAGCTGCCCGCTTTGCAGATATAACCTTATTAAAAACAAGGGTGACTCTCCTCTTGATGTCGTTTACTTTACCGAATTGCTTGCCGAAGCGCTTGGTGTGAAAGAGCAAAAGGAGGTTGCCTAATGCTTGAATCAGATGCATTGAGATATAAGAAATTCATACTTGACACAAGCGGCGTGAATCCAAAAAAATGCATGGTCTGTGGCAAATGCTCTGGCACATGCCCGAACTATGACGCAATGGAATATCACCCGCATCAGTTTGTACAAATGGTGGAAAACGGCGAAATTGAGCCTCTTTTAAAGACAAAATCAATTTATGCATGCCTCACGTGCTTTGCCTGCCTAGAGCGATGCCCCCGTCAAGTGGAGCCTGCAAAACTGATTGATGCCGTTCGCACAGTCGTTGAGCGAGAACGAGATTCACGTCACCTTGACCCTTCTGATGTTCCTCCGCTCCTTGACGATGACACACCGCAGCAGTTGGTTATGAGCGCATTTAGAAAATATAAGAAATAGGAGTGACAGATGGAAAGAATTGGAGTTTTCGTATGTCACTGCGGTACAAACATTGCCGGAACAGTTGACGTTGCAAAGGTCGCCGAAGAACTAGGCAAAGTGCAAGGCGTTGTATATTCAACCCACTACACCTACATGTGTTCTTCCGCTGGTCAAAAAATGATTGAGGATCATATCAAGGACGATGAACTTACAGGTGTTGTGCTTTGTTCTTGTTCTCCACGAATGCATGAAAAAACATTCCGTAGTTGTGCAGAGCGCGCAGGGCTCAATCCATATAAAGTAGAAATAGCAAATATTCGCGAGCAAACCTCGTGGGTAGAAAAAGATATGGAAAAGGCCACCGAAAAGGCTATCGCTTTGGGAAAAGCCGCCATTGCAAAAACAATTTTAAACACCCCTCTCACACCTGGCGAAACGCCGATGACAAAACGCGCGCTCGTTATAGGAGGTGGAATTGCGGGAATCACCGCGGCGTTGGACATTGCGGATGCCGGCTTCCCTGTGGACTTGGTTGAAAAGAAGCCCACAATTGGCGGCAAAATGGCTATGCTTGACAAAACATTCCCCACTTTGGACTGTGCATCTTGCATTGTTACGCCAAAAATGACAGAAGTTGGACAACACCCGAACATTCGTATTTTGTCTTATTCAGAAGTTGTGGGCGTTCACGGATACATAGGAAACTTTAGCATAGACATTCTTCGCCATGCCCGATATGTTGACGAAACAAAATGTACTGGCTGCGGCGAATGCACCGAAAAATGTCCTATGAAAAAAGTTCCGAATGACTTTAACTTGAACTTAAACAACAAGACTGCCGTTTATATTCCATTTGCCCAAGCAGTGCCAAAAATCGCCACAATTGATTCAAATTATTGCTTGCATTTGACGGCTATGGCAAAGGGAAAGGACAATGTCTGTGGAATGTGCGAAAAAGTCTGTGGAGCAAATGCTATCAATTTCGCAGCAAAAGACGAAGTGATTACAGAAAAATACGGTGCGATTGTCGTGGCGACTGGCTATGAAATGATTGATTTGAATCCCTATGGTGAATATGCTTATGGACAATGCAAAGACGTTGTCTCTTCACTTGAATACGAACGATTGATGAATGCCTCTGGTCCTACAAGCGGACACCTTCTCCGCCCTTCTGACGGAAAAGAGCCAAAGAAAATTGTATTTATCCAGTGCGTGGGCAGCCGCTGTTCAAATGAAGGCAAGGGCAATTCATACTGCTCAAAAGTTTGTTGTATGTACACGGCAAAGCAGTCGATTTTGACGAAAGATCACTACCCCGACACGGAATGCTATGTGTTCTATATTGACGTGCGCACTCCTGGAAAGCAGTTTGATGAATTTTATCGTCGTGCAGTTGAGCAATATGGAATCCATTATATCAAAGGAATGGTCGGAAAGGTCACACCTCAGGCAGATGGAAAAATCGATGTTCAAGGAAGCGACTTGATTTTAAATAAACAAGTTCACATCAAGGCGGATATGGTTGTCCTTGCAGGTTCATTGGAGGCATCTCCTTCAGCGCGCCCTCTGGCAACAATGCTCACCACATCTATGGACAACGACGACTTCTTCCTTGAAGCACATGTTAAGTTACGCCCTGTTGAAAGCCCTACGGCGGGAATTTTCCTTGCAGGTGCGTGTCTTGGACCAAAAGATATTCCCGAAACCGTTTCGCAATCTTCAGGTGCGGCGGCAAAAGCAATATGCCTTTTGATAAAGGACAAGTTGCAAAACAATCCTTGCACAGCAAAACCAAACGAAGATATGTGCAATGGTTGCGGTCAATGTGAAAATGTGTGTCCGTATGGCGCAATCAGTTATGTTGACAAGGATTTTAGAGGTCCTAACCGAACTACAATTACACGCCATGTTTCACAAGTCAATTCGGCTATGTGCCAGGGTTGTGGTGCATGTACGGTTGCTTGTCCTTCAGGCGCGATGGACTTGCAGGGATTTAGCAACAAACAAATATTGGCGGAGGTGGATGCTGTGCTTAGTTAATGATTAACAGCCCTTCCCTACTGGCACTTGCTGGCAGATATGCCGCACAATACATTTCTTGCCAGTAGTGTAGACTGGTAATTGTTTTGAGCAAGCGAAATTGCTTATGAGCGAAACTAAAAACGAAAATTGGAAACCAAAAATTGTGGCGTTTTGCTGCAACTGGTGTTCTTATGCAGGAGCTGACCTTGCAGGCAACAATAGATTGGAATACCCTGCAAACGTAAAAATTATAAGAATCCCCTGTTCGTGCCGATTAAATCCGCTCTTTATTTTGAGGGCGTTTCAAAGAGGTGCTGACGGTGTCATTCTCTGTGGTTGTCATCCAGGTGATTGTCACTATTCAACGGGAAACTACTTTGCTCGTCGCCGTATGACGCTTATTTTCAGCATGCTTGACTATCTTGGCATTGAAAAAGAACGCACAAGAGTTGAATGGTGTTCAGCGGCAGAAGGCGTTCGATTCGCAGGAATTATGAACGACTTTGTAGAAAAAATTACCGCTTTAGGTGAAAACAAAAAATTGGAGGATGTAAGATGCAAGACGGCACATTAACTTCCGATTTGATAAAAATAGCAAAGGAAAAGTTAGCGAGCGGAGAAGTTCAGTCTGTTATCGGCTGGAAAAAAGGTCTGTTTGACTATGACGTTACGCCCGCCACATTTAAAAGCGCGGAAGAACTTGAAAGAGATTTTGTCTACAACGAAAATTGCGGGGCAAATCTTTCAAAATATTTAGTAAAAATGACTCGCGCGATTGAAACAGCAAAGTCCACAACGCGCACGAACAATGCGATGGCAAAACAAAGAGATCCAAACGCAGTGGATAAACCTATTCCTCAAGAAAAGATTTTAGTATTTCTAAAGCCATGCGACACCTATAGTTTTACGGAATTGCTAAAAGAAAACAGAATCACTCGTGACGATGTTATTGTAGTTGGAATCCCCTGTGATGGAATGGCAGACACTTCCGATCCAAAAAAATTGAGCGAGAAAAAACTTGCAGAACGTTGCAAAAACTGCAAGAGCAAAAAGCATATCACGTACGATGAACTTGTGGGAGAAGATGGAGATATTTTGGAAAGCGGGCGCTTTGATGAAGTTGAACGGCTTGAAAAAATGTCTGCTGATGAACGACACGCATTTTGGAAAAATGAATTTGCTCGCTGCATTCGCTGTAATGCGTGTCGTGATATTTGTCCTGCATGCACGTGCGAAAAATGCGTATTTGACAACAACAATATGTACACATCGCACAAAGTAGCGCAAGTTTCATTTGAGGAAAGCCTTTATCACATTATTCGAGCATGGCATGTAGCCGGACGATGCACAGACTGTGGGGAATGCTCTCGCGTTTGTCCTGAACACATCCCGCTTCACTTAATCAATCGAAAATTTATAAAGGATATAAATGAAATCTACGGACCTTACACCGCAGGCAGCGACATGGAAACAAAGCCTCCAATGCTCACATTTACGCAAGAAGATGCAGAACCGAGCATTGTGTACGAACGTTCGAGTGAAAAACAAGGAGAGGAAGAATAATGCTTACAATTAAAAAAGACAAAATCGATTCTTTATTTGAAGCAATCGCAAAAAGCAAAACACTGTATCTTCCTGTGGACAACAACTCCGGCAAGGCGAACTTTGAAAAGTGGGAAAACGGAAAAAAACTTTCAAGCGCATTGAAAACAACTCGCAGCGCAAAGGATTTTTTCTTTCCAAAAACAGAATGTCTGGTAAAATATAAAATTACAGATGGCAATATCACTGTTGAAGACCCGCGCACAGAAGTGGAAGACTTTGTGATTTTTGGCGTTCGTGCATGTGATGCAAAAAGTTTTGAGGTTTTTGATAAAGTATATATTGGAGACCCAAAATATGTTGACACGTATTATAAAAATCGCCGTGACCATGGTCTTGTAATTACCCTTGCTTGCAACGAACCTGAAGAAACGTGTTTTTGTAAAACATACAACATTGACGCAAGCACACCTGCTGGCGACATCACAACATGGCTTTGTGATGACACCTATTTTTTCACTCCAAACACAGACAAGGGAAAAGCACTTTTAGAAAGCGTCAAGTCGATTTTGGAAGAAAGCGATGACAAGCCTGTTGAAAAAACAAAGGCTGCAATCAAAGAGAAAATTGAAAAACTACCGTTTGCGGAACTAGATCTTTCAAAATTCAAAGGCGAAGATATGCTCAAATTTTTCAATTCTCCTGTTTGGGATACTTTGAGCGAAACATGCCTTGGTTGTGGAACTTGCACGTATGTCTGTCCAACATGCATGTGTTTTGATGTCCGTGATTTTGACAATGGAAATGGCATTCAGCAGACACGCTGCTGGGACAGTTGCATGTATTCGGATTTCACCCAAATGGCTGCGGCAAACCCTCGTATCACTCAAAAAGAACGATTTAGACAAAGATTTATGCACAAACTTTTGTATTATCCTATGGCTCATAACGGACTTTCAATGTGTGTGGGCTGTGGTCGCTGCTTGGAAAGTTGCCCTATCCACATGAATATAGTAAAAGTTATAAAAGAAATGAATGCCACCGACTTGGAAGGAGGGAAATAATGCAAGAACAAGAATCGTTTATACCTTACGTTGGTGTGATTCGAGAAATAATCGATGAAACGCCGGATGTGAAATCTTTCCGAGTGACTGGTTTGGACGGTAAAAAACTTTTTGATCACATGCCAGGGCAATGCGCAATGCTTATTGTTCCAGGCGTTGGCGAATCTATGATTTCCATAACTTCATCACCCACTGTTGAAGAATACCAACAATTTTCCATAAAGAAATGTGGTTGTGTCACTTCTTGGCTTCACGATGCAAAACCTGGCACACAAATTTGCGTTCGAGGTCCAATAGGAAACTGGTTTCCTGTTGAAAACACATTCAAGGGAAAGGATATACTTGTTGTGGCGGGAGGAATTGGATTAGCACCCGTTCATTCTGTTGTAAATTATATGCTTGCAAACCGCAAGGATTATGGGAAAATTCAAGTTGTATACGGCGGACGCTCAAAGGCTGACCTTGTTTTCTACAAAGAACTTGTAGAAGACTGGATGAAACAACCAGATGTGGAAGTTGACCTTACGATTGACCGCGCGGAAGACGGCTGGGATGGACATGTCGGTTTTGTTCCGCCGTATGTCACGGAGTTAAATCCTGATGTGAGCAAATATGTTATTATGTGCGGTCCTCCGATTTTAATTCATTTGACCCTTGATGGTCTAAAAAAACTTGGATTTAAAGACGAGCAAGTTTACACGACAATGGAAATGCGAATGAAATGCGGAATCGGAAAATGCGGAAGATGCAATATTGGCAACAAATTCGTTTGTCGAGATGGTCCTGTTTTCACATTTGAGGAGTTAGGGGCGTTACCGCCAGAATATTAAGTAAAATTGCATATAATTACAGTATAGGTATAGGAGAATTTTATGTCTGAGAAAGAGATGGCAACAATATTTCTTTTTGGCAAGAAATATGATGTTCCCGCAGAACTTACAATAATGAACGCTATGGAGTATGCGGGCTATCAACTTAAGCGCGGATGCGGATGTCGAAATGGTTTCTGTGGTGCTTGCGCTACAATCTATCGCATTGAAGGAAAAAATCAGTTGATGACGGGCTTGGCGTGCTCTACAAAAGTTGAAAACGGAATGTATATTGCCACACTGCCGTTTTTCCCCCTCGTAAAGCAAATATATGACATCAACAAAGTAAAACCAGAGCAGTCAATTATGATGCAGCTCTATCCTGAAATTTATTCGTGTGTTGGCTGCAATGCTTGCACTCGTGCTTGCCCGCAAGGGTTATCCGTTATGCAGTACATTGCGTATGCACAGCGCGGCGACTTTGCATCTTGTGCAGATGAATCTTTTGACTGCGTTATGTGCGGATGTTGTTCAAGCCGCTGTCCTGCGGAAATCAGTCATCCACAGGTTGCAGAACTCGCTCGTCGCATAAATGGTAAATACCTTCAGCCTGAAACGAAACATCTCATTGATCGAGTTGCTGAAATTGACGCAGGAAAATGCGAAGATGCAATTCAAAAAATGATGAATCACCCTTTGAATACAATCAAAGAGTTGTATAATACACGCGATATTGAGGCGTAAGTTTAAGCAATAAAATGGGAGATAAAAATGTACGGAAATTATCTTGATGAAGCAGCAAAAATCGTTGCTGAAAAACGCGATGCCAATCTTAAATTTGAGCACGCTCGCCTTACTGCTGAAGAAAAAGACGCGCTTTTAAAGGAATACCACCCAGATCGCATCGCATCTGAATTTGAAGAGTTAAAAATTGGTCCGAACAAAGGACAAAAAGCACCTCACGAACTAGCGGATATGCTTCAAGCAAAACCACGACTAGAACCAGAACACATAGACTTAAGTCATGTTGACTATGAAACTGATGTTTTGGTAATTGGAGGAGGCGGAGCGGGAACAAGCGCCGCGATTATGGCGAGCGAGGCAGGAGCAAAAGTTCTGCTTGTCACAAAGCTCCGCGTGGGAGATGCAAACACAATGATGGCAGAAGGAGGAATTCAGGCTGCTGACAAGCCTAATGATTCTCCCGCCCAGCACTATCTTGATGCGTTTGGCGGCGGTCACTTTGACGGAAAACCTGAGTTAGTGTACACTCTCGTAAACAAAGCCCCAAGCGTAATAAAATGGTTGAATGAACTCGGCGTTGAATTTGACAAGGAAAAAGACGGCACAATGGTCACAACGCATGGTGGCGGAACCAGTCGAAAAAGAATGCATGCTTGCAAAGACTATTCAGGCGCAGAAATTATGCGCACACTGCGAGATGAAACATTCAATCGAGCGGATAAAATAACAGTTGTTGACTTCACATCCGCAATTGAAATTATCAAAAATGATAAAGGTGAAGCGGCAGGTGCAGTTTTGCTGAATATGGAAACCGAAGAAGTTCGTATTGCAAAGGCAAAAGTTGTAATCATCGCAACTGGAGGAGCCGGAAGAATGCATTATCAAGGCTTCCCGACATCAAACCACTATGGAGCAACTGCCGATGGTTTGGTGCTAGCATATAGAGCCGGTGCAAAACTGCTTTATCAGGATTCACTGCAATATCACCCTACTGGAGCAGCATATCCAACACAAATTTTAGGAAAACTTGTTACGGAAAAAGTGCGTTCTCTTGGCGCAAAACTCATCAACAAAGACGGAGAAGTGTATATTCATCCGCTTGAAACGAGAGATGTAAATGCTTCTGGCATTATTAAGGAAGTAAAAAACGGACGTGGCGTGAAAAATGAAGTTCAGGATGCCGTTTGGCTTGACACTCCTATGATTGAAATAATCCATGGAGAAGGCACGATTATGAAACGCATTCCTGCAATGTACAAAATGTTCATTAAATATGGAATTGACATTCGCAAAGAGCCTATTTTGGTTTATCCCACGCTACACTACCAAAATGGTGGCATTGAAATCAACAAAACATGCCATACAAATATTCCAAACCTGCTTGTAGCAGGAGAGGCATCAGGCGGCGTTCACGGAACAAACCGATTGATGGGCAACAGTTTGCTTGATGTAGTGGTGTTTGGTCGTGAGGCTGGCATTGAGGCAGGCAAAATGTTCAATGCAATCAATATGACCGAAACTGCAAACTTGAGTTTGGAACATGTAAAAGCATTTGAAAAGGAACGAAATGCCGCTGGCATTAAAACCGACGCTATTTCTCCAAAACTTTTGCCGCGCTACACACATGGAAACAAGGAATTTGAAGGAAACCGCGAATTCCCTGGCGCAAGCAAATAAACAAAATTTACACCTATAAATCGTGAAAAAACGCTCTCGTGGATTATTGCAATCTGTGGGAGCGTCTTTTTTAGAAAACAAAAGATAAATCTTTGCGGAACAGTTTATTGCTTGACACTTGACAGATAAAATACTATCATTTTTTGCAATGAGTTCCGTTGAAAAGAGGCTTTGTGACGATCTTAAAATTTCATCTGTAACAGTTTCAAATTGGGTGAAAACAGGTTTTATTCCGCCAACACAAAATATAAATACAGATGAAAAATATAAAAATGTAATCAACAAAATAACAACATCTCAAAAATTGATTAGTCGGGCAAATAGAAATTTTTCCAAAAATAAATTTACCACATATCTTGGAATACAGGATGAAAACCGGAAATTGCTTTTACATTCTCTTATTGATGAATTTGAAAAATCATCTTTGTCCATTGAACAAGGAGTTTTAGCGATATGCTATAAACAGTTAACTGACAATGGTTTTTTGAAATCAGAAAATAAAATCAAAAACAGTATAGACAATTGGCTTCTCAATTTTCCCCTCGAAAGAACAATTATAATAAAATCGATTTTTGAAAAATTTTTTATTCCGAATTGTGACGATGACATAATCGGAGCATTTTATCAATCAATTCAAAATGTATCTCAAAAGTCAAACAGAGGAGGATTTTACACACCAGCAGAACTTCTTCAGAAAATAAAATTTGCTCCAGAAAAAACAGTATACGATCCTTGTTGTGGAAGCGGTTCACTATTTTTAAATACACTTTCAAAAAATCATAATACAGCAAAGATTTATGCAAGCGACATAGATTCCATAGCGTTAAAAATTTGCCATGTAAATTTGACCTTGTTTTTTAACAACCCGAATATTGAGTGCCATTTCTTTTTTAATAGCATATTAGAATCAAAAAATGATTTGTTAAAAACAAGCGAACACTTCGATTGCATAATCACAAACCCACCATGGGGTATAAAATTTAACATTCAAGAAAAACAAATTCTGAAACAAACATTTCCCCAACTAAAAACAACTGAAAGTTTTAGTATCGCTCTGCACAACAGCCTTGACATGCTCTCGAAAAATAGCAAACTTTATTTCTTCTTGCCATATTCTTTTTTAAATGTTGCTAGTCATAGAAAAATTCGAAAAGAAATAATTTCGCAAAAAAATGATATTTACATAAAACTTCTAGGACGGGCTTTTAAAGGAGTTATGTCCGAAGCAATCCTTTTAAAAATTGACTTGTCAACTAAAAGCGAGCAAATTACAATTGAAGATAAAAATGGTTTAATTTACTCGTTAGATAAAGAAAAAATTAAAAAACCTGATTTTTTGATTGAAGCTGAGAATTCAGAATTCTCTGAAAAAATTATTACACAAATATATCGCATTCCGCATTCCACATTAAAAAACAATGCAGATTTTGCATTGGGAATAGTTACTGGTAATAATAAAAAATATCTTCTTCCAACAAAAAACGAAAATACCGAACCTATTTTTAAAGGTTGCGATATTTTGCCGTTTAAAATAAAGCAAGAAAGCATTTATATAAAATTTACTCCAGAAAAGTTTCAGCAGGTAGCAAACGAAAAACTATATCGATCTAAAAAAATAGTATATCGATTTATAAATTCAAGACTTGTATGCGCGATTGATACAAAAAATTGTCTATTGCTTAACAGTGCAAATTTGTTCATTCCAAAGAATAAGTATCCCTTTGAAACAATCCTCTGTTTATTCAATTCAAGCATTTATAATTTCATTTTTCAAAAAAAATTCCATTCTACAAAAATATTGAGAAAGCATCTCGAATCATTGCCATTGCCAACATTTTCAGAAGAAATACACACAGAACTCAAAAGACTGTATAATAAATTTGTCGTTGAAAAATTTATACAATCTGAACTCGACGAGAAAATTGCAAAACTCTTCAATTTATCAAACAACGAATTGAAATACATTGTAAGCGAGGTAAAATAACTGATGGAACAACTTGAAAATGAACTACACTTTCTGATGAAAAAAATGAATAACAAAGAAGAATTTCAAAATACCCTTGAACATCTAAAAGTAATAGAACCTTTCAACAAATATGATTTTATAATTTCAAAATTACTTTCGGAAAATATCATTTCCTATGATGACTACATCAAAATGAGGGATGACTATATCTTTCGCAATTTATTCCTTTATGTTTTTGAAATAACCTCTCCACGAGGATTCGGTGATACATGGGCATTCAGCCACTTAATGACTATTGAACCGCTTCTTAAACATCCAACAAAACATGAAGATCCAGATTATAAAGGACAATATGATTTATATTTGCCACATAACGGAGAAATAATAAAAATTGAAATAAAAGCATCCCGAGCAAATGACAGAAATAAATCCGATGCGCCTCTATATGAAAAAGCCCTAGATTCAAATTCAAATAAAAAATTTTTAATGAATTTTCAACAGTTAAAGCCATCCTGCTGTGACGTTTATATTTGGCTTGCTGTTTATAGGGATAAAATCCGCTATTGGGTTATGAAAAATACTATAATCCAAAATCATAAAAACTTTTGCCCTCAACATAGAAACGAAGAGACAGAAACACGTGAAAAAACTTACGATCGAACTAAAATCTTTGAAGGTCAAATTATGATTACAAATGAAAATATCAATTCAATTGCTCCATACGAAGTAGAATCATTTCAATTAAGACAAGCAATCATTGAGCAATTTGAAAGCTGACACAACAATAATGGAGGTCTATATTGCACGATAAAAACAAAACAACACTCCATACTCCTCGCTTAATGTTGCGGCGATGGGAAATTTCTGACGCAGAGGATCTGTTTACGTGGGCAAGCGACAAGGATGTGGGACCGGCTGCCGGATGGCCTCAGCATAAAAGCGTGCAGGAAAGTCGAAATATTATTGAAACTGTTTTTGTAGGCTCTGAATGTTACGCCCTTTGCCCAAATCACAATGCTGAAGGTCTTTTCGATAAAGAACCATTTAAAAATATTTGCGCAAACACAATTATCGGCTGCATTGAACTCAAATTAAACGGCTTTACAAACTTAACAAATCGCAATGACGAATGTGAAATGGGCTTTTGGATTGCAAAACCATTTTGGGGCTATGGACTTATTCCCGAAGCGGCACAGGAACTTTTGCGCCATGCCTTTGATGATCTTGGTATGTGCACAGTTTGGTGTGGCTACTATGATGGAAATGAAAAATCAAAGCGCGCTCAAGAAAAAATAGGGTTTGTCTTTCACCATACAAACAAAGAAACGCCCATCCCTCTTTTGCAAGAAACAAGAACTGAACACATAAATTATATGACTTACGAAGTATGGCGTGAAATACACAAAACAGAAACAATGTACTAAAAAATCCTGCTGTGAATTTTCGATGAAATTATGCAAACACGAGCAAATTCAACAACCACCCTATTCCATTTATTATAAAAAAAAGATATACTTTTTACAATTTTCACACTAGTTTTAAAGAGGTTTCATTTTTATGACACTTTTCGGTTCGGTAATTACATTTCAGGGCATTGCATTTTTGATGTTCTGTGTATTCGCAATTGCAACTATCGGCTATCTATTGGGACGCATTACCATAAAGGGCGTTTCACTAGGAACTGCTGGCGTTTTTATAATTGCGCTGCTATTCGGCTGTCTTTTTTACACATACCTTGAGGAAAACACAAAGGGCTACACAACAAACGCCTTAAAGATAGTTGAAACGATGGGATTAATTCTGTTTGTCACATCAGTTGGCTTTATTGCAGGACCAAATTTCTTTTCAAATCTGAAAAAGAATTTCCATTCATACATTTTGCTAGGGCTTTTGATTATTCTTGTCGGAGGACTTTTCTGCGCTGCTTGCATAGTGTTTGACGTAAAAGTTTTTGGACGAAATATGGAAGAAGCCGCCGCAATGTTGGTTGGACTACTTTCAGGAAGTCTCACCTCCACCCCTGCCTTTTCAGCGGCAAAAGCGACTGTAAATCCACAACTTGAGGCTATTGTTTCTGTTGGACATGGAATTGCATATCTTTACGGCGTTATTGGCGTTGTGCTTTTTGTGCAAATCATTCCCAAAATACTTCATGCAAATATGGATGAAGAACGAGCGCATATTGTCATTGCAGACACAGGAAAAAAACATACGTATAACGGCAAATTGATAGAAATTGATTCATTCGGTTTTATGCCGTTTGCACTTGCAGCAATCTGCGGAATCGTTGTAGGTGGCATTGACTGGGGAAAAATTGTTGCATACATATACTATGGCATCGCGCATATTTTTAATGCTAATATGAAGCTTCCTGGCTGGTCGTTCTCACTCACAACAACTGGTGGCTGCCTTTTGATTTCATTGATTTTTGGTCATTTCGCTCACATAGGACGCATTGACATCACGCCTCTTGAAGTAACCTTAAAGGAATTTCGAGAGTTGGGGCTTATGCTTTTTTTGATTGGCGCAGGCGTTTCAGGCGGAGCAAGTTTTGTCAAATACTTTAAAGCGGTTTACTTTATTTATGGAATCATTATGACAACAATGCCTTTGATTATCGGCTACCTATTTGCGCGCTATGTGCTTCACTTGAGCCTATTAAACAATCTTGGCTCAATTACTGGAGGAATGACATCAACGCCTGCACTTGGAACATTGATTGCAACTGCTGGAACTGAAAACGTTGCATCTGCTTATGCGGCAACCTACCCCATCGCATTGATTGCAGTCGTTATCGTTTCACAAGTGTTAGTAATTTTATTCAGATAGGTACATTTTTAGCAAATTTTGCGGACAAAATGATACGAGAGATAGAATTTTTTTCAATTCATTCTATCTCTCGTCTTACTTAAAGTTATTTGACTTTTATTTTGAATTTAAAAATAAAACACACCTTGAGTGGCAAGACAAAATAAACTTTCACGCACTTCAGTAAAAGTGCTTTAGTGTAAAAAAGAATACCCTTCTTTAATTTTCAAATTTCAAATTATGCAGATTTTTCCTAAAACAAAAAATTGAGGCTTATTTATTCGCCGTCTGTTTCATCTTCTACAACAATAGTATTATATGCGCTTTTAGCAACATTTTGCTCTGCCTCTTTCTTTGATTTTCCGCTCATAGGTCCGTAGGTAACATTTCCGATTTTTACAGAAATAAAAAAAGTTCGATTATGATCAGGACCAAAGGCGTTTTCGAGAACATACACGGGAATTTCCTTATATTTTTTCTGAGAAAGTTCCTGAAGAAGCGTTTTAAAATCCTTTCCCGCTCCATGCTGAACTTTTCTTACCTCTGGAATGATAAACGAAAGCACATAGTCTTTTACAGCGTCAAAGCCTCTGTCAAGATAATATGCACCTATAATCGCCTCCATACAATCGGCAAGAATGGCATTCTTTTTGCGTCCGCCGCTCACCTCTTCTCCATGACCGAGCACAAGCATTTCATCAACACCAAATTTCAGGGCAATAGGAGCAAGAGCCTTTTCAGAAACAACAGCGCCCTTCACCTTCGCTAAATCTCCCTCGTGTTTTTCAGCCATATCATTATACAGAAAATCAGCAGCCACAAGACCTAATACGGAGTCGCCTAAAAATTCCAAACGCTCGTTGTTATAATTTTTAAGATTAGAATTTTCATTTGAACATGAACGATGATGAAACGCAAGATCCAAAAGTGAAATATCTTTAAACTTCAAATTAAGAGGACGGCAAAATCCTTCTAAGGCAGCCATTCTCTTTTGAGGAATATCTTTTTTCATATCAAAAAATACTTTTACGCAGACAAAAAATTAGGCTGCCCAAAAAAGGACAGCCTAAATCTCAAAGTCAGGCAACAGTTATTTAGACTGCTCCGCTTTGATGAAGTCATAAGCATCACGAACTGTTTCAAATTCGTTTGCTTTTTCATCGGGAATGCTTACTCCCAACTCTTCCTCAATCGCATAAACCAATTCATACGTATCAAGGCTGTCCGCTCCAAGATCACCTCGGAAAGAAGAATCCAATGTAATCTTGCTTTCATCAATCTCCAGCTTCTCTGCAATGAGCTTCTGGATTTTCTCAAACAATTCGTCCATTTTACTGCTCCCGTAAAAATTTAACCGTTAGACTCAGGTGTAATTATCTGACGACCGCGATAGAAACCGCACTTAGGACATACGCGATGCGACTGAATTAAGTTACCGCAATTAGCGCATTCAACAAGCTGCGGTGCCTTTAGCTTCATATTAATGCTCTGTCGTCTTTTGGTAACGGCTTTTGAAGTTTTCGCTCTAGGTACTGCCATTTTACAAACCTCACTAAACAAATATTCAATCTGATTTACTGCGATTTATAATACAACAGTTCCAATCAGTGTGTCAATAATTATAACAGAATAAACATTTTTGTCAAATGGGAAAACATCTATTGCCTGTTATTTTCCTGAAATCGCAAGGGTTGGAAGTTTCACCATCCATTTGCCATTCACCTTTATAAAGTTATAATATACTACATCTTGATCTTCCCTCATCTGAACCGCCTTAATTTGATCCAAAGAGATGTAACGGATTTCGTCAACATCCCTTCCTCTCCTTGACGGAACAAACACAAACCGAAAATAGTCATACAAGTTATTCAACATTTGTCCTTTGATCGGAAGTCTTTTTGATGCCTGCGCCAAATTGTTTTTGCTTGACCAATATTTTATCGAGGCGGGGTCTATATATTTTAACCACTCCTCATAATTATATTTATCCATAACCTCTGAAAGACTTGAAATCACTGTTAAAATGGAGTTCTTATCAAAGGAAAAAACATCTCTCGGAACATCAACGTCCTGTGTTGAACGAGAATATTCAGCATAGCCTTCATCTCTGTTGTCCTCCTCAACTTTAGCCCGTTCAGTCACACTAACATTGTCCGACTGCAACAATTCGTTTTCAGAAACAGCAACATCTGTAGTCTTACAAGAAAACAACAAAAAAATAGAAAACGACAAGAATACAAAACTTATTTTTTTCATCCTGCCCTATTATACAACGCTTGTCTATTTTCGTCAAACAGGGTAAGATAAAAGTAACATGACAAAAGCAGTTTTTCCAGGGACATTCGACCCCATTACAAATGGACATATAAACATAATACAACGAGCCGCCTTGCTTTTTGACGAAATAGACGTTCTTCTTGCTGTAAACGAAGAAAAACACTGTCTTTTTTCATCAGAAGAACGGCTTACACTGATAAAAGACCTTGTCTTACCGTATAAAAACGTTTCAGTTCACACGTGGAGTGGACTTGTTGTTGAATACGCAAAAAAAAACGGTGCAAAAGTGCTGATACGAGGGATTAGAAACCAAACAGACTTCTCCTATGAATTTGACCTCTCGTTAATGAACCACAATCTTGAAAACAGCGTGGAAACTCTTTTTATCCCTACAGACCAAAAATATCTGCTCCTAAAATCCAGCTCAATAAAGGAACTTGCGCGACTTGGCGGAGACATATCGGATATGGTGCCTGAATCTGTAAGGCTCGCCCTCGAAAAGAAATATGATCGAAACTAAACGAACACAAGTCCTTGATTTATTGACAGCATTAAGTTATAATTATAGGCATTACTTCTCAAGCATTTCTCATATCACTTGGAGGATAAGAATGAAGATTTTTCAAAAATTATTTGTAGCGTTTGGATTTATCGCGCTTGCATCCACACTCTTTGCACAGGAAACGCAAGTAGAAAATCAAAAGGAGCAGTCAAAATCTGAAAGCTCTGTTGAAGACGAATATCTGAGCGATGTTGATGGACTCGTCATTTTAAGCATGGTTTCAGCAGATGACTATGAAACAAAACTTGAGGCAATGCAAATGCTTGAACTCGCCGTTGACAACGGAAATACCAGCCCCGATATTATGAATGCATTGAATCAACTTGCAGGAGCGGGCATCACAACTCAATCTAGAATGAACGGAAGACTGACAAACAACTTTCCTGATTTGAGAAGACGTGCCTGTCTCACCCTCGGAAAAATCAAGACAGAAGAATCAAAGGATTTTTTAAAGGAAATTGTTCTTGCAGAAAACGAGCCAATGGTAATCACAGCGGCAGTAAATTCTCTCGGCGAAGTCGGAATAAACACAAACGATGATGTAATAAACACAATTTCATTTGCAAACAGAAGAAACCAAATATTAAACCCAACAAGCTCTCTTGCCTCAGAAGTAATAGATTGCTACGAAAAACTTGCTGACTCAACAGAAAACAAACGGGTGATAATAGATTCGCTCACACAAATTGCATCAGACTATCACTACAACAGAACAGTGCGCGCAAAGGCATACAAACTTTTAAAGAAACTTTCAGAATCCGGTTCTTCATCAAAGGAAGAAAAATAAGAGATTGCTATGGAACCAATAATTTTGGCCTCTTCGTCGCCACGGCGTCAAGAGATATTGAAAATGCTTGGCATTCCCTTTCAGGTCATTATGCCGAACGTCAACGAAGCAATTGCATCTAGAATTGCTCCAAACAACACAACTGAACTGCTTGCACGTGAAAAAATTATAGATGTATTGCACACGCTCCCTTCAAATCAAAAGATTCCATGGGTTTTGAGTGCGGACACAATCGTTACCAAAAATTCTAAAATATACGGAAAGCCGAAAAATCAAGAAGAGGCAGAACGCTTTATCAAGGAATTTCAGGGGTCAACACATACCGTAATCACATCGGTGGCTTTGTATAATGGCAAAACGCGCACAACAACAACTAAAACCGTTGAAACAAAGGTGACATTCGCACCAATGACAAGCGAAGAAATAAAATGGTACATTGACACTGGAGAATGGCACGGTGCAGCAGGAGGCTACAGAATTCAAAGCCTTGCATCTCTATTTATATCGAAAATAGAGGGGTCACAAAGTTGTGTTACGGGATTGCCTATTTATGAACTTTATGATATGTTAAAAGAACAGGGCTACTCCGTTTTGGAGTCGTTCGAATAGGGCTTTAGCCTTATAAATCTTCCGTGCTGCATTGCAGTATCGAGAAAAAGAGTACGGGATGGAAAAAAAATCCATCAGTGAAGGAGAACACCATGGCTGTTGTTACCATGAAAAACCTGCTTGAATCGGGAGTGCATTTCGGTCATCAGGTAAAGCGTTGGGATCCTCGCATGAAGAAGTATATCTTCGCAGAGCGAAACGGAATCCACATTATTGATTTGCAGAAAACAATCGCTGCAATCAAAGATAGTTATGAAGCAGTGAGAAAAATCACCGCTTCAGGAAAATCAATCCTCTTTGTAGGCACAAAAAAGCAAGCTCAGCAAGCAATCCAAAAGGAAGCGGAGCGATGCGGAATGTTCTACATAAACAACCGCTGGCTTGGCGGAATGCTTACAAATTTCTCAACAATTAAAAAATCACTTTTACGCCTCAAGAAAATCGAAAAAATGGAAGTGGACGGAACTTTCGATAATCTCACAAAGAAGGAAGTTGCCACTTTTCAAAAGGAAAAGGCAAAACTTGAAAAGAACCTTGGCGGAATCAAGGAAATGAAGGAACTCCCTGGAGCAATTTTTATCATTGACACCCACAAGGAACAAATTGCTGTTGCAGAAGCACGAAGAATGGGCATTCCGATAATTGCCGTTGTTGACACAAACTGCAATCCAGAGGGCATTGACTACCCTATCCCTGGAAATGACGATGCAATTCGTGCCATTTCGCTTTTCACCTCAATCATTGCAAATGCTGTCATTGAATCTGACAACGAAAACGGATTGAAAATTCTTGAAACTCTTGACGGAGACGAGGAAATTCAAACCGATGCATCCAATAAAAATGAAGATGAAGAAATCGTGGATTATTCAAACTACCAGCCAACTGAAATCAAGGAAGAAGATGCAGAGGCTGATGAACGAGATGCAGAAGAACAGTTGATTGATGAGGATAAACTCTACGGCGACAACTAAATTGCCGGCTATTTGTAGCAATACACAAAATGATAATGTAAGGAATTAAAAATGGAAATTAAAGCATCAGACATAAAAGCTCTCCGTGATTCTACTGGCGCAGGGCTTATGGACTGTAAAAAGGCTCTTATAGAATGCAACGGAGACATAAAGGAAGCGTCAAAATATCTCCTTGAAAAAGGTCTCGCTGCAATGGCAAAAAGAGCCGACAGGACAACTGCTGAAGGACGCATTTTCTTAAAGCAGGATGGAAACAAAATTGCAATGGTAGAACTCACTTGCGAAACTGATTTCGTAGCGAAAGCGGATGACTTTATTGCGCTTGGAGAAAAACTTGTTTCTTTAACTCTTGAAAAGGGACTTACGGAAGTTACCGATGAACATACCGCTCTCTTGAACGAAGTTGCAATTAAAATTCGAGAGAACATGGCTGTTCGCAAAATTGCTTATGTGGAAATTCCGAGCGATTGCGTTGCATCAACGTATGTTCACCACAACTTCAAGATTGGCTCAATCGTTGTCATAAAGGGTTCTACAGATGACAAGATTAAGGACTTTGCACACATCTGCTGTCTGCATCTTGCATCAAAAACTCCTTCTTATATTACGCAGGAAGAAGTACCACAAACATATATTGATGAGCAGTCTGAAATCTTCAAGGCGCAGATGGCTCAAGATGAAAAAATGGCTTCAAAACCTGACAACGTAAAGGAAGGTATTCTCAAAGGCAAAATAAACAAGCATCTTGCAGAAATTTGCTTTATGGATCAAATGTATCTTGATGATGAAAAGAAATCTGTTGCAACAGTACTTGCTGAAATGAGCAAGAGCGTTGGCGCAACACTATCATTTGAAAAGGTCATTTTGTTCAATTTGGGAAAATAGTATAGTTACAGCGTATTAACATGTTTCAAGCAGAAATTGGCATATCAACTGCCGCTTCCGCTTGAAACGGTGCGCTATATGTCATTGCAAAATATGTTATTGCAATAACGCATAAAAAACTATTGCGATTTTATGACAGATAGGGTAAAAACTGCCTAAAACACGGTCATTTTTTACCAATGGAAGTTTGCGTTGCAAACTGTACTGTACTATCAATCAATTGCGTTTCCGTACTCCGTTGCGAATGCGCGTAAAAAGCTCGTTGAGATTTTAATAAATCAATCACAGCTTTTTAAGGGAGACATGATAAAAGCACTGCACAAATGGCGCGGTACGTTTATCATGACAAGTTTCCGTTGGAAACTTGCATATCAAATGCCACTTCTCATTTCATTACGAAGTGGCATAAAAAGTCAAGAAAGAAAGTCGCAAATTTCTTCTTGACTTTTTATGGGAGATGAATATGGCAGAAAGTTGTGAAGCCAGAATGGAAAAAACTATCGAGGCACTTAAAGATTCATTTAATGCCATAAGAACAGGACGCGCTTCTGCGGCGATTTTTGACAAAGTGCGAGTTGACTATTACGGTTCAAAAACACCTTTAAATCAAGTTTCAACAATTTCAATTCCAGAGGCAAGAACAGTTTTAATTCAGCCGTTCGATAAGTCTACTATAACTGACATTGAAAAGGCAATTTTAACGGCAGATTTGGGACTCAATCCATCAAATGATGGAAAAGTGATCAGAATTGCAATTCCTCCGCTCACACAGGAAAGACGAAAGGAACTGGTAAAGCAGGCAAAGGCAACGGCTGAAAATTCAAAGACATCAATCAGAAACATCAGACGAGATGGAAACGATGATTTGAAAAAACAGCAAAAGTCTGGAGAATTAACGGAAGACGGTCTAAAAACTGAAGAAGACAAACTTCAAAAATTAACAGACAAATTTATTGCCGAAATCGGAAAAATCTACGATGCCAAAGAAAAGGAAATTTTGGAATAGCTGTAAAGATGATTGATACTTCTGCGCTCCCCGTTCATGTGGGAATTATAATGGATGGAAATGGCCGCTGGGCAAAAAAAAGAAATCTTCCGAGAAGTAGCGGACACAAGGAGGGGTTGACCGCCGCAAAAAATATCGTGCGAAAAGCCTCTGAACTTGGTATACAATATGTTACGCTATACACATTTTCCACTGAAAACTGGAAGAGAGCGCAGGATGAAGTCGGCTACTTAATGGGCTTGATAAAAGTCCATTTGCGAGGAGAGTTTGATTTTTACAAGCAAAATGGAATTAGAATACAACATATTGGGGATTTAGACGGACTTCCAAAGGATGTGCAACTTGAAATTGTAAACGCAACAAAAGAAACTGCACATTTTACTGGAACAACTGTTGTTCTTGCAATAAATTATGGAGGAAGGAATGAAATTGTTCGCGGCGTAAAAAAGATGCTTCAAGACGCTGTGGACGCAAACGATATTACGGAGGAAAAACTCCAGCATTTATTTGACATTCCAAATCTACCTGATGTTGATTTGCTTATTCGAACTGGCGGAGAAATGAGAATCAGCAATTTTTTATTATGGCATGCGGCTTATGCGGAATTTCTGTTTACAGATACGCTTTGGCCTGATTATAACTGCGAAGAGTTTCTTGAAGATATTGAAAAATTTCAAAAAAGAACCAGAAGGTTCGGCGGTGTAGTTTAACAAACCGCTTTTACAGTTTGAGGTGCTATGAGCAAGGTTTTTCAGAGATTATTAGTTTTTTTTATCGGAATTCCTCTTGTATTAGGCATAGTTTTTCTTGATTATTACAATCATCTCCCCCTTAATGCTGTAATAGTCATTTGTTCGTGCATTGCCAGTGTGGAACTTTTCAATATTTTCAAAATAAAAACGACACTTTTGCCTCAATTTTTTGTTTGCATACTGTCACTCGTTATTCCACTTTTCTCATATATTATGATACTTTTGAAAATAGACATACATTACTCCAACTGGGTTTTTCTTGCAGCTGCGCTCTTGATTATGACGATAGAAATTCTCTCGAAAAGTGACTTTAACGAGTCAATTGCGAGCATTTCAGAGTGCATATTTATCGTTTTTTATTGCGGACTTTTACCCTCTTTCCTCACGCGAATGACACTTTTTAAAGAGGCATCCCTTTTTATAGCCGTATTTTTATTCACCGTTTTTATAAATGACTCTCTCGCATGGCTTTTTGGAGTTTTATTTGGAAAAAATAATAGGAACGTATTCAAGGCAAGTCCAAACAAAAGCATCGCAGGTTTTTGCGGAGGGTGCATTGGAGCAATTGCGTCCTGCATATTAGCGCAAGTTTTTTGGCGGGATATTTTTTATGGCAGTTACTTAAAGGGTCTCTTACTTGGAATTTTGTGTTCATTCTCTGGGATAACAGGAGATCTTGTGGAGTCAGTTTTTAAGCGTTCCGCTGGAATTAAAGATTCTGGCAATATAATCCCTGGTCGCGGGGGTTTGCTTGACTCAATAGACTCAGTTTTTTTCACTGCTCCGATATTCTTTATAGCTGTGCATTTTCTATTCACCCCTGAACTTTTAAATCTCTAAAGGCTTTAAAAATTCAGTTAATAGGAAGGGGGAAACATCTATGAAAAAAATTCTCGTTCTTGGCTGCACAGGCTCCATTGGAACAAGCACACTTGAAATCGTTCGAAATATGGGCGAACAATTTAAAATCTGTGGACTCACAGCGCATACAAGCGAAGACAGACTTCAATCCCTTTGCAACTATTTTGAATGCCCTGGAATACTCACGTCGAAAACGGGCGTGGATGGCATTGCGACCTTAATAGAACAGACAAATCCCGACATAGTGGTAAATGGAATTGCAGGGGCAGCAGGTTTATTGCCTTCAAAAATAGTTTTAGAGCATGGAAAAAACTTGGCTCTTGCAAACAAAGAAACTGTTGTAATGGCGTGGACTCTTATTCAGGATCTTGCCGAAAAAAACAACGCTCTCATAATTCCTGTGGACTCCGAGCATTCCGCTCTATTCAACTTAATGCATCACATCAAAAAAGAAAATATATCAAACATTATAATCACGGCGAGCGGCGGTCCTTTTAGAACTTTTTCACGAGAAGATCTTGAATCTGTAACAATAGAACAAACACTTGCACATCCGACATGGAAAATGGGAAAAAAGATTACCGTAGATTCCGCAACATTAGCGAATAAAGGACTTGAAGTAATTGAAGCCGCCCGCCTTTTTCATTTTCAAACCGAGCAAATTGAAGTGGTTGTTCATCCGCAAAGCCTTATACATTCTCTTGTGCGAACAAATGATGGAATGCTGTACGCTCAAATTTCAGATCCAGATATGAAGCATCCTATTTTTTCTGCACTCACCTATCCTGAAAACCAAACGCCGTATATGCAGCCATTTGATTTGTTTGATCACACAATGACTTTCTTTAAACCACGCATAAACGACTTCCCTATGCTCGAATATGCGTTTGAAGCGGCAAAAAAAGCGAAATCGTATACAATTGCATATAACGCGGCAAATGAAGTTGCAGTACATGCATTTCTCGAAAAGAAAATAACTTTTACGGCGATTGCGAGAATCGTTCGCACTGTTCTTGACAAGGACTGGACTTACACTCCTAAAAATTTTGACGAAGTTTTTGAACAGGACAAACATGCCCGCGCTCTTGCACAGGAAATTATATGAAAATTATCTGGGGTTTTCTCTGTCTGTTTTTTTTAATTTTTTTCCACGAACTAGGGCATTTTATCGCCGCAAAAATGTTCGGTGTAAAGGTCGAGGCATTTTCCATTGGTTTTGGACCTGTCTTATTGCATAAAAAGCGACGAGGAACAGACTATCGCCTTTCGTTGATTCCTCTCGGTGGCTATTGCGCTATGAAAGGCGAAAAAGACTTTCAAAAGTCATTGGACGCACATCTTTCTTACATACATGCAGAATCGGACTCCCTGTATGGCGTGCATCCGCTCAAAAGAATTGCAATAGCATTTGCAGGGCCTTTTTTTAACGCACTCTTTGCATCGTTTGCATTCTTTTTAATCGCAATGATCGGTTACACATACTATTCATACTCTCCAAAAATCATTCTTGTAGACGAATTAAATCCCGAAATACACAGCGCAGCACGAGAAGCAGGACTGTTGTCGGGCGATATTATCACAAAAATAAACAACATCCCCATAGAAAATTTTTCCGACATAGTCACAGAAATTTCAATTCGCCCTGATGAAAATGTGCAGGTGGAAGTTTTGCGTGGAGAACAGCCCCTTGTATTCTCTGTTCACACAGACTTCGACAAAGAATCGGGAACTGGCAAAATTGGAGTTGCTGCAGACACAACCTCTCCAAAGCAATATGAATCCATAAAATATTCATTCTTTCCCGCATTGTGGCAAGGCATCAAGGAAACAGGCAAAGCAATTTGTCTCACAATAAGGGGCATTGCTATTTTATTTAAAGGGGCAGACCTCGAAAATTCGGTTTCTGGACCGGCAAGAATCGTTGATATGATGGGGGGAGTTGTTACAGAAAGTTTTTCTGTGAGCATTAGAGCAGGCATTGTAAATATGTGTAACTTTATGGCATACATAAGCGTTTCTCTTTTTATAATGAACCTTCTTCCCATCCCTATTCTTGACGGAGGACTTATTCTCTTCGCATTTATTGAATTAGTGGCAAGAAGAAAAATTTCTCCAAAAGTGCTATACTATATTCAATTCGTAGGCATTGCATTTATCCTTTTTATGCTTGTAATAGGCTTGTGGGGAGATACAAAATATTTTATTGCTCAATGGAAAGCAAACTGAAAACGGCAATAGATATGATAAAAACAGCGCACTTTTTTAAGATAAGGAGAAATATGAAAAAAATAAGTTTTGTCACGCTAATAACCGTATTATCCTGTATGGCGATTTTTTCCCAATCACATATTTCAACTCAAGCACATCAAGAGTCGATTTCTATGATTGCAAACGCATCAAAGGAAGGGGCTTTTGAAAAAACATATTTTACGGCGGGAAAAGACGGGTTTCTTGTAAAATGGACCGATGACAACCAAGGAGAACACTTTCAAATCTCTGATATGGAGATAAAATTGATTGCGGTAGCACCATCTGGAAATGAAATTGCAGTGTATGAAACAGACGGAGGTCTTGTAAACAGAGTGAGCGTTTGGAACTGGAACACGCTTTCACGAAAATTTGCGCGCCGATTTTCAGACACAATATCATCTCTTGCATATTCAGAAAAAGGAACTTTCCTCATTGCTGGAACAACAACTGTTGATGGAGCAGTTTTTATCAAGGCGCAAGACGGTACTCTTGATAATAAAATTCGAGCAAATACGGGAATTATTTCAATGATCCGAACAAGCGAAACAGAAAAAACCGCTGTAATGTATTCTCCAACTGGCAGTCTCTCTTACTACAATTTAAACAACGGAACAATAAAACAAAAACTGTCTGTTGAACAATCCCTTGAACAACCCCTCATGTTTGATAACTATATGTTTCTTGCGGGGGTGAGAAACAATACAATCTGTATAATACACGGAACAACAGGCAAAACTGTTTCAAAAATCACGGCGGAAAATCCCATTTTGCTTTGCTCTAAAAGCGATCAAAACCTTTACTACCTTTCAAACGATGAACGAGGCACCTATACGCTTTATGTGGTAGAAAACAGTGACAATAAAACGGTATCAGAACCAAAGCTTGTAAAAAAATACAAAGGGCCACGCTCAAATGCCGCCATAACATGCGGAACAAAAAACGGAGATGAAATCATTCTTGGCTCAAAAACGGGGGCTATCTATCGCACCGATTCAACAGAAGAAAGGGAAACGGTAATTCTAGAGGCAATAACTGAAAACATCTATGATAAAATTTTTGACATAGCACCAATAGGAGAAGATTTTTATTTTCTCACGAGAAATGCAGTATTTAAGTCTTCTTATGATACAGGGATGGTCGATAGGAAAGGCGAAAATCCCGGTCAAACGCAACTCATTCCGTATGGGAACAAACTAATCTTGTGGTCAAAGGGAACACGAAATCCCGTTCAGCTTTTTGACTATTCCATTCCGAGTCTAACCACTCTTTTCACACCAAAAACAAGCCTTCAGTCTCTCAGACTCTTTGAAAACACACTTATCGATGTGGAAAGCAACTCAACTGTCAATAAATTTGACATGGAAGAAAAAAAACTTGTCGAGATATACACTGGAGCGGGTTTACAGGACGCTGTAATTGGCGGAGACGGCAAACTGTACATTGCCAAATCCTACGCAACAAATCCGCCTTCAAACTTGCTATGCGTTGACATGCAAACAAAGGAAACTGTTCCTGTAAATTTAAGCGGCAACGTGGCATTCGCCTTGAATGCACACAATAAAGATATATATGGAATTTCAGTTCAGTCATCGGATCAAGCAAAAACCACCATTGTATTTAAATTTAATCTCACCTCAAAAACAACATCTCCCATCTTGCGTTTAAAATCCGAAGATCCAAACGCCTTTACATACATGCACTACCCTTTTCTGTACACGAATATCGGAGGAGTTTCGGTTCGTTCGTGCAATCTCGCTCAGAAAAAAAATATTGTGCTAAAAAGATCTGCATCCATTCCGCTAAAGGTCTGTCAAAATGCAAATAGAGTTGTAATCTTGAATATGGACGGAAGTATTTCTTGGTACAAAATAGAATCACCACAAGTTGATGCCGACTGGTATTTAACCCGCGATGGCCAATGGTTTGAATTCTAAAATTGAACACCTCGAAAAACGTGCTTTTGGCAATTTTTTTTGAACGTGCCAACAAGTTCTATCATCGCTCTAATAGCGCGACGATAGAACATCGCATTTTCAAAACTACCTCTAAAAACTGAAATTTTTAGAATGAACTAATTATCAAATTTTTTTTAAATTTTCTCTCAAGATTTTTGGGTATTACTCCGATAAAAAGAGAGGGATATGTTAAATCTTTTGAGGAGACATTCCCTGGCAAAGAAGTGTAGATGTGGCCTTGTATTGCAGATACACTTCTTTGCAAATTTTCAGGGTAGCATGGATGTTGCCCTTTATATATTCCAAGGAGGAATACTATGGTCATCAACCACAACATGTCGGCAATGTATGCCAATCGTCAGTTGGGAGTCACAGGGCTCTCTCTTTCAAAGGATATGGAGAAACTTTCATCCGGAGAAAGAATCAACCGCGCTGGAGACGATGCTTCAGGACTTGCAGTTTCTGAAAAAATGCGTTCACAGATTCGAGGCTTGAATCAGGCTTCAGAGAACGCTGCTAATGGTATCAGTTTCATTCAAACTACGGAAGGTTACTTACAGGAAACAACTGATATTATGCAGAGAATACGCGAACTTGCAGTTCAGGCAGCAAACGGTATCTACAGCGAAGAGGATCGAATGCAGATTCAGGTTGAAGTTTCAGCCCTTGTGTCAGAAGTTGATCGCATCGCAAGCACTGCTCAATTCAACGGAATGAACATGCTTACAGGTCGCTTTGCCCAACCAACAGGTGAAAATGCTGTTACTGGTTCTATGTGGTTCCATATTGGAGCAAACATGGATCAAAGAATCCAGGTCTTCATCGGAACAATGTCTGCCACAGCACTTGGAATCCGAGAAGTTGGATCAGAAGACAAGCTTTCACTTATGACACTGGAAGATGCCAACCGCGCAATCGGCACTATTGATGATGGATTGAAGAGAATCAACAAGCAGCGAGCAGATTTGGGTGCGTATCAAAACCGCCTCGAACACACAGTACGCGGACTTGATGTTTCTGCAGAGAACCTCCAGGCTTCTGAATCTCGTATTCGCGACACGGATATGGCAAGAGAAATGGTGGAACTCACAAAGAATTCAGTATTGCAACAAGCAGGAACTGCAATGCTTGCCCAGGCAAATACGTTAAGCCAAAATGTATTGAGCTTGTTAAGGTAGGAATTAAGCAAATAAACAGGAGGCGAAAGTTCACCAGTTTGACTTATAAAGGAACGTGCCTTTCGCCCACTCTTTGTTGCAGAAACTTGCTTTTCACTCTTGTATTTACTTCGATAGTGTACTATAATTCAAAGAAGGGGTTTAATCCCCTTCTTTGATGCGCGGTGCTTACATTACTCCACTCGCCTATTTATTCTACTGTTTAAGCATCAAAACACAGCGTTTATTTTTGCGCGTTTTCAGACGCGTTTTAGATCTTTGAAAGCCTTTTATGTCATGGCTTATGTGACGGCAGAAAAGGTCGGTTTTGAGAAAAACCAACTTTTTCTGCTGTATGGGTCTGAAACTGAATAAGGGGGCGCAACCTTTGTTCAGCCTACACATAAGCGGAAATTACGGAACATGAAGTTCCGCTAGTTATGACATGGAGGGCAAACTATGATTATTAACCATAACATGAGTTCTTTGTATGCAAATCGTGTGCTTGGCATTTCAAATGACGGCATCATGAAAAACATCGAAAAACTCTCATCTGGTGAAAGAATTAACCGTGCAGGAGACGATGCTTCAGGACTTGCAGTTTCTGAAAAAATGCGCTCACAGATTCGCGGTTTGAACCAGGCTTCAAGAAACATCGAAAATGGTGTTTCATTTATTCAGACAACCGAAGGATATCTTCAGGAAACGACAGATATTCTCCAGCGTGTTCGTGAACTTGCTGTTCAATCAGCAAATGGAATCTACAGCGATGAAGACAGAATGCAAATTCAAGTTGAAGTTTCACAACTCGTTGCAGAGGTTGACAGAATTGCAAGCCAGGCTAATTTCAATGGTATGAATATGTTGACGGGTCGCTTTGGAGAATCAGCTGATGGTATTATGCAGTTCCAGATTGGTGCAAATATGGATCAAAGCGTAAGGGTGTTCATTGGAGAAATGACAGCCCAGTCACTTGGACTTAAAGGTGCGCAGGGAGAAGATGGATCAATTTCTATCGCTGACCCTGAACAAGCCAACACAACAATCGGAACGGTCGATGCTGCATTGTTGACAATATCAAAACAGCGTGCAGACCTCGGTGCTTACCAGAACAGATTTGAAATGGCAGCCAATGGCATTAACATTGCCGCAGAAAATACTCAAGCAGCAGAAAGCCGCATTCGAGACACAGATATGGCATCTGAAATTGTTGAGTACACAAGGAACCAGATTCTCACACAATCTGGAACAGCAATGCTTGCACAGGCAAATGCCCAGTCACAAAATGTTCTTGCCTTGTTAAGTTAAAATCGCAGAGCAGCGAAAAGAGATTTCTGGATGTCATCTTTTTAGCCGCATGCGTGGAACAGGAGGGGTGCGCCCCCCTCCTACTCCATTTTGCTTCAAGGAGGAAGCATTATGAATACTATTAGTTCACTTGGACAAACAATGACCACGGACGGTCAATATATTGCACGCCCTACAACTTCGTATAAATCCACAGGTAAAACATCTTCTGTAGAGAATATAATTATAAGTCCTACTGGCAATGAAGTTGCAGAAAATCTTGAAAAATCTGCCGCTGATATAAAGAAAAGTGCACAACAACTCCAAAGGCTTTCGGATATGGTAATGGGGAGAAAATTGCGCTTTAATGTAAACAACGAATTGGGAAGCGTTGTTGTAAAAATCGTAGACTCTAACACAAATCAAGTGATAAAAGAAATACCATCAGCGGATATGCAAAAAATAAAGATCAATATCAGGAAAGCCATTGGCATCATTTTTGATGATGTAATTTAAAATTGTACTGGTGAAATATGGCAGATATAAACATACCAGGCATTACTGATAAATATAAAACCAACGACACTGTTGAAAAGCTCATGCAAATTGAGAAAATTCCCCTAACTCGGGAACAGAAAACGTTGGAAAACTATAAAAAGCAACAGGATGCCTGGCGCGACATAAATAGAAAAGTTTCTACTTTAAGGGATAGTGTAAAAACGCTTTACTCCTTTGAAAATCCTTTTAACAACAAAATAACTTCATCCACTGAAGAATATGCCGTAACTGCCACCGCCACGAGAAATGCCGCCTACGATTCATTTAAAGTTGATGTAATACAGACTGCAACTTCAGATAGATTTTTAACTTCAGAATTAGACGAAAATACAAAAGTTCCAAAGGGAACATACACATATAAAATTGGTGATAAAACCGTTACAATGAGGTGGAAAGGCGGCTCATTGCAAGAATTTTCAAATGCCTTAAACAGACGCGGAAACAATCTTTTGAGAACTCGAATAATTGGCGCGGCAAAAGGCAAAAAAGCCCTTGCCATTGAATCACTAAAAACTGGAGAAGAAAACCGACTTTCATTTGAAGATGATGCAAAAACATTTGCAGAAGAGTCTGGTATGATTGTAAAGATAAATCCTTCATCGATTACAGTTGGAGCAAACAGAAGCGAATACACAAATCCACCACCCATCGAAAATACCGGAAAAGAAGCAAACGAACTCCGTGAAATCACAGACAAGAACATTACAGTCTCAGAAAATGGCGTTGTTGTTCCTCCGGGAAGTGGCTATAAACTTGAAATTCCCGAAACAGTATCTGAACTATCAAACTACCATTTGAAATTTTCGATTACGAGCAAGCATATTGACAACAAAGCAGAGCCTTTTAATGACACTGCACATAAAACCGAAGAAAATCCGTTTTTCTCAAATGCAGGTTCAACAACATTCCGCGATATAACAATTTTCAACTCCCCTATTGACGCACATATTCCGCAATCACAAGAAAGCGCAACTGAAGAAGTTGAATCCATTGAAACAAACAATGTGCTTTTTGCAAGAATGAAAGATGGAACTGAAACTCACATTTTAACATATACTATCATAAACGGAGAAGAAACAAAAATCGACTTGCCGCTTTCAGATTATCCTGAACTTGAATCCATAGTATTGCGGAATTCTAATACAGAAACGACATTCATAGTTTCAGCGGTGGAGGCGTATAATCCTGTTGAAAATATCGGTTTTGTTCCGCAAAATCCAATTTCTACTGCAAGCGATGCAATAATAAAGTACGAGGGAATCACCATGAAAAGACCTGAAAATACAATAGATGACATTGTTCCTGATATTACCCTCACCCTTTTTGACAAAACAGATAAAACCGCAACAATCGCCGTAAAGCCTGATGTGGAGGCGGCAAAAGATGCGTTGATAACATTTGTCGGTCAATATAATCAAGCCATAGCGCAAATAAATATTCTTTCTCAAAACAAAGAAGAAATCATTGCTGAACTGGACTACCTAACGGAAGACGAACAAAATGCAGAAAAAGAAAAGCTCGGAATGTTCTTGAGCGACTCTAGTTTGACCTCTCTAAAATCAAGCATACAGGCGGCGGTAAGATCTCAATACAATTATTCAGATGGCGCAGAAATAACTATGCTTTCTCAAATAGGAATTTCAACAAACGCATCAAACTATTCTGGATACACCCCTAGCAAATTGAGGGGCTATCTTGAAATTGATGAAAAGAAACTTGATGCAGAACTTGAAAAGCATCTTGACGATATAAAAAATCTTTTTGGCTATGATACAGATGGAGATTTAGTTATAGATTCAGGAATCGGTTATAGGCTTGACAACCAGTTAACGGGCTATGTTCAATCGGGTGGAATCTTTTCTATGAAGACATCTTCACTTGATTCTCGAATAAAAAGTTCGGAACAGCGGATTTCACGCCTTGAATCACAAATGGCGGACAAAGAGGCAGAACTAAGGAACAAATACGGACAAATGGAAAGCACCTTGAACAGTTTGGAAAACCAGCAGTCCACTATACTGAATTTTTCAAATCGAAATAACAACAAGTAATAGTGCATCAAGTAACGTTGTCTAGACATTGACGTTTCATATATATAAAGCCGTTCGCGAAAGGTAAATCCTTTGAAATGATACCAATTTCGCCCTCGTCTTTTTCTTAAACTAGGAGGAAATTATGGAATTTTATGTAAACGGAGAAAAAATAGATGTTTCGCTTGAGGAGGAGAAAACCGTTGGAGATGTTTTAAAATCTTTTGAAATTATGATAGAACAAAACAATGCAGCGGTGATTGGAATTTCTCTCAATGGTGAAAAAATAAGCGCAGAAACATTTGACGAACATACAAAGCAGCCTTTAAAGGAGGATGATACATTTGAGTTTACCATTGTTACGCATCAAATGATTTTTGACTCGTTCAAACGCCTTGCCTCTCTGTTCAAGGAACTTGCAATTCAAATGGAACAAATTCCCGTTGATTTGCAAACAGGGCGCGACAAAGAAGTAAGCACCGCCATCAAAAATCTTGCTGACAACATCGAGGAATTTTGTCATATCGCAGCACTTGCATCCATCTTTGATGACTATTCAGAAATCAAAATACAAGGAATGTTTTTTAAGGAGTTCTTTACGGATTTTTCAAAAATTTTAAACGACTTTGAGCAAGCATTAAAAATACATGACACCGTTACAGTGGGCGATTTGGCGGAATATGAAATTTGTCCACGTCTCATTGAAATTGCAAAAGCACTGGAGAATTTAGTATGAACGGAGCATTTGACTTTAAAGCAGGAGCATCACCCCTTGAATCACGAGCAAATCCAATCATTTATGCAGCGTTAGTCGTGGCTATTATTGTAATCGCTGTATTTGCCGTCTTATGGCTTATTACGCGCTATATAAAAAAACTGGAGGAAAACCCACGCTGGATTGAAAATGAAAAAATACGTCCAACAAAATACAAGGACATTAAAAAACTTTCAAAATTCTACACTCTTCAACGTGACGAAATTTCACTCCTGTGGTATATCTGCAAAAAATATAAAGTGCCAAATATATACTACGCAATGAAAGAATTCACTGACCTTGACACTTTCTTTAAACAAGCATACCAAGACTTTAAAATTGAAAAAAACGAACAAAAAGTCAACAGGCTGTTTTTATTGAAATTCAAGCTTGAAAAATTTTATGCGGAGAGCGTTTCACTTTCATCATCAACTTCCATTGGGAAAAATACAAAATTTACCATTTCATTTCAGGATGGACATTCAACAAAAGGCTCTCTTCTTGAAAACACAAAGGATTACTTTTTAGTTTCCCTTCCCGATACATTTTTTCAGCAAAATGAACGACCTCAACCACTTTCAAAAGTTGCTTTTTCATTTACATCAAAAACGGGGGCTTCCTATATTTTTGTGACAAGAATTATTCGCTATCAAGAAATAAATGGCAGAGATTATATGGCATTGGCGCACTCAAATCAACTTATGAAAAAAACGCAGCGTACATTCAAACGAATTCAATTGAACGAAAAATGCAAGTTTGCGTCTGCAAAAAAAATGCAAGCAAAAAACGGAAAAATTACATACATCCCGAGCGATAAAAAAAACGATGCCATACTGACAAATATTTCAGGAGGAGGATGTTGCATTTCTTCAAAACTGCCGATCAAGGACGGACAATACATATACACCGAATTTGACTTAAAAGGCGAAATATATTCAGCAATTGGAATAATTGTAAGAACGAGAAAAGATATTGGAACAGGCGGATACAACCTTCACATACATTTTGAAGATATTCATCTTGAAACTCAAAACAAAATTCTTGCAAAAGTGTATAATTACGACTGATTTTTTTGTAATGTCACAAAAAATTAAAAAAACAACAAAATACACCAAAAATGCAGTTGAAAATAAATATCTTTTAATGTATTCTTAAAGTTATGAAAGTTCTTAGTATAAAAGATCTTCAGAGAGAAGAAGGTTATATTTATTATATAAGAAAATATGCTGGCATTGCAGAACTTGAGGGTAATGGCGGTATGTTTGAAGCAAACATTTCATTTTCCATTGAAACTACGCCATTTGGCACAAAGAACATTGATATAGACATAAACAACCCTGTTGACTACCCCATTTTGTCTATAAAAAAAATATTGGTTGAATATATCTTAAACGAAGACAAAGTAGGTCATCTTCCTTTATGACTTTTTTTTCTAACTCAGCAGAAGAAACTATAGAACTGGGGAAAAAAATCGGTGCGTCTTTGAAAAAAGGAGATGTCATTGCATTGCAGGGCACTCTTGGAGCGGGAAAGACCACAATCACAAAAGGAATCGCCTTGTCCCTCGGGGTAAAAGAGGACATAACCAGCCCGACATTCTGCTTGATAAGTGAATACGCTGGAAAAATGCCGCTTTATCACATTGATGTATACAGATTAGGCGGTGCAGAAGAATTTGTAGATTTGGGTGCAGATGATATGATGTATGGAGATGGGGTTTGTCTCATAGAATGGAGCGAAAAAGTTATGAGCGAACTGCCAAAAACGTCAATCATTTTAAAAATAGATGTGATTGAAGATACAAAACGGCGCATAACTTTGGAAAATTGGCATCACGAATCACTGGAACAATAAAAATGAAAGCACTTGCAATAGATTCAAGTATTACACAACTCACAATCGCGGCAAAAAACAATGAACACACAGTCACTGGCATTTATGACATTGGAATGAAACAATCAGAAACGTTGCTTTCCGCCATAGAATACATCATGAATGCGGCATCTCTTTTAGTGAATGACGTGGACTATCTTGTGTTCACTCATGGTCCAGGCTCATTCACAGGTTTGCGCCTCTCTCTTTCTGCGTTAAAGGCAATTGCATTGACAACGGGTGCGCCGCTTTATGGAATATCTACGCTAGACGCATACTCTTTTGCATATAAAAATCTTCCACAAACAATTTTATGCGCTATAGATGCTAAAAAGGAACGCTTTTATGCAAAAGCATTTGAAAAAAATGCAATTGTTTTTGATGAAGGTGACTTTAGCATAGATGAAATCTCTGAAAAATTGCATAAAAGCGCGTCTAAAAGCGACATTCTCATTTGCGGCCCTGATTCGGCACTTCTTTTTGAAAAACTTACGGAATTCAATAAAGATACAGAACGCGCACATCAGCAAAAACTATATGCGCTGCCGTTTTGCATAAACCCCACAGACGCGCTTTTTGCCCTGTCAGAAGAAAAAATCAAGAACGATGAAAGTCCGCTAAAGGATTTTGACGGTCCGCTTTATATTCGTCCAAGCGAAGCGGAAGTCAAGGCGGAAGGTACACGGGTTTTCTAGGTTTTTATCCCTTAACTTCCGCCTCCAGTTTTGCTACCTCGCAATGCTCGGCTTTACGCAAAACTGGCTAGTAGACTGTCATTGCATTTGAAAATATAAAAGTCGAAATGTACACATTTTTGCATTGCTATTTCCTACGTAAGCCGTGCAATGTAGTATCCCGAGAGGTGGTTTTGACAGGCGGTCAGAACTTATTTTTCCTGCCCTTTGAACATTTCGGAAAGCGCACTTACCGACTCAACCGAAATGTTTGGAACATTGGCGGCGGCGGTGTTTTCATTCCTTATTGCAACAAAAACTTCCTTGCGAAACACTTTTATATGTTTGGGAGCTTCAACGCCAATTTTTACTTGTTCACCACGAATTTCAATGATAGTGAGAGTAATGTCCTCCCCTATTTTTATCTGCTGGTCGGTTTTTCGGGAAAGAATTAACATCAGTTTTCCCCCTTGCCCTTAAGTGCGGCTACTATATCGAATTTTGTAGTCCATCGGGAATCATTTAAAACCACTTGAACACATTGATTGTTTTTTCGATTTATTACAATCGGACCTAAAAAATTCGCCGTAATTGCGCTGCCATCAGTAGGAACAGTAACGATTGTCATTACAATAATATCTTCAGGAGAAGTTATCTTGATATATTTTAACGCGCTGTCATCTATATCAGCCTCATATTTTGGATAGATTAAAAACGGATCAACCAACAAAAATGCAAGATCAGCCTTGTCAAGAGATTGCAGCCAAATAAACGGTTCGTATTCAGAGTCAATCAATGCATACGACTTGAAATCCTCAAATCCTAACAATCCATCAGAAAAATTGACTATTTGATTTTCTTCAACATTTACAATTCCGACTGCCTTTGTGTTCACTTCCATATTTTTCCCTCAAATTGTATTGCACCTATAGCCGCACTATTTCAGCGGCTGTAAGCAGCGTGTTTTTATCTCATATAGTTTAAAAGCGAATTGTTGTACATCTTTCCAGCATTGCTCAAAGTCGCTTGATATGCATAGTCCAGCATTTTCATTTCAGTAATTGCCTTTGTAATGTCCAAATCTCCTTCCCGACTGATAGCCTGCGTTACATGCAAGGCAGTTGCACTATTTCTTGTAACGTTCAAAACCGCGCGCTCGTAATCGCTGCCACTTTTTGCAATCCGTGAAACAAGATTCGCAATGCCGTTGTCAAGTCCCCCCAACACTCTTCCGCCAATTGTCTCTGTGTCGCCCTTTAAAAGCGCATTTCTAAATGCAATGACCGTATCAAACAGCGATCCTCCGCTTATGCGCGCACCATTTCCAATATTATATGGAGGCTGCTGACTAGAATCCTTAATAATTCCAAGGTCGTTTAACGCATTACCTGAAACATCGGAAAGCCACAACTGTCTGGCATCTGTTGTTTCAAGATTTAAACCACGACTTACAGGGTCAATTGATGCACGAACCGCCGCTCCGCTATCATTGATCCTTGCAGCAAGAGCGTACACATTATCCCCTGCATTTATGGAAATGTGCACTCCATCAACACTTATCACAGAATCAGCGGAGGCTTGCCAAGAAGAAGCGTCACGCTCCCCGTGAATCTGTTGCTGCTCCGCCCAAAATGTGCGGTTTCCTGCGTTATCCACATTCATATATTTATTTTCATCAACTTCAATTTTGTTTGAATCAATGTTGCCATTATATTTTACGCTTTCAATTAAAGGGATGCCAGAACCAGCGACATTGCCCATCTCTATTTCAAAGGCGGTGGACTTTGTGTTTGTTCCTGCAAAAAGATAGTTTCCATCTGAACTGACAGCGTTTGCATTCTGCACCAACTCCTTTAAAAGCTCGTCAACTTCCATCGCCATATTAGAGAGGTCTTCCTGCTGATATATGCCGTTTGCTCCAGTCACTGCAAGATCCCTAATTCTCTGCATAATTTCCAAAGAAGAAGACATATATCCTTCTCGTAAAACAAATTGGTCTGTAAGTGTTTCAGCGTTTTTTTCAAAAGTGTTAACCCTGCCAAGATATGATTGATAGCGCACAAGGTGCCCTGCCGCAATCGGATCGTTTCTCAACTCTTGAATTTTATTTTGGCTTCCCATCTGATTATTTGCACGGTTCAAACGACTTTCCTGCAATCTCAATGCATTTTGAGTGTTCATATTGTTCATATTAGAACTAATTCTTCGCATAGTATACTCCTTACTGCACATTCACCAACAAAGTAAAAGTGTGCAATAGATATACAAGTTTTCAACAGAAACTTGTCATGATAAAAAGTCAATCGCACTTTCGCGCTAACTTGTTAAGATAAAAGCGATGAGCCAATGATATGACTCTAAACTCCCAGTCTATTGATTATCGTGTCCAATAGACTATCCCACACTGTTATGAATTTTGCAGCGGCATTATATCCATGCTGGAATTTTAAAATGTCACTCAACTCTTCATCGATATTAACGCCACTTATCGATTCTCTCATTGTGCGCAAGTCGTTCATAACCGATGCATGACTTAAAAGCATATTCTCCGCCTGCTCGCCTTTCAATCCCACGTTTGTAACAGAATCCGCAAAATAGTCATCAAGAGTGCGCGCATAGCCAATCATAACCTTTGTATTTCTGATTGCGGCAATTTCCACGGCGGCTCGTCCATCTCCTGCGTTTACATTACCTGCGTCATCGATAAAGGCAGATGCAACGCTCATAACGTCATTGCGAACGGCTTGATTCACTTCAATATAGCCAGAAGGATTTAAAACAGGAGCAACCGCAAATTGTGTGCCACTTCCCGTATCTGCAAGGCGAAGTGCATTCACTGCATCAATATTCGCAAAGTCGTATGCCCCCTCTTCCCCGCTTGCCTGCAAGATTCCTGAATATCCCGTCAAGAAAAAGCCTGAATCTTCAACATGCCTAATAACAAAATCGGGGTTTTCCATATTTTGGCTAGTCGTTCCTTTTAAAACAAGATTGTTATTTCTGTCAAGATAGGCTTTTACCTCGCCGTTTGAATCATTTATTCTATTTATTACCGCCTCCACAGTGTCCGTTGGATGATAGGCAACCTCAATATTTCCACTGTGTCCGCTCAAAGTCATCACGCCTTCAAGTCCCACCTGTTCTTGCAAATCCAGCTTATTTGTTCCTGTGAATCTAAAAATGTATGAATGGTCAAATTCTCCATCTCCGTCTCGATCATAGTTCCCATTTGTATTCTGGACGAAATACTGCTGGGTAAAAAAATCAAGTCCTGTCACCTTGTTTGCACCATACGCGTTTCTGTGAACGTCATTAACTAAATCCGCAAAATTCATTGTCATCGTATTTAAAGATTGGATTTCATTGCGAACGTCAACGTCCCGAAGCTCTAAAAGCGCGCCAAGAGAACCGCTTTTGATTGACACATCGTCTTTTGTATCTGCCCAAACGATTTTTGAATATCCATTGTTATCAACAACGCTTTCAAGTTCAAACGTGCGGGCAACTCCCCCTTGAACCAAAATATGCCCTTCCAAATGAACCATAAATTCATCAGAATCACGCTGATCGGTGGTGATGTTTATAATTTTAGAAAGTTTATCCACAAGCAAATCTCGCCTGTCAAGCAAATCATTGGGATTATCGCCCATTGCACGAGTTCGCACAATTTCTGCATTCAATGATGCAATTTGGCGTGAATAGTCATTCACCTGACGAACAACCGCCTCAATATCAGAGTTTATAAGGTTTCCAACCCCCATCAAACTCTCCCACTTTGTTTTGATTGAGTCCGCAAGGGATTCGCCTCTTGTAACAACGGCTTGTCGGGATGCTTGATTTTCAGGATGCATGGAAAGCTCCTGCCATCCCTGCCAAAATTTGTCCATATTTGAGCGAATTGAAATATCATCTGGCTCATTGTAAATTTGTTCAAGCATAGTGTAATATTTTGAACGGGTGTCCCAATAACTTTCGTAATGCTGTTGTTCTGTTATGCGCTGATCAAGCATTTCATCGCGTACACGATTAACGCTCATAATATCCACGCCTTGCCCTATCATTCCTGCACGTTCAGCCCTTTCCAAATCAGGTCGATAAAGAGGGTCAAATTCTTTTATTTGGACTCTCTGTCGGGAATATCCTTCCGTATCCGCATTTGAAATATTGTGTCCAGCAGTTGTAATGGCATCTGTATGCGCCATTATACTTCTTTTTCCTAATTCAATTCCAGAAAAAGTAGACCCCATAAAAATTCCTCCTGTTTAAGCCCGTGCAATCCCCTCCATGGCGGGCGATATTTTATTTAAAACAATGTATTTAAAACAACGCTTGAAGGCTGTGAATTTGTTATATACCCTTTTCTTGAATACACTCGAGCGCGAGAGTTTGGAACGGCAGTATCCAGAACAGTTTGAACAAATTCTTTCGTAATATGTATATATTCGCACATCGCGCGGCTTTCGGCGCGACTCTTTATAAGTTTTCCTCGAACACGAGAAAGAAGAGCGACCTCTTCGTCATTCATTTCGACTTTGCCCGCATTTTCATCAGAAAATTGCGCACGCTGCTCATCAAGGGCGTTGAATTTTTCGGCAAGTTCATCCAGCTCGGAAATACATTCCATCAAGCACGACCAATTCTTGTCATTCACCGCCTTTTTCAATTTCATTTGCTTTTCGATAATTTCAGAAAGAACAGTTTCTTCTGATTCAAGAATATCACGATACATTCCCATAAAAATCCTCACAAATTTTTTTTGCCCTCATCTCTTTATCGGAATTTGAAAAAGTAAGTTTAGAAAAAAGGCGGAAGATTCATTAGTTTTTCAGTTTTATTCTTCCTTAATTTTGCAACGAAGTGAAAAATGACAGTGAATAAGCGAGTTTTGCAAAAAAAAAACTCGCCATTAAAACAGGTAACTCAATTTTAGTTGTCTGTTTTTATCCTTCGACTTCCAGTCGCAGAGTTTTACTCTGCTTCCCCAGTTTTGAGAAACGCTCAACTTTGCCAAAACTGACCTAGTAGGTTGTAATTTGCCACCCAATTTTGCATTGCAAAACTCGCCAAATCCTCCAACGACATTGAAAATCGTCCTCAGTAGCGTTACAATCCACTGCCAAAAGTGACTAGCCTTTCGTCATGTCATCAGAATAAATGAGAAGATACTGTTAAATAGGGAAATGACAGTTAAACTATCGTTGTTACATTTTTTCCAAAAAAGGAACCAACACCAAATTCATCGCCTCTTTTAGAACAGTGAGCGTGCATTCGGCAAGAAGCAGACGTGCAGAAGATAGTTCCATCGTTTCGGCAGAAACTATGGGGCGCTGCTGATAAAATTTGCTGAAATCTTTGCTGAGTTCATAAATGTAAGATGCCATTATGCTGGGGTCGAAATTTTCCGCAGCACGAAGAACCGCTTCTGGAAAATCACCAAGCGTTTTTATGAGAGTCCATTCCTCTGGACTAGAGAGATTTTTTGCAGCGACTTCAGGAGTTGCGCGCTCTATTCCCGCACTACGAGCCTTTTTCAAAATTGAACAGATTCTTGCGCCCATATATTGCAAATAAGGTCCTGTATTTCCGTTAAAACTTAAAGATTCCTCTGGGTTAAACAGCATATCTTTTGACGGCGCAACATTCAACAAATAATAATGGACTGCCGAAAGCGCAACTTTTTCCGCCACATCGTCAACTGGAACTTCGCCATCACGACCACGCTCTTCAATTGCTTTTATAGCATCGGCATGAAGAGAGTTGAGCATATCATCGGCGTCAACAACAGTTCCCTCTCGACTCTTCATACGTCCTGACGGGAGATTTACAAGTCCATAACTCAAATGATACAAATTATCCGCCCAATCAAAGCCTAGTTTTTTCAAAATATGAAACAAAATCTTAAAGTGATAGTTTTGTTCGCTCGCTACAACATAGACAATTTGATTAAACGCCCAATCATTATAACGACTGATTGCCGTTCCTATATCTTGCGTTATATAAACAGATGTTCCATCTTTTCGCAACAAAACTTTTTCATGGGAATCCTCATCCTTTCCCTTTCCAACAACATCCGTTACATCAATTCTGACAGAGCCATCATCCGCCTTAAAGAAAACCCCCTGCTCCAATCCTCGCAGAATTTCATCCTTTCCCTTCAGGTATGTCTCGCTTTCAAAATAAAACTTGTCAAATGTAATTCCTGTTCGCGCATAAGTGCTTTTTATTCCATCCAATGTCCATTTATTCATCTTTTCCCACAAAGCGCGAACTTCTTCATCTCCTGCTTCCCATTTTACAAGCATTTCCTCCGCTTCTTTAACGGCATCTATATGCTCCTTTGCATATTTATCAAACTCAACATAGCATTGACCAACAAAATGATCTCCCTTCATACCAAGAGATTCAGGAGTGTCGCCATTTGCCTCGTGAAAAAGCTTGTAGGCAAGCATAGATTTGCATATATGAACACCACGGTTATTTATCAAATCAACCTTGAACACTTCCGCACCCGCTTTCTTTAAAATTCGAGAAACGCTTTCACCAAGTGCATCATTTCTTAAGTGTCCCAAATGAAGCGGTTTATTCGTGTTTGGAGATGAAAATTCAACCATAACGCGTCTGCCAGCAAGAGGGCTGTTTCCTTCAAAATTGAGCGAGCCATAATTTTCACGCTCGTTAGAAATCGCTTTTAAAATGGTAAGAGATGCGCTCGATTTTTCAAGACGCACATTTATATACGGACCTGCCACAATAAATTCCCCAAGCGAATTTACACCGATTTTTTCACAAACCATTTCTGATATTTTTTGTGGAGATGTATGCAAAATTTTTGCATACGCAAAAAGCGGAGAACCTATATCCCCCATCTCCTGATTTGGAGGAGTAACAACTTGAATTGAATCCGCCTGAACTTTTTCAACATCAGGGGCAATTTCTTCAATAACGGAATTCAAACCGTCTGCAACTATAGATTTGAATAATCTTTTTATATCTGCCATAATTTCATAGTTTAGCAGAAAGATCTTGAATTTTCAATAACCAGATAGTACCTAGGCGGAAGGAGTATTGTTTCTTTATTTTTATTCCTCAACTTTCGCCTCAAGCCTTATGTACTACACTTTCAAAACTGACTGGAGTTTTTCGCTTGCGTTTACCACTATTTCCATTCAATTATTTTTGATATAAAACCAAGACTCACGTTTTACAAATGTAAAAACTGCATATCGGAAAAGTAGAAAGAATTAGAATCATAAAAAAAGCCTTCCGCATTCACGGAAGGCTTTTGAGCCATGCAGGCTTCGAACCTGCGACCCACAGATTAAGAGTCTGTTGCTCTACCAGCTGAGCTAATGGCCCGTTTTTATTTTTACCCGAAAAGAGTCGATAGTACACTCGCAAACATTTCGTTTGCCTCACCGCTGCATTCGCTTTCAACGACATTTCATCGTCAATTTCTGTTCGGTCAGCAGTCGTTTCGGTTTACATGCAACCCGTGGAATGTAAAGAAAACATTCAAAAAATGCATTTCCTTTTTCCCATCTCTGCGTCCGACAGGATTCGAACCTGCTACCACCGGATTCGAAGTCCGGAGCTCTATCCAGATGAGCTACGGGCGCAAATACCATAGCATTGTGACGAACACCACCAGATTCGGGTGCCTAGTGGGGATTGAACCCACGACAACCAGATCCACAATCTGGCGCTCTACCGCTGAACTATAGGCACCAAGTTATTGTAGAATATAATAGTAAAAACAAAAAAAATAGTCAATAGCAAATCAGCATCAAAATATAAAATATTCTGCAATTACCAGATCATACATTGCTCTACAACTTCCAGTCACATGGCAAATCCCCACTCGTGCGCTTTGCCACCCTGCCACCGAATTTTTGCTTGCACAAAAGGCTGGCAAACAAAAACTCTCGTTGCTGTTTTTAATGCGAGTTTTGAAAATACAATGACAATTCGCTAGTCAGTTTTGCGATGCCTCCAGTCTTGCAAGGGAGCAAACTTGAGTAAGCAGGTCAAAGCCCTGCGACTAGAAGGTGAGGAAATAAAAATGAAAAACCACTGCACCTTGCGCCTTTACAACGAGAAGAATGTTCTTTCTATTTTTTCTTTAAGATTTTAATCGGTCGAGTTTGCAACGCAAACTCGGTAGCAATTTCGCAGAAATTGCGTACTTCATTGCGAAACGACGTTTTCAGCAACTCCCGAATTTGACAATTCGCTCGTTGCTGAAAATTTAAAGAACATATTGACAACAAATAGGAAAATATCAAAAGAAAGGATTGACTAAAAGCGATAATTTTATTATATTGAACAGTATACCAACCTTGTATGGCTTGGGCGGCTGATTTTAGCTCAAAACAGTTTTGCGAGAGTGGTGAAATTGGCAGACACGCCAGACTTAGGATCTGGTGCTTCGGCGTGAGGGTTCAAGTCCCTCCTCTTGCATCAACACTATTTATTTTGCGGAAATAGCTCAGTGGTAGAGCGCCACCTTGCCAAGGTGGATGTCGCGGGTCCGACTCCCGTTTTCCGCTTGAAACTAAAAAAATGGCCGTAAACGCCACTATTTGCGGAAATAGCTCAGTGGTAGAGCGCCACCTTGCCAAGGTGGATGTCGCGGGTCCGACTCCCGTTTTCCGCTTGAAACTAAAAAGCGATTTAGGCATCTAAATCGCTTTATTTTTTATATTAGGAGTAATAGCGTGAAAATCTCAAAAGAATTCACCACCCTTGAAAAATCAGCGGTAAAGCTCACTGTTACAGTGGCAAAAGACGATGTAAATGAAGCGTACAAGTCAATTCTAGAAAAGTATACAAAAAACGCGCAAATCCCTGGCTTTAGAAAAGGGCATGTGCCGGCAAATGTTTTAGAGCGAAAATTCGGAGACACGCTCAATGCAGAGGCAATGAGCGAAGTAATTGACAAATCACTGAATGAAATCTTTGAAAACGAAACTGAAAATCGCCCGCTTCCTTATAATCAGCCAGTTATGGATACTATGCCTGCGTTCGACAGGGAAAAAGACTTTGTGTATTCAGTAACCTATGACACCTTCCCAAAAGTTTCTGTCAAAGATTTTAGCGGAATCACCATAAAAGAGCCGCAAGTTTCTATCACAGACAAGGATATGGAAAATGAACTAAAGGAAATCCAAGAAAGAAATGCGGTTGTTATGGATAAAAAGGACGATGAAAAACTCGAAAATGGCGACATCGTTACAATTAACTATTCAGAACTTGATGAAAGCGACAAGGAAATCGATGGATCAAAACGAGAAGGATTTGTATTTACCGTGGGAACAGGTCAAAACATATACAAAATCGATGACGAAATCCTCGGAATGAAGAAAAACGATACAAAAATTATCACGAAAACTTACAACAGTGATGATGCCGACAAAGATTTAGCAGGAAAGACAAAAAAAATCAGTGTAACTATTACCGCGATAAAAATCAGACAACTTCCTGCACTTGATGATGACTTGGCGCAAGATGTGAATGAAAAATTCAAAACGCTTGAAGATTTGAAAAACGACATTAAGCGAAATATGGAAACTGCGAAAAACCGAAGAATTGCGGAATTAAAGAGCCAGTCACTTCTTGAACAGCTTGTTGAGAAAAACCCGTTTGAAATCCCTGACTCTATGCTTCAGGCAGAGCTCAATGGACGCTGGCATCTTATGGCGCAACAGTTCCAAACGACTCCCGAACAGCTTGAAAAATTGATTGAGTCTTCAGGACAGACAAAGGAAAAAATGCTTGCCGATTGGACGGGCAACAGTGAAAAAATGCTCAAGAGTAGAATTATCGTTGAAACATTGATGAAAGACAAAAATATTTCCGTAACTCCTGAAGAAATTGAAAAACGCTACGAACAAATTGCTGAAGAAGGCGGAATAACTGTTGAAGATGTAAAAAAACATTACGCTGACGCTCGTTCAAAGGAATATTTGGTTGATGACGCGAAAGAACAAAAGTTATACGAGGAAATTTATAAAGAGGTGAAGGTTTCAAAAGGAGATAAAATGTCTTTTGAAGACTTATTTAAAAATGCGCAGTAAGTGACAATTGCAAAAAAATATGTAGGTAGATTGCTATGAACGAAAAAATGAACACGCTGATACCATACGTTGTGGAGCGAAGCGGAAACGGTGAACGAAGTTATGATATTTTTTCACGACTTTTAAAGGATAGAATAGTATTTGTTGATGGTGAAATACGAGATGAATCTGCTGATTTAGTCGTGGCGCAAATTCTTTTTCTTGAATCTGAAAATCCTGAAAAAGACATAAGCATTTACATTAACTCACCAGGTGGCTCTGTAACGGCAGGACTTGCAATCTATGACACTATGCAATATGTAAAATGCCCGATTCAAACAATTTGCCTTGGACAGGCCGCTTCTATGGGGGCATTTTTGCTTGCAGGCGGTTCAAAAGGCAAAAGATTTGCGCTCCCCTCTTCACGAGTGATGATTCATCAGCCCTGGGGCGGAGTTCAAGGACAAGAAAGCGATATTTCCGTACAGGCAAAGGAATTGATGAGGCTCAAAGACTTGACAATTCGTCATTTTGCGAAACACACGAAAAAAGAGTATGATACAGTTGCTGAAGATATGGAACGTGATTTCTATATGTCTGCGCAAGACGCTCTTGCGTATGGCATTATAGACACAATTATGGAGGGACGAAAATGAAACTTTTCAGCACCGATTCAAAAAAATGTTCTTTTTGTGGGAAGCCTGAGGATTCGTCTAGACGCATTGTTTCCGGTCCGTCTGGAAACATTGCCATCTGCAACAATTGTATTTCTCTTTGTGAGGAAATTTTGGAGGAAGAGGAGTCAAAATTACTTCCTATAAACCTAGAAACTGTTCCAACTCCAAAAGAATTCAAAGAATATCTTGATCAATATGTTATTGGTCAAGACCTCGCAAAAAAAGTTCTTTCAGTTGCCGTGTACAATCACTATAAAAGGATGTCAATTCCAAAGTTAGAAAAGAGCAATAATGACATAAAGCTTGAAAAATCAAACATCCTGTTAATTGGACCTACTGGCTCGGGGAAAACCCTTCTTGCAAGGACTTTAGCGCAAAAATTGAACGTGCCTTTTGCAATTGCGGACGCAACAACGCTCACGGAAGCAGGCTATGTGGGAGATGACGTTGAAAATGTCCTTTTAAAATTGATAAATGCTGCTGACGGAAACATTGCGGCAGCGGAGCGCGGAATTATTTTCATTGATGAAATTGATAAAATCGCACGAAAAAGCGAAAACACTTCAATAACACGAGATGTGTCCGGCGAGGGAGTTCAACAAGCACTTCTAAAGATTATCGAAGGAACAAGTGCGAGCGTTCCACCTCAAGGCGGAAGAAAGCATCCAAATCAAGAACTGATTCAAATTGACACAACAAATATTTTATTTATCCTTGGAGGCGCATTTGTCGGACTTGATAAAATAATTGAGCAACGAACGGCAGGCACATCAATGGGGTTTGGTTCAAACGTTGTAGGTCAAATGAGCGATGAAGAGAGAATGAAACTATTAAATCTTGTCACTCCTGATGATTTGATGCGATTCGGTCTTATTCCAGAACTTATCGGACGAATGCCAATTACCGTTGCCTTGAAAGAACTCTCAAAAGAAGATTTGATTTCTATTCTGACAGAGCCAAAAAATGCAATCACAAAGCAATTTCAAGTTTCTTTTGCAATGGACGACCTTGACTTGAATTTTTCGCCAGAAGCGATTGAAGCGATTGCAGACGAAGCCATTAGACAAAAAACAGGGGCGAGAGGACTTCGTGCCATTGTTGAAAAATTCCTTCTTGACATTTCGTATGAAGTGCCAAGCATAAAAGGACCGAAACGCCTTTTAATCACAAAGGATATTGTTGAAGCAAAGAAAAAAATAGATGTTTCTTCAATCATTCAACAAGGACAAATTGCATCGTAATGCATAGCCGCTAAGCTATTGATTTGTCAGACAATGCAACAGCATTTCGTGGCAAAAGGGCGTTTAGCCATTTACCAATTTTTTTACAATGTCAATGGTTTGACGGACGGTGTTCTCCCAGTTGAAGGACTTCGCCCGCTCAAGCCCGTTGGCAATCAATGTATTCTTCAAGCCTTCATCAACAACAATTCTTTCCATACAATTGGCAATTTCCTCTATATTATCCGAATCAAAGAAAATGGCGGAATCCCCTGCAATTTCGGGAAGTGCACAAGAAGATGAACATGCAACAGGAACTCCCGTTGCCATTGCCTCCAAAATAGGAAGCCCCACCCCTTCTACTGTTGACGGAAAAATACACCCATCAGAATCGGAATACAACTTTGCAAAACTTTCATGGGGGAAAAAGCCCGTCAAAAAGATTTCCGAGGCATAAGGAGATTCAAACGCTGCTTTATGCACTTCATCTGAATATTCTCCATCACTTCCAGAAATAACAAGTCGATGAGGCAATTTTGTCTTTTCCTTAAACAAAGAGAACGCCTTTATCAACTCAATGTGTTTTTTTTCAGGGCCCGAAAGTTTTGAGCCGTATGTAAAATACGGCTTGCGAATTGCAAACGGCTTTATATCGGCAAAATCATCACTGGTATCTATTGGAGGATAAAAAAGCTTGTGGTCTATTCCGTTATAAATAACAGTAATTTTATTTTTATCAATCCCATGCGAAATCAAGTCATCAGCAATAAACTGACTTGCGGCAATAATCCTATCAACAGCATCAAAACTCTTTCTAATTTTCTTCCGCGTAAAATAAGCAAAATTGTCTTCAAGTTTTGTATCGATAACGCTATTTACAACTACAACAGAACGCGTTTTAAAGGAAACGGGGAGCACTCGCTCTGGAGCAGGATATATCACTGCATCATACCCGTGTTTTTTTAAAAATGTATGCGCTGAAAAATAATGCCATCGTCGTTCGGCATTCAAAGAGTCCGACACATTCACAGGAATAAATTTTATATCCTTGCCAGATGTGTATGTAAACTTATCAAGCGGAGAGCCAAAAAGCTCCAGGGTTACGCCATCCTCTTTTTGATAATTTGAAATAAAAGAAAGTAAATACGTGCCTAGCCCAGACCGTGCATGGTCGCAGCCAAAACTATCAATGCCAATTTTCATATATCTCATTATTATAGCATAAAATAAAATTATTTGCTATACTAACGTTATGTCAGAAAAAAATGTTTTTGAAAGTCTTTCGGAAGAAATTCTTAAATCCCTTGAAAAATTACATATAAAAGAACCAACTCCTGTACAAGGAAAGATAATTCCCCTCGTTTTAGAAGGGCAAAGCGTTATATTTCAATCAGAAACGGGAACTGGCAAGACATTTGCCTATCTGTTGCCGTTGATTGAAAAAATAAACGCAAAAAATGAAAAAAATCCGATTCGCAAGCAGGAGCGGCATATAAAAGCAATTATTTTAGCTCCGACCATTGAACTGTCCTCGCAAATAAAACAAAACATAGCGAAAATAACAAATCTTCAATCCGCACTTTTTATCGGAGGCACACCCATAAAAAGACAAATGGAAACTTTAAAAGAACGCCCTGAAATCGTCGTTGGCACACCCACCCGACTTGTGGAGTTAATACGGTTAAAAAAACTAAAGACAGAAAATGTAATCGCAACGGTTTTTGATGAAGTTGACAGACTGCTTAAGCCAGAATTACTAGACGAAATCACCTCTTTTATGGACTTGATTCCAGAAAACGCGCAAAAAATCGCATGCTCTGCAACCATTGACAAGCGCACAAAAGATTTTTTTAGTAAAAGAAGCAATGCAAAAATTGAAATTCTGCCAAATGAAAACATCCTTGCAGAAAAAATCACCCATTGGGCATTGTATGCAGAAAACCGAGATAAAATTGAACTTCTCAAGAAATTTTTACTTGCGGAAAAACCTGAAAAAGCCTTAATTTTTACCAGTCGATTGGAGCAAGTCCAAAAAATCAGCAATTTTCTGAACGGGGGAAAAATACATTGCACTGCGCTCACGGCAAAAACAGAAAAGCAACAACGCCAATCGATTATAAGCCAATTTAGAAGCGGAAAAATCAGCATCTTGGTTACCAGCGACCTCACTGCGCGCGGACTTGACATTCCAGGAATTACGCACATAATTCAAATGGACTTGCCTGACGACAAAGACTTTTTTATCCACAGGGCGGGTAGAACTGCACGAGCCGGAAAAACAGGAATAAACATTGTGATTGGCGATGAATACGAAATGAACAGTTTTTCCCGTCTTGAAAAAAATCTAAAGATAATAGTTTATCCAAAGCAAATCATAAATGGAAAAGTCGTTGCACCGAGAGTGATTGAGGATAAAAAACTATAAAATTTTATTGTATACAAAAGTGCATTCAAAGTGATAGCGAAATTCAAAACAAAGTCTATAATAGCGAGAGGTATATCATCGTTTTTTCAAAATTCCTCTAGAAACCGAAGGTTTAAAATATAAAAACATTCGAGAAAGCACAGAGGAAAAGGCAAAATCGCTCTCATTGTGGTTGCTTCATTAGCAGCGAAAAAAAATCTTTGCCACAATTAGCGAGAAATGCGCGAGCGCATGTTGCGAATGCATTTAGCCAGTTTTGTACGCTTCGCTATCAAAACTGGAGACGAAAGTCGAGGAATTAAAAGTAGAAAAAACACTGTATCTTTCGCCGCTGCAACTGGAAGAATGTTTTTCTATCTTTACAAAATTCGCTTATCAATTAAGATAAGGTTTTAGAGATTCACATAAACAGAAGTTTTGTCGCTTTTTCATACAGAAAGCGGCGATCCTCTTCTTGGATTTTAGAGTATGAACAATCAACGCAAAAACGCATTTCTTCGTCATCTTGATAAATATAGTCGGCGGAACACAAAACAGAAATGTCACGAGAAATGCTCGTGGCAGAGTTCAAGACAAACTTCATTTTTACGTCGTATTCAACGCCTGCTTCAAGTGAAAACGCCTCGTTTTTCTCAAATCCCAAAACTATTCTTTCATGATTGAGAAAAAGTATTTCCAAAGGCTTCACGCGCCCTTGAATCGCTTCAAACGAGGCTTCCCTTCCCTCTGTTATGTAGCGGCAAATATGTATAAGCTGTATTCCGTTTCCCGCTTTTTTTGTTCTTCTCGCATCTAAAACGAATCTTTCAAGATACTCTTTTGCCTTCGCCTGATTTTCAAGTTTTATTGTATTCCATGCGGGGCGAGAAAAAATCTCAAATCCATTTGCAGGAAAGCAGTCAAGAGAAACCTTTGATTCACCATCAAAAGAATACTGTAAAACAGCGGAAATTGCATAGGCACGCTTTGCTTCTGTGTCTTGAATTCTCATAATAACAGCGGGGATAACCAATGCAGGACCTGAACTAACAACTTTCATTTGAGTGACAAAATACAATCCCACTCGATTAAAATAAAATTCAACCTTGACAGTGCGCCCCGCAAAATCAAAAACTGTTTTCGGTGGATTTTTCAAAAGGATAATGCCTTCTTTTAATACCAAAACCTGTTCCGCCTTTAAAGCAACAGGAAAAACCACGGAAGTCAATGGCTGAATGTCATCTTCGTTGGAAGACTTGTTTTCTTCAACAGGAGTCACCGTTACAGGAACATTGCCGTCAATTAAATACTGTAAAACCAGCTCACGTTCAATTCCAGAAAGTGTTGTTTTTTCCATATCCTCTCCACCTTTAACACATTTTTACTATTTCTATTTGACTAACCGAAAAGCTAGAATCCGTTTCCACATACAATACAATGTCAAGGCTTCCCTCTGAAGAATAAAATCTAACAGGAACTTCTATACTACTTTCATCAAAAAATGGACGAGCATACAGCCAAGATGAAAAAATTCCCTCTGGCTCGGGCATCTTATTTTCCGTAGACTGCTCCTGTGATGAAGCAGGAGGGGGCGGAATAATCTCTGGGAACGGTTTTTTATATATGAGCGACCAAAAACGTTCAACATCATACTTAAAAAGGATGAGAGAAAATTCACTCGCAGAAGACATTGTTACAGACGAAAGATTCCATTTTGAAATTGCATTGCATGTTTTGTCTAAAAAACTCCTCATCTCTGAAGAAATGGCGGATGTGTCAAGGCTTCCAAGCCCCTCCAAAGACGGATAGATAAAATTACGCTGCGTATTTGCAAAAGAAATCGCTTCGGGAAAAAGAGACATTTTTGATGAAACCATTTGATTCACTTTATAATTGCGGGTAAGTCGCACGGCTTCCAGTTCTCTCGTCCATAAAATGGAATTTTCCCGTTCATCACTTATTGTACGGAGACTTTCATCTGAAAGGTTTGCAATTTCAGCTCCGCTCGAATTTGAGCAGGAAAATAAAAAAATCGCAAAGGAGAAAAATATAATCGTATAAAAAATTTCATTTATTCGCACAGCAGTTTTCATACTTTTAAAGCAACACCCTCAATTTTTTTTCAAATGTCCTCACAGAAATTTCATCCGTCTTATATGACACTTCTCCATCCGTATGCAGCCACAGCGGAGATGTAAGATTTATTTTTAAAGAAGCACAAGTGTATGTGTCTATCCCCTTAAATCGTGTGTGTCCGCCAAAAAAGGCAGATGGTATTGCAACAAGAGTGCGCCATGGAGAAAAATCCTTCACCGCGCATACATCTAAAATTCCATCGGTACAATTTGCATTTGGACAGAATTTAAATCCACCACCTTCATATCGGTGGAGCATTATCGCACAAAACAAAATATGTGGAAGAGGAATAGATCTTCCGTCATCAAATTCCATAACACCATCACATTTTGGAGCGTTAAAAATTTGATTTAAGGCAATTTGTAAATAAATTAACTTTCCAAGACCAATTTTGTTCAACACTTTTTTCATTCGAGAGTTCATTGTCTTTTGACAAACCGCAGCATCAAAACCAATACCACAGCTTACAACAACTTTTTTCACTTTTTCGCCAAAACGCACTTCGCCTATATCAATACATTTTGGCTCTGGATGTTCCAAAATATGCTCTAAATTTCTTTTTACTGAATGTGAGATGTTCATATCCCGCGCAAAATCATTGCTTGATCCTGTCGGAATATAGCCAAGTGTAAAACGATCAAAATCTGAAATGCCTTGAACAGCATCGTCAAGCGTTCCATCCCCACCAAGGACAACAGCAGTAACTTCTCCTGAATTTTCAGATAAAATATGTTCGATGATACAAGTGGTGTCTCCGCGTTCTTTAGAAAGATACAGTTTATAATCGACATTCCGCTTTTTTAAGACAGGTTCGATTTTTTTCTCCCAAAACTGTATTCCCCTTCCAGAACGAGAAACAGGATTCACAACAAAATACAACATATCCTTATATTATAAAGTCAATGGTAAAAAAAATCAATTTATTATATAAACGAATGGCGCGTTTTACACTTTTATATAATTTAGAAGGCTTGCAAGACGGCTTGCTGTTTACGTTTTTATTTGTTCGCACAAAGAGCATTTTCCACAGCGGAAAAATCTGAAATGTCTATGCCCGCAAGTATATTTTTTAAAGATTCGGCGGCAATCGCATACTTTTTTTTGCATATCTCAATGGACTGTGAATCCATAAAACGCTTTGAAGCGGCTTTAAAAAAAGCAGCCTTCTTGTCTTCACTATTAGGAAACAAAAGAGCGTCCTTTAAAGAAAAAACAGCTATCCCCGGTATTTTTAGCCCGCCACTGAAAAATGTAAATGTTTTTATATCGCTCCTTTCTGCAATGCGACTTTCAAACCACCATGCAAACATTTTCATACGCTGGTCAGTGACAATTTTTTCACCAGCATAGTTTTCGCCCTCCTCCGCATTACCGGAAATCATTGATGAAACGGAAAAATTTTCAGCGGGTGTTATTTTGAATGAAGAAAAATGCGAAGCCTCTTCAAAAGTGCTGCCTTTAAAATGAGTTTGTTTTTTCGCAAACGAGAAATCAAGTCCCATTAAAAATATTTTTTTTGCGCCACAGTATGCCGCAAAATTCCACGCACAAGAGGCAACAGAACCGCCCGCTCCCAAATCACCTTTTGCACCGCATTTTTTCTCAAAATACTTTCCAATCGGAAGTTGACTTGAAGAGCAAACAATTTTTTTGCAATGAAAACGAAAAACAGAGGGATACACATCGCTCGATGCAATCAAAATAGATTTTGGGGAGCGTACATTTGCAATATGCCTGTATGCCCAGTACTGAGGATCGGAGATAATGATAAAATCAGGCTCGACTCCCGCTCCAAGACATGCACGCAAAGCCGTGTCCACACAAACTGTCACCGTTTTTTGTTGAATTTCCTGTAATGATGAAAGCATAGCGTTCAATGAAGGTCCTGCTGCTATCACTGTAAATGGAAGATCTTTCGCACCATCCTTAAAAGCCTCAATTCCATCAAGCAAAGAAACCGTTTCAGCATTTTTTATGCAATTACTGTTCCATCTTTTTCCGAATTTTTTTGTGGTCGCATTGTTTATCAGTTCTTTTTTTCGATTTCTTTCTATAAGCAAAAACAGCGTATCAAAATACGGTTGGGCATGCTGTGTATGCGCCTTGTTTGTAAAAAAAACGCTTTTTAAAATTCCCAAACTAGTCAAAACCGGCATACACTGATCAGGTGGACAAGAAAGTAAAAAAATTATCTTTTGATATGTAAAAACATCGCTCCAATCAAGCAACGAAAGAGAATAAAAAAAACAGCGCGCATTAGGCTCAATAAGAACAAGAGTCTTTTGCCGCTCAATTGACGAATCTTCACTGTCTTTTGTATTTTTCAAAATTTTTGCCGCTTCAATTGCTCCGTACCCGAGCCCAAATCCACAAAAAACAACGGCAGAACAGTTTGGATGAGCAGAAAACTCTTTTGAAACTATGGAAAACGCCTCTTTTTCAGGATTGTAAGCCGAATGAAGGCGAATTCCATTTTGAATTGCAGTTGCACTTCCATTTTTTGCAAGGGAAATTTCCCAGTCATCAAAGGATTTTTTTTGCCCCTCACTTTCATGTTCAACAAGCGTAAACAACTGCGGAAAACGCTCTTTAAAAAGTGAAATATTTTTATTCCAAATTGAGTTCAATTATCATATTCTCCACAACTGGAGTTCCAGGCGCAGGACTTTGTGACTTTACCCAGCCCGATCCATTTATTTTTATTTGCATATTATTTTCACGCATAAAATTCATTATGTCTTTTTTTGACATGCCAATAAAATCGGGAAGCGATGAGCCAAGCGAAATTGTCTTTGAAGATGAAATGCTCACCTTTCCACTGTGATAAATAGCCTCCGAATCACCCCGACTCATTCCAAGATAGTCAATAATTTCATCGGCGGCACGAGCAATGACAGGAGCAACAATTCTTCCTGCATACGTTTCACCTTTTGCCTTTTCCACAACAATATACAGAATTATTTGCGGTTTTTCGATCGGGAAAATCGCCATGCAGCTTGAAAGAAAGTCAGTTTCACTGTAGCCGCCTTTCGGATCTGCCATTTGTGCCGTCCCCGTCTTCACCCCCATTGAAATATCCCGCAAATGCGCCCGTGCTCCGTTTCCACTTATGGCAGTCGTTTCCATACAGCTCAAAATATAATCCGCCGTAGATTCCTTAAAAACGCGTTCCAAAACGTTTGCAGTATGTTCGTAGTTTTCAGATCCATCTTTGTTAGTAATTTTTTTTATGAGAGTGAGCTTCAACGGAACGCCTTTATTTGCAATTGCAGTTGTCGCTTGAACCATCTGCAAAGCGGAAACACCAATTTCCTGTCCAATTGCAATAGTTGGTTTTGAACGAAGCGACCATCTTCCACTATCAGGATTTTTGACAGAACCAGCGGTTTCTCCTGGAAGTTCAATGCCCGTGCGAGAGCCAAACCCCAACGCCTTAATGCGCTCTATAAATTCTCCATCGCTCATTTTATCGCTTATTTGCCCCAACGCATCATTACAAGAATACTTAAGCGCGTCACGAGGAGTGAGCCATCCATGGTATTCAAGACATTTTATGCGAACAGTCTCCCCTCCTTTCACCCTTCGTTCATAGCGACCGTCGCACAAAAAAACATCATCTGCATTTATAAGCCCTTTGTCATAAGACATTGCAACGGTAAAAATCTTGAACACAGAGCCAGGTTCATAGGACTCCATAGCAGGACGGTCAAAAGTCTGCTCTTTAGAAGCATAACTATATTCATTCAAATTGGCAGAAGGAAGACTTATATATGAAAGAATCTCTCCATTTGTGGAATCAGCGACAATCATCATCATCGCTTCAGCCTGAGTTTCTTTTAAAGTTTGATATGAGATTTCTTCAAGTTTGTACTGTAAATTTGCATCGATTGTGAGATAGATATTTTTTTCACTTTCACCTTTTCCGTCTATAAAGGCAGGCTGCAAAAGCGACTGCATAGAATATTCAATTCCGGCAAGCCCCGTTCCATCATCGCCCATGTAACCAATCACCTGTGAGGCAAGATTATTTTCAGGGTAAACACGACCGGGTATTTTGTCATACGTGACATAAAAATATCCGTGCATATCCGTGATTTTTTTTAATTCGGCATATTCCGCTTGAGTAATCTTCTTTTTTAAATATACAAAGCTCGCATCAGGATTTTTTTGAATAATACCCAGGATTTCATCGACTGTCATTCCCAAAGGACCTGCAATATCTTCTGCAAATGATCGAATGCTTCCCTTAACAAGATTTGGAGTTATTCCGACATGATAGAAATTCGTTTGCACGGCAAGAGGCTTTCCAGTTCTATCGACTATCGAGCCACGAGAAACCATAGGAACAGACTCAACTATTGCGGAAACAGGAGTAAATGAAAGCTGTGCATATTTTACAAACACATAGACGCAAAATGCACAGAGAATCACCCCTATGGAAATTAACGCCGGTTTTTTAAAAAAATCATTCATTTCCCGATTATTTTACCCGTTATATTTTTCTTAGAGACGAATCCATAATCCCTTGAATCAACAGACTGCAAAGAATTATCGCCAAGCACCAAACAATACCCATCGGGCACTTCTGAAAACTGGCTCATCTTTTCATACTGCTCCACAGAGAGATGAATTCTTTTTCCACCCAATATAAGATTATAATCGTTATCGCTTGAAAAATCTAGTCGTTCTCCTGAAATAGCGGCACATCTTTTTACAACCATTTTGTTGTCATGCAAAAACACAACAAGGTGTCCTGATTTTGGTTCGCTCCATTGAATAAAAAAGGAATTTCCAAAAGGCTTCACCAGTCCGTAAGCGAGTTTATTAACGACAACATTTTCTCCATCTGTCAATGTGGGAATCATAGAAGAGCCTGAAACTGTGAGCATATCAATGCAAAAAAGCTTCACAAAAAGCCCTAAACAGAGTCCTGCAAAAATAACAACACCGTATCGCTTTGTCATATTCCACCCATAATCACATTACCTTGATTTTTAAAATATTACAAGCAGAAGACAGAACGGATTTTTATTTCTTGGCATAGCAGAAAGCCGTAATAGAATTGCTTGTACATTTTGTGGAATTGTTTCTCACCAATGGCGCAGGCAATTTCAACAACGAACGTGTGTTTTCCCACACTTTCGCAGCCAGTGACGAAAAGTTATTTATACGGACGTTCCATAGTGGCTTCCTAAAATCTGAATTTCTATGATTGCTTTTAAAAATGGCAGAGCTGTGGACAGAGGGTTGTCTATTCTAAAAGTGCAGCCACACACACTGTGGAATTCCTTTCCAAAAAGTATTTTTGTTTTCCCGCCGCCACATGAATTACAATGTCCACAATGATTGATATGTTTGAATGCCGCCTCCTTTAATTTGCAATCGGTGAGATGATTATTTAGACACTCTGAATCTACAGTATCCGACCATACAGTCCAGTTGTTTTCCTTTTCATCGGGATCATTTATGGCAATAAAACAGACAAAGACTTCTCCATGCTTCACCCAATAATATATCTTGTCTTTCCAACAGTCACAATTATCTTTATAAAAAGTTAGACCTCTTTCTTCTAGATAATGAATAAAATCCAGTGCTGTTTCTTGATCCTTGCGAGGTAATTCCCTGCGGATATATTCCTTGATTCCCAAATCTTCCATTATTTCTTTAGACACAATCATATCATAACATTCTTAATAAAATTCAGCAAATGATTTGGAATGGACAAGGTCTTGACTTTATGCTTTTCTACTGTTAAAATTACGAATTACATCTAATAAAAAGTAAAAGGATTATGCAATGAAACGAGGTGTTTATACTATTGGCTCACTTATCATTCTTTTGATCGCGGCATTTGTGTTCGTTCTCGTGCCGATTTTTGCAGGGGGAAAGAGCGGATCACGAATTCCTCCGTTTGGCTCTTATGATGGAACAGAAATCAGATACGAGCAAAATTCAGAATTTGCAAACTATGTTGCAAGATATGCCGATTATTACAAAAATCAGGGTATTGAGATAAATAATTCTAATTACTACTATATATTCAACTATGCCTTTAATTCAACAGTAACGCAGTTGGCATACACGAAGGCAGTTGAAAAAAGTGGGTATGAAGTTCCAGAGGCGGCGATAAACCGTGCAATGATGACACTACCATACTTTACAGATGAAAATGGAAAATATTCTCCGCGGCTTTACAAACTCGCAGACAAACAGCAGGTTGCGGACATAAGGAAGGATTTCAAAGCGTCGTTGACTGCATCTCGATTTGCAGAAGACTATTTCGGAGGACAAACTGCAATCGGAAAAGAGACTCTCTACGGAATGAAGAGCGCGGAAACAGAAACAGCCTTCATTCAAGATTTGAACAAAGACAAAAGAGCCTTTAATCTCGCAGTTTTTGACACAAACAACTATCCTGAAAGCGAAAAAGTTGCCTATGCAAATGAAAATGCACAAAAATTTACAAAATATGATTTTTCAGTCATTACGTGCAACGACAAAACAACGGCTATGACTGCATATAACAGCATTACCACTGAAAAAATAACGTTTGACGATGCAATTGGCGAATACTCTCAAAAATCATACTCAAGCGCAGACGGTAAAATGACAAACCGCTATCATTATCAGATTGAAAACATTGTGAAAAATGCCGCAGACTTGGAAAAAATCACTGCTCTTGAAGAAGGTCAGATTTCAGAGCCTGTTGAAACGTCCATCGGTTTTACGATTTTCCGCGTTGACAGCACCCCAACAGAATTAAACACCGATGACGAGGAAATACTCCGCACAATTTCCAATTATATAACTGCAAATGAATTCTCCCGCATCGAAAACTATTTTAATGAGCAGGGGGAGGCATTTGCAAAAGAGGCATCTTCATCTACATTTAAAAATACCTGCGAAAAATATGGAGCATCGTATGTTTCTGTTCCTGCATTTCCTTTGAACTATGGAAATGTAAGTGTTGAAGACAAGCTTGACACAAGCCTTGACGGTCTTTCAGGAGCCGCCACAAACGAGAATTTCTTGAAAACTGCATTCTCCCTGGAAAAGAACGAAATTTCAAAGCCGATTGTAAACGGACGAAACATTCTTGTCCTTCAATTTACAGGCAGTGAAGAGCAAAACGCAGACGAGCAAACACCTCAAAAGGCAATTGCTGATGAAATTGCCAATTTTGATTCGTCTTATGCACAAACGGCGTTGCTTGAAAGTCCAAAACTCAAGAACAATATGAGCGAAGTGTTCTTCAACTATATCATGAACAATGACTAACCGCTACATATCAGGAGATTGATTGAATTCTACAGTCGAATATATGGACGAGCCCTGTTTGGTGAAAGCCATGCAGGGCTTTTCTGTTACATATAAAAACAGGCTTCTCTATTCAAAATATGCGCCTGAAAAAAATATTTTACACGTCATCAAAAACACTGTGATTTTGAGCGAAACTTTGATTCTGTGTGTTTCACCTGCATTGGGATTAGGGCTTGACGCTCTCTCTGCAAAACTTCCTGAAAACACTGTTATGCTTGGAATTGAAGCGGATAACTCACTTTTTGAATTCAGCAAGCGTTATTGCTCTCAGTTGGAGTGCTGTAAAAAGGGAAATTTTATATTTCTAGAGCCGAATGACTTGCAGAATTTTCCCGTTTTGATCAATTCACGCTTGTCAAAGTGGAGAGGTGTCTTTAAACGAGTTGTGCGAATAGACTTCAGCGCAGGATCATCTTTTTATGCGGATTTTTACGATCGTTTTTATGAGGCATTGCAACATTCCATCGCACAATTTTGGAAAAACCGTATTACGCTTGTAAAATTTGGAAGACGATACGCAAGAAATTTCTTTCAAAATCTTCATTCTTATTCAAACAGTGGTAGTGTTGAAGAATTGTTTGAGTGTATTGAAAAACCCATTTTAGTGCTCGGCGCAGGCGAAGGATTGGAAAATGCAATTTCCCTCCCAAAAGAACGACTTTCTCAATTCTTTTTAATTGCGGTGGATGCCGCACTCCCCGCCTTAAAGTCTCTTGGAATACCTGTTGACGCAGTTGTTTGCGAGGAAAGCCAAAGTGTTATTTCAGAATGCTTTGCGGGCTTGCAGAAATCTGCTGATTTTGCAATTTGCTCGCTCTCCTCATGTCCCCGCGCCGCTATAAATGCAGGAAATAAATGTCTGTTTTACACAACGCTTTTTGACGATCTCGCATTCATTGAAAAAGCACGGAAAACGCGCATTATTCCTCCCATTATACCACCGCTTGGCTCTGTCGGAGTGACGGCAGTTTTTCTTGCGCTCAAATTCCGCCACTCCGAGGATATTCCAGTAACAACGTTTGGACTTGACTTTTCATTTTCACTTGGAAAAACACATGCACGAGGAACTGTACAACATATCAAGAGAATCTGTTCTCAAAGCAAAATCCGTCCGTTAGAAAACTATGGCGCAAATTTTTGTGAAGGGGCATTTTTTACGGCAGACAAAAACAATCGAACAATAACAACAACAGTTGCATTGAACGGATACGCACATATTTTCAGAAATTATTTTTACAATGCAAAAAATCTGTTTGACGGAGCAAATAGCGGACTCAACCTTGGACTTCCAATAAAAACGCTCATTTCACAAACAGACGGCTCACAACACTCACTGCAAAACAAAATCTACAAAACGAACGGCACAGACGACATAGAAAAAAAGCAAAAAATTATAGAATATCTTGAAACAGAAAAAACCGCCCTGCAAGACTTGAAGAGCATTCTTACGGGAGAAAAAAAAGTAAATGAACTAGAGCGAAACGAAAAAATTCGCGCATTGCTATTTGAAAGAGACTATTTGTTCTTTCACTTCCCAGACGGCCTCCGAGTGAGATTTGAACAGGATTTCCTAAATAGGATCAGAGCAGAATTAGACGGATTTTTAAAGATTCTCAAATAATTTTAGATACCTCTAAAAACTGAAGTTTTTAGAAATGCTCTTAAGGTAAAAAGTGTTTTCTTTTTTTGACTAGTCAAGCACCTTTGAAATACATATCGTCAATTCCAATCAACTTGCAGTTTTTCACATTTTCTTTTACATAATCTGAAAATCCGCTGAGTGAAAAAATGCAAATCATTGGATTTGAAGCAGACACATATTTTATCTAACAATTTTTCGTATTCGGTCTTATCAAATTGCGTGTTTTTGAATTTACATTCTCCAACGAGCAGTATTTTTTTTTGCATTTTTTCCCGATAAATCTATTTCTATTTGTTTTGTTTTAGTATCTTCATCAATGACCGTCATCTGGAAAGCTATAATTTCAGCAAGGAACAGGAAATTGTCCGCACCTGCATGAATCATTAGAATATTTCTGAAAAAGCAAGAGTTATTATTTTATACACACTTTTTGGCTTGCCGTTGAAAATACGCGCAATGATGGAGCAGGACGTTAGAGAAGAACAGGCAATCAAAGAAAGCAAAACTTCAAAAAACACTACACAGAGCAATTTGAAAAGAATTGAAAATGAACCCCTAGCCTTTGGGAAAAGAAAATTTTTTCAAAGGCTGGGGTTGTTAACGATGATGCGATTTAAGCACAAAACGTCTGCTTCTTTATCCGTTTGTCAAAAAAATTAGTTTTGCAAACTGGCAGTAGCCTTTGCTTTTTCAGACAACTCATCAATGAAATCTATTGCCGCACTCCGCACTTTGTCTATATTATCGCTTAAAGACCGCGTGGCATCCAAAATAAGATAGATTACTGTGGAAAAATGTTCTGTCTCATGGTCATAGTTTTTGCCGACATCATATTCAGTATTACGGTTCCATTTGGTGCTATTATCCGTTTTGGTAAATTGCTTGCATTTATCCTTATTGCTTAATAAATCAAGTATTTTGGTAGTGTCAGCAATGTTAACAAATTGAATGTTATTCAATTTATAAATAATATTCCCTGTTGGTTTGTTAGATTTTTCATCATATTCAATTTGTCCAACTACTTCTTTGTCAGTTAATTCAATGCCAAATCCGTTTATAAATGAAAATTTATATTCCAGTTCAGAGTGAGAAATATTGCCATCAAAATATAAATTTGAATATAAAGGTTCTGTCACTCCATCAAAAACCATCCGTACAGATGTTGCATCAGCGGGAATTTTTAAATTGAAATCATATCTATGATGCTCTACAACCAAGCTGTTTGCAATCTCTGAAAATGTAGTTGCTATATCATCAAAATCCTGTGATATATGAGGTTCTTTGTCGGAGGATGTGATATTTTTAAGTGTATTTTGAAATAGAATTTCATCAGGAACATCCCCTAGTACACCCACGGAATAACAATTCAATTTTTGATTTGCAACAGTTCGTGTATCAATTTGTTCCTTTATCCATGCACCATAATTCCTGTCTGGAGTATTAAAAATCTGATTTTCCAATGTATCTGTTGTTGATAATAGGTTAGATGCGTTGTCAAGTCCATCAGTGAATGTAATTATATTCAGTGACTTTAAATTATCTGGAAGATCAGATTCTTTTTCAGAAAGATTAACTAATGCTTTGTGCACGGCATAATTTAATGCAGTAGTAGAAAAAGTATTCATTTTATACAATTCCTTCAATTGCTTTTTGAAATTTTCCGCAGAATTTGAATCAAATTTGACGAATGTTCCATTATTAAAATTAGTTGCGTCATTGGAAAACATCATTATCTCAAGATAAATGTCGCTCGTCCATGGTTCTGAATTTTCATTCCCAGAACTGCTATTGTTACCGCTACTTTCGCTGTTTTCACCACTGTTACCGCCAGAAGAACTGCTGCTGTTTGGTTTGTAGGCATACAAACTGCCGTCTTTGTACCACCATTCGCCAGCGGTTGCGTGCAAGTCATCGGTCTGCCCGTTCCAGTTATCGGCATTCGGCTTGAATATCACCATTGCAGAGGGCGATTCGATTTCAAAGCGATACCATCCGTTGCCCTCTTCATTCATTTTGCTTTGCTCATTGTCAAACTGACTTCCTGACTCCCAGACATAAATGTATGGGTACTGCGCATGAAGAATAATTCTTCCATTCGCTTCTGTTCCGCTGCCGTCTCCTGAATTAGAACCTGCGCCATCGTTTTCTTGTGTGGCGTTTCCGCTTGTCGGGTCGGAATCTGCGTTGCACGATACGAAAACACATACCGAAACCAGTGCCGCTAACGAAAACAGAATTGTAAAAAATCGCTTCATAAAATGCTCCTTCAGCCTGAACATCAAAGTTGGCTGTCGTGAAAAATGATAATATACACTACAAATAGCGTAATCTACATCAGATTAAACGTTATTTGTAGGTTTGTCAAGCAATTTATACGCACAATGAAGTATACTAAACCAATTATGGGTTCGTTATTTCGGGAAATATTGCGCTCGGAACTTGATTTTCAGGACATCAAAGTAAAGGAACTTGCGGTGAAGACAGGAATTTCGCAGCGGACATTGGAGGGGTATCTTGGCGCGCGCGGCTCTATTCCGCCTGCCGATGTTGCCGTAAAAATTGCGCAAGTTCTGAATGTATCTGTTGAGTATTTGGTGACGGGAGATTCTGAACAGAACGCAAAAAACAAGGATATTGCGGGTAGTCGCCTTGCCGATGAAATTTTTGGGCTTCATATTGGGAAAAAACAACTGCTCAAAGAATTGCTTGCTGTTTTGCAGAAATTCGATGTTGTCCAAAAAACGTAGGCGAAATTGTCGCCGTATCAATTCTCCTTGCAATGTGAATTGGCTGTTTATTTTTTGATAGCAACACAGAAATGATTTTGGCACTCGCGAAAAGAAGAATGCACTTTCCATCTGCCCGCTCACCTCTCTCGTATATGCTATTACTGGCGTTTGTTGATTCAGAAGGACCTTCCTTAATTTTCAGCAATGAGCGAATTGTCAAATTCGTGAGTTGCTGAAAACGCGATTTTATAGCGAAGCGCATTTGCAACAAGCGCGCAGCGCGCAGTTTCAAGCGAAAATCGCAGTACGATAAGCGAGTTTTTGAAAATATGAAAAATATTCGCAAAGGCGTAGTGAAAAAGGCAAAATCGCTCTGATTGTGGTCGCTGCGACAGCAGCGAAAAAAAAATCTTTGCCACAATTAGCGCGAAATGCGCGAGCGCATGGTTTTGCCTTTTTCACTACAACTGGAAGAATGTTCTTTCTATTTTTTCAAAACTNGCATTAAAAACAGCAACGCTATTTCAGTTGCTGTTTTTAAATCTTCGCTTTTTTCAGAAGTTTTTGCTCTGTTTCAATGCAAGGCAGCCTCCATATACTNCTTCGGTTCATGTTTTTTATGTCGCTATATATCAATCAGTTCACGTTTCGATAAGTTCACTNTGTTTTTCATGNTGGCAATTCGTTATGCCAGTCGCTCTTGATTTTCCACGCTCTATAACGGATTTTAGTGGAAATTTTGAATGNAATTTTGTGCTTGCGGATAACTTTCTTCGCAGAAANGGTAAATTCTTCCGAAATGCAAAGTTATANNTCCTTNCANAAACGTTTGAACTCTTTTTGAGTATTCAAATGGAGATGCGTGAGCGCTGGGAAGGGGGAGCAAACCGAAGGTTTGCGACTACCGAAGCGNAGCGGAGGTATGAGCGNTAGCGAACCCTGTACATAGCGACCCGAAGCGNAGCGGAGGGGCACGCCCAAAATCTCTTGAATCATTTNCTAAACTGTCTGTTTCTTATAAAAATATTCGCAGGAATTACGAATTTTGCACGTCTTTAAAAACCGTGCGTAAATTACTCACGACAACTCTGNGCGAATGTGGTATGATTTTGATATGCGAAAGGATGTGTTTTTGTTTGACGACCATACACTCACGCGCGAGGGCATGGCACTGCTGCTTTCAAAAAATTCGGACTGGAACGTTGCGGGACAGGCAGGGAGCGTCCGNGANGCNNTNTCNGTGATTGACGCNNNNGCTCCAGCGCATGGCGATGACTGCATTATCGCGCTCGTAGATTTGTCATTCGCACAGGATGACGACACTGGCTTCAGCATTATCCGCCATGCNGNGAACTCANGNAANGGAATNCGNTGCATTGTCCTTTCTACATACGATTCCATTGCNACCGTGGGAAACGNNATGAGCGATTCTGTNGNCGCGGCGGGCTTCGTCTCGAAAATTGCCGATTTCTCCGTTGTTCTTGAAGCACTCGAAATCGTTGCTGCAGGCGGCACGTATATACAGAAAAACCTTCTTCCTGACAAAGTTGAAAACTACGAAAAAATCTGCGCCGCCCTGACAAAAAAAGAACGACAAATCATTGAATGCCTCATACTCGGCTACGACAACAGGCAAATTTCCAAAACACTCGGCATTTCCGAGCGCACCGTCACGAACCACTTGAGCAGAATCTACGACAAGACGCTCTCTTCAAGCAAGCAGGAACTGCTGTCGAAATTCGGGGAATNATGGACGGGTGCGATTTCTCACTTCCCTTTATCGTTCTCGTTCCTCTAACATCTGTCGGATTTTTGCGCGCACTTGTTCGAGGTCGGGGCTGCACAAGTCGGGCAGAAACGAGACGAGCGTTTGCGAGTCGAAATCCCACCATTTGAGACGCAGGAGCAGTTCTGTCAGNTCCGTGTCGAAACGCGGTTTGATGGGACGGCAGGGGTTTCCNCCTGCAACGGTATAGGGCGGAATGTCCTTTACCACAACGGAGTACGCCGCGATAATTGCGCCGTCGCCGATATGCACGCCTGGCATGACGCGGCATTCGCNCCCGAGCCATACATCGTTGCCAATAACNGTGTCNCCCTTGNGNGGNAGTTGGGAAAGGTGCNGCGGCGTGTTCGCTTCCCATGCCCCGCCAAAGACATTGAACGGGTACGTTGAAACGCTCGAAAGTCGGTGATTCGCGCTCCCCATAACAAACTGCGTGCCACTCGCTATCTGGCAGAATTTGCCGATTATAAGCCTGTCGCCGAATTCGGGATAATTGAAAAGAACGTTGTTTCGCTCAAAGCCTTCGGGATCGTCCGCGTCGTCGTAATAGGTGTAGTCGCCCACGATGATGTTCGGCGCAGTGATCACGTTTTTGAGAAATACGGAAGTCTTGTATTCGTTCGGAAAGATTTGATTCGGATTGGGGATGTCGTTCATAGTGTCCTCCTGAAATTATTTTTTATTAGATCAAAATTTGACTTTTATAGTTTTATATTATTAGGGCGGCTTTTTGTTACGTTTCACGTAACAAAAACCAGGCTTTTCGGGGTTGCGCTATCGCTTCATTCCTACGCACGCACTTCGTGCGTTCTTCGGAACTGGCTCCGCCAGCCCCTACAATCCTTGCCGCAAGAAACNTGACATTCAACCTATTATTTTTCTATATTCTCACTTTTGCCGTTAGGAAAAGCGAGTGTCTCTCTTTGTGTCGCCCTTTTCACTCCACGCGCTCCATTGTTTTCCGCGCTATTTTCCGCACACGCTCTGCGCTTTTGGGAACGGTTGCGGCACGAACGGCGATTGTTTTTTCAAAGGCGGCTCCCGGCGCGCTTTGACGCAGGTCTTCCGTGCCACGGGCGAAAGGGCTTCCGCCATAGGTGACGAACGGCACGATTTTCACGCGCTTGCCGTCAAAGTCGTGCGATTCAAGGAACGTGAGGATCGGGGCGGGAGCGTGTCCGCACCAGAGCGGATAGCCGACAAAAATCACGTCATAAGCAGAAAGGTCGGCGACTGGACATTCGATTTCGGGGCGGACGCGGCGGCGGTGTTCGTCCTTCGCGCGTTCCATGTTCTCCTTTTTNTTGGCGGGGTANGGGTCGCGCTCGATAATGCGGGCAAGCGTTCCGCCTGTCTCCGCAGCGATTGTCTTGGCAACTTTTTCCGTGTTACCGCTCTTGCTGTAATATACCACAAGCACACGCCGTTCCTGTGCGAATCCCGCCATCGCCACGACTGTTGAAAGAATTACCGCAATCATTTGTGTTTTTTTCATGTTTTCCTCCGAAATTTGTTTTTATATGATGGATTAAATTTATTTCGCTTCTGTCTTGACATATTATCTTTCTGCATATCGCCTACATCGGCTTTAGATTTTTGTCGAGCCTGTCGGTAATCCATGCGAGGCGTTTTTNGCGGCCGGCGTCTGTCTTTGCGTCGAAGTAGGCGCGCGTGTAGGTTTTCTTTACCGANGGCGGCATGGCTTGGAAATTGGCGTGGGCAGNTTCGTGTCCTTCCAGCAACGTGGACAAAATGGCAACATGCTCGTCCGTGAGCGACATGAGATCAGGCGCGTCCCACTGCCCGTTCTGCTTGGCCTCNTCGATTTTCTTCCTGCCAAANTCGGTCATAAGCCCGCGCTCTTCGAGGNTTTGGGCGAGGTGCTTGTTTTTGTCCGACCACTTGCTTTTTTCCCGGCGCGCGGAAAAATATTTTTTGTACGTCTTGTCGTCAATGCTCTGCATCTGTCCGTCTATCCAGCCGAAGCACAACGCNTCTTCGAGGGCTTCCGCCGCTGTGAGTGTTTTCGGNCCNCCCGCCTTGCCGAACAGAAGCCACACGCCCGCGCTCGCAAGGCAGTTTTCGGAAAGCCAGCTCCTGAAACTTTCCCGGTCGGNGAATTGCATCGTATCGTTCATTTTAAATACTCCTGCTGGGTNGAAATCGGGTCAAGTCTCATTTCGTAATGAATTCTTTGTCCTGCGCATTCGGGGCAGATTGTTTCCGCGCTTGTCGCTATAGAGGTGAATCCGACGCGTTCNTACATGCGTCGTGCCGCCGTCAGCCGCTCGTTTGTCCAGACGACGANTCTGCTTCGCCCCCTGCGCGATAATGCGGTTCACTGCCTCGCGCATNTGGCGTGTGCCGTAGCCGTTNCCTTTATGGCTCGTCGCGATGCAGTTATGNCCCACTTCTGCCGATTCGGGCAGGTTTNTCGGATCCCACGATACAAGTCCGATCGGCTCATCGTCTAAAACCGTGACAAACCCGTATTTTTCGGCGATTCGGGGATTATCGTAAAAGAAATCGTCGAACGNCTGCCACTGCGTTTGCCAATACTGCGCGAACTTTGGCTCAAAGGCATAGCCGTCTTTCAGCAANNCCGCAAGCGTTCCGCGCGGAAAGTCCGTTATGTTCTTGAATGCAAGGNTCTTGTTTGCTTCCATNNTATTACCCNAAAAAATTGATNTGCGCTTTCCGTGCCTGNCTGCACAGGTCGCGGGTTGCCAGCGTGTACTGCNTTCCGTCCTTGATAAAATGCGTCCCGCACTGCCGGAACTCAAAACGCAATTTTTTGTGTTCGCGCAACTTGCAACGATCGCAACATGCAACGCAGTTCCCCGCGCAACATGCAACGCATTGCGAACGAAGAGTTCCCCGCGCAAGTAATTGGAGGGGCGGCAAAGCCGTTCACGCGCATAGTGCAGGAATGCACCCCCGCAGCAAAGGTCGCACGGNAATGCCGTGTTTACGAGTTTCATAAGCAAGCAAAGCTTACTTATGAAACTCGCTTATTGTACTGCGATTTTCGCTTGAAACTGCGCGCTGCGCGCTTGTTGCAAATGCGCTTCGCTATAAAATCGCGTTTTCAGCAACTCCCGAATTTGACAATTCGCTCATTGNTGAAAATTAAGGAAGATTTAAAANNNGCAACTGAAATNGCGTTGCNNNTTTTAATGGCGAGTTTTTTCAAAACTCGCTTATTTACTGCCGTTTTCGCTTGAAACTTCGCGCTATGCGCTTGTTGCGAAAGCATTTCATTGCAAAACGGCGTTTTCAGCAACTCCCGAATCTGAAGATTCGCTCATTGCTGAAAATTAAGGAAGGTTCAGTTTTCCCCTATGAAGATTTTTTCCATCCACAGTTCAATGAAACGGTCAGTGTAGGCGATGCCGTTGTCCCAATATTCGACTGCGCATTTTTTGAGGATGACAGATTCAATGCAGCCCCACAGTCCAGTAACAAGAACGCTCACATCGAGCACCGGATTTTTGGAGCGGGCGATGCCGAGGGNGACACATTCTTCAAGGAGCGCGATGCCGGTGCGATTGCAGAGATAGTATTCGCGGACGGCTTCGGGTGGCGCATTGTCGGCGGATTTTATGCCTTGCATAACGAGAAGCGATTTGCGCGGATTTTCAAAGCACCAAGAACGGTATGCGTTGATGGCGCAGATAATTTTTTCTTTGGGCAATTTTGCAACGGCAATCTGTTCGACAAGCGAGGCATTGAGTTCACGCAGGCAGTCGAGCGCGATTTGCTGAAACAGTTTNTCCTTGTCAGCGTAGTAATGATAAATGTTCGCCGCCGTGATGCCNCATTCTCTNGCNATGTCTCGCATGCCGATTGAATCAGGATTGCGCTGCATAAGCAGTTCCAAAGCCTTTTTTTTGATGAGCGGCACCATTTCGGTGTTCGTTCTCCGCATGACTTCCTCCGAACTACGTTTTATTGAACAGNGATAATTTAACACAGTTTAATAATTNTGTCAAGAGATGTGGGANAAAAGACAGACGTTTTTTTTCGAAAAAAAATAGAATTTATAATTTGATTCGTGAGGAGGGTTTCATACCCCGACGCTTGCATCGTAATAAGGGGGATGAAGCCCGACTGCGATACCTTATGAGAACAACATGCCTCGATGCTTGCGTNGAAGTATGTTGATTTGCAACAATACTTTTGTTGATGAATCCGTGAATCGTCAAATCNACGCGAGNATTGATNAAAACANCCTCNGNAGTTTACAAATATGTTTAATTAAACTATACGACTAAATACATTTGGTTAAGGTCGTTCTGTTTCTGCAATAGCTTAAATCCGTTGTTTTCGTAGTAGGGAACTAATTTGTCTTTGCAGTCAAGATAAATCAAACGTTCTCCGACAATCTGAATGGCTTGGCGGATATGCGCTATGGCTTGNGTGAGCATTTCTTTCCCGAATCCGCGCGGGGCGGTCGCGCTTTTTGCCAATTGACCGATTAAGAATGCNGGAACGAAATCGTCCGATTTTCNGGTGAGCCGGCGACGGGCGTTCCTGCTCAAACCGTCACGGAATTCAAANGNTTTTATGGCGAGCGTAAAGTAGCCGTCGATGATAAANTTGTCNTCTTTTAACTTTTCGTCATTAAGCATAAGATAGGTAACGGATTGTCCCGTATTTTCCATATCNAAGGNTTTTTCTTTTAAAAAGGATTCGACATCATCTTTGCTTGGNCTTGCAACTGCCTCAAAAGTGGACAAGACTTCCTCGACGGAAGTCTTGTCATAATGAAAAGCACGATTTATTTCTTTAAGCTTGAGAACCATTTTTTGGCAATTTCCTTTTGCTCTGCTTCGTCCGTGCTAATCGACTGGGCTTCGGAACAGGGGCGGACACTGCTGTTAAGCGCATTGCGAATTTCTTTGATTTTCTTTTTGTCTCTGATGACTACATTTTGATAAAATGATGTCGTCGCCATAACAGTGCCTCCTTTGTCATTTAAATAATCAACAGAATCATCGTAACATATAATATTACAAAATACAAGTGTTTGTAAGGAAGTTCTATTAGTAGGGAAATAATTTTGATTCTTTTCTTCATTCCCCTTTCCTCCGCCCCGCCTTCNGCAACAGCGCGTACACCCCATACCCGCCGAACACGGCGACGGTTTTGTCCACGAGGTTCACGGGGATGCTGATGAGCGTTGACGAGGCTGGCATGGGNACGTTCTGCGTCATCAAAGGATAGAGCAGCATGTTGACGGCGTGATTTTCAAGGATGTGTTTTGTTCGGCTGATGATTGCGGCNTAAAACAGTCCGCCTTCAAAGCTGATGGCGAGCGCGAGGACGATTCCCAAAATCAGCAGGCGCAGTGGTTTTGAGCCGCCGCGTTCCGCCGTGCCGTCCGCGCTTTTTCGGAACAGCATGAGGCGCACGCAAATCACTACGGTTAGGCTGCAAAGAAAGAAAACCATGTTCGGTAGGTATTGCGGCGAAGTCTGTCCGTGCACCGCAAACTTAATGACGTGGAACGAAACTGCGGCAACGATTCCGCCTGTCCAGCCGAAGCACGAAGCCGCCACCGTGAACAGCGTGTCCATAAAAAGCGGCAGTTTTAGCGTGATTGCCGCCGAACAAAAAAGCAGGTTCAGAACGCCTGCGGCAAGCCCGATTGCGCATTGTGCGGGAATGTTCCGCGTTTTCAAAGAATCAAATTTCGTCGAATTCTCCTGCACTTTCTGTTTTACCCCCCCCCCTTTTTTTTTTGTTCATCCATCATATCGTGCGCTGCGGAATTTTCGGCTAGATTTTCGCTCCGGCTTTTTTGTTGGAACAGCGTTTTTTTCAAAAGCGCGAAAATCCCATACCCGCCAAACACGGCGAGCGTTTTGTCCACGAGATTCACGGGGATGCTTGCGAGCGGCGAGGCTACGAGCATCGGAATGTTTTTCGTCACGAACGTGTATATCAGGCTGCTCACCGCGCGGTTTCCTATAATATTTGCGCTCACGCGGTTGCTTTGGACGAGCATAACATAGAACAGTCCGCCTTCCAAACTGATGATGAACGCGAAGACGATGCTCAAAAAAAGCATGTTAAACGGATTCGCTCTGCCGTCGTTCAGCGGCTTTCGGAAAAGCACAATCCGCACTCCCGCCACTATGGTGAGGCTGCAAAAAAAGTAGAGCAGATTCGGAATGTCTTTCGGGAAGGAATATCCGTTCGACAAAAATCCGATGATATGGCTTGCGACTGCGGCGATGATTCCACACGCCCAGCCGAAACACGATGCCGTCACCGTGAACAGCGTGTCCATAAAAAGCGGCAGTTTCAGCTCGATTGCCGCCGAACAAAAAAGCAGGTTCAAAAAGCCCGCGACAATTCCCGCCGCGCATTGCGCGAAAATGTTTCGCGTTTTCAAAGAATCAAATTTCGTCATATTCGCCTGCATTTTCTATACCCCCCCCCCATTCCACTATCAAACGCAAAGGAATTTTCATTCTTGCTTCCGCCACTGTTTTTTCGTCGAGCCGCCGCCTTCTGCAAGAGCGTGAAAATTCCGTAGCCGCCGAACACGGCAGCGGCTTTGTCCACGAGGTTCACGGGAAAGCGGGCGAGCGTCGCCGAAATGAGCATGGGAACGTTCTGCGTCACGAATGTGTATATCAGTATGTTGACCGCCTGATTTCCGATATTGTATTTCGTGAGACTGATGAGTGCGTAGTAGAACAGCCCGCCCTCAAGACTGATGACGAGCGCGAGGACGATTGCAAGGATCAGCAGGCGCAACAGTTTTGAGCCGCCGCGCTCCATTGTGTCCAGCGCGTTTTTTCGGAACAGCATGAGGCGCACGCACACAACCATAGTCAGGCTGCAAAAAAAGAACGTGAGGTTCTGCAACATGAATCCGTGCACCACAAATGAAAGGGCGTGGAGCGAGACTGCGGCGACGATTCCGCTCGCCCACCCGAAGCACGATGCCGTCACCGTGAACAGCGTGTCCATGAAAAGCGGCACGTGCAATTTGATTGCCAGCAAAGAAAGCGCAATGTTCAGGAAGCCCGCCACAATCCCTGCCACGCATTGTATGAGAAAACCGCGAAGGTTGAGAAAATTATTCTTCATTATTATCGTCTACCCCCCCCCCATTCCGTGTTTCACGGATCGGAATTTCCAACTTGACTTCCGTGCCGCCCTCTTCGCTCGAATTGATGGACAGCACCGCACCGACAAGTTCCGCGCGACTTTTCATGCCAGAAATGCCAAACGTCCGCCGCGCTTTCGCAGTGCCTGGCAAAAAGCCCGCCCCGTCGTCCGTCACAAAAAGCGAGACTTTTTCGTCTGTCGCGTTGACGATGAGCGAGCATTCCGAAGGGTGCGCGTGTTTGGCGGCGTTCTGCAACGCTTCCTGCACGATGCGATAGACATGCAGTTTTTTGTCGGCGTTCAGCGCGGAAAGCCGTTCCGCCGCGCCATTGTCGATATGCCGCTTGCACGGAATGCCGGTGAGCCTGCGCTGGTTCGTGCAGAGCGTTTCCAGCGCGTCCGAAAAATTGCCGTCAAGTTCCGGGGGCGCGAGATCCGCAATGGTCGCATACATGCTGTTCAAACTTTGCTGGCACAACATCGAGATTTTCTTCGTCAGCTCAGAGACTTCCTTCGGCACTCCAGTTTGGTTGCCAAGCTGCTTGGAAAAAAGCGCGGTCGCGCGGATGTCCTGCGCCACCGTGTCGTGCAGTTCGCGGTACATCCTGTTGCGCTCATTTTCCTGAATGCTAACAATCGTCTGTCCGTCCTTCATTTTCTGCTTGAGTTCCGCCACGGTTTTCTGCCGAAGTCCGTATGCGATGATCGCCACGCCGATTAACGCCGCCACTGCCGAAAAGATGATGACGAGCAGCGAGTACATGGTGTTTGTCGTCATGGCGGCTTCGGTGTCGTACCGCGCCACCATGACGATCAAAGACTGGAGCTCGGAAAACGACTGCTCCGCCTGCGAAAAGTCTCCGCCGGAAAACTGCCGCCGGTATGTTTCCGCCGTGTCGCGCAGATTTTTCACCGCGCCGTAGAGTTCGCCCTTCGTGTTCAAATGTTTTTCTGCGGCAGAATCCTGCCATGCATGACTGGTCGCCATTCTCTGCGGATTGTCCCGCTGGCTGTCTATGTATTTGAACCACTCACTTTGCATGAGCACGTTCAAGTCTGAGACCAATTCGCCGAGAGCCGCCGCATATTCATCGCCGTCAAAGTCCTCGCCATCCGTCCGCCGCGCCACCTCCGCGAATTCGTCCCACGCGTCATACAGCAACAGCAACGGCGCGGCGCAGAACACGCACAACGGAATGAGAAAGAAGATTGCAGTGGCGGCAAACGTTTTTTTCATGCGGAGACAGTATAGCACATTTTCGGGGAATGTGGGAGGGGTCGTGGGCAAAGGTGGATTCGTTAGGCAATTTTGCTGATTTTTCATTCGGTAGTTTGGCAAGTTTTCGTTAGGTGATTTGACAGAAATCCTCGAAAAAAACGCAAAACCGTGCGTAAATTACTCACTACAAAAAAAATAAAATACTATATAATTCGTACCATAAGATAACTCAAGGTTTAAAACAGGATCGACAAATTATATCGAAAAAAAATGAGTGGGTACATTTGGTTTATGAATTTATTTTTTGGGCGAAACAGATTTATATTTTCTTTTGCTGTACTCATTTTGGCAGAAATGCAGTTGCTCCATACGCAAGAAAGCGTGTACGCCGATCGGATTGTTAAAATCGCCTCCCCTGTCAACACCATTTGCTGGAATCATAACGGAAATTGGTTTGCAATCGGCGAAGAGAATACTGTTGTCATCCGCGATGCCCAAACGAGCAGCATTTTATATGAACTTTCACTTCCGCAAGTTATGAAACTTCAATTTTCACACGAAAACAGAAAGGATACATCTTCTGGCAGCGACATACTCCTTGGTGTTTCGCCTAAATGCATCGCTCTCTGGGATTTGTCGCAAAATCCTGGTACAGAAGCCCGCAGTGACTTCAACAAGGTTGTTCCATCCGATGAGGAAAACTATAAAACAACTATGCGATATACGCCTACAGAAATCAATCTTATTCAACTTGATGGAGCAAACTATATAGCAACGGCGGCGATCAGCAAAAACAGCAACTACATTGCCGCTGCAGCAAACGATGGGGCAATCACTGTGTACCCCAAATCACGCGATCAAAAGGCACGTGATAAAAAGGAATTTATTTCACAATGGCCAGAAGGACGACGGGTGCGCGCTCTTTCGTTCAGTCCAGATAATTCGCGGATCTCTTCAATTTCGGACGGCTCAACTATCCGTATCTGGAACACAGAGGGTGGCAGTTTTGTCAAAAAACTGGACGTACCTGGTGGGTTGCCCATTTCCGCCGTCTTTTCATCAGATTCAAACCATATTTTCGTTAGCACGAGTAGAAACGTTATTTCGCTCATGGACTTTGACGGCAAGATTATCAGTAATACGAACGTCAAACCCTTGCGCCAATTCATGGTTTCATCGGACGACAATACGCTTATCACCCTTACCGAAGATGATATGTTTGAATTTTACGATGTGGACACTGGCAAACTGCGAGGTCATATTCCATCCTTCAGTAATTCCCCGCTCAAGAGTTTTGCCTTCAATTCCGACTACACGCAACTACTTACTGGACACGAAGACGGATCGGTGTACAAACTGAATGTAACTGATAACCTTCTAAAACGAGGTGAAGACACTGAAACAGCGAACGTTGACAAATCGCCAGTGAAACATGAAAACACCAAATACAATCCGCCTGAAAGCACACCAAAAGAAACAGACAGCGGCACGGACAACAACAACGCAAATGGACAAAGAGACGCAGACGGCAATTCCGAAAGTCCAATGCCTGAAAATACCAATAACGCCAGTGAAGAAGGCGACGCGAGTAATCCTTCTGTATCACAGAATCCGCAGTCAAGAACAACACCCTTTTTTGTTCCCTTTGATTTTCAGTCCGCATTGCGGGAGCGGTTCTCGGCGTTCAATGTCGGTGCGTCCGCGATTATGCTTGACAAAAAGAGCACGTATTACCAGTTTGGTACGGTGGTGGAATTCGACTGGTACACAACGTTGTTTACCGCGCCGGTCTACGAGGGACTTGGCGCACGGTTTGCGATGGCATTTCCCGCAGACAACTTCCCCGTGACGTACAAGACACTTGATGGAAACAAGCGCATTGATCCGCCGTATCTTTTTTTCGGAGAAGTGTTCGTGCCAGTCGGCGTTGAAGTGCCGGTCAGCACGTTCGTGAGTCTTTTTTCCGAACTGGCGTTTGAAGCGAAAGTCAACTGGCTGATGAATCCGGGAGTCACGTCGTCAAAACAGGGATTCTCGCTCGGCGGCAAGATTCGGACGGGAATCATCATCAGCAAGATTGCCATCATACTGGGCGCGGAATACGACAGTATGTGGGGATTTATCCCTGAAATTTCGATTACAGCGAATTTCAAGTTGAGAAACAAAAATAAAGACAAAGAGGGTAAAAAATGAGCATAAAATTGAAAATCTCTTTTATCGCCTTCCTTTGCATTGTTTTGTTCTGCTCGTGCAGCACAAAGGAAGAACTTTTTGAAAGCTACAACAGTTGCTTTGTGCCGATTTCAAGCGGATATGCATCATTCACGCTCACGCCCGACACACAGGATCAAATGCTTCGCGACGCGTATGAAATCTCGCTTTCGGACGACATACCGAGCATAACGCTCGCGCTTTCCTGCCCTGTGGAATGCGATTCCTACGACTGGAAAATCACGGGCGCACAAACAACCGATACCGCCGCTCTTTCGGACACGACGAACGGCGCATACAAATGGGGTACGCAAGATATCGCCGTGTACATCACCAAGTCGGACGGCTGCATTTTTTACCGTGATGCCAAAGAGTCCGGGCAGCCCTGCTATTACCGCATCCACCTTGCGGTGAAAGTGGGCGACCAAGATTTTTATGACAGCGCGTTGCTTGCCGTCCGAATCGGGTCGGAGGAAGGAGGGGCTGAATAGCAGACGAAATGATGTTGCCACTTGCAACGAACGGGTGCGAAAAAGACGCACGGATTTTTGGAAATAAAACATCGAAAAGATGTTTTTCATAAAAAAGAAAATTATTTTTAGGAGGTTCTTATGAACTTGAAAAGACTGCGCGGCATTGCGACCGTCGCACTCATCACGATTGCCGCCGCGCTTTTTGCCGGCTGCTCAAACTCAATGGCGGGAAGCGTTGACGGTAACTACCAAATGGCAACGCTCTCCCTTTCTGCAACGGGGATTCCGAACGACTACGCAGAACAGTTCGAGAAGTCCTATCCAACTGCGGCAAAGGCTGCATCGCGTTCTATCACGCCAAACAAGCCATTTTCACCGGACGCTGCCGCGAACCCAGACGGCACTACGCTGACATTCTACTTGACGGGAACGAGCGAAACGGGAAAGAAGCTTGACGGCACTGACGCTATCGAAGTCAAACTTGCATTGAAAGCCGGAAGCACGAATGTGTATGAAATGACTGCTGCCGATGGCACTGCTGTCACGCTTCCTTCTATGTCATGGAATTTGGTGCTCACGGCGTACACGGACGGCTCGGCAAAAACTGAACCTGTACTCCAAGGCTTCTGCTCGGTTGACTTGCGCAACGGAAGCGGCACGGCATCATTCAAACTTTCTCCCGAAAATCTTACTACGCCGGGCAGTGTAAAGATTACGGGAGAATTCCCGACGTATGACAATGTGGCTTCATATACCATGGGCATTTACAAAAAGACTTCTGCCAGTGAGCTAATCAAAGCGACTGCCCTTGTGTCCAAAACTGTTGCCGCCAACACGACTACTGAAACATTTGAATACGAATGCAACTCTGTTCCTCCGGGAAACTACTTGTACAAAATGATTTTCCAAAATAGCGACAAGGTAATCACTGGCTCGTTCATCGACACGCTCATCGTTGACGCGGGAAACCCGCTTGAGCGCGACCTAGACACGATTGACGTGGTGAACAAAAAGCCGGGCAAGCCGACAAATTTTACCGCGAGCCTTGAGGAAGGCTCTGAAAACGCCGACGGCACCTACCGCGTAAAACTCAGCTGGGAAAGTGGCAAGGGCGAAACGAACTTTGAGGTCGAACTGACGGAATATAAAGATGACGGATCGACCCCAGCTACGGGCTATCCGAAAATTTACGGCATGTCATCTATGGATAAAGACGCTGATGGAGACCCAATAGATCATGTTATTGACTTTCAAGGCTCGGACGTTTGGGCAGGCAAAGGCGGCGCAATGACCTACGGAGACACCGAAGCGTTTTTCAAGTTGAAACTCGGTGTTTTGTATGACGTGCGCATCCGCGCCCGCAACTACGTGGGAACTTCATCAGAAAGTGCCACTGAAACTTGGACAGCACGCTCTGCCGCTGACACGACTGACACCGAATTCGAAGGATACGCGGACGATAAAAAAATCAACCGCTTTAAAATCGAGTACAACCTGAACGGCGGAATACTCTCATATTATAATGGCGCAGCGCATGAAGACAAGACAGTGAATTTCACCGAATACAAAACTTGGGAAGGCACTAATTTGCCGCTTATTACAATGGGAACAGGTGCTACTGATCACAAACTCATAAAAGGCACGAGTCCGTTTGCTGCCTGGCTGGACAGTACAAACACATCGGTAACAGATGCAACGAGTCATAAAAATCTTTCGGTAACGGCAAGCTTCGGTTCTTCTGTGACAGGCTCTGCCAGTATGGGAGAGGCAAAAAAAGACGTTGCACTGGGCGACATCAAGGTAAAATACACCACGGCATCAGCTGACCAATCGGTAACTCTGTCTCCAAATGGAACGTATACAATTCCGAAGAAATATGGTTCGCCGAGTGTTGCTACGAAACTTACCATTCAGTTGGCTCCGTCCGACGCAACGTATGAATATAAGAACATTCAATTTGAGTTGTCATACAACGGTACGCAGACCTTCCTTCCGTTTGATACTAGTACGACCAATCAATGTACGCTCTCGCTTGACGACTATGTGGCAGGAAAAATCCAAGTCCGCGTCATAGCAGACACAGAGAATGCCACAAGCATGAGCCAGACGCTCACGTTCGACTTGCAATAGCACCCCTTAAAATGCGCTGCCAGTAAAGACAACACATTTTTTTGCCGTGGAAGCAGGACATTGTTCTGTTTCCACGGCGTTTTTTTGCGGTGGTCTCAGATAGCAGTTTGCCAGCCGTTGTGGACGAATTCCTGACGGTTTCTAGCATCTCCGCAGTCCAAACTTTCGTTTCCCATGCCACTGTTTTGAAAAATCTTTTATGCGTCCTAAAATCGAAGAATGCCGTCACAAAGATTTTTCCTGTCGCTACCTGCTTCGGCATCTCTGTTAGTTCCACTATTTTTGCTTACGAACTGTTTCCCGGCTGTTTTCGGCATCTGCCCACTCTGTCTCCTGCTTTATCCCTGCCATACGGGGGCGTTACGGGGGCTAGCCCCCGTAGAAGGGGTAGCGGACAAGGCGACAAAGCGGAAAAAGTGACACTGCGTGCAGTGGCATTTTTGGAGCGACTCGACTTGGAAGCGAGGGGAAGGCTTTCCCCCCTTTTTAATTACTAATGATCACGATTTTATCGCTTATTTCATATTTTTAGAAAAAAGGAAGGTTCAATTTGATTTGCTACAAACAAAAACTGCCCTCCCCTAAAAACCTTAATCTCGCAATGTACCAACAGGAACGACATACACGCCGTCATTTCGGCGGTAGGCGTATTTTCCGACAGCGGTGAGCACCATGAGGAAAGACGGCTCTTTCATTTTTGTTGTATCGATTTTTGCGCCAAGTTTCCGCAAATTTGCCGCGCCTTCTTCTATTAAATGGTCGCCACCGAGTTTTACTTCCACCAAGCCAAATGCTCCGTTTTTTTGACGAATGACGGCATCGCATTCAAGCCCCGACTTGTCCCGATAATGGAAAACTTCACCATCCATGGATTCTGCATACACCCGTAGATCCCGCGCACACAATGTTTCAAAAAAAAGTCCCATGGTATTCAAGTCGTCTGTCAAATCTGCGATTCCAAGACCAAGACTTGCCGCCGCAATCGAAGGATCGATGAAATAGCGTGTATCGGACGTTCTGACTGCTGTTTTCGAGCGCAAATTCGGATTCCATGCCGGCATATCCTCTATCACAAAAATTCTTCGGAGCGCGTTCGTGTATGAATAAATCGTGTTTTCAGTGAGTGTAGAACTGTCGTTCGCCAGCATATCGTTCCGTATGACGCTATTTGTTGCTTGCGTACCTTGATGTCGTGCATACGATCGCATAAGACGTTTTGTCCGTTCCGTATCACGCAAAATGCCATCTGCACGCGTAATGTCCGCATTTACAACAGCCTGATAATAATCGTTCGCCTGATCAAGTGCAATGTCTTTTTCCATTCCAACGGCATTTGGCCAGCCGCCTCTACAGATGAGAAATGCAATATCGTCCAAAGAAAGCGCGTTCTCTGCAAAAATTTTTTCGGGCAGTGTAAACAGATTTTTCAAACTCACTTCGCCCGTGGATTCTCCAGATTCGTACAATGACATCGGACGCATTTTTATCCACGCAAATCTACCTGTACCAGTGTGGAATATTTCGTCTGTTTTAGGCGGAACTGCAGAACCCGTCAAAATAAAATGTCCAAAGCCTTTTCGATGGTCTACTTCAAAACGGACGGCATCCCACAGTTTAGGGGCTATTTGCCATTCATCTATAAGTCTTGGCGCACTCCCCTCAAGCAATTTGCGCGGGTTCATATCGGCTAACACCAGGTTTTCTTTAATGTCTTCAGGTTTTGTCATATAAAGAATGCTGTTTGCATGCTGCTCTGCCGTTGTTGTTTTGCCACACCATTTCGGACCTTCAATGAGAACTGCGCCCTTTCCCTTTAATTTCCGTGCAACCAGCCTGTCTGCAAATCGCGGTCTATAATCACACATAGTCTTAGCATAACAGTTATTAAGTGATTTGGCAAGTTTTTGTTAAGTGATTTGGCAAATTTTCGTTAAGTGATTTGGCAAATTTTCGTTAAGTGATTTGGCAAATTTTCGTTAAGTGATTTGGCAAGTTTTTGTTAAGTGATTTGGCGAATTTTTGTTAAGTGATTTGGCGAATTTTCGTTAAGTGATTTGGCAAGTTTTCGTTAAGTGATTTGGCAAGTTTTCGTTAAGTGATTTGGCGAGTTTTCGTTAAGTGATTTGGCGAGTTTTCGTTAAGTGATTTGGCAAGTTTTTGTTAAGTGATTTGGCGATTTTTGGTTAAGTGATTTGGCGAATTTACAAATGCAAAAAGCGATAAAATGTATATTGAAAACGATACATACAACTTGCACGAGCCCTTGCAAGAATTGTCTCGCATACCATAAAACAACGTACACTCGTTCCGCAATCAGCCGTTTGCAAAGCCATCTCACAGGATACAGACGCGCCCTCCCCCATCCATTTCCATCGTGTCGCCCACAATCTATGCAAAACAGAAAACGAACATCGTTAAAATCAAATTCTATTTTGACATTTTTCAAAAATATGTCATATTGACAATGAAAAAATATTCCTATACGATAAAAATATATTGTAAAAGCAATCAAAAAACCGCTGATCTTTTCGGAAGTCAGTGTTTTCGCAAGAACATTTTATTTTGGAGGATATAATGGAATACGCACTTGAAAAACAACACGCCAAAGGGAAATTTCATGCAATTGAACGAATCAATCAATTGTGCGATAAAGATTCTTTTATGGAAATTTATTCTGGCGTACATCATAATTGCACGAGTTTTGGAATGGATAAAAAAGAAATCCCTTATGATGGAGTAATCACAGGTTTTGGAAAAATAAATGGGAGGAAAGTTGCCGTCTACGCCCAGGATTTTACAGTGCAAGGGGGTTCACTCGGTCTTATGCACGGTAAAAAGATTGCGGAGTTGATAGAAAAAGCAATAGACGCTCGATGCCCCGTAATTGGAATAAATGATTCGGGCGGAGCGCGCATTCAAGAGGGCGTGGATGCCCTGTGCGGATACGGCGACTTGTTCTATCAAAACGTTCGAGCGTCGGGAAGCGTTCCGCAAATTTCAATTATCGCAGGTCCGTGTGCAGGTGGTGCAGTGTATTCCCCGGGGATCACGGATTTTATATTTGCAGTTGACAAAATTAGCCAACTCTTCATTACAGGACCAAAAGTTGTAAAATCCGTTATGTTTATGGATATAACGGCGGAAGAACTTGGAGGGGCTTCGATTCATTCAAAAAAATCAGGAGTGGCTCATTTCCGCTGTGAAAGCGAACCTGACTGCTACGAGAAAGTCCGTCGTCTTTTGAATTATATTCCGCATTATTATGGCGATGAACCTGTGGAAGCGGAAAAGTTCAAATTCAATGCTGCGAAAAAATTAAAACACATAGAAACGATTCTTCCTGAAAACACACGACAGGGCTATGATATTCGAGATGTTATCAACGATGTAACTGATGACGACTCATTCTTTGAGGTTTCCCAAGAATTCGCCATAAACAGTGTCATTGGATTTGCAAAAATTGAAGGACGTTCAGTTGGGATTGTAGCGAACAACCCTGCTGGCATGGGCGGAGTTCTTGATTGCGATGCCTCAGACAAAATTGCTCGTCACGTAAGGTATTGCGATGCTTACAATATTCCTATTGTAACATTTGTTGACGTTCCAGGCTTTATTCCAGGTCCACAAGAAGAGCAAAAAGGAATTATCAGGCATGGAGCAAAAGTCATTTATGCCTATTCTGAAAGCACCGTTCCAAAAATAACAGTCATAACGAGAAAGGCTTATGGCGGAGCATATATAGCGATGTGTTCAAAGCACATTGGAGCGGACTATGTGTATGCATGGCCCACATCGGAAATCGCTGTAATGGGGTCAGATGGTGCAGTCGGCATTCTCTATGCAAAGGAACTGAAAGATCCTGAAAAAGCACTTGAAGTTGCAGAAAAAAAAGCGCAATACGAAAAGGAAATTATGACTCCAACAATTGCGGCAAAGCGTGGTTATATCAGTGAAGTGATTCAAGCAACAGACACACGAACATACATTGCAAAAAGCCTTGACTTCCTCTCTTCAAAAGCGTCTATGGACAGGCCGTTGAAAAAGCACGGAAATATTCCACTGTAAAACAAACCCTCCATTCGTAGGGCAAGACCACTTGCAATCGTGGCAATTCATTTGTGATTTGCCACGATAGTTTTGCCTTACAGTCTTGTTGCATACACTCCTAAAAAGTCCTCCCACTGTGAGCCATCCTTATATTTTATACTTGAAGCATATATAAAATCCACTGTATACAATCTGTCGCTTTCCGCCTCAAAGAAATCGCTCACGTCAATTGAAAAATGCCTCTCCCCTTCAGGCTCAATATCCGCTTCAAAATCAACTGATATGTAATCCGAATAAAATACGCTCTCTCCATCCTCGTCAAAAATCGAAAGACAAACGCTAAACGATTCCACCTCTTTATCCGCCTCATTTCGGAAGTAAAAGCCATATTCCATATCTCCCCCTCCGTCAATGCCATCAGAAAACTGCTCGTCTGGAAAAAGACTATAGACAAAATTTTCCACCCTCATCGCTACACAACTTAAAAGCACACAAACACACGCACTCAAAATTATACACAAAAGACACAATTCCTTTTTCATATTAGCACCTCCAAAAAATCATTTATACTTATTTACACTATATATATGCGTTTACTATTAAAAAACTGAAGTCTTTCGCAAAAAAAAGCAAAAAAATTCAAATTTTTTTTATTTTGCGTATATTTTATTTCTTCATTGACAAAAAAAGTGATTTTCTGATATAGTGGGTGCATACACTTTGGCTAATAGGAGGTGCGTATGGACGGCGATGGAAGTTCGAGTTATAAGCGTATGTTATACGCACTGCGCAGGAATTTCTAAATATATTTTATTCCTGCATCATTCTTTTTTTTAGGAAGTGCAGAATGATTACCTATTGGCAGCAAAAAAACGGACAGTTTTTTAAATCAAAAAAAGAGAAAATTGACCCAGAGGAAAAAGTGTGGGTTGATGCACGCATTTTAGTTCCCAATGAAATTGAACTATTGCAAAACGAATTTAAAATTGATCCGGATCATTTACGTGACATAATTGACTCAGACGAACTTTCCAGGCTTGAAGATGGAGATGGATATATTTTAACGATTATCCGCTTTCCTTTCTATAACAAAGACAAAGTCCAATATTTAACAGCACCGCTTGGAATTATAATTCAGGGAAATTACATAATAACTATATGCTCAAACGACTGCGAAGTTATAAGAGACTTCACAACTGACCGTGTAAAGGGGATTAATCTTTCAGACTTCCCTACATTTATAATACGCATACTCGACAGAGCAAACGCAACGTTTTTAAGATACTTAAGAGAAATAAATCGCCGTTCAAATGCAATTCAAAACGAACTTCAAACAACGATAGAAAACAAAGAGATTTTGCAACTGTTTGCAATTGAAACGTCTCTGATTTATTTTTCAATGTCACTCAAAAGCAATCAACTTCTTTTGGAAAAATTCAGAAAAACAAAACTGCTCAAATTAGACAACGATGCTATGGACTGGCTTGATGATGCGGAAGTTGACAATAAACAGGCAATTGAAATGACAGACAACTATCAAAATATTCTTATGGGGGCAACAAACACCTTTAACTCTGTAACCAACAACGACTTAAACAGTTCAATGAGGCGGCTTTCAATTTTGAATCTTATTCTGATGGTGCCAACCTTTATAACAAGTTTCATGGGAATGAATGTGGAACTCCCCTTTGTACAATATGGAAAATGGGCGGCATTTATTTTAAGCATACTATGCATCCTCTCGGCTTTCGTTACAAATTTAGTTTTGAATTTTTTTGAGCATCATCACCGTATAAATGAAAAGTCAAAAAAAAGAACGGAAAAAAAGAGAAAGGAACGCAAAAAAGCAAAACGAAAATAAAAATAGTAGAAGCATGCAATTCTTACGGAATTGCCATCGAGTGTACAAGGCAAACTTTTGTACAAAACAGGAGGCGAATGCAAAATCAGTGCCTTGCACACAAGGAATTCGGGCATTCGCCCCTGTACACGCTTCTATTTTATACTTTTCAACTCTGCATTTTTCACAGAAAAAATATCGCCACTTTTTTCAACTTCCAAAATAGCATATTTTCCTGAAAGACCAAGACTTCCTGCATTGATGACAACCGTGTCTCCGATTTTATCTATGCCAACACCTTCGTGAATATGCCCTGTAATTACCGCAAGCGGTTTTATCTCTTCAATAAGCGCGCGAAATCCCTCGCTCCCTGCATGAACATGTTCATTCACGGCATCGCATTTTGTATCTTTTGGTGGATTATGGGAAATAATAATCAAGTTGCTCCACGCGCCATCCGCACCATCATTTTCAGAAGTCTTTAAAATAGCATAATCAGATAAAATATCCTCTTCGGAACGCTCATTTGGAGTGTCACGAGTGAAAAAAGTCGCCCCTCCTGAACCAATTATTGCAAACCCGCCAGTATAATTCAGCATTCGCTCCGCATTGATTCCCGCATCCTCAAGTTTTCCGAGAAATTCCTGTGAATCGTGGTTTCCTAAAACAGCATAAATTTCATCGTGCTTTTTGCAAAGTTTTTCCAAAACAGGCGTTCCATCCTTTTTTGCAATCACATCGGCAAAATCCCCTGCAAAAATCACTGCATCGCAAGATGAAAACTCATCGTCAAGACTGTCAAGAACATCCGCATTTCCGTGTATGTCTGTAAAAACTAAAAATTTCATTTTTTATCACGCTCCTCAAAAAACTTTTCACAATACATAGTAATACAGTTAAAAACTTACCATTTTTCTATTGCCATTTTTAACGCCGTCATTTCCTCATAACTTCCAATCGTAATCCTAATATAATCCTCAATTCCCTTTGTGTCAAAATGACGCACTAAAATTCCTTCTTCCTTTATTTTTCTGTAAACCTCCGATCCAGAAATAGTTGGATGCCGGGCAAACACAAAATTTGTTTGACTGTCAGTTAAAATCCAGCCTCGCTCCCGCAAAAAGCGCGTAAAGGAATCGCGCTCGCAAACGATTTTTTTTGCGCAGTCAATATAATAAGCAGGATTTTGAGATGCGGCAATCCCTGCAACTTGAGTTACTGCATCGACTGGAAAATGATTCAAACTGTTTTTTACGGTTGTTATCGCATGTATAACCTCGGGATTTGCAACAAGATACCCGAGCCTCATTCCTGCCCCGCAAAGACTTTTGCTGAACGTTCGCACTATCACGAGATTCTTAAACTCTGAAAGCAATGAGATGGAACTTTCCCCTCCAAAATCACAATACGCCTCATCAACTACAAACACCTTGTTCGGGTCAAAAACAGTCAAAAGAGCGCGAATTTTCTCGCGAGATATTCCGATTGCAGTTGGTGCATTGGGGTTTGCAAATATAACTCCAGAATCATTTTCAGAAGCCCTCTTCAAAAGACTGTCAGTATCAAGAGTCCAATCACCGTGCAATGAAACTGTTTCAAACGGAATATTGTAGAATCCCGCATACACAGGATAAAAACTATATGTATGCTCCGGCAAAACGAGAGTTTTATCACTGTCAAAAAATGCATAGAACAAAAATGACAGAACCTCGTCACTTCCGTTTCCACAATAAATCATATCTTTTGTGACTTCAAAAGGAATTGCGTCCTTTTCCGAGGGGCGGCACATTTTCCCATCGGGCAACACCTCCGAACGACAAAGCACACCGCCCGTTTTATTCAGCATATCGGCAATGGCAGTGCGAAGACTGTTTGAATCCGGATCTGGATAAAGGGAAAGTGCCTTTGGATTTTTCAAAAGGAAATCTTGAAGTGCCGCCACAACTTCCTTTGCCGGGGGATACGGGTTTTCGTTTGCATTCAGTTTTATATACACCCTATCATGAGGCTGCTCCCCAGGAATATACGGATGCAAATTTGACATTCGTGAAGAAAACATACAATTATTCTATTGACTTTTAGAGAGATAGTCAATTTAAGATCCTTAATTTTCAGCAACGAGTGAATTGTCAAATTCGGGAGTTGCTGAAAAAGCGATTTTATAGCGAAGCGCATTTGCAACAAGCGCGCAGCGCGCAGTTTCAAGCGAAAACGGCAGTAAATAAGCGAGTTTTGAAAAAACTCGCATTAAAAACAGCAACGCTATTTCAGTTGCTGTTTTTAAATCTTCCTTAATTTTCAGCAACGAGTGAATTGTCAAATTCGGGAGTTGCTGAAAACGCCGTTTTGCAATGAAGTGCTTTCGCAACAAGCGCATAGCGAGAAGTTTCAAGCGAAAATCGCAGTACAATAAGCGAGTTTTTGAAAATATGAAAAATATTCGCAAAGGCGTAGTGAAAAAGGCAAAATCGCTCTGATTGTGGTCGCTGCGACAGCAGCGAAAAAAAATCTTTGCCACAATTAGCGCGAAATGCGCGAGCGCATGGTTTTGCCTTTTTCACTACAACTGGAAGAATGTTCTTTCTATTTTTTCAAAACTCGCATTAAAAACAGCAACTCAATTTTAGTTGCTGTTTTTAAATCTTCCTTAATTTTCAGCAATGAAAAAAGTTTCACCTTTTGAATTGAGAAAAGTAAATGGCAAGGCTCTTGACTAGTTAAATCAAAGCAAATAAGATGTAACGAGTGACAAAACACGACACATCACCTTCTATATTGAATCATCAAGGGAAAATCAGATGAATGCATACACAGTTATTGACGAGCAAAACTGGACGCGTGCAACGCACTGCGCAATCTTTCGGAATTATGCTGAACCTGCGTTCTGTGTAACATTTGAAGTTGATGTGACTGACTTCCACCGCACAGTGCAAGAGCACGGGCTTTCATTTACGGCAGCGATGGTATATGCCGTTTGCATGAGCGCGAACAGAATTGAAGCGTTTCGATACCGCTTTCTTGACGGAAAAATTGTCCTGTTCGACAAGGTCGATGCTGCATTTACCTGGCTCAACAAAGAAACACAACTCTTTAAGGTCGTGTCTGTTCCGCTTGAGGACGACATTGCGGAATTCTGTGTCCATGCGGTGCGCATTGCAGAATCCCAGACAGCATATTTTACCGGTCCATTAGGAATCGATGTGTTTCAATGCTCGGCACTCCCCTGGCTTTCGTACACACATATTTCGCATACAAACTCAGGCAAGCCAGACTGTGCAACCCCACTGTTCGATTGGGGAAAGTGGCGAGAAACTGAAAACAGATTGATCATGCCCGTATCCGTGCAAGCGCACCATTCTTTTGTAGACGGACTGCATGTCGGACAATTCGCAGAGACATTGCAATCGTTTTTATCGGAAATCGGATGACGTTATAAGGCATCTATTTGAAAAGTACAATTTACGATGCAAGTAAAATTCACGAGGTAAACGGGGTAGAAAATGCTTGAAAGTTACGAACAAGTAAAAGACGCAATAATGAATGCTGTCGATAAAAGGTATGATAATTTTAACAACAAAATAGTTAATAGTTCGTACCCGACTGTCGGTGTAAGAATTCCTGCGCTACGCAAGATAGTAAAGTCTACTGATATACATAAACGAGATGCAATACTTGATGATTTTTTCAATGACAGTGAAAAGAATTTTGAAACTGTATTGTTCGCAGGAATGCTTGCCGCACGAAAGGGCGAATATGGAAAAACGCGCGAGTGTCTCAAAAAGATCATTCCTCTGTTTGGATCATGGGCGCATGTCGATGCCGTTCTGCCGTGCTTGGACTGGACTGACAGGAAAGAGTTTGATAAGGATTTTCGCTATCTTTTAACGCAGGACGGCGAATACGAAAAACGAACGTATATCATTTTTCTATTTAGATATGTCGATGACAGCGGGGTAAACAAAATTGTGAAAACGCTGCAAACCATTGCGTATGGGCAGTATTATGTCGATATGGGGGCTGCATGGCTGATAGCCGAATGCTTGATAAAATGCTATGACAAAATCCTGCCACTGCTCGAAGGCAAAACCCTTCCCCAATTCGTTCATAACAAGGCAATACAAAAAGCACGGGAGTCATTCCGCATCAATGAACAAAAAAAAGAATATTTGAACAGTCTAAAAATAAAACGTACATTTTGACCAAACAATTCTTTTGATGTTTTACAAAAATTTTTACCTGTGTTTGTCGCGTTATTACTCTCTCCCACCATTGACCAAAACCGATTTTTTCCATATAATTTCCTATTACATAAATTGGAGGTATAAAGTGGTCAGGATTAGACTAAAGAGGTTCGGCACACAAAAGCGTCCCTTCTACCGTGTTGTAGTTATGGATGCAAGAAAACCTCGCGATGGAAAATGCATCGAAGAGATTGGAACTTACATGCCGATTGAACCTAAAGGCAAACGCGTTTCAATAAAATTGGATCGCGCAAATTACTGGATCAGCGTTGGCGCACAGCCTTCTGACACCGTTGCAAAATTGCTGAAAGTTCAAGAAACACAGCAAGACGCCGAATAGTTTTAGGAAGCAAAAATGGAAAAGGATCTGATAGAATACATTGCAAAATCATTGGTTGACGATCCGTCAAGCGTTTCCGTAAACGAAACAGAAGGCGAAAAAGGCACGGTGCTTCAGTTAAAAGTTGCTGAAGCGGACATTGGCAAAGTCATTGGAAAGTATGGTCGCATTGCAAAAGCTATGCGCATTGTATTGAGTGCGTCTGCTGTCCGCGATGGGAAAAGCTACAGCCTCGACATTCTTGACTAAGTCCGATGAACGAAGAAAGCATTGTTGTTGGATTTGTTCGAGGCGCACATGGCGTTTCGGGGGAATTTAAAGTCGAAAGTGCTTCCGGTCATTACGAGCATATCGAAAAATTGGCTGAAGTTACTTTGAGGCGCGGTGACATTGAAAAAAAGTGCAAGGTTGAATCTGCACGAAAAGGAAACTGCACCTTGTTTATGAAATTGGCAGAAATCAATACCCCTGAAGAAGTGAGAAAATATAACGGATGGGAAATTGAAGTGCCGAAAAAATACGCTCACCCACTTGAAAAAGATGAGTGGTATTTTAAAGACTTAAAAGGCTGCTCCCTTGTTTGGAGTGGTAACGGAACGGCAGCGATTGCTGCACAACAAGAAATTGTTGGTACTGTCACAGACGTATTGGAAGGCGGAGCGGGTTACCTTTTAGAGGTTTCAATCTCCGAGAGTTGCAGTGTTCTTGCAGATAACATAAAATATACTTCGTCTGGGAAAACGCGAAAGGTTTTTATTCCATTCTCGTTCCAGTATGTGAATGCTATTGATGTTAAAAACAAGACAATACAACTGATGCACCTCTGGATTCTGGAGTAAATCCATGAAATTTACCGTGCTGACCTTATTCCCTGAAATACTGAAAGCCTATTTTGAAAACTCAATCATGGCTAAAGCAGTTGAAAAGGGAATTATTGCCTACGAATTGGTGAACATTAGGGATTTTGCCCTCGACAAACACCACAAATGTGACGACGCTCCTTATGGCGGTGGAGCCGGTCAACTTATGTTGGCAGAACCACTTTCCCTTGCACTTGAAAGCGTCAAGGCAAAACGAAAGCGCGTGATTTATCTTACGCCAAGCGGAATGCCGTTTACGCAAAAAAGAGCAAAGGAATTACGTTGCGAAGACGAACTTGTATTTATCTGCGGTAGATATGAAGGTATAGACCAGCGGATAATAGACTACTATGTTGACGATGAAATTTCCATCGGAGACTATGTTATGTCCAGCGGTGAAGTTGCCGCGGAAGTTATGATTGACACGATTTATCGGCTTGTTGATGGAGTAATTTCCAGCGAATCACTTGTTGAGGAAAGTCATAGCGACGGACTTCTTGAATACCCTCAATACACACGGCCAGAAGTGTTTAACGGAATGACCGTTCCTGAAGTTTTACGTTCGGGAAACCATGAGAATATTCGGAAGTGGAGACTGAAAAAGCGGCTTGAAAAAACCTTGCGCAACAGACCAGAAATGATTTTGAGGGCAAGGCAATTAAACGAGTTGTCTTTGGAAGCAGAAAAAATGATTGAGGAAATAACAGAACAGGCGCATGCGTTGAAACATATAAAAAACAAGAAAAAACGTATGTCTGCAACATAGGAGAACACTATGGATCTTATTAAAGCGATTGAAGAACAACAAAAACGACCATACACAACACAATTTAAAGTTGGAGATACGGTAAAGGTTTTCTTCAGAATTATTGAAGGAAAAACAGAGCGCATTCAGGTTTATGAAGGCATTGTTCTTTGCATGAGCAACTCGGGAACTCGAAAAACATTTACAGTCCGCAAAGAATCATACGGAATTGGAGTTGAGCGAATATTCCCAGTGCACTCGCCGCGCATTGTAAAAGTTGAAATTGTCCGCGCAGGAAAAGTGCGCAGAGCAAAACTGTACTATCTCCGCGACAAAGTTGGAAAAGCCAAGAAAGTCAAGGAAATGCTCGGTGGAAAAGTGTCTGCTTTTATCGCAGAGCAAAATAGAAATGCAGAGGCTGCCGCTCGTGCTCAGGAAGAGGCTCTTAAAGCGGAAAAAGCGTCAGAACACAACGCATCTGCAAAATAATATATGAATCAAAACGGTACAGTTGTTTTCTCAACCGTACACTCCGCTGCCCTCACCCATACAGTTTCAAACCAAACACTTAGAGAGGGCAGCGTTGTTCTTGTTCGCGTTTTGAAAAACCTTGGTGGAAATACATACACCATTTCATACCTCGGAAAACGGTTTTTACTTCAATCTGAAATCGCTCTTAAAGAGGGCGAAACATTTCATGCAAAAATAAAACTATCAGGAAAGAATATTATTCTTTCCCCACAAAAAGAAAACACTCCGCACGTTTCACCACCAGAAAAAGGTTCTCCCCTCTTTGACAAAAATGGAAAAGTTTTAAACGTTGCCTTTGCCTCATATCTTGAAAATCTAAAGCTCATTCCAGATGAAACCTCTTACATCTTGTTAAATCAAATAAGGCTTTTGGGAATGAAATTTGATCCGCATCTGATAAAGAAAATGCGACTCATTGCAAGAAATTCTAAAAGCGGAGAAAAGAATGCCGCTGAAACTGCGCTTGTTCTTGAAAAAAAGGGAATAACGGCAGACTCAAAAACAATTGAAGCAATTACAAACTGCGGTGAAAAATCAGATGAAAATGAAGGGCACTCCTTTAAAAATAACACTGCAAAAATCACCATTCTCTCGGACACAGAAGACTCCCTTGAAAAAAACATAAAAATAGCTCTCGAAACATATATACAAGCATTGATTGAAAACGATCAGCCAGATAATTCACAAGAAATACAAAAAGACGGGGAAGCGCAAAAAGAAACAAATCAGAACGGCATTCTCGCCCTTTTTAACCACAGAGGATTTGACGTGAAATCCCCTCTTTTTTTTGGAAGCTGGATAAAAATTCCCTTTGAACTGGAACGACCTGAATTTGAAAAACAAAAAAAAGCGAAAATTTCAGGGTTTATATCGCTTTTTCTTCATCCGCTAAAAAAAACCACTGAAAAATGCATTGTAAAAGGTAATTATAACGATAAACTGTATGCATTCTCCCTGTCTTTTAAAAACGGAAAATGCGTTAAAATTCGCTCAAACCTCACCGCAGAAAAAATTGGTGAAATTCCCGTTGAAGAATGCGATGTCCAACACATAACAGATTTTGAAGCTGACTATGGAGACATCATTTTAGAGGACGTATGAAACAGGTAAAAAACGAAAATAGTGCAATTGCCCTCAAATACCCTGAAAACGCAGACGCGCCTTTTATCACGGCAAAATCACGCGGAGCACTTGCAAAAAAAATGCTTGAAATCGCAAAAGAAAACAATGTTCCCATTGTAAAAAATGAAATTGCCACGGAAATATTAACAGCAGAGGAAATCGGCAGTTCAATTCCAGAGGAAACATGGGAAATTATTGCAAAAATTTTCGCATTTCTTATAGAAAAAAATGGAAATTTGTAGTAGATTGTAAGAGTATGGATGAATTCTTGAGGGTTTCTGTTGACAGCATAAAAGCGGGGGTCACTTTTTCAGAGCCAGTTTTCTTTGAAGACGGAGAAAATATGTTTCTTCCAAAAAACAAGCCTGTAAAACAACTCCACATTGATGTGATAGCCACTTGGAAAGTTCCCTATCTTTTGACGCGAGGAAAAATAACTTCCCTGCAAAGTGAATGTTAAAAGTGAGCGACAAAAAAAAGACGGGGAATTATGGCGAAAACAAAGCCGCCTCTTTTCTCATTCAAAACGGCTATGAAATTGTCGAAAGGAATTACGGCACAAGAACAGGAGAAATTGACATAATAGCAAAAAAAGGAGATCTTTTGGTCTTTGTTGAAGTAAAAACACTGCCAAACGGCTCTCCAGAACTGCTTTCCCTTGTTTTAAACGAAAGAAAGCAAAAAAGAATTATAAAAACCGCTCAATCTTTTCTTGCAAAATATCGAAAATATAGTAACAACTATATAAGATTTGATGCGATAATCGTTGATATGCCAGGGTTGCCTGAGTTTTATCACGTTGAAAATGCCTTTGTTGCGGAGTTTTTATGATTTCTAATAGAACACAGACAACAAGGACTCTTGTTCTTGACCGGGGAAAAAATACACTTTCCCCACGCTTGCTGGAATTGCGTATAAAAATTCATGATAAAGAATATGTAAACAACGCAATTCAGCGAATCGCTCAGGTTATCAGCCGAAAACTGGTTGAAGAGCCTGAAGAATTACAGTTTCGGGATTAAAATACATCCCGAAAGGAAAACTTTGCTTTTGATTTTACAAAAGCATCTTTTCCTCCGCCGAAAAACGGTTATGCGGGATACTTTTTATGGAAAAAAATCGCAACAAAAAATATCACAAGTGGAACAAAAACGATAAAAAAAACAATTCTAAAAAAAATAAAAATGACCATTCACGCCAGCATTCTGACAGCAAACAAACGGCACAGCCTAGAAAATTTCATTTCGTAAGCCATGAAAATATTGAGGCAATGGCAAAACAAGATGAAGCGATTCGAGAATTCAAAGCACGACAAGTGATATGTCCAAAATGCGGGAAAATTATAGACGACATAGCCAGCGCAATTTCTGACAAAAAAACTGAAAGCCCCGTCCATTTTGAATGCGTTATGGAAGAACTCTCCAAAAAAGAGCGCGTAGGTTTAAACGAACGGATTTGCTATATTGGACAAGGACGCTTCGGGATTTTGTATTTTGAAAATCCGCGTGATCAAAAACATTTCTCCATCAAAAAAATAATTGAGTGGGAAGCGCACGACAAACCGCTTGAATGGAGAAGCGAAATGAGTGGCTTATACAGTCAAGTAAACTAAAACGTACATATATAAAAGTCTTTGCTGTTCAATAGCAAGCGCATTACCCAATTTGAAAGAGACGGGAAACACCATTTTACAACACAGTGAAATTGAAAGTAAAATATTCACTGCCGCTCCCGCCTAAAACTTTGCGCTACACGTTCGTTGCAAACGCCATTTTATAACACAGTGAAAAGACAAGTCTTAAAAATATAAAAAACATTCGCGAAAGCGCAGAGAGAAAGGCAAAATTGCTCTCATTGTGGTCGCTGCGGTAGCAGCGAAATGACAATCCTCGCCCCAATGAGCGCAAAATGTGCAAGCGCATGTTGCGAATGCATTTAGCCAGTTTTGATAGCGAAGCGTACAAAACTGAGTAAGCAGGGCTTTGCCCTGCGACCGTAAGTCGAGGAATTAAACTAGAGGAACAATATATCTTTCGCCTTTGCAACTGGAAGAAGTTTTTTTATCTTTTCAAAACTCGCTTATCAATTGCAATTAAAAAGCGATTGTATATTTTTATCAACGTCATTGCTCAAGTCTTCAGGAGAAACTCCACGAGCATTTGCAATGAAAGTATATATATGCTCCACCAACAAAGGAGTGTTTTGAGAGCCACGAAATGGAACGGGCGCAAGATAGGGAGAGTCTGTTTCGCACAGAATTCTGTCTTTCGGAATAAATCGAAGCAAGTCCACCATTGCATCCATTTTACTCTTCTTTGTATAGGTTACTCCGCCAGCAAAACTAATATACCACCCCAAGTCCAAGAATGAGCGCGCCTCGTCTTTGCCGTACGAAAAACAATGAATTACCCCACGACTATATCCGCTATTTTTAATGCATCTGTATGTTTCATCAAAAGCGTCTCGCGAATGCACAATGACAGGAAGTGCCATTTTTTTTGCCAAGTCAATTTGCATTTCAAAAAGCTCCGCTTCTCCCTCAAGCATTTTTTCATCAAAATCATCGGATGCACGACCATCCACGCCCGAGGGATTCCAATGATGGTCAAGCCCGCACTCCCCTATTGCAATTATCTTTCGATGAAGAATATCATTGTCGGAAGAAGAGGCGGCCGCATCAATTTGCTCGCAAAGCAATCGCATATTTTCCAAGCGATTTCTTATCGCCTCTGCATCCGGCCAAATTCCCGCAGAAAAGTACATAAACGAACGAACTTTGTCCGCAAGAACGCCATCTTTTATTTGAGAAATTGCTCGATCAACGCAAGATTCGCGACTCAAAAGATCGTCAGAACGAGTGCCTATATCAAGTCCGAAAAAACAATTCCTGCGCGCCATTTCAGAAAGAATGTCCTCTCCAGTAGCAAGAAGATTTTTCGTTAAATGTTCAAAATGAAAATGAGTATCTGAAAACATACCTACTTATTTTATCTCAAATTTTCACTCTGTGCAACTTCATATAATGTGGGAAAATAAGAGAATTGCCGCGAACTTTCAAAACTCTCAATGCCAAAACAAACGCCGGTTTTTCTAGCCAAAGCAACAAAACTAAAGGCAAAACTCAAAAAGTAAAAAAACGCTGTATATTTCTCCCCCACCTCATCGCCCCAATTTTTTTCAGGGCGCATTTCCACGCAAGACTCCGGCTTGCGTGGAAACCGGGCTTGCTCTGGGGTTCGCCGTCTTACGCGGCTCCGTTGCCTAGCGGCAACCGCTTCGCGCCCTCCGCATCCCTTGCGCAAGAACACACAAAACCACCCTCCATTCTTTCTGTTCTTTTAACTAGCAGTGATAATATGTGCCGCATTCACAATTTCGACACTCCCGCCGTCAATTATGTTGATTCTATAGACAATTTTTAAAATTCAATTGCATGTTAAAAGCAGTATGGAAAGTCCGTGTAAAAACACAGTGAGCGTCCGTTTTTTTGTCGCAATTGAAATTTCAAACGATGAACACACAATTTGCACGCTGCTCAAATCAAGAACAAAAAAATTTACTTTTGAAAAGCGCAATCTGTGCCGCACAAAAGTCATATTCCTTTGAGGCAAATAAGAATTTTCAGTGAAAGATATTTTAAAGAAAAATCGGGAAATTCTGCGCACAGAATTTCCCGGTATGTTTTTAAATTGAATTGCAAACTACATTAGAATGCACGATTGTATTTCCAATAGAAACCAAAGCAGAAGCGATTGTATATATCATCATTGGGTAAGCGAGTTGTTTCGTATTCAAACACTGCGCTGACAGAGTGACGCTCGTTGATGTCGAACGTAAAATCAGGACGAATGTTCCAAATGAATCCGCCATCCTTGTCCCAGTTTTCGTTTTTTGCGCCCCATGCGAATGAAGTCCATGCACCCAAATGCATTGCGGCTGTAATGTCCCACTGGATGCGACCACCTGTGTAAATCGCCATCGTATAATCCGAATACAGGTAATCCGAAATACCAACTTCAGGTTTTATCCAAAGCGGAAGTTTTCCGAATTTGAGGTACACTGCAGCTCCCGTTCCCCACATTTTATCGCCATTAACATCGTCGCTCTTTTTTATGCCGATTCCATCCAGTCCAAACCACGCTTCAATATTGAAGATCTTTGTAAAGTCTAGCTTCAAGCCAGTGTAAAGATTTCCGCCGTGATTTTCTTTGTCAGCATGCTTGTAGGCAACTGCAACTGTGAGCAAGTCAATCGGCTTGAGTTCCACCGCAGCGTTGATATTGAAATGTTTGAAAGATGTTTTATCAGGAATTGCCACGCCAAACTGCAAGTAATGCTTGTTGGCACTGTCAAATCCAATTGTATAGCGCGCGGCAATTGCTGTATCCGCCCATTTATAGGCGTAATCAAATTGTCCTACTACTTTGTCTTTAGCAGGCTCCCCCCCTCCAACAAAATCACCTTGCAGAACATGCGCGAGCGGCACCCAGGGGAATCCTCCGGTCTGCGGCGAAGGTCCCACCTGCCAATTGAGGCGAGTTCCCGCTCCAACTTCAAAATTTTTAAATGGGCGTACCACAAAATTGACATAACTAGCATAGCCCTTACGGTTTTCACCCATGAAACTGAATTGCGTACTTTCTGTGTTTTTAAAAGCGGCATCGCTTCCATGCCAATCCATTTCTGGAAGCCCCCACGAGAGACCTCCATCAATCGTGAACCATTGCCAATCCAATCGAACTTGAATCGTATCTATAATACCCACCCAGTTGAACTTGTCATGTCCATCGTCTCCGTCATTTTCATAAGGCAGACCCAATCCCGTGTAAAGCGTGTTTTGAACGCTTTGCCCTTTAAGGATTTGTGCACCTACGAAATTCAAAAGAATTGCGCCTAATGCAATCACAATCAAAAATTTTTTCATAACTTACTCCTTACAAATGAAAGTGCTTAATGAGCATCTTTAAAAAAATTTCGCAAAGCAAAACAACTTTTTAATCAGCGGCAGCAATTTTTCGCGACTGCGATTGCAACGCCCCGCTTGAAACTTTGTTGCAAATGCGTATTGTCCTAAATGTAGCATAAATTTGTTTGAGGTGCAACCGTTGAACTTCACTACCCCCCCCCTTATATTTCTGCTAGCTACATCTTTTTCTCGGATGTCTAGCAGTGATAATGCGTACCGCATTGCACGATTTCGACAGTCTCTCCATTTATTCTGTAGACAATTCGGTTGAAGTCATCAATTCGACGACTCCAATAACCAGAGAGGTTGCCTTTTAAAGGTTCGGGCTTTCCAATTCCTTCATAACCACCACGTTCGATGTCTTTTAGAAGAGCATTCGCCTTTTGAGGAGTTTTTTGTCCTGCTGTAAGGCAAGGTAATCTTCCCAAGCTTCTTCAGTCCATGTTTTTTTCATGCCACTACGCCTCTATCAGTTCATGTTCGGTCAACTTACCTTCTTTCGCATGGTTGATTGAACGCGCCAGCCGCTCCTGATTTTCCGCACTATAGAACGGATCTTCGTTGGAGATGTCAAACGGAATTTTGTGTTCACGAATAACTCGCTTTGCGTAAATGTTGAATGCCGCCGAAATTGAAAGCCCCACATCCTTACAGAATTTTTCAAATTTCTTTTTCGTGTCGTCTTCCATACGCACACTTACATTCATCATATCATTCCTCCTAAATACGTTATATCAACTTATAATAAGTCATTTCACTGAAATAATACTGTCCTTTTTGTACACTGTCAAGTCTTTTAGATGTGTCGTTCAAGGCATTTTTCGCCCTCGCCTTTCTGTTCTTTCCGTACGTCACAATTGCATATACTTCTTTAGAACCGTGAGTAAATTATGAATGACAAAAAAGCGAAAAACTGCTATAATATTATATTTAGGGAAGGTTTAAAATGGGCAACTAAAATAGTGTTGCCCATTTTAATGCGAGTTTCTTTCAGAAACTCGCTTATTTACTGCCATTTTTCACTTCGTTGCAAAATGGCGTTTTCAGCAATTCAAAAGTTGAAACTTTTTTCATTGTTGAAAATTAAGGAAGTTTAAAATAAGCAACTGAAATAGCGTTGCCCATTTTAATGCGAGTTTTGAAAAAATTGAAAAAAACATGCGCTCGCGCATTTCGCGCTCATTGTGGCAAGGATCTTTTTCGCTGCTATCGCAGCGACCACAATTAGAGCGATTTTGCCTTTTTCACTGCGCCTTTGCGAATGTTTTTTTATTTTCAAAACTTGCTTGTCCATCGCGATTTTCGCTTGAAACTTCGCGCTACGCGCTTGTTGCGAAAACGCTTCGTTGCAAAATGACTTTTTGAACAATAAAAAAGTTGAAACTTTTTTATTGCTCAAAATTAGGGAATGTTTGATAAAAAAGAATGAAACGTAGTTGCAAGAATGGTATTTTAGGAAGGAAGTCTCTCAAAATGCGGCTTGAGGCTGCCGGCGGTGGCACGCGCTCCCGCATGCTCTGTCAATTTTCATGCAGAAAAAAGAGGGCGGCGAAACCTTATTATCTAATACCCCCCCCCCGCCTATTACACTTTTTATCTCTCCCTCTCTACGAAGTGGCATAAAAAGTCAAGAAAGAAAATTGCAACTTTCTTCTTGACTTTTTATAGGAGTAAAAAAATGAAAAGCATGTACATTGAAAAAGGAAATAAAAAGAACATAGCATATTTTATCGGAAGTTTCAAAGATAATAACTTTGTTGAGATTGACAATACTGCTACCATATCGGAATCTGCGTTCGCACATTCCGATGTCGAGAAAATTCTGTTCAAAAATTGTTCCCCGAACATCGGCGAAAAGGCGTTTGAGGGCTGTGAATCGCTCGTTACGGTTATTTTCGGCGAATTGGAGAAAGACAAACAGGATAATGACAAATCGGAGACAACCAATAACCAAACAACCAATAACCAAACAACCAATAACCAAACAACCAATAACCAAACAACTAATAACCAGACAACTACAGAGAACTACGAAACAAAGATTGGAAAAAATACCATAAAGAACCTAAAACTCGCTTCCACCAGCAGCGCTTACGATATCCAAGCCAATGCGTTCAAAGACTGCGCGAAACTTGCAACGCTCGTCCTCCCTCAAGTGAGTAGCACTCTTACCATAGAAAAAGATGCTTTTAGCGGTTGCGGAGCGTTGCGCACTGTGGTCGCCATCTGTGATAAGGTAGACTTTACCGCCAATCCTTTTGCGGACTCCTCCGAACACCTGACGTTCATCTGCAAGGAAAATTCCGACGTGGCGCGGTTTGCCCGCGAGAATGGCTACAGGAGCGTGTATGTCGGATAGGCTGTTTGAAAAGGCGGAGAGAATCAAGGGGTACGGCTCTTACCCAACGCGCAAAAGCCACGCTTCCGTAGAAGGAATCAAGTCGTTCAAGGGGGGCAAGGTCAATGTCACAGTCATCGAGTCTTTGGACGAATATGTGCGCTTTGTCGATACGCTAAAGACGGACTTTGTAAATCCCGTGTTCTACCGTGGGCAGACGAACGCGAATTATCTTCCTGTGCCGAGTTCGCTGCGAAAGGATCCTGCGAACGAGAACCTGATGATTGAGGCGTTCTCCCGCTATTTTTCGAACGAGGTGGACGCATGCAGGAATGCCGTGGAAAAGCTCGCCCTTATGCAGCACTTCGGACTGAAAACACGCTTCCTCGACATCAGCGAGAATCCGCTTGCCGCGTTGTACTTCGCGTGCGTACCGTATAAGAAATTCAGAAGTGTCGCCACGGACAACGAGGAGACATGGGGCGAAATCGTGCTTTTTCGTGAGGCGGAGAAAAAGGATAACAAGACAAAACCCGCGCGCCCCAAGACCGCAGAAAACTCCAACGCGAGCGTCATCGCGAACACCGCGTTCATGGAGCGGGGATTCCGCCTGTGGGATCTTGGCTCGCTTTGGAAAAAGGACGCGAACCAGGCATATAATGAGAAGTACATAGACCTCAAGAGCATCGTGCGGAAATCGCTCATTGTCCGCGTTCCGCAGAACAATCCGCGCATAAAGAACCAGCGCGGCGCGTTCATCCTTGCAAATGCGAACATGGCGTATATATGGAAAAATGACAAGGAAATCAAGCAAGAGGAATTGACCAAGTATATTCTGCAAAGTGAGAAAGGAATCACCTATGCATCCTTGCTTGAAAACAGTCCGTTCAAGGCTGATTTGGACGAAACAAAAACGTGGCTTATGAATTTTTTGAAGGTGAAGCCCTATGACGACGACAACGAGTTTGAGGTGTTCAGGACAGACCCGTTCGACCTACGGCGGCTCTTTTACAAGGACGAAAAAGGAATCCAGCAGGTTGTCCTCATTCCGCCCGAAGCAAAGAACAAAATAAAAGACGAGTTGGGGCGTTTCAACATCACGGAAGAATTCATCTATCCTGACATGGACAGTGTGGCAAACGAGATAAACGAAAAAGTCGATAAAAAAGAATAACTCGGCGGGAGCGTTGGTCGCAAGATTTGCACAGAAAAACAAACTGTTTGACATGCATACGGTTGTCTTCGGCTTCGTTCTCGTTCGTTCTTGCGTACTTTACACCACCCCACGTGCGAGACTAGAACAGGCTAGGGATTGGAGCGGGCGCGGAGCGATTCCGGAGCGAAGCGGAGGAATGGAGGCGATAGCCGGAACCGCGCAAAGCCCGACCCGCTTTGCGGGGAGCCTCCGTAGGATATGACTTTGGACTAAGAATCTACCCCCCCCCCCCTCGCAAAATGAATTATTTTAAATACATAGGAGACACTGCCATATTATCGAGAATTCACAATACCTTGCATGGAGCTTGGATATGTGTTAAAATAAAACTGTTCAATGAAAAAGTTCTTCAAGGATTTTGACCACGATTTGTTGTAAGAACCTTATGAATTGCTGAAAATTCATAAGAAAATCTTTGATTTGTGACCTTTTGCAATGAAGTGGGAACTTTAAACGTTTTATTTATATTGCCTGAAAACTGTGTGCTTTGCTTGCTTTAAAGGGAGGGGTGGAATTACTCTGCATTTAATCAAAATATTTTATAGGAAAAACAAAAGACAATGAAAGTGCTGGCTTTTCATGGTACGGATTATGATGTTGCACAAAAAATAGATCACGAGGGATTTATTTCAAAGCCAAGTCTAGAACATTGGTTAGGAAATGCAATTTATTTTTATATAGACGAGTTGCTGGCAAAATGGTGGACAACAAGACCGTCAAATAAATTCGGCACAACTATCAAAAAATCAGCGTTGATTAAAGCCTATATTTCGGTAGAAGATGATCGAGTTTTGGATTTGCGCAAACTGGATGACTATAATACGTTCATTAAGTGGGAAAATGAATACGAGAAACAAACAATAGAAATGTCTAATAAAATGCACACTGGTTGCCCGATAGATTTTAAAGAATATAGATGTGGCTTGTTTGATAGCATATTTCGGGATAAAGGCATAGATGTGATAGCTGGATGCTTTCATAAACCAAATCAGCCGTATTTTACTACAGATAAGATACATGATATATTAAGGCGGCTGGAGTTGACTTATACGGAAATTCAGGTGGCGGTCAAAGCTGAGAAACAAAAAGAAATTATCACTATCGTAGATATTTACAAACAGAATTCTGTTTGAGTATGGGAGATATATAATGGCAGATTACAAGGATGAGAGGGCGACAAATTCATTGCGGCTGATTTTCGGGGATGAAATAATTGAGACCGTCCCAGTCGATGAAAAGGAATTGCTGTCAATCGATTCAATTGGAAATTGGACTGGACACAAACCTTTGCCAAAGGAAGTTTCATATCATTCGCCCATGCCGAGCAGAGGAAATCCGATGCTCATAGAAGAAAAGTACGTCACTATGTTCCAAATTGACAATAAAATTGAGCAAATGAAGGCTGAATATCTTGGAGGATAAATATGGACAATTTGGCATCACGATACAAAAAGATATATTCAGAATATCTTGAGACTGTCGCGCCCTTGATTATACGATACGAGACATTGGTCAATAAGTTTCCGATTGGAATATTAAATGAGATACGGGCGGTTTTCGGGCATTTGGCTAAATACAATGTGTCGGAGCAGGAAGAAACGAAAGAGAAAGAACTTTCTAAGGCAGAAAATCACTTTACAAGACTAAAAAGGGATTGCTATAAATATCTTTGCATGGCTTATGAAGATAAGTATAAGGAATTCCAAAATCTTGCAATAGATAGATTTGAAGAGCCTATCAAAACCATGGCAATAAAAGTGAGTCAACTTCATGAAAAAGCCATAGATAATGTACTGATTGCGCGCGAGATGGAACTTAGCATATATTCAGAAGAAAAACATGAAAAATCATTCAATTATTATGAACAAGCATTTGAATATTTTAATAAAATCCAAGACATCATAAAGCAAACAATAGAAAAAATATAAACTGAATTTTTAGTTTATACAAAATAGAAGGCAGCAACATCCACATTATGAAATGACAAGACCTCTACGATGATAAATAAAATTGAAGCCACACCTAGTTTTGTAGGCAAGTTTGCATTGCAAACTCGGTAGCAATTCCGCAGGAATTGCGCACTTTACGCAAAACTGACCTAGTGGGTTGTCCTTGACTTCGTTCTTATACATTCTTGCGTACTTTACACCACCCCACGTGCGAGCCTAGAACAGGCTAGGGATTGTGGCGAAAGATGCATCGCTTCTCCATTTCTATTCCTCGACTTTCGGTCGCAGGGCTTTGCCCTGCTTACCCAGTTTTGTTTTTGAGAGTTTTTGCGTTTTTTGGTAGCGAAGCGAACAAAAATGCGAGTTTTACGAGCAAGTAAAAACTCGGTAGCAATTCCGCAGGAATTGCGCACTTTACGCAAAACTGACCTAGTGGGTTGTCTTCGGCTTCGTTCTTATACATTCTTGCGCGCTTTGCGGGGAGCCTCCGTAGGATATGACTTTGGACTAAGAATCTACCCCCCTTGCAAAATGAATTATTTTAAATACATAGGAGACACTGCCATATTATCGAGAATTCACAATACCTTCTATTGATCCATAAATGAAAACTTTTTTGATATATGCCCCGCTAACTGCCATTGTCGCTGCATATAGTTTTTTACATCCGACACATTAGTCTTATAGGTTTCCAGTATGCTTTGTCTGTCAGTATAGTTAGAAATAATTGCAAGCGCCGCATAATATCCACTTTCCATAGCGCACGATATGCCCTCTCCCATAGGATTCAAAAATCCTGCGTTTTCACCCGCCTTCAAGATACCACCCCCGCCATAATCAATGTCAAAAGGCGGCTCAACGGTGCGAATAAGCCATTTGTCTGTTCTTAATTGTTTGTTGATAGTGAGCGCGTGCTTTTCTTGCATATATGATTCAAACACTTCATAATACTTCTGTATTTCGCGCTGATCGGCACTCGCAACACCTAACACAAGCATATCGTCTTTTACATTAAACCACGCATCGTAGCCTGATAATTCGGCTTGCAGATACGCATAAAAATAATGCGGATCTAAATCAATTGCACCGTAATTGTAGGTTTGGTATGTAATGACAGTACGATGTATTTTTTTGCCGATTCCAACCGCCCCCGAACAGTCAATTGCATATCGTGCTTGCTCGACAGTACCGTTTACCGTTATTTCAATTATTTCTTCCGCTTCCTGTATAGCAGTAACGACACTTTCATCTTTTACTTTTGTTCCCGCTTCTTGTGCAAGCGACAAAAGCCAATAATCAAACTTATCACGCCATATATTCAAACCGCGACTTGAAAATCGATATTCGCGCCCATCATCGTCCGTAAAGATCATACCGCGATTATCGACAGGAGTACAAGTAACGGATTGCGGCACAGCACATCCAAACTGCTCCTCAATAAAACGCATTGACCGTTCTATTACAATTCCCGAACAACTTTTATATCTCGGCAACTTGCATTTTTCCAAAAGCAAAACCGTAAGTCCGCTCTTTGATAGTGTCCGTGCGGCAATACAACCACAAGGACCGGCCCCTATTACAATCACATCATACATAAAACACCTATTAAACCCACGCTCTTTTGTTGCCACATACACTTTCTTGGGCGCATTCAAGAGCTTAAAAGATCCATTCGCCGTGATAATCGTATTGCAAAACACGGCTTGTCTCTGTGCAAAACCTTGCTTGATTGCGCACACTCGCATCCATACGCAATTTTACCTGCCAAACAGTTTCACACAATCTCTATTCTTTTTCTATTTCAACCTATCGCTAAACGCCTTCAAGTCTGCCTTTGTTTCTGCGGAAAGATTATTGAATTCCACATTTTGAATCGCTCCTTCCAACGCATACAAATGCACGAGGCACACCCGAGGATATTTTTCCTTCAGCATGGAAAACGCCTTTTTTGCGCCCACCCCTGCTAATTGCTCACTCGTGTGAATGCCCACGCTTTCCAACTTGTGCGCCATTTCTGCGCCGATATTCGCCAGTTTCGTCAAACTCACCTGATTCTCTGTCAAATTTTTATCCTCTGCATCAATTTTATCCCTCATATCATCGCGTTCTGATTCCACTTCCTAGAGCAGACGCACTTTTTTGTCATTGAATTGTCCGCCGCTGTGTCTTACAACAGATTTTTCAACTTGACATATATGCCCACAAAACAGGTATATGGCTTTATAATCGAGTCAAAGCATCGCCTGTCATCACGGGCAAATGTATTATCAGTTAAAAGCCAATCATTCCACGCTTTATTAAAACAATCCATTTCCCACGTTTTCACAAAATCAATTCTGTCGTTGTCGCCAATCAGTTCTTTCCAGCATTTTGGACTTTTGAACAGATAAGAATCGTTTCCAAGCCAATCAAAAAGAAGCTCTTCTGCACGACCTGTATACTCATCCTTTAGACCAGGAATTCCAATTAAAACCTCGCCATCATCTTTCATAAACGGCAAAATTTTTTCTTGAAAAAAAAACTTGCTCCCTCCAAAATAGTGATAAGAATCAATGCTAATCAAGACACGGAACTGTTTTTTTTCAAAATGAAAATTGTTCGCATCTTCACAAACAGGTGTTATCCGCTCTCCCACCCCCCATTTGATAAATCGCTTTCTGTTTTCTTCCGCACTCACCCACAAATCATTTGCAAAAACGCTCGCTCCTGTTTCTTTTGCAATGACAAAACTCGTCAGCCCTGTGCCGCATCCCACATCAAGAACCGCATCATCAGGAAGCAACTGCAAAGGATGTGTATAAAACAACTCCGCCAACACCCTTACACCATTGGGTCCCATCATCGTTTCTGCCGAAATATACGTTTTATAATCATCAATATTCATTTACTTTACAACCTATATGCGAATTGCCAAATTGCTAAAAAAACTAAAGGTTTAAAAACAGCAACTAAAATTGAGTTGCTGTTTTTAATGCGAGTTTTTTCAAAACTCGCTTATCAACCGCGATTTTCGCTTGAAACTGCGCGCTGCGCGCTTGTTGCAAATGCACTTCGTTGCGAAATAGCGTTTTCAGCAATTCAAAAGTTGAAACTTTTTTCATTGCTGAAAATTAAGGAAGGTTTAAAACAGTCAACTGAAATAGTACGCAGGGTTGCTTCGCCACCCTGCTATTGAGTTTTTGCTCGCTCACAAGACTGGCAAACAAAAACTCTCGTTGCCCATTTTAATGCGAGTTTTGAAAAAATAGAAAGAACATTCTTCCAGTTGTAGTGAAAAAGGCAAAACCATGCGCTCGCGCATTTCGCGCTCATTGTGGCAAAGATTTTTTTTTCGCTGCTGTCGCAGCGACCACAATCAGAGCGATTTTGCCTTTTTCACTACGCCTTTGCGAATATTTTTCATATTTTCAAAAACTCGCTTATTTACTGCCGTTTTCGCTTGAAACTTCGCGCTATGCGCTTGTTGCGAAAGCACTTCATTGCAAAACGGCTTTTTCAGCAACTCCCGAATTTGACAATTCACTCGTTGCTGAAAATTAGGAACATAATTGATATGAGTATGTCTCCACGAATGCTAACAAGCGACAAAAAGTTCTGCGCTCGTTCTATATAGAGGCCGCATACCAGCAAAAATTGTCTCAAGATCCATGCGTTCCATTCTCACTATATAATATACTCTGTGCAGATAATTTGCAATGACAAGACGAAATGCGTTGAGGATGTTTTTTTCGACATGCGCGAAACTTTCCGTCATGTCTTGGGTAAAGTGTATATGTAAACATACTCCAAGAAATCAGAAATGAGCAGTGGACTATTGTCTCATTCTGCGAATCTCATTGAACAACTTGTGGACATTGCAATGCGTACAATCTTCGGAAGCCTGCTTGTTGTTCGTTTTTTCAAGTCTTATTGAGTTGTCAATCGCACTTTCCAATTGCGGTTTCAGTTTTGCATAAAGCCGTGCGCACGAAAGCCATTTATTTTCTTTTGAATAGCCGGCGAGGTGTTTCTGCAAGTCTTTGATTGCCTCGTCCTGATTCTTATAAAAGCGTTTCGGCATTTCATAGTGGAGCAAAAACCAAATTTCAAATGCCGGAAGCGAATCGGCAAACAGACAATTTTTCAGGTTATTTTACATTTTCTTTACGTGCATAAAATCTATTTTCAGAGTCAATCAACGCAATAAGAATTGCAACTCTCCCCCAAAACATATATAATAACACAAAAAACACAGGACGGTATCAGCGTATGATTCAAGCAATCCGCGACCGACGGAGCATTCGCACTTTTTTGGACATACCCGTAGAGCGACAAGATATCGAAGACATTCTGCAAAGTGCCGTACTCGCGCCGTCGTCAAAAAATCGACAGCCGTGGAAATTTGTGGTGGTACAGGGAGAAGCAAAAGCAGAAATGCTCAAAGCGTTTAGAACAGGTATTGCCCGCGAAGAATCAGGAGACGCGCTTCTTCCACAAAGCAAAAAATACATTGAAGGCGCAAAACTCACCGTCCACAGTATGGAACAAGCACCAGTCGTTATCCTTGCACTAAATCCGCTCGGCAAAGGCGTGTTGGCAAACCTAACGCCTGAAGAACGCGTTTATGAAACCTGCAACATTCAGTCGTTGAGCGCAAGCCTACAGAACATGCTGCTCGCCGCCACAGAAAAAGGACTTGGCAGTTTATGGATTTGCGACATTTTTTTTGCTTACAAGGAACTGTGTGCATGGCTCGGCAATCAAGGGGAACTCATTGCAGCAGTCGCCATCGGTCACACAAATGAAAGTCCAGCCGCACGACCACGCAAATCGCTAACAGACGTCGTTGAATGGCGGAACTAAAACCGCCCGAATTCCTTTCTAAATCATCATTGACAGGAGGTATTATATGTACGGTCCAGACCCCAACGCAATCCATCCGAATGAACACATCCCCAGCCTATGCTATATCAAAAACACTATCACAAGGAAAAACATCACTGTGGGTGACTACACCTATTACGATGACCCCGTTGACTCCGAGCATTTTGAAAATCACGTCACCCATCACTACGATTTTGTGGGAGACAGGCTCATCATCGGCAAATTCTGCGCGATAGCACGGGGCGTTGAATTTGTTATGAACGGCGCAAACCACAGTATACACAGCATTTCCACATACCCGTTCAACATCATGGGCGGCGGTTGGGAAAAGTGCACCCCAAAAACGGACGATTTACCCCTCAAAGGCGATACAATAGTAGGAAACGATGTGTGGATAGGTCAAAACGTTACCATTATGCCCGGCTCACATATAGGAGACGGCGCAATCATCGGCGCGAATTCCACTGTTGCAGGAACTATTCCGCCCTACTCGGTGGCAGTAGGAAATCCTTGCCGTGTTGTAAGAATGAGATTTGACGAAGAAACCGTGAACTATCTTTTGAATTTGAAATGGTGGGATTGGAACGCTGAAACAATCTTTGAAAACCTCGAAGCATTGACTTCCGCCGACATCACACGCATAAAAGAGATCAAGATACAGATTGACAACTGATTAGGCATCATCAATTCCAATGCCGAATTTTTTTACGGAGGCTCCCCGCAAGCGGGTCGGGCTTTTTGCGGTTTCGGTAGCAATTTCTACGGAATTGCTACCGAGTTTGCTTTGCAAACTCGCACACAAAATTGAGTGAGCAGGGCAAAGCAATGCGACCAGAAGTCAAGAACACCCACTAGCCAGTTTTGCGTAAAGTACGCAATTCCTACGGAATTGCTACCGAGTTTGCATTGCAAACTCGCATACAAAACTGGGTAAGCAGGGCTTTGTCCTGCGACCGGAAGTCTAGGAATAAAAGGTAGAAAACTAATGAATCTTCCGCCACGGAACGCTCCGCGCCGCTCCAATCCCTAGCCCATTTCTGCCCGCACGACAGCCCTTTTCATATCTTCCTCACAATTTATTGCGTCATTTTTTTCCATTCTTCATCATTCAAATCATAATAATGAAGATCCGTTTCAAACTTTGTATTTGCTTTCAGCAAACAAAACACAGCAGCAACTTCTTGCAATTCCTCTTTTGAAATGGTATTTCCGTGATACACAATAAACTCTTTTGTATCTTCCTGATACACCACACGACCGCGAGGTAGTAAAAAATACTCCTTTTGAAGCGGTTTCGGTAAAAACGATGTATGGCAGCCCTCCTCTTCCCAATAATCCGCATGATCTTTCACTCCATTTATAGTTTTACCATACTGTTCACCAGATTCCAAATGGACTGCATGAACAAAGAGCGGCAATCCATAATAGAACCAAAAGATACCGACAAATGGCTTTTCAGAGTTCATTGTCTCTTTGAGAGTGTCTATAAATTTTGGTATTCTCGAATTTTCATAGAAACAATCATTTTCTGTTCCTGTGATTTTTGACACTAAATGAGGAAATGCACTATATGCGCAAATGTACAAACTCTGACCTTTTCTCCATGCAGGATTTTTTTTCATTTCTTGTTCTGAGAAAACTAGCAAGTTTTCAATTACAAGATTTACTGTTTTGTTTGCCATATTGTCCACCTCCAAAATATTGCCCATCTCCACCATCAAAGAACCTTTGCCAATCCTCTAATTTCATTCTTCCATCGTTCAACAAATTCAGCCGGTGCAATCGGACGTGCATTCACCCCTTGAGAAAGAACCCATTCCAAAACCTTTGTAGACTGAGAAGATGAAAATGTAATCGTTGTTGTATGTTCCTCTTCAATTTCAAAAAATTCCTGGTCATCCGCCCAAATACAATCCTTTACAAACTGTCGGGCATCGTCATAAAAATCAATTTCATACCGCACTTTACGCGCTTCCTTAAACGCCCCGAATCTTCCGCCTCCGCAGCGTGAAGCAAATTCAAAATCTTCTGGCAATTCAAATGTTTTTTTTGTATTTTCAAGGTTTTTCATGCGGGAAAGATAAAACAGACGCTCCCCGCCTTTTCCGCCATCAGCATTTTCATCAAAACCAAAAACAAAATATAATCCATCTTGTAGGAGTATTTGGTAGGGCTTTAGCATTCTGTGTGTAGTAGCAGTGTTCCATCTGCCGTTGTAATCAAACGCAATGATTGTATTTTCTTTTAAGCATTCAACAATCACATTCCAAACATCTTCATTAACAACAACTTTTGGAAGAGGAGGAACTGCAACACGTTTCAAGAAGTCAGATTTGCCAACGCCCTGTGAATCAGCAAGAAAATCTATGATTGAAGAAATCTCGGTATATAGAGGACTTCCTTCATATTGTGTCATAAGTTGTTTTACCAAAGAAAGCATAAGAACATCGTTTGAAGAAATTACATTGAGAGGCATGGTAAAATCCGTTGCGTAATAGTAGCCTCGTTGAGAGGCATCATATTGTATATCCGCCCCAAATCTTTCTCTCAAAAACTCAATATCTCGGCTAATTGTTGGTACAGAAACCTCATTGTCCAGAGCAAGTTGTTTTGTATTTGGATAACAGCCGGATTTTATTTTTGCATGAATCTTTGATAGTCTTTCTAGCATCAAATGACTGTCGATATGTCGCTTTTCTGTTGCCATAGCAGTGTTCCTCCCATTTCTATTATAAAGCATTATACCGTGGCAGTCTATCAAACTGTAATAGACCTCATTTTTTCCTTGTTAGAAAAAATTCAATAAGTCAAAATTGAAGCTTTACACTTTATTAAAACGTATAATTTGACCTAATACATTTATTGTCTATCACGAATTGATAGACCAAGCGTTTATAATAATAAGTACTTTATTTATTGGAGATTTTATGTATAATTTTGAAAAAAAGATGAAAAGAGAAAAATTCGTAGAAAAACGTTATTTTAAGTGGAATTCAAAGAATACTTTTGAATGGTCAGAAGCAAATATTGCTAAATTACTAGCTTTTAATGATGCAATCATCAAAAAGGAAGATGAACTTTATAAACTGCTTTCTAACGTAAAAGAAGATATCGACACTCTTCTAGCATCTGGCAAAACGTATTATGAAGCCTATGATATTGATGCATATTTAAGCTATGAAGCGGATGATTATTCAACTCCCACTGGGGATGATAAAACTATGTGCGATGTGTATTGTTGCACAGATTTTACACTGTGCATGGGATTACATATAAACGCAGGGGAATCATTAAAGACAGTTGAAAAGTGTTTTATGCGTGATACAAATTGGAATTATGAACATCCATTCGTTGCATTTCCAGATCAATATAAAAAACACAAAATAACACGCAGTCTCCATTGGCTATTGGAACAAGGAACATATACACCAGAAGACATACTGTATTTGAATCCAGACTATTTTGTTCCATGCATTGAAATCAGGAATTAACAAGGAGGTTAATGAGATGATTTATATTACAGGCGACACCCACAATTCAGAGGATATGACTACTGTTTCAAGCCGTAATATGAAGTTATGTTGCGCTGAACAAAAAAGTGATTATCAGAAAATCACAAATCTCATAATTCTCGGTGATTTTGGACTTCCGTGGTTTAATTGTCCTGTGGATGAAGATGGCATTCATCCTACCAATAAAACAGATATATATCTTCTCGACTGGTATAACAAAAAGCCGTTTAAAATTTTGGCAGTTATGGGTAATCATGATAACTATGAAATGATTGAAAAATTGCCATCTGTAGAAATGTTTGACAGTACAGCATTAAAAGTGAGCGAAAATATCTTCTACCTCAAACGCGGCGAAGTTTACAATATAGAAAACAAAAAATTTCTGATTCTTGGAGGAGCAAAAAGCGATGACAAAGAGTATCGTATACCATATAAATCCTGGTGGCATCAAGAAGAATGGACAGACGAAGAAAAAGAAAGGTGTCTGCAACGCTTGTATGACCACAATTTTCATTTTGATTATGTTCTTTCTCATACAGGACCTTCAAAAGGGATTGCATGCACAGATTCATACTATCTGGATGAAGAAAATTTTCTACAACTTAAAACCGATTCCACTGTCGCTTTTAATGATATTATTGATTCTAAAATTGCTTATAAAAAATGGTTCTTCGGGCACTGGCATAGCGATTGGGGATATGAACACTATCAATCAACAAAATATGTTCCTTTATATCGACTGGGAATTGTTTTGTTAGAATAATCTTTCTTTTTGAAACTTTTTCACTCTCTCATAATTTGATAGAGCATATTGTTTATTATTGTAGAAACGTTTTTGGAGGTTAAAATATGAATACAATCTTTTCGCACTTAAAAAAAGCATTTCCACTCATTGCATTATTTTTCGTATTAGCACTCATTTTTATTCCCATTCCAAATCTGTGTATAGAAATATTTTTAATTGCAGATTATGTATTAGCAATCAGTTTCTTTTTGTTGCAGATTGTATCAACTACAAAATCACGATTAGTATGTATTAAAGTAATACCCTTATTTTGTGTTTTTACCTGTGGAATATTCATAGCGGCGACAAGGACTCTTCTTACACTATCAGATTTTGATAAACAGTTGAGTGTCATTAGAATTATAGGCGGCTGGATTTGCAGGGAAAATGCAATCTGTGGATTTTTTACAAGCCTGTTCATGGGCGGCGCAGTTTTATTTTTCTGCAAACAGTTTACTTCAAGCGCAACAGAAACCTCTGCCAGGCTTTGTCTTGATGAAATGAATCAAAAACTATTCGATATAGATCAAAGACTGTCAAAAAAAGAAATAACAGAAGATGAGGCAAAAAACCTAAAAAAACAAGTTGCAAAAGAAATTGATTATTACAGCAATCTAGATGGCTCTGCACATTTTTTAGAAAACACTATAATATGCGTCATTATATTATTTATCGTCGTAACACTTGGCGGCTTTGCAGTTGGTTTTCTTGAAAATCACTTGTCGTGGCAAGAAGCTTTAACTCAATACACTACCCTTTCTTCCGGATACCTTGTCGTTTTTCTCATTCCCTTATTTATTGTTGATATAGGAATAGTTTTTAAATAATTTGTCAAATGTCGAGTTTTAAAGTCTAAAATTCAAATTTGGGGGCGAAGTCTCTTTTCCCAACGGGTGTTCCGGGGTTCCGCTATCGTACGAAATTCCATAGGAATTGCTACCAAGTTTGCAATGCAAACTCGCATACAAAACTGGGTAAGCAGGGCTTTGTCCTGCGACCGGAAGTCTAGGAATTAAACATAGAAAAGCAATGCATCTTCCGCCACAGCCCCTCCATCCCCGACGCCAGTTGCTTTATCCTCAGCAAATGACATCTCCCTCCTTATTGTTCTTTTCGTGTTCAGTCGCAGGGCTTCTACAATCTTTGCCACATTAAAATTTGCAGTTTGACCTAATATGAAAATTATAATTTATAGATATTTTTTTACTGTTATTGAAACATAACTAAAACAAAATGTATGAAAAACAAGCATTGAGTGACAGCCATTTTTTATGCGTTTAACAAACCCTGCACCAATCATTATTCAACAAACATCCTACACCTCTTTTAAAAACACCTTTTACCGCTCACAAAAAATTTAAAAAAAAATTAGTAGTATAAATTGACATACTAAAATAATTTTGGCTACTCTTTTCTTATTATGAAAAATGAAATCAAAGAAAACTCACGGCAATCGTTTTTAAAAACCGTTTTGCAAATCGCAATACCTGTTTCTCTTCAGGCACTGATCGCGAATTCGCTTGGAATGGTTGATCAAATTATGATTGGGCAGCTTGGAGAAGTGTGCGTCACGGCAGTAAGCTTGGGCGGAAGACCTTGCTTCATCTTGATTTTTGCGCTTGGCGGAATTTGCGCGGCTGCTTCGATTTTTGCAAGTCAGGCAGAAGGCGCAGGCGACAAGGCACAGCATTCTAAAATAATGAAAGCCTCCATTGCAGGATGTTTTCTTTGCGTTGTGCCGTTTTTTGTTTTGTCGTTTTTCTTTCCGTCCTTTACGCTCACATTTTTCACTTCCGATTCTGCCGTAATTCAAAAAGGTTCGGTTTACTTGAAAATCGTTTCCACAAGTTATTTTGCGGAAATTATTTTACTGTCCGCTTCGGCAATTCTGCGGGCAACGGGAAATGCGAAAGTGCCGCTTGTCACAGGATTTGTTTCTGTTGTGACCAACACCGCCTTGAACGCGATTTTAATTTTCGGGCATTTTGGATTTCCTGCAATGGGCGAACGCGGTGCGGCATTTGCCACAGTGATTGCGCGTTTTTTGGAGGCAGCAATTTTGATTATTTTCATGATTGCAAAAAATCATCCCGCTTCAATCGAAAAGGCGTTCGGCGCAAAATGCGAAAAATCATTTTTGCGAAATTTTTTCATAACGGCACTCCCCGCAATCGGGAACGAACTTTTATGGGCAATTGGAGACGCGGCGTATTCTGCGATATACGGCCATTTGGGAACATTTTCACTTGCCTCAATGACGCTCACCTTTCCAGTGCAAGGACTTTCCGTNGGATTTTTTTCAGGACTTTCCGCATCAGCGGCAATTATCATCGGAAACAATCTCGGCTCCGGTAAATTTGACGAGGCGTATAAAAACTCATGGCATCTTATAAAGTATTCGGTGNTTGGCTGCATCGTGATGTCNGCATTTTTATGCTTTGCGAGAGGATTTTATGTCAATCTCTACGAAGTTGATGATGCAGTGAAAACTGTTGCCAGTGATTTGCTCTTGATTTTTTCGGCNTACCTNCCAGTAAAAGTTTTGAACATGGTTGTGGGAAGCGGAATCATTCGAAGCGGCGGCGAGACAAAATACACGCTTTTTTTGGATGTTGTNGGCACGTACGCAATTGGGCTTCCGCTCGGGATAATCTCGGCATTTGTATTCAAACTTCCAATGCAAGCGGTCTATGCGATTTTGTCGATAGAAGAAATTTGGCGGCTNGTAATGGGACTTCGCCGCGTGAAGATGAAAAAATGGATAAAACAAGTTTACGCGAAAAATAGTAGCACAAATTGACATACTAAAATATTTTTTATACCATAAAATCATGGAAGAAGAGCTTGTTTTGAATTTGCAAAGTTTAGGTTTTTCAAAATTGGAAGCGGAAGTGTACGTTTCGCTTGTGCAAGGAAAAAGCATGAGCGGCTACGCAATCGCAAAAGTTTTGAACAAAACCCGCCCCGCAGTTTACAACGCATTGGACAATTTGCTTGAAAAAGGATTCGTGAATTTTGTNCNGGGAAAAATCGGCACGGAATATGTTGCCGTNGAACCCGAACTTTTGCTTTCGGACATTTCGCGCAAAGTGACCGGGGCGGCTGGAAACGCGAANAAAATTTTCAAAGAATTGAATTCAAAAAAGGCAACTCCACGTTTTGAAAACATTGAAGGAAAATCAAATTTGCTCANCACGGCAAACAGAATCATCATGAGCGCGCGCAAAGAAATTTTGATGAATTCTTCGATGCCGCTTGAACCGCTCTACGNCTCGCTCAAAGAAGCCGCCCGCCAAAAAGTGCGCATAATTTTGTTCAGNTGGCAAAANATTGACACGCTNGNCNTGCCGATAGAATTATATTCAAATTTTGAAGGCACAGATTTTTGCAGTGAAGAGCGGCTGTTTTTGGTTGCNGATTTGAAGCGGTGCGTCATCGGGAGCAACGACACATCNACTTTCATTCCACACAAAAAGATTACAAAAAAACTTCCGACGGGCGAAAAAGATTTTTTGGGAATGACAAGCACAAATCGCCTTTTAGTGAANATGGTNACNGANCACATTCACTTTGACATTTANCTTCACAATCTTAAGCGCAAAAAACGGCTCGTCTTCACGGATGATATTCGACTTCATTCGCTGATGGAGCGCGGAATATAATTTTTTTGAAACGCACAATGCACTCATCAAGGNTTGNCCTNCAGATGGAAGTCTAAGGAATAAAAACTGGAAAATCAGTGCACTTTCCACCGCCTTTTTGACGCTCTCGCTTATCGCTGTGCGCACTCTTTAGAAACTTCCTGCAAAAATACGGTGGATGCCTTTGTCATCACTTGCTGCTTTTTCCAAACAATACACAATTTTGTTTCAGGCTGACTTTGCAATGGGCGAAAAACCAAGTTCGTGTCTTTTGTGTTTATAATTCCATCAATAGATAATACAGATGCAAATCCTTCCTCCACAAAAAATGTAGCGTTGTAAAGCAAAGAATAAGTGCCTACAATGTTCAATTCCGAAAGTTTTGTGCCNAGCCATTTTTTCATTATGACATTGCCTTTTGTTTGACGAGAAATCATCAGTGGAATCTTTTGCAAGTCGGCATTCGTAATAAAATCTTTTTCGGCAAACGGATTGTCCTTGCGCAAAAAAAGTCCCCAAACAGTTTTACTTTCAAGTTCAAGGCGATTGTACTTTTCAATGTCCAAAGGCGTAAAAACAAGCGCAAAGTCTAATAACCCCTTGTCCAAATCTTCAATTATATCGGCTGCATCGCCACTTGAAATGTGAAAATGTACAAAGGGATGTTTTTTCTGAATGATTTTTGCCACTCGTGCAATTCGCCTCACAGCATCCGTTTCTCCTGCGCCAATAAAAATATCACCAGCAACATCCGTTCCGTCATAATCCAAAATTTCATTTTGCGTTTTTTCGACCAGTTTGCAAATTTCTTCAGCGCGCTTTCTAAAAATCATTCCTTCTTCGGTGAGCGAAATTTTTCGACTGCTACGAACAATGAGCGTTTTACCNAGTTCATTTTCCAAATCTTGAATCTGCCGAGAAAGCGTTGGCTGCGTAACATGAAGGGCTTCTGCCGCACCCAAAAAAGTTTGTTCNCGAGCCACTGCCAAAAAATATTTTAAAACACGAAATTCCATTTTCCCTCCATCAAACAACTTTCATCGAGACAAGATAAAAGCCGACCGTGAATTACCATTGCTTTTTATTCTCGATTGTCCTCGCAATGACACCATCTAAAGCACTGCTACAAAATTATCTCATATTTTTNTATGCCTGTAAAGCATAGTTTTGTATAAAAACAAAGTATTTGTAATAATTTCAAATTTGTGCAAAAATAATTACAAGGTGATGAAAGAGAAGCAAANAAAATGATGCATTGTTCACCACATATAACTCTTGACTTCTTACAGGAGAAAATATGAAAAAAATTNCATTGATTTTTGCATTTGCACTGATTTCTTGTAGCGCGCATTTTGGCAGAGACGCATCAGCAGAAAATTGGAGGGAATCTGAAATGAAAATTGAAATTCAAGTTACGAATGAAAGCAAAGTAACAACAACACTTTTTGCAACGCTTGCAGATAACTCTTCNGCAAAATCATTTACCGAAAAACTGCAAAATGGNNCACTCACGGTCGAAATGAGTGATTATGGTAATTTTGAAAAAGTCGGAAACCTACCATTTTCGCTCCCCAAAAACGATGTGTCCATAAAAACTGACGCAGGCGACATTATTTTATACCAGGGGAATCAAATCACCATTTACTATGACACCAATTCATGGAATCTCACTCNTCTCGGAAAACTTGACGCAATTGAAGACGGNTCTCTGACAAAAGAGNAGCTGAAAACTATTTTGGGCAAAGGCAACATTCACGCGGTGATTTCGTTGCTGAAAAAATAAATCTATTTTCTATAATTTTAGGAGGAATCAAATGAAATTAACAAAAAAACTAATTGCCATTGGAGCAATTTCATTATGTGTCTTNGCAATTGCAGATGCACAAACTAAAAGCAAGAGGTTAAAGATGAAGGACATTTCAAATGCAAAAGGCTACACCTTTGAATTGGGTGAAAATGTTGTTCGCTACAGAGTGACTTTTCACAATCGATACGGAATCGATTTGGCAGGTGATTTGTACATGCAAAAAAACACTGATATGAAAGCAAAGAATGCCGCTGTTGCAATTTCAGGTCCATTTGGAGCGGTGAAAGAACAGGCTTCTGGACTGTATGCTGATGAACTTGCACGACGAGGATTTGTTGCACTGGCGTTTGACCCATCGTTCATCGGAGAGTCTGGCGGAAACGTAAGAAATATGGCTTCTCCCGACATCAACACGGAAGATTTTTCTGCTGCGGTCGATTTTCTTTCCACACANGATTTTATCGATCCTGAAAAAATTGGAATTCTTGGAATCTGCGGATTCGGTGGAATGGCTTTAAATGCCGCCACTATCGACACGCGAATCAAAGCGACAGTCGCCTCAACAATGTATGATATGACGCGCATTTCGGCAAAAGGATATTTCGACAACGATGACAATGCGGATGCTCGTTACGAAGCAAAAAAAGCGATCAATGCACAACGTACAATCGATTACAAAAATGGAACATATATTCGCGCAGGCGGCGTTGTTGATGAAGTTCCAGAGGACGCACCGTTTTTCATCAAGGATTACTACGACTACTACAAAACTCCGCGCGGCTATAGCGAGCGTTCACTCAACTCAAACCAGGGGTGGAATGTGATTGGCACCGCAACATTTGCAAGCATGCCCATTTTGAAATATTCAAATGAAATTCGCTCGGCAGTCCTTATCATTCACGGAGAAAATGCGCATTCATGCTATATGAGCCGTGATGCTTACGCCGAAATGATAAAANACAATCCCTATAAGGACAACAAGGAGCTGCTCATAATTCCGAACGCTGTTCANACCGATTTATATGACCAAAAGGACAAAATTCCGTTTGATAANATAGAAGAATTCTTTAAAGAATATTTGAAATAAAACTGANTTGTCCTCGTACGCGGTGAACAGAGCAAGCCCTGCCCTGCTCACCGTGTTTTGCGTTGCAAAACTTGCAAATTCTGCTGCCGGGTCTTGAAATGAAAACTCGATAGCAATTCCGAAGAAGCAATTCCGAAGAAGCAATTCCGAAGAAATTGCACACTCNGCTGTCAAAACTGACCTAGTGGATTTTCACNGTCTCTTCCGTGCGTTGCTACCGGTCGCAGGGCAAAGCCCTGCTCACCCACCAAAACTGGCTGGGGCTACCTTCTGCATTGCGCCGCTACCGCAAGGGGGTTCATATAAAAATGCGTGCGCTACCCTAANCAAGAGTCTCCACAAACTTTTCAGTTTTTATTTCTCAACTTCCAGTCGCAGGGTTGCATCCCTCTTCCACATCACACACACTTCACACGAAATATTTGCTACATTTTTACTGTTTTACTTGCACCGATCAAAAATATTTGATACATTTTACAGTGATAACAAAGAACGCTGCTGAAAATTAAAAAACACTTTTTATAGTGCAAAGCCCAATCTATTCATTTCAAAACTGCGGCGCACTTTTCCCACGCTGACACTGTGGAGGATTTTTATGAAACAAACGCACATAACAAATATATGGCGCTCGGTAAAGAAAGTTATCTATTATATATTGCCACTCATTGCCGCAGTCATCATTTTATTCTGCTGGTACACAACGCAGCACCACAGGCGGCTGGTAAAGCGCAATGAAAATTACGCAGCCGACTCTGCACACATTAAGGCGGAACAAATCGATGATGAACTGAACAACACGCTCCTCAGAATCAACACACAGTCATATCTTATAGGAGAAGGTCTTGANTCTCCGTACCTACCAGTACAGAAGATAAAAACAATTGAAGAAAAGGTTTCCTATGATGCATTTATTTTCACAGGAATTGACGGCATTGATTATATGTCGGATGGACGCACATTCTCTGTCAAAGACCAGGAATTTTACAAGGAAGGAATGGAAGGAAAAACGGGCATCGACATCACGTTCGACTCGCACATTTTTGGTGAAACGATGACATGCTTTTACGCCCCGCTACGTTATAACGGACNCATTATCGGTATAATTCGTGGTGCATATCTTGCCGAAGAGTACCTCAAGGACATGCTGGAAACCACCTATTTTGGCGAAGCGGCGAAGATATACCTCTGCAAGCAGAATGGCAGTGTCATCGCAAGCTCCGACGGCAGTACATACAACGGTCATCTCATTGATATGCTTGCGGATAATGGCATCATCGATGAAGGAACAGCGGATAAGGCAAAANTCATTTTCACNGAGAAAGGAAGAGCCTCGTTTATCTGCAAGNCAAACAGCAAAACGGACAATCTATGCGTTACCAGTCTGCCGCATTCAGGGTTTATGCTCGTGCAGACATTTCCCAAAAGCATCACCCAACAGATGATGCGCGAAGAAAATATCATCGGCATNCAATTAGAAATTGCACTCATCGTGTTGTTTATTCTCTATATCATTATATTGATTTTCCGTGACACTCACGAAAGGAACCGGCTTGAATCGGAAAACCGTGATATGAACTANATTATCAGAGGTATGAACACGCTCTTCACACGATTTGCCGTAGTTGACTTGCAAGAGCAGACATATCGCTATCTTGCCAACACGCCACCCGAAGACGGAAAAATTAAAAGCAGCGGAAGCTACCTTGAGCTAACGAACTATCTCTGTAGCATTTTGAAAAATCAAAACGAACGTGCCAAATTTTCAGAAGACATTTCACTCAAATCAATTGATGAAAAGCTCACTTCNCATAATGACATTCGCATTGAATTCTGCCTGTTTCACAATGATTGGAATCACATCAATATTATTTGCTTGGANCGTGATAAAAATGGACACGCCACAAAGGTATTATTTGCGCGTCAAAATACNACCGAACTAAAAGAAAAGGAACTGAAAATTCAGGCNGAAATGGCGCTGGCAAACCGCAAGGAACGGCAATACCGCATCGCCATTATGTCAGGGGCNTTCAGTTCATTTGAATGCAATTTGACGGAAGACTTAATCGAAAATGATGTCACGCGTGTTATGAACAACGGGCAACATATTTCCCTCCTTGAAAAAGTCGGACTTTCTGCACCNTGCAAGGCTTCCGAATGTTTTGAAAGGTGGAAGCAATTTGTACTTAAAGAATCACTGGAAAGTTACTGCGCAACAGTAAATGTGGACGCACTCAAACAAAGATTTGAACAAGGAGAAGCAGAAGTTGACATTGACTACTGGGGGCAAGATGGAAGCAACAGCGGACAAATGTGTGTGCGCCAGACGTTTATTATGGCAAGAAGCGATAATGAAGACATCATCGCAATGGTTATTTCGCGCGACATCACCGAACAAGTCAAANAACAACAAGAGCAAACTCAGGCATTGCAGGACGCGTTAATGCANGCACAGCACGCTAACAATGCAAAGACAACGTTCCTTTCAAATATGAGCCACGACATCCGAACNCCTATGAACGCAATTATCGGCTTTACGACAATTGCAGCAAGCCGNATTGACAATAAGGAGCAGGTGAAGGATTGTCTCCAAAAAGTGCTTTCTTCAAGCAACCATCTTTTGAGCCTCATAAACGACATTCTCGACATGAGCCGCATTGAAAGTGGCAAGGTGCAAATCAAGGAGCAGGAGTGCAANATCTCCGAAATGATGCACAGCCTTGTANACATCATTCAGCCACAGGTGAAGGCAAAGCAACTCAATCTGTTTATCGACACGTCCGATGTTGTAAACGAAGATGTTATTGCCGACTCTCTCAAAATGAATCAAGTGTTCATCAATTTGTTGAGCAATGCAGTCAAATACACGCCGGCGGGNGGCAACGTTTTGTTCAGTATTTCGCAGAAAACAACGTTCCGTCACGGNTGGGGCGACTACACATTCATCATAAAAGACAACGGNATCGGAATGTCCGAAGAGTTTGTCAAGCACATCTTTGAGCCGTTTGAAAGAGAAACCTCAGTCACACATTCCGGAATTCAGGGAACAGGACTTGGCATGGCNATCACAAAAAATATNGTGGATATGATGAATGGCACGATCACGGTTGAAAGCACACAGGGAAAAGGAAGCACATTCACGGTNGAACTTTCNTTCAAACTTCAGGACGTGAAGAAAAACAACGAGCAGCTCAAGGAAATTAGAGGGCTTCGCGCCCTCGTGGTGGATGATGATATGAATGTGTGTGACAGNGTAAACAAAATGCTGCGACAATTGGGAATGCGCTCCGAATGGACGACATCCGGGCGTGAAGCCGTGTACCGCGCAAAGGCTGCGCACGAAGANGGNGATGAATACAAAACATACATCATCGACTGGCAGATGCCCGAAATGAACGGCNTAGAAACCGCGCGCAAAATTAGAAGTTCNATCGGAAACAANACACCTATCATCATATTGACTGCATACGACTGGATGGACATTGAAGAGGAGGCACGCTCTGCAGGCGTAACAGCGTTCTGTGCCAAACCACTTTTCATGTCCGATCTTAAGTCCGCNCTGCTCTCCGCGAACACATCTCATACACAAAAAAAGAAGGAAGTCGCCTCATGGACTCTCGAGGACTTTAGCGGAAAGCGAGTGCTTCTCGTAGACGATATTGATATGAACCGCGAAATCGCTCAAATCATTCTGGAGGAAGCNGGCTTTGTCGTGGAAACCGCGCCTGACGGGACAGATGCCGTGTCAATGATCGAAAAATCACCTGAACAGTACTACGATGCAGTTTTGATGGATGTGCAAATGCCAATAATGGACGGCTACGAAGCCACGCGCACCATCCGCANTATGCCGCGCAACGATGTAAAGACGCTGCCCATTATCGCCATGACCGCCAACGCAATGGACGAAGATAANGAAGCCGCTCTCAAGAACGGCATGAGCGATCACATCTCTAAACCGCTCGACATAAACGCATTCATATCCACGNTGAGAAAATTTTTAGGGTGAAAGGTGNATATGCAAAAATTGCAATGCGATTTCTACGTGCACTAGTTATGGNAGGGGGCATTGATTAAACATCTTGTATGCCCTTTCCCTTATTAAAAAGACAATATGCTTATTTCTCGGTGTCACGCTTTTTTTGCTCNAAAGGATTTTCACCTGTGCTTGCCACATCCGCAGGTTTCTTTTTTTTCCAAATTTTCTGTATCACGCTTGAAAATTGATTTACCGATAAAGCAACCACGATACCAATTGTAGTGTCAAAGATTCGGCTGATGCCAAAAACAAATGGGTTTTCATCATTTCTGTGTGTCGCCGTAATACACAGAAAAACCACGCACATTAAAAACGTACCCTGTTTTTGCTTTATCAATACGGAAAAATTTATAAGGGGAATAAGCAACACGGACAAGAATAAATATCTCAACAAATCATTTGGAATGCAATACACTTTGCTTTCAAAAAGTAAAACGGCTGTTCCAAAGATTCCNCCAATTATAGTCGCAATTTCGCGNGTTACCGCAATTTTCACACTGTCATCAAAAGTCTTTTGAATGCACAATATGGCGGCAATAGAAGCATAAAACGGAACGCTGTTTTCTCGCAAGGTATCAATAAAAAAACACAAGAAAACGGCTATGACAGTTTTTCCTGTGCGCCAGCCAATTTTCAAAAAATCAGTTTTCACACGCGCTCCATCCTCGTCAGAATTTCATAATGACAGTATAAACAACATACTGTCATTTGTAAATCACCTGTCTTTCTCTTGGAAAAAGAAAGTGCTACAAAGAAAGTGCGTGATTTCCAAAAAGAAAAGCGATCCCCCCTCTCCTCGCACCCCCTACATTCTCCACACACACATTCTTCCCCTTTTCTCCCTCCTTTCCCACACATACATGCCCCACTACCTCTCACCATTTTTTGCAATCGCTCCAAATTGACACACGCCATACAAAATGGTATACTGCGCCAGCGGTGCGATAAATGATGAGAACAGTCTGTTATAAAAGGTACTATCTGTTTCGCTCCAGCAACTCACGCTGAACGACTGTTTTTCTCATACCTTCTTTCTGCCGCTGGCATCAAAAAAATCGATGAAAATGGCACACGTGCAAGTGGCTTTTTAATAAAAAAGGAAACAAAAAAATGGAAATAGTATACAAAGTCCATGACAATCTATATGTCAATTTGACAAACCGTTGCCCATGCGCCTGCACATTTTGCTTACGGCAAAATACAGAATGCGTAGGAGAATCAAAAAGCCTATGGCTTGAGCGCGAACCTGTTTTCAGTGAAGTGCAAGAAGCATTCGGTCATTTTAACGTGGAACACTATGATGAAATTGTATTCTGCGGCTTTGGAGAACCCACCGAAGCACTTCCCGTTCTCATACAAAGTGCTAAATATATCAAGGACACGTGGAACAAGCCTATTCGACTAAACACAAACGGACTGGGAAACCTCATACACAAAAGAGACATAACACCAGACCTTTCAGGCATTGTGGACACTGTTTCCATCAGTCTGAACACTCCAAACGAAGTGCGCTACAATGAAATAGTGAGAAGCACGTTTGGAGAACAGTCATTTAAAGCAATGCTTGATTTTGCAAGACGCTGCACAAAATACATTCCACATGTCGTTATGACAACAGTGGAAACCACAATCACAAAACAAGAGGAAGTAGAATGCAAGAAAATATGTGATTCCATAGGAGCGACATATAGAATACGACCGTTTGAAAACAGCAGGTAGAAAATCAAAACAAGGTGCTGCCTCTTTTACTGGCGAGTTTTGAAAATTAAGGAAGCTCTAAATGCTAATGGAGAAAAGTGAAAAATGGTGAAAAAATATCGGCTTGGTTTTGATGTTTGGAGTATAGTGCTATTTATCATCAGTATGCTCCCCACTTTTATATGGTTGGCAATCCCCTCTCCGAATGACATTTTACGAACAGAATCAATTACAAAACCTCTTGACGCATTGGCTTCAATATGCCAAATCTTGATGATTGTGATTTTATGTTTTTTAAAAAACACGGAATGCAAAAAAATCCGCATCTCACCTTTTATTCTAGCCACATTTTTTTGCTGCCTTCTGTATTTTACAAACTGGGGATTTTATTATGGAGGCATAACAAATACACTGGTGATACTGGGACTGACCATTCCTCCCTGCCTTGCATTTTTGTTTTTCGCCATTGACAGAAAAAACACCATTGCACTCATTCCTATTTCAATTTTCACCCTTTGCCACGTGCTATATGGAGTTTTCAATTTTATACTATAAAAATCAACTGTCGAGTTTTGGTAGCGCAGCATACAAAACGTAATAAAGAGCAAAGCAAACGTACAGGGCAAAACTCTGCGACTGGAAGTCAAAAAATTACAGGTAAAAGAGCGACGAATCTTTCGCCAGCCCCCTCGTCCGTCAAACAGACGGTTCTGCCTATTTCATCGCCTTAAATTCCTGCACATTCGCCTCGCCAGCCATATTTGCATATATTTCACCGCTTGGAAGATTCACCAGCAAAACTCGCGCCTCTGTATATGAACGATGAGGAGAAAATTCACTGCGCGAAAATTTCAATGCGCGCACTTCCTGAATTAAGCCAAACGAAACCTCATCCATAACAAAAACGCGTATGATTGTAGATGTTTTATCCTTTGCCGAATTCCTAAAACCCGAAAGAGCAATTTCCGGCAGTTTTTCAAGCTCTTTTCTTACAAATTGTTCATCACATTCAAACGAAACAATGTAAACAACGCTGTTCAAAAATGGAGTGTTATTCTGACGTGAAAACGATTCGTCCTGAACAGATTGTGCAACAAGATCATATTTTTTTGCAAGATAAAAATCTCCAACCGAATAATCCTTTGAAAAATATTCCGACAAAAATTCTTTGTATTTCTCTTGAGTCATACAAAAAGTATAGAGCATTTTTCGTGAAGATTCCATCTCATTTTACTTTAAAGGTCAAAATTCAAAACAGTATGAGTGAATTTTTTTCAAGCAGGGTATAGCAGCATTTTTATGCCCCCCCTTACGGCAGTAGAACAATGCAGAAGGTACCCCCAGCAAGTTTTGGTAACGTAGTGTACAAAACTGGGTGAGCAGGGCTTTGCCCTGCGATCGAAAGTTGAACTATTAAAAATGAAAGACCCATGTACCTTTCGCCCTTTGACGCACCCCCTCACATTGTGATAAAATACATTATGACTAGTGATTTAATTTTTAAAACAAATCGAACTATTAGCTCTGCGTTTATTGATAGCAGTGTTCGACTGGGGATTGCACAGGCAATTCTTTTAGTGCAGGATAATTTAACAGAATGTTTTGGCGCAATGGGGTGCGATGGAGTTGTTTATCGCGAAAAATTAAATGCATTTTGGGTGTTCACAAAAACTCGCGTTCATTTTATCCGCCGCCCCAACTGGAGAGAAAAGATCACCGCTTCAACATTTCCAGTGAACAATGCAGGAATGAGAACACACATAAACACAATTTTTACTGATTCCGATGGAAAAACACTTTTAACAGCAAATCAAGAGGCGTGCGTTTTGAGCCTTGAAAACCACAGACCTTTGCGGCTAACAACGCTCCCCTACCCAACGGAAAATTTTCCCGCCCCCGTTTTTGAAGAACCCTTTGAAAAATTCCCCAAAATAATTCTTGATGAACATTTTGTGTACGAGCAAAAAATTAGAAGCCAGCACATCGATATGTCTCACCACATGAACAATATTGAGTATATCAAACTTGCACTCAATGTCTTTGATGATGCCTTTTTGCAAAAAAACGAGGTAAAAGATCTTGAAGTGCATTATACAGGGGAAAGCACCGAAGGACAAAATCTGGCAATTTTCCGCCACACTGAAGGCAACGCCACATTTATTGCAATACAAGAAAGCGACAGGTGCGTTTTTGAAATGAAAATACAATTTTAAGGCATAAACTATTTGCATGCAAAAGAAAACGATCGAAATCCTTTTTGAAGATCCTCATCTCATTGTCATTTTAAAGCCCGAAGGTTTGTTTTCTGTTCCATATCAAGGAAGCAATGGAAAAAGCGCAATTGAAATTTTAGAAAAACTGATGCGCAAAAAAGGCACGTGGTCTAAAAACCGCAAGCCCCTTGCCGTCCACCGTCTTGACCGCGACACTTCAGGCGTGATGATGTTTGCATTAAACGAACGCGCACAAAAAAAGATAATGGACAATTGGCACACACTTGTGACTGGAAGAATTTACCGCGCACTTGCCGAAAACCCTCCCGCTAAAAAAAACGCGCTGCCCGAAAGCGGCACAATTGAAGATTCCCTTGCATACAACGCAAAGCATATAGGTTTTGTGCCGAAAAAAATGGAAGAAGACAACCGCTATAAAAATTTTCAACATCACAAAAGCACTTGCACATACAAACCACACAATTTCAAGACAACATCCGCACGAACGCACTATAAAATTATAAAGAGAGGGAAAAATCACACTCTTTTTGAATTGAGTCTTGACACGGGGCGAAAAAATCAAATCCGTGCGCATCTTGCATCAAAAGGGTATCCGCTTTGCGGAGACAATCACTACAGAGCAAAAACCAATCCATTCAACCGACTAACGCTTCACGCAAGAACCTTGGAATTTGTTCATCCATTCTCAAATGAACAGTTAAAATTTGAAGTTCCCGAACCAAAAGAATGGCTTGACTTTTGCTAGTATTCTCCTATCTCCACAAAAAAAATGCAGTCTCGCAATGAAATGGGAAACTGCATTTGATAAGGAGAATTTTAGTTAAAAATTATAAAATGTATCGACTCAAGTCTTGATCTTCTGCAATGTCCTTTAACCTTGTCTCAACATACGCCGCATCAATTTTTATCGTTTCGCCAGAACGTTCATCAGCCTCAAAACTAATTTCATCGAGAACTTTTTCCATAATCGTGTGAAGACGACGCGCACCGATATTTTCAGCCCTTGCATTCACATCTTCTGCTATAAAACTGATTTTTTCAATCGCATCGTCACAAATTTCCAACGTCACGCCCTCTGTTTCCAGCAATTTTGTATACTGCATAACAAGGGAATTTTTTGGCTCTTGCAAAATCTTTTGAAAGTCCTCTTTGTGAAGAGAATCCAATTCAACACGAAGAGGGAAACGCCCCTGCAACTCTGGAATAAGATCGCTTGGAGCGGCAACACTAAATGCACCCGCCGCAATAAAAAGAATATGCGTAGTGTTTATCACTCCAAATTTCGTGTTCACGTTGCTGCCTTCCACAATTGGAAGAATGTCCCTCTGCACACCCTCACGACTCACATCTTGTCCATGACTTTCCCCGTGAACTGCAATTTTATCGATTTCGTCAATAAAAACAATTCCGCTTTGTTCAACGCGTTTTTTAGCAATTTCACACACTTTGTCAGTGTCAATCATGCCGTCAAGCGTTTCTTCTGTAATAATTTTTCTCGCCTCACTAATGGTAACCGTTCGTTTTTTGCGCGAATTGCCCGTCAATATGCTAGCAAGATTTTGCATGCTGTTCTGAAGATCGTCTATATTGCCCCCTGCAATTATTTCCATGCTTGGCATGCTCTGCCGTCGGTCAAAGACAACTTCAACCTCTCTCTCCTCTAATTTTCCTTCACGCAACAACGAGCGGAATTTTTCACGTGTATAATCATCATCAGAGATTTTTTTTGTCGAAAGGCTTCCATAGTTTTCAATATGTTCTGAGCCACCAACAACTTCGCTATTTTCAGAAGACTTTATCTTACTCTTCTTTTTATTACCACTTCCCGGTAAAAGCAAATCAAGCAGTTTTTCCTCAACAATTGAAACGCATTTTTCGCGGAGTTCCTCTTCCATCTCTGCCTTTACATTTTTATATCCAACTGCCATCAAATCACGAATCATTGACTCAACATCTCGTCCAACATAGCCAACCTCTGTGTATTTTGTCGCCTCAACCTTCAAAAACGGCGCATTGCACAGTTTTGCAAGACGGCGAGCAATTTCGGTTTTTCCAACGCCCGTAGGTCCAATCATCAAAATATTTTTCGGAGCAATTTCATCGCGTATATCTTCGGGCAACTTCAAACGTCGAGTTCTATTCCTCAACGCAACCGCCACCGCTCTCTTCGCTTTTGACTGTCCTATAATATATTGATCAAGACGCTCTACAATTTGCTTTGGAGTCAAGTCTTCATTCACTATTTTTTCCTTCCATTTTTCCGTTACTTGAACATTTGTATCTGCCATACCTTATAATTCCTCTACTTTTATATTACTGTTTGTATAAATGCAAATTTCCCCTGCAATCGCAAGGCTTTTTTCCGCAATTTCTTTCGCTGAAAAATCGCTTGTTTCAAGATAGGCAAGGGCTGCCGCATAAGCATAATTTCCCCCCGATCCTATCGCTATAACATCGCGTTCAGGTTCAATCACATTTCCATCGCCACTTATTAAAAGAATCTTATCTTTGTCTGCCACCAAAAGAAGGGCTTCAAGTTTGCTTAACGCCCTATCAGTTCTCCAAAGCTTTGCGAGTTCCACCGCGCTTCGGGTTAAATCTCCATTATATTCCTTGATTTTAGATTCAAACTTGTCAAACAATGTAAACGCATCCGCAACACTGCCAGCAAAGCCCGTAAGAATTTTGCCATCATAGATTTTTCGCACCTTTCGCGCATTACCTTTCATAACTGTTTGACCGTTTGTAACCTGTCCATCGCCAGCCATAGCAACATGTCCATTTTTTTTCACAGCCACAACAGTCGTGCTTCTCATTTTCGTTTTTGCCATATTTCACCAAACCTATTTCTTTCCGTGCGGATGTGCACGGTTATATATATCTATCAACTTTTCAGTTGTAATATGCGTATAACGCTGAGTCGTGGAAATACTGGAATGCCCCAACATTTCCTGAACCATTCTAACATCTGCTCCGCTCGAAAGCATACTTGTTGCAAACGTATGACGAAACGCATGCGGAGAAATATGATGACGAGTTCCCTCCACGCCTGAATATCGAGAAAGAATATATCTCACTCCACCAGTGGTCAATGCATGCCCCTGTTGATTTACAAAAACTTCAGGCGTTTTATCACCAATTTTTTTGAGGGCGAAACGTCTTTTTCTGTCAGAAAGATAGTTTTTCAATGCGTACTGGGCATCCTCCTCAAAATAAACCCGTCGATCCTTCTTCCCCTTTCCCGTTATAATGGCTGAAGAATTGTTATGCTCCAAATCACTTATTTTCAATGAAACAATTTCCCCCACCCGACAACCACTGGAATACATCATCTCAAAAATTGCCTTGTCTCGTGTCTGCCACAAAATTTCATTCACAACAGGCTCATCGCACAGAGCGTCTATTTCAGGACCTGTTAAAAAGGCGGGCATGTGGACAGGCATTTTCACATTGTGTATTTCCAATGCCACATTATTACTAATATAATCAAATTTTCTGCAATAGGCAAAAAAAGTTCGCACAGTTGAAATAAATCTATTTATGCTTGCATTGGATTTTTTTTGCTTTGAAAGAGAGGCTATACATCCCCTAATATCTTCCGCCTTCACATCAGCAATTTGACAATTATTGCCAAGTATTTCCTTTAAATGCAAAAGATCGTTCTTATAAGCAATAAGAGAGTTATTAGAAAGTCCTCTTACAGACTCTTGATAAATCAAAAATTCATCGCAAAGAGCAGAAAGAGCCCTGTCAGGATTTTGTTCCATATCAGTCTTCATCGCCCCCCGTTTCTTTTGCATCAAGTTTTTCCGAATCCTCCACAGAATGCAAGTAATCGCAGTCAGGGTTTATGCATGACTTATACGATCCGTTTTTCTTGTCAAATTTCTCAACCAAAAACCAACCGCACTGCGGACAATACTGGTCAATAGGCTTGAAGTGACTGATAAAATTGCACGTAGGATAATTTGTGCAGCCGTAGAATTCCCTTCCACGCCCCTTTGATTTTCGCGCAACAATCTCCCCATTGCATCCGGGCATCGGGCACTTTGCAAGAGGAATGGATTTTGTATTTCGGCACTCGGGAAATTGAGAGCAGGCAAGGAAAAAACCGAATCTGCCCAATTTTTTAATCATTTTGTGTCCGCATTTTTCACACACTTTGTCCGTTTCTTCATCAAGGCTTCCCTTAACGCTTTCAACATTTTTCATAACTTCGTCAACGCGATTTTTGAATGGATGGTAAAATTCACCAATCATATCATTCCACACAAGTTCATCTTGCTCAACCTTGTCAAGCGTGTTTTCAACTTCCGCTGTAAAATGTTCGTTTATAACCTCTGGGAAAGACTCCACAAGGATTTTGCAAATCATTCGTCCAAGTTGAGTTGGAACTAACTGCTTATTGCTTCGCGTAACATAATATCGATCAAGAAGAACTGAAATAATCGGCGCATACGTTGAAGGTCTGCCAATTCCTTTTTCTTCCAGCGTTCTAACGATTGAAGCATCTGTGTAGCGCGCAGGGCCTTGCGTAAAATGTTGTTCGGGATAAAATTTATCCGACGTGATTTTTTCACCCATTTTTAATGAAGGAAGATTTCCCGTCTTGTCTTCTTTTGATGAAAGCAATCGTATAACATTGTAAAACCCCTTCTCCGAGATTTTACTGGCACTCACGCGGAAAACCGCATCACCCGCCGTAATTTCTACGCTTGTGGTTAATGTCTTTGCATTGATCATTTGACTGGAAACAAAACGCTCCCAAATTATTGAATAGAGCCTGTGCTGGTCGCGCGTTAAATATTCCTTGATTGAATCAGGCGTGTATTCTGTGTAAGTGGGGCGGATACCTTCATGTGCGTCCTGCGCCCCTTTTCCAACGCTGTAAATAATCGCCTCTGCTGGCAAATCTTCAGGATAATTTTTCCCAATCCACGAACGAACATCATCAAGGGCTGTTTGAGAAATACGCACAGAATCCGTTCGCATATACGTAATAAGACCAACGCGAGAAGAGCCGATATTGATTCCTTCATAAAGCTGCTGGGCTATTTGCATCGTTTTTCTTGAAGTAAAGCCCAATCGATTTGCACTTGCCTGCTGCAATTTTGACGTAGTAAACGGCGGTTTTGGTCTCACTGTTTTTTCAGTTTGCTTTACACTTGAAACAGTGCATTCAGAATTTTTTATTTCTTCAATAATATTATTTACTGTTTTCTCAGATTTTAACTCTGGATTTTCCCCTTTATATTTTACAAGTTGCGTTGTAAACTTTGTTTTGCCCTTCATAAAGTCAGCATCAAGAGACCAATATTCTTCAGGCAAAAAATTTTCAACTTCTTCCTCTCTTTCGCAAATTAAACGAAGCGCAACAGATTGGACGCGCCCTGCGGAAAGCCCATTTTTCACCTTGCTCCACAAAAGAGGACTTAAATTATACCCTACAAGGCGATCGAGAACTCGGCGCGCCTTTTGCGCATTTACCTTTGCTTCAACTATCTCTCCAGGATTTTTTACCGCTTCTTTTATAGCAACTGGTGTAATTTCGTTGAATACAATTCTGTTTATTTTTGCATCGGTTTTATCTTGCAGTGCATTGTTCAAATGCCACGCAATCGCCTCTCCCTCGCGATCATTATCCGATGCAAGAAGAACGTAATCCGATTTTTTCGCGTCTTTTTGAAGTTCCTTTAAAAGTTTCGCGCGCCCACGGACGGTTATATACTCAGGCTGAAATCCATGCTCCGTATCAATTGCCATCCTTGACTTTGGAAGGTCAATCAAATGTCCCATAGATGCCTTTACCGTGTAACCAGGTCCTAGATACTTTTCAATAGTATGCGCCTTGGCAGGAGACTCCACAATAATCAATGTCTGCGGAGTTTTTTCTTTTTTTGATGAGGTCTTTTTCTCAGCCATAAAAAATCCTTCCTTGTATTTTCAGCAACTCAATTTTAGTTGCTGTTTTTAAACCTTCCTTGTATTTTCAGCAACGAACGAATCTTCAGATTCGGGAGTTGCTGAAAAAGCTATTTCGCAACGAAGTAAGAAATAGCAGTTGATAAGCGAGTTTTGAAAAAACTCGCATTAAAATCAGCAACACTATTTTTGTTGCTGATTTTAAATCTTCCTTGTATTTTCAGCAACGCCACTTTTGTTGCCTATTTTAAACCTTCTACTTTTTTTAGAACATTTCCATTTGTTCACTATTTAAACTGCGAAGTCCAGGCATTTCAGCAAGACATTTGCAGTAATCTTCATAATTTTCTATTATTGGAGCACCAAGCTCTTTATATTTTCGGCAGGAATTCTCAATTTTGCCCCTAGAAATTTTTCCCTGTGCAAAATCACGTTTCAATCGAGAAACAATCGCTTCATCCATGTCTAGAGCCGACTCGGAAAACGCCGTTGAATGAAACATAACATCCCTATCATACTCAAGGGCAAGTCCTGCAGTGATAAGAGCTCCGCTTCCCGTTGGAGCTTGAATCACAACAGTTGCAGGAGAAAGGGCGGCTATAATTCTGTTTCTTTGAACAAATCGCCATTTGGCGGCAGGAGTTCCAGGCACATATTCGCTCAAAATGCATCCGCCGCTTTTTATTATATCGCACGAAAGGCGCATATTTGCAAAAGGAGTGACTGTGTCTATTCCGCACGGCAAAACGGCGGCAGTTTTTCCTGCAGGTAAAGGAGCGTCTTTTTCCAAAGCATCAAACCACGCATCCACCGCCCCCAAATGCGCCGCTCTATCCGCACCACGAGCCAATCCTGAAACAACAGTACATCCGTCACGGACTGCACTGTATGCAAAATCATGAGCGGCTTTTCTTCCATCTGCTGTAAGACACCTCGTTCCAACCACAGAAACGGTTTTTTCGTGCAAACAGGAAATGTCGCCCCTATAAAAAATGGCAAAAGGCGCATTTGGAATTTGCTTTAAAAGCGCGGGATATGTGCAATCATCATAAAGGACAGTGTTTATCCCCTTTGCCTCTATAACCGCCGCCTCAATTTTTGCTTGATTTATATTTTCCCTTCCGTTCCATGCGCCACGGATATTCCGCCCCACAATCGCTCCTATTTCGTCTATCGAAAGCAAGGAAAGTGCGTCCGCCCCGTCAATTTTCTTGGACAATGCAATCTTTTCAGCACGATTTAAAAACGAAATCCGAGCAAGAGAAATTAAAAAAATCAAGTCTATTTCATCAGTTTCCATAAGAGTAGGCTGCATCCAGCGCAGTTCTTTTATTTTCCTCCGCAGTTGCCTTTGTATCAGCAGATTTTGTCGTTTCTATTATTCTATCATACATTTCAACAGCCTTGTCAAATTGATAGGTGGCATAATATGCACGCGCCAAAACAAACATTCCATCTAAATGGCGTTTTTCTATCGTTAAAAGCGTTTCAAGATACGGAATCGCCTTTTCACATTCGTCAAGTTCAAAAGTATATAAAACGCCAATTGCATAGAGTGCGCTTGCAAAACGAGGCTCTATTTCAATAGCCCGCTTATACGCCTCCTCTGAAAGTTTTAGATAATTCATTTTTCGAGTGCTTGAACCAGTTCCCTCAAAGTCAAGGGCGGCATGACTCATATACCCTGCGCAAATTCCAACCCAATAATACAAATTTTGATTGTTAGGATAATATTCAAGCGCAGATTGAAAGCTTTTCATCGCCTCTCCATACATTTTATTATCAAGATAGCGAGTGCCTAAAATTTTATACCAAATTCCAACTTGCGTTTCAGCCAATTGAATGTCCGCAACACGCTTTTGATATTTTGCAATAGCCTCTTTCAATTCCTCTATGGAAGTGGGATGGTCAACGTTTTCTTCAAGGTGCTGCATTCTGACAATCGTTTTGTTGGAAACCCCGCATGAAACACAAGAAGCAAACGTAACAACGGCTAAAAACACCGCACAATACAACATAGTCAATTTTCTCATACTAACTCCAATAATCTTCTTTATTTTTATGAAATACAGAAAGTTTCAACTTTCTGTATTTCATAAAACGCCGTTTTGTAATGAAATGCGTTCGCAACAAGTGCGTAGCGCGAAGTTCCAAGCGAAAACGGCAATATATAAGCGCGTTTTGAATACAGTCGCATTAAAATCCGTAACGCCATTTTGTTGCTATTTTTGTTGCGGATTCACCCCCTCATTCATTTCACTATTTTACAAATCGTACAGCACACACTTTTGTTCAAATCACTCAAGAAACGAATCGTGTCCTGGGAAGTATTTCTTATGATAAGCGGAAAGTTGCTCATCGTCAATATGTGTATAAATTTGCGTAGTTGTTAAATCAGAATGACCAAGCAACTCTTGAACAGAACGCAAATCCGCCCCTCCTGCAAGAAGATGCGTTGCAAAAGAATGCCGCAGCGTGTGAACTTTCGATGTTACACCACTCAATTTTTCAAGCTGCTGAAATCTCTTCCACACTCCTTTGCGTGAGATTGGTTCTCCCCGATAATTCACGAATACTTCATGAATTGTTTTTTTGCCAACTAAAACGGGGCGGACATCATTTAAATATAAAGAAAGCTTCTCCTTTGCCTCGTTTCCAAAAGGTATAATCCTCTCCTTGTCGCCCTTCCCCCTCACCATAATCAACTGTTCGTTCAAGTGAAGATTCCCGACCAAAAGAGAACATACTTCACTTATACGAAGTCCGCAAGAATAAATCATTTCAAAAAGAGCGTCATCCCTTTTTCCAATTGGCGTAGTTGTATCAATTGCGCCTAAAAGTTGTTCAATTTGCTCCACAGAAAGCACTTTTGGCAATGTTCGGGACGCTTTTGGCCTTTCAAGCATAAATACAATGTTTTCAGACCAAAAACGCATGCGAACAAGATACGAACCAAATGCTCGCAACGCAGAAATATCTTTGGCTATTGTCAATGGAACACAATTATTATCTGTTCTTCTCCAAGCCAGATAGTAAATCAAATTTTGAACACTAATCTTAGACAATTCTATGCGGTGGTCAATGCACCAATGAAGAAATGTTTCCACCGCAAGCCGATACGTCTGCGCCGTTTGCTCAGAAAGACGTTCAACAAGAAGTAAATCTGTATAAAATGCATGGAGAAAGGTATTAATTTTCTCGTTCATAGTGCAAGTCTCTACAATTTTACTCCTGCTTATTTTTGTTGAAATTTATCGTTCGAGACAAATTTCTACTATAAGTCGGAACGCTCAAATCGTTTTCGTCCACATAGTGCCCCATTTTTTTATTTGCGTTGACACTTCCAAAAGATCCATAGTCGCCAGGTTTCGCCTCTTTTTCATCCTCCCCTTGGGAAAAAAGGAGCGGATTGCGAGAGGGGCTTTGAGAAGTTTTTTTGCTCGAAAGAGCGTTAAAATCACTGAGCGAAATGAAATTTTCATTTTTCGCACCCTCATTTTCACCCTTTTCTACTTCCTCTGCCTTCGCTTCATCTTGAGCAACTTCATTTTCTTTAGAAACTCTGTTTGAATCGCCAAAACCAGTTGCAATAACAGTAACGCTCAACTCATCACCCTTATCTGGATCAATAACAACCCCTTGTTTTAACTCATACACATCTATTGCAGCAGACTTGCTCACAATAGTAGCAATCTCTTGAAGTTCTTCCGTTGTTGGATTGCTTGCGATGACATTCACAAGAATATGCTTTGCTCCATCAATATTCATATCTTCAAGCATAGGATTATTGATGGCATTAGTAGCCGCTTCGGTGGCACGCCCCTTGCCAGAAGCAGACCCCATTCCAAATAGAGTTGTCTTTTGATTTTCTATGGCTTTTTTCACGTCAGCAAAATCTATGTTTATAACTCCTGTCACAGTAACGATATTGATAACCCCTTCAATTGCCTGCCGCAATACGTCATCTGCCAACCGTAACTGTTCAATAAGCGTAGCATTTTCTAGATCGGGAAACGCTGTAAGAATTTTTGAATTTGGAATGACAATAATAGAATCCACCGCATCATACAGTTTTTCAAGCCCTGCCTTTGCAAGCTTCGCGCGAAGAGGTCCTTCCCATGTAAATGGCGTTGTAACAATTGCCACCGTGAGGATTCCCATCTCTTTTGCAAGTCTTGCAACAACAGGAGCAGAACCAGTTCCCGTTCCTCCACCCATTCCCGCAGTAACAAACACCATATTTGCTCCACGAAGAGCGTTGCAAATTGAGTCTTGATCCTCTTCGGCAGCCTTTTCTCCAATTGCTGGATCTCCGCCCGCTCCAAGTCCTTGAGTTAACTTTTGTCCAATAGGAATGCGAATTTTTGCAATTGACTTGCTCAACGCCTGCGCATCGGTATTCATAGCGATAAAATCAACATTCTTAATGTCCGCCTCTATCATATTGCGAACAGCGTTGGAACCTCCGCCGCCACACCCAATAACCTTGATAACTGTTGGATTAACATTTCCCAAAATAGAGCCTTCGTTATCTACAACATCAAATTCCATACTTTCCTCCCTTTATGTCGATGGCAACCACACCATCTAATGCAGTCGCCCTCATACACCCCTTTTTTAATTCTGAATAGTGCTTTAGAAATCCCCATTTTCTAAAACAACGCTCTAATTATTTTGCTAAATATATTTCCGCTCCGTGGTTTTGAAGACAACTGTTTTTTACTCTCCTTGTTTTCATGCCCCTTATCCTTGCTATATGCAACAAGTCCAAAAGCCGTTGACCATTCAGGGCTTTCACACTCTTGATTCAAGTCTCCAAAGCCGTCAGGAGTGCCGATTCTAACCGCCGATGTGCCAAAAACAGATTGTGTCAATTCAATAACCCCGTCCAGACAAGCGCCTCCACCAATTAAAATGATATTTCCAGCCAACTCGCCAAAACCAGTATTTGCAGAGATTTTATTGCCAACCATTTTTAAAATTTCCGCCATTCTATCTTGAATTATTTTGGAAACTTTTGAATTGGGCACTTCCTCTGGAGGACGCCCTCCAACGCCGTTTACTATAACCGTAGAATTCTGGTCTACATTTTCCACCCAACAACACCCAAAGTCGATTTTTATTTTCTCCGCCTCGTCAAAAGGAATCCCCAGCACAATAGCAATGTCATTGGTCACATCTATGCCACCCAACGGAATGGACGCTATATAAGCGGGAGCATCCTTATACAAAACAAGTATATCTGTCGTTCCCGCACCCAAATCGATTATAACAGAGCCAAGTTCCCTTTCTTCTTTTGTCGTCACCGCCACTTGAGCCGCAAATGTTTTCAGTATCACCCCAGCAACATCATATCCTGCGCTATTTAAACAGGCATTTATATTTCTGATTGAAGTTCGAGAAGCAGTTATAATAAGAACAGAAACATCAAGAGAATACGCAAGAGAATGGAGAGGCTCTTTTATTACATAAGATGTATTGTCAAGTCTAAACTCTTGAATTGCAACATGGAGTTTTTCCCTGTCCATTGTAATGTTCACCGCAGTCGCACATTCAATTGCACGATCAATATCACTTTGATCAATTTCACGCCGTCCTTTTGTCTTTTCAAGAATGGCAACCTTTCCGACCCCTTGTTGACAGTCTATTTGGTTTCCCCCTGAAGAAACAAAGCAATATGAAATTTGAACTCCAGCCATCTGTTCTGCGCTTTCAATTGCATGTCTTATCGCATTGGAAGCCGCAACAATATTAACTATATTCCCCCTATTCAACCCCTCTGACTTTTCACAAGAAGTGCCTATAATCCGAACAGAATTGTCCTCAACCACTTCCCCAACGGCAACTCTAATAAAACTTGTTCCTATATCAACACCTATAATTGTCCTCATGTGTATGTTCCCCCACCCATAAACTAGGATTTAACCACTATCTTTTCCTATACAAAACAGAGCCATATCGCAAGTCAATTTCATAAACATTCGGTTCGTTTGCGGTAACCACGTCAAGTACAACCATCATATATTTTAATGCCTCTTCATTCAATATCCTATCGACAAGAACACGAATCTGTGTAGTTGATGGAATGAGTACCAGTTCATAATTACCGTATTCCTTTGGAGTAACGCAAATTTCTGAAATTGCGGCAAAATAATTTTTTGGAAGAGATGAAATTTGCTCTATCAATGCCCTATACTTCAAGGGAATTCTCATTCCTTCGCTCAAGTGTTCAACAGGAATGCCTGAAACTATAGGGATCGAAGCATCTTTTTTTTGCCCTCTATTCCTTTCAGGAAAAATCACGCCATTTTTATCAATTTCAAATGCAATGCTCGTGTCCTCTGAATTTATAAACGTTGTGGCAACAGGTTCCCTCTCAACAACTGAAATATAAATTTTATTTGGAAACGACTTTTTTATAACGACAGAATCAATTCGACTATCAGATGCAATAATTGACATTGCAGAATTCACGTCAAATTCAAACCAGTTTTTAGCGTTCATTGGGCGCAGCAGATCGACAATATCCTCAGCTGTATAACTTTTTTGCCCAGAAACAGAAACCACAGGACTCCGCATACAAGGCATAAAAAATTTATAAATAAAAAATTCTGCAACGCCACATAGTAGCAAGAGCAAAAAAATAATCTTTAGAGCAAGTATAACCTTATCATTACTTGCCGCCTTTTTAGGCTCTTTACTGAATTTTTCAGTAGAAATAAATTCGGAATCACTAGAATTCTCGAAATACCTTAAAAAATCGCTCACAGTGTTATACCTCCCACAGTTTCTATTTGAACAAAATTGTTCTCATTGTTACTTTTATCTTCGGAATCATATCTAGATGCATTTATAACAAACCCACACATACAAAGGGTGACAATCATAGAAGATCCTCCGACCGAAAAAAACGGAAGAGGGATTCCCGTTGACGGAAGAGCCCCGCAAACAACAGCGCAATTCAACATCGACTGGCAGACTATCATAGAAACAAAACCAAATGTAGCAATTGCTGCAAAACGATTCTTGCATAGTAAAGCAATTCTATATCCGCGCCATGCAAAAAAGATGAGAAGTGAAAAATACGCCATCACACCGCCAAGCCCCATTGCTTCCGTCCAGCCCGCAAAAATATAGTCCGTCTGCACTTCAGGAACTCTAGCCGTTTGCACAAGTCCAGTGCCTATTCCAGCCCCCCACAAACCGCCTGAACTTATCGCTCTTTTTGCCGCTATACTTTGATAGTTAAACGTTTGCGCCCCGCGATCAGGATGCAAAAACGCAATCACCCGTTCAATTCTATATGGTTCGCTTGCAATAAACAAAAATAAAGCCGGAACAGCAAGAACACCCAACGCAAACGCCCATTTTATATTCATTCCGCAAACGGCAAACAGCAAAAAGCACACGCCAAAAATAAAGAGAGACGTTGACAAGTCCTTTTGACCAAGCACCAACATAATAAAAGACATCAAAACAAAAACGCACGGAAACACATTTCTCTCTTCTTTTTCAAGATAGAGCTGCTTGTCAAAAAGATTTGCCAAAAACAAGACCAGTATAAATTTCACAATTTCGGAGGGCTGTAAAGTAAAACCAAACGGCATTCTAATCCAACGGGGCGCACCGTTCTTTTTAACCGAAACACCGGGAACAAAAGCAAGAATACATAAAAACAACGTGACGCACAAAAGGAAAGGAATGATCCTGCGAATAACAGAGATTTTTAAGCTTGAAAAAAGCAAGAATCCCAAAACGCCCGCCACTATACTAAAAAGTTGTCTTTTCACAAAGTGATATGGGTCATGGAACATACGAACGGCATAACTTTGTGTGCAAAAAACCTGAGTAAATAATCCCAAGCCAAAAAGCAAAATAACAGAGATAAAAAATAAAACATCACTTTTATTATGCCGTTCAATGGAACGGTCAGCAAAAAAATTATATTTATCCATATTTTTTGCTGCCTATCCAATAATCTCATCGGCAACACGTTCCAAACAGATTCCTCTGCTCGCTTTTAGAAGGACAACATCATTATCCGAAAGCCTGTCTAAAATAATTTTCGCCGCTTTTTTTATAGAATCAGTATCGTATTTTTCAAACCAAACGCCATTTTCAAAGCCTCGCTTTAACGCCTTGTCATACGCGTTCTTCATCTCCTCGCCAATAAAGATCGCAAGAGCAGGTTTGTCAGCTGCCACAATGCTTCCGATGGATTCGTGAAGCTCCGAAGACTTTTCCCCCAGCTCAAGCATATCTCCAAGCACATAAATCAACTTTCCCGTTTTTTCAAGAGACGAACAAAATGCAAGCGCACTTTTCATTGAGCTCGGATTTGCATTGTAACAATCTTTTATCAGCGTAATTTCCGACTTGTTTTTTGCGGAGACTTTTTTAACTTCTGTTCTTCCCGATGTGGCGTTCAAACATTCCAAGCCCTTTTTTATTTGACTCGGCAAAACCCCGAATCTTCTTGCAACTGCCACTGCTCCAAGAGCATTTACGTAGTTATAAATTCCAGGAAGAGCCAAATGAATTTTAACATCGGACACAGAAAAATCCGTGCCTTCAACGCCACAATCCTTCAGATATTTCACTCCACTTTCCGAGCAAGGAACACTGCTCCCAAAGCGAATCACCTCTCCCTCAATTCCAGATGAAAGAAAATCAGCAAATTCGTCCATATCGGGAACAAACGCCGCACCATTATAAGAAACATAGTCAAACACATGTTTTTTCTCTTTTGCAATATCCTCAATGCTTCCCAAAATTCCAATGTGTGCCGTGCCAATATTTGTAATGAGGGCAAAATTCGCCTTTAAAATTTCCGCAATCTCACTGATTTCATTTTTACGGTTCATCCCCATCTCAAAGACACCAACTTCGTGAAAGTGCCTTATGTTAAATACAGAAAGAGGAAGTCCTGTTTCAGAATTAAAATTCCCCTCTGTTGCAACAACCCTATATTTCCTCGCTAAAATGGAGGCCACCATATCCTTTGAAGTTGTTTTTCCACTAGAACCAGTAATCGCAATTTTCACGAGAGTTGGAAATTTGCTCACATATCGAGCGGCTGCATTTTGGAGCGCACGCAATGTATTTCCCACGACAATAACACTCATTGCTTTATTTTCAGTGACAAGATTTTTATAATATTCACTGTTTTTTTCAAATTCACCCCTTGAAATAAAAAGGACTTTCGCGCCATTCTCCACAGCCTGAGGGCAATATCTATGCCCATCCTCATTTTCTCCAATAAGAGGAACAAAAAGAGACCCATCTATAACATTTCTACTGTCGGTAGCAACAGATGTAAAGCAAAACAAATTCCTGTTTTCCGCATCGCCAACAAATTCTCCGCCAACAGCATCAATCACCTGTTCCACAGTGAGCAAACTTTCATTCAAATTGTGTTTCATCATTTTTTCGATCCACCCATTTCTACCCGAACAATATCTTCTGTCTCTGCTTTGTGCATCCCCAGTTCCGATGACGCAATTTTCTCTATCCTATCAGTTGATGAAAGCAAACTTATATCGCTCACCAATCTTTTATTCTGCTCTATTAGCTCCTCTTGTTTTTTTTCAAGCTCTGTTATTTCGCGAGATAAATCGACATAGCGTTTTGTCTGAAAACCATACGCAATAAAAAGAACAGGTATCATGGCGGCAAAAAAACACGCCAACACCGTCAAAAAAATCTCCTTTTTATTCCCTTCGTTCATCAAAATCCCTCCACTCCATTTAAATGGTATTCGGTTGCATTGCTCAGTTTTCTCACCACGCGCAACTTTGCGCTCCTTGACGGTGCATTTTCCTTCACCTCGGCATCGCTTGCACACACAGGCTTCTTTGTTAAAACGTCAGCGCATTGAACTCCGCCACACTTACAACAGGCAAATTCAGGAGGACACACGCATTTTTTTCCCAAATTGCGAAAATACGTCTTCACAATACGATCTTCAAGAGAATGAAATGTAATCACCCCCAGTTTTCCGCCTATCTCAAGACAGTTAAACGCATTGTGAAGAGCCGGCGGAATAATGCGCAATTCGCTATTTACAGCAATTCGCAACGCTTGAAAAGTACGAGTAGCAGGATGAATCGCCCCATAACGATATGCAGATGGAGAAGCACGAAAAATAATATCCGCAAGAGTCTTGGAAGACTCTATCTTTCCACCTCTTCTAACTTCAACAATAGCGCGTGCAAATCGTCGGCTTAATTTTTCCTCTCCATACAAAAAAAGCACGTTGGAAAGCTCCTCCTCTCCATAGCCATTCACAATGTCCGCCGCCGAAACAGTTTGTTTTTCAGGGTTTAATCGCATATCAAGAGCTTCATCGTATCGAAAAGAAAAACCACGCCCCGACTTTTCATAATGAAAAACCGAAATTCCCAAATCAAAAAGAATCAAATTGGGTTTCGGAAATTCAACTGGATATGACTCGTAAAAGTCAGTAAACCAACCATTATAAAAATGCATTCTGTCTCCAAAATGAGAAAGCCTCCTTTTAGCCGTCTCTTGAATCACAGAATCTGCATCAATACCAATAACATTCAGCGAGGGAAAGGCATTTAAAAATGCTTCGGAATGTCCACCCTCTCCAAGAGTGGAATCAATCATCCACGCCTCATCTGTATACCCCTCTTCAGGGCAAAGAAGAGTCAAACATTCCTTTAACAATACTGGAGTATGAACTATTTCCAACATCCAATTCCCCTGCATTTAGAAACTGATAGAACTCAACTCCTCAACGGCAGACTGGAAGGTAGTTTCACTTTCAGCCATATACGCCTTATAGGAATCAACATCCCACAGCTCCATATATTTTTTCACCCCAAGAATTACACAATCCTTTGAAAGGTGTGCATATTCTCGAAGACTCATGGGAATTGAAATGCGCCCCGATTTGTCAAACTCAAGCTCTTGAGCAGGGGCAATGAATTTCCTCAGTACAAAGCGGTTTCCCCCACTGTAAAGAGAAGAATGCTCTATCAATTTTGACGAAACATTCTCCCATTCAGAAGGAGTGAAAAGCCAAAGACAATTGTCAAACGAATGAGTAGCAACAAGCACATTTCCTGCAATTGCAGAGCGCAATTTTGACGGAAACATAATCCTGCCCTTCTCATCAAGCGTATTCCTATATTCACCAGTAAGCAAATTTAAAACACCGTCTTCCACTTTTCCCCACTTTTTACCACTTTTTCCCACCTATTTTACATTATAACGAAAAAAACTCTAAAATCAACACGAAAAAAGAAAAAAAAGAAAAAAATCTTTTGACACGAGTGCATTTTTGTACATACTTGTATAGTAAGATGATAAACACTTATAACGAAAGCAATTTACACAAAACATTCAAGGAAATCTACGCAGAAAACGACACTGACAAACTGGAAGCGGAGGCAGACGGTCATATATATGATATACTTCGAGAAGATGGAAGTGTAATAGAAATACAAACGCAGGGACTTTCAAAACTTCTTCCAAAGATTAGCGATGCTCTTTCAAAAAATCGAAGAGTAACGGTAGTTCATCCTCTTGCCGTACAAAAAACGATTTTATTAAACGATTTAAATGGGAAAAAAATATACGCAAGAAAAAGCCCCGATACAAAAAGCATATACGCCCTTTTCAGAGAGCTTACAGGTCTGTATCCCGTGCTTTTGGATGACAAATTCACGCTTGAAGTCCCTCTGGTAAAAATAACCGAAATCAGAATAAGAACAGAAGAACCCGTGCAGTCAAAAAACAAACGCAGACGATTTAAAAGAAACTGGCTTAAAACTAATAAAAGACTTGACGACATAATGGACACAATGCAATTCAAAACCGCAAGCGACTACCTCGCTCTGCTTCCAAAATCCCTTGCAGAACCGTTCACTGCGCGGGAGTTAAAAACTGCGATGATACAGGAGGGACTTTCTCGAAAAGATGCTGCCAACGCCCACTTAATACTGTGGGTGCTTGCACGAATGAATTTAATAGAATACATAGGAAGTAAAAACAAAAGCCGCGCTTACAAAATCACACCTTTCAACAACACTATATAAAGAGCAAGGCATAAAAAAGGGCGCAAGAAAAATCATGCGCCCTTTGCCGGGAACCAGACTTGAACTGGCACGGCTTTGCAGCCGAGGGATTTTAAGTCCCTTGTGTCTACCATTCCACCATCCCGGCAAGTACTGTTTATTCTATCCTAAAATAAAACAAAAAGCAACCGCATTACACGTATTTTTCAGTCACTTCTCCCTATTTTAAAAGAGGGATTGTTAATCCCTCTTTCATCACAAGTATCCATAGTCGCCATTAAACAAAGTGGCAATCCACCGCCTTTATTGCACAATTGCAAGACAAAACGCAAAAAGGTGTGCATTGCCCCGCAACGATTGCTTCACCTTTTTGAATACTGGTAATAATGCGGCAATTATATCAAAAGACCGGCAAAGGCTTTTAGCGCACCATCCATTTTTCCAGAGAGAACAGTTTTAGCAAGTTTTTTGCCTAGTTGCACACCCTCTTGATCAAAGCTATTGACATTCCATACAAACCCCTGGAACATAACTTTATTTTCAAAGTGGCTCAACAATGCACCCAATGCTTTTGGCGTGAGCTGTTTGCCGTGAATGAGACTAGAAGGTCTTTTTCCGTCAAACGTTTTGTTTGGGTCTTCATCTTTTTTTCCGCAGGCAAACGCAACGATTTGAGCCACAACATTTGCGCAGAGTTTTTTCTGACTGGTAGAATCTTCAATCACAACGTCCTTGCCCGTTTGATTTTCACTAAACGCAATAAATTGAAGTGGAATAATGTTTGTTCCCTGATGAAGAAGCTGGTAAAACGAATGCTGACCGTTTGTTCCTGGCTCGCCAAAAATGACAGGTCCAGTCACATAGTCGATTGGCTTTCCATCCCTGTTCACAGATTTTCCGTTTGACTCCATATCAAGTTGCTGCAAGTGCGCAGGAAATCTGCTCAATGCCTGGCTGTATGGCAAAATGGCAGTCGATGGATAGTCTTGAACATTTCTTTCATAAATTCCAATAAGCGCATCAAGCAGCGCAGGATTTTTGCGAATGTCTTTGTTTGTTGCGCTTTTGTCCGCTTCCGCAGCCCCATCAAGGAAGTCTGCAAACACTTTTGGCCCAAAGGCAAGAGAAAGAACTGCTCCACCAACTCCTGATGTTGATGAATAGCGACCGCCGATATAATCGTCCATATAGAACGCCTGCATATAATCTGAATTATGAGCAAGGGGACTCGTTTCCGATGTAACTGCAATTAAGTGTTTTGAAACTTCAAGTCCCGCTTTCTTTATATATTCCTTTACAAACGATTCATTTGTGAGGGTTTCAAGAGTTGTTCCCGACTTTGAAACGAGAATAAAAATTGTCTTTGAAATGTCAAGGGAGGCAAGAACTGCCGCCGCATCGTCTGGGTCTACATTTGAAATAAAGTGTGCGTCCATAAGATGCGTGTTGTTTGCCTTTGCCCAATTTTCGATTGCAAGATACATTGCACGAGGACCTAAGTCAGATCCACCAATTCCAATTTGACACACATCTGTAAATTTCTCACCCTTTTCATTTGTAATTTTTCCAGAATGAACTTTTTCCGCAAATTCCGCAATTTTTTTCTGTTCATTTAAATAGAATTCCCGTTTGTTCACGCCATCCGCAGACACATCCTTTCCAAGTTGAGTGCGGGTTAAATGATGTAAAACCATTCTCTTTTCACCAGTGTTTATAACCGCTCCGTTATACAGAGCCTCAAATTTCTCGATGAGTTGCGCTTCGTCTGAAAGCTCCTGCATTGTTTTCAAAATTTGTTCATTCACCTGTTTTGCAGCATAGTTGTATGAAAGTCCGGCTGCCATCGGAACAGAATATTCTCCAATCCTTTTTTCTGCGTCCGCAGATGCAAGCTCCTCACTCACATTCACCATTCCCTTTAAAGAGAGCAGTTTTTTCCAAGATTCCAGTGTGTCGGCGTTTTCCCAGTTAATCATTTTTATTCAAACCTCCTGATATAAAAGTGCAGTCGTCCATAGAGAACGATTTTCCACCAAAATAAAGCGAGAACATTCTGTCACTCCGCTTTTTACTATACCGAATAACGCTTTTAAAGTCGAGATTTTCACTCTATTTCACCCTATTTTGCCGCACCTTATTATTTCCCATTTTCTTCAAACAACGGAATATACTTTTCCCGAACGATCGCATTCCATGAATAGGTGCGGGTTATGTATAAAGCGGTATTTTTTGCAAGGGCATGCAACTCTGCAGGGTTCTTCTTAAGCTCTACTGCCCGTAAAATGGCGGCATTCAGAGCCTCTTCTGTGTTCTCTTCGTATAAAAAGCCAGTCTTCGCGTCTATTATTTTTCTTAAGCCCCCTGTTGCGTGGGCTATTGGCAGCGTACCATAAATTTGCGAGATAAAATCTTCAAGACAGCAAGGCTCAAAATTGCTTGGCAATAGAGAAAAATCCGCAGCGGCAACGCACAAACGTGATAACGCCCTGTTGTATCCTTTCAAATAAACTGCCTTGCCTTCAAATCTCGCAACAAAATCCTGCAAAGTTTCTTCCAACTCTCTTTCCCCCTGCCCCATTACTATAAGCCGGAAATTGGCATACGCCGAATCGGAAAGCAGTTTTTCCATCACCCTCACTAAAAGCGGAATGCCTTTTTGGGTCACAATGCGCCCGTGATATACAAAATAAACACATGTATTTTCATCATCGCTATAAAGAAAACCACATTTTTCAATTCCTGAAAGGTATTTTGAATAAAAGTCAGATTTTTTATCGTTTACACTGCACACTTCCGTTGTGCCACCTAAAACAGCACCACACAGATCTAAAAAAAACGCTCGATTTTTATATTTTCCTGAAAAATCAGATTTTTTCGGTGAAAATTCATACGGCAAAAGGGAAATAGTGCTGTCTTCTGGAGAATATATGTCCGCATCTATTCCGTTTGTAATCCCCCGTATTTTTATGCTTTTTTTTGCAAATTCTGCCGAAAGCCCGTCAGTAAAAACAGCGTTTTCTGGATTCATAATTTCATCGGCGTAGAACGTTGAAACGGCGGTAAGCGTTGCGTCTTTTGCAGCAAGCAAGAACGGCTCCACTCTACATCCGTTTTTTGCGTCATTTAAAAATGCAAGGGGAAGTTCCGTGTAATAAGCGGCTTCATCAACAGAAGAAAAATCGTGATGATAGGCAGGACCTGCATTATGGATTGTAACAAAGTATTTTGTCCCCGAAAAAAGCGTTTGTTTTTGAGCCATATAGCAAGGTGTTATAGCAGTTGAAGCGTCATGGCAATGCACAACATCAGGGCGTTTTTCTTCAAAAAGCAGCGTCATATACTCAGCCGAAGCCTTTGAAAGCAGTGCATCAAGAAAATGAACATCTCTATGTCCTGTTCCCGGGATGAAACATTGATTTTCAAACGTATCTTCTCTCGTGTACACATACACCGCATGTTTTTCTTCAAAAGCCTTGTGATGAACTAAAACAACCGTCACCTTTTTGCACAACGCAAGATTTGCAGTGCTATAAAAAACAGTATGATTATGATTGCAAATATGAACTTCGGCAGAAAAAATCTTCTCTTGTACATTGACAAGGTGTTCAAAAGATGTTACGGCAAAAACAGGCAGAAAAAGAGTCACCTCATTTCCACACGCAGAAAATGCCCTGCAAAGGGAAAATGTAACGTCCTTTACTCCACCAGCTTCTATTACGCCAGCGCATTCCATACTTACAACCCAAATTTTCATACGTCCACGCTTGAATCAGTTGAATCCCTTGAAAAATCAGGGCGCAAAACCTCTGCACCGTCAATATAACAGTTCTTTGGCGTTTTTCCCTCGTCAAGATAGGCGGTTACCAAAATCCTTATGACTTTTTCAAGACCGCCCTTTATATATGCTTCTTGAGCGCAAAACAGAGGAATTCTTGAAGTATCAAGCCCCACGTCATTTTTTCTTAATGCGGAACACGGATTCATTTCATCAAGATCGCGCGTCAATGTGAATTGAATTGAAACAATATCTTCAGGAGAAAGAGCATTTTCCAAAAAAATACGGCGACAAAGTGCAACAGTTTCATTTGTTATTGATTCAGCAGTGTTTTTTGCACAGCACGCGCCTCTTATTCCAAAAACTTTTTTCATACCTTAACGCCCCTCAAGCTGTAAGATGGACTTTAATTGATCCAAAAGCTCTAACACTTTTTTCTCATCAATTGCGGGAGCGTCAGAAGCACCGTCCGTCTTTTCAGGGGCAGACAAGGTCGTCTGGGTTTCCGCAAAAAAACTGGCAGCATTCAATGAAGAGCGGAGTTTTTCCAAATAAATTTCCCGCGTCCTTTCATACAGATCAAAGTCCGGAATTTTTACAGAGTGAACATCTATTTTTTCAATGGAAACATCAGGAAATCTTTTTGAAATGTCTATGTCATCAAAAAAACGTGAATAATCGACTAATTCCCCAATAAGCGGTTGCTTTTCATTCCGATTTGAAATGATGTTATTAACAGCATTCTTTACCACAACCTCAGATGCACTTCTCAAATAATCTTCAAGAGCGTCCTGATCCTCAACTCTTCCTTCTTTCACCAAACTTAACAAACCGTCTTCAGAAATTGAAAGAAAAATAGTAAAATCAAAATTATATGAAAAATCAGGAGAAGCCTTGAACAGATTTGAGTAAACATCACCAGATGGCAAAACCCCTGAAATCTCCTGACGAAAAGAATACGGAACAATACTAAAAACCTTCAACTTTGCATTCGTAGGCAAGAGAAATTCCCAATGCCACGAAAATTCCCCAGACTTTATAAGCCTTGTGGAAACCCCTCCAGTCTTTGAAACGAGAACACCAACAGAATCCGTGTCAACTCTAAATTGAGTCCAACCAATAAAAAACACCGCTCCCGCCGCAAGAATAAGAATTATAAAACAAACTAAAAAACTTCTGCCTTTTTTTTCCAAAATTTTCCCCTTGACTGTAAAAATTCCTTTATTTAGTATATCATATAGAATATGAAAACTTCAAGAAAAAACGAAGACAAACGAAATTACTTTTTTGAACTGTATCTAAATGACGCTCGCATAAAAGGAGAAAAAAGCGATTTTTCACTCTTATACATACTCACACGAAGAACCGTTATATTCCTGCTCATCTACCTCTTTTTTACCGTGTCATTTTTCTTTGTTGGAAATTTCCAAAGTTTTATGGATTCCAATTTGATTCTCATCGCAAACGTCGTTTCCCTAACTTCCGTAGCGTTGATTTGCTTTTCACTTGCAGGAATCATAGAAATTTTTATAACGGTCTTAAGAAAATCCGCTCGAAAATCTGTCTTTTCGTATCTCATAAATATATTTTTAATGGCATTTTCATTTGCCATTGGCATTGTGTGTCTTATCGCTTTCCGTACGATTGACATACTTTCACAGAGGATGTAATTTTATGAAAAAAGTCAAAATTCCTTTATTCCTTCAAAAAATGGGTGAAATTTTCAAAGAAAATGGATTTGAATCCTATCTTGTTGGAGGAGCAGTTCGTGATATGGTTATGGGAAAAACACCAACAGACTGGGATATTACAACAAACGCCACTCCGCACGATGTGAAAAAAATATTCAAGCGCGTAATACCAACTGGCATTGCACATGGAACAGTAACCGTTCACTTTATGAAAAATGAAATTGAAGTGACCACATTCCGCACAGAATCCACGTATAGCGACGGACGGCATCCAGACAAAGTGCAATTTGCCTCCACAATTTACGATGACTTGAGTCGCAGGGATTTCACAATAAACGCCATAGCAGCATCCTTAAACGATGGAAAAATCATAGACCCCTACAATGGAATGGACGATATAAAAAGAAAAGTGATAAAAACGGTTGGCTCGCCGCTAGAACGATTCAACGAGGACGGACTTCGCCCTGTGAGAGCCGTGCGGTTTTGCGCAAAATTGCATTTTTCAATAGAAACAGAAACACTACAAGCAATTTCAAACCCCGACTCCTTAAAAAAAACAGCAATGGTTTCCGTTGAAAGATTTCGCGATGAATTCATAAAAATACTCGCAACGGAAAAACCGTCCGATGCACTAAAACTCTTTGAACAAACAGGCATTATGAACATTTTTTTACCTGAACTATTACGGGGGCGCAATTGCATTCAAAATGATGTTCGCGGCTACCATATTTTTGATGTTCTTGACCACTGTCTGTATGCCTGCGATGGCGCCCCCTGCGACAAATTACCTGTGAGACTTGCAGCCCTTCTCCATGACATTGGAAAACCCGATGCAAAGGTCATCAAACAAACGGATGCCGGGGAAATATGTACATTCTATAATCACGAATCTTACTCCGAAAAAATCACACGGGAAATGCTCTCTCGATTAAAATTTTCTAATGCAATGATAGAAAATGTCGCCCATCTTGTGAAAAATCACATGTTTTTTTATGAGCCATCATGGTCAGACGCGGCAATCCGCAGATTTCTAGTGCGAGTGGGCTATGAAAATATAGACGACTTAATAGATCTTCGCCTCGCCGATATATATGGAAAATACAATAAAAGCGTGCGCCTACACGACAGCGAATCCTGCATCCTTTTAATTGAACTGAAAGAGCGGATTGAAAAAATACACTCTGAAAATGCAGCGTTAAGCTTAAAGTCCCTTGCGATAAACGGACGGGACTTAATGGAAATCGGCATACCTGCGGGAAAAGATTTAGGGAGAATATTAAACGCACTTTTTGAAACAGTCTTGGACGACCCCGCGCAAAACACCAAAGAAACCCTTTTAAAAATCGCAAGCCGCTTGAAACAAGAACGCAAGGCATAGTTTTTAAAAATGCAATCCCCATCTATCGGACAATAAGTTTTTTGCTCCATTGCAAACAGATTTTGCTCCCTTGAGAAGAGCAATGCCATCCCTTTATAAAATATCTTTCAGATTTTACAAATCGGCGACATTTTATTTTACTGCTTACATTGCAAACAGATTCCCCAATATAATTTGCAATTTTATCCATTTGACTTTATAATAAAGATATGAGCGCAAAGTTTTTCGATGAAATAATACAGGCTTTCAAGCCCTGCACCGTATATGCGTTAGTCGGAGAAAGTGGAACAGGCAAAAGCTTCCGCTCAAAGCTAGTCGCTGAAAAATATGGAATAGACTCTATAATTGACGATGGACTTTTAATTCAAAGCGACAAAATTCTTGCAGGACATTCAGCAAAACGCGAAAAAACCTATATGGGTGCAGTTAGAGTTGCATTATTTGACGACAAGCAACACCGAGACGAAATTGCGCGCGCATGGAAAAAAGCCCATATCAAAAAAATCCTGATCCTTGGCACATCGGAAAAAATGGTGTTCAAAATCGCCACAAGGCTACAACTTCCTCCGCCTCAAAAAATAATACATATAGAAGAAATTGCAACCCGTGAAGAAATTGAAAAGGCAATAAAGTCACGGCAAGTTGAAGGAAAACACGTCATTCCTGTTCCATCAATTGAAATAAAGCGAAACTACCCGCAAATTTTTTCAAATTCCATAAAAGTCTTTTTTAGAAAAACACATTTTTTTGCAAAGAAAGACCAAAACAATGGAAAACTCTTTGAAAAATCTATCGTTCAGCCCGAATTCTCAAAAAAAGGACGCATAGAAATTTCAGAGGCGGCTCTTTCGCAAATGGTAATGCACTGTGTAAATGAGTGTGACCGAGAAGTCAGAGTAAAAAAAATGACTATAAAGCCAAACACACGCGGCTATCGAATAACAATTTTAATCGACGTACCGTTTGGAACTCAACTAACTGGAAAAGTTCACAAAATGCAGCAATATATAATTGATAAAATTGAAAGTTTCACAGGAATTTTAATAGAAGAAGTGAGCATAATCATTGACAAAATTTCAGCAACACCAGCAACGTAATCATTTAAAATCCAAAAATACTGCAACTGTCATACAGTACACCGTGAATTGACGATGACGCCCCTCTTTCGCATGACAATGCCGATTGCTTATTGCTCCCATCTAACCACGTGTTTTTATTCCAATGAGCATTGGTGTCTTGCCAAGACGGAACTACAATTGAACTATAATTTTCGAGCAGAACTCAAAAAGCCAATCACTCGTATCAATGTTGAAAATTAAGAATTCTTTTTGTCTTTCTCTTGTTTTTGCTTTGTTTTTGAACGCCTTTTTTGTTTCGGAGGATTTCCGTTAATTCCCATCTCATGCAACACAAAGCGAACCGCATATTCAAGTTCCGTTCTTTGAGGATTTATCGGCAAAACAAATTGCCTGCACTCCGTCCATGTTCTTGCATAGAGCTCGCTGTATGCCGTTTTTGAATGTATCTCCTCCTTCCAGTCTGTAAGAGAATAAACAAAATCCTTTATGATAAATACAAGTTTTTTTCCAAGTCGAGCGTTTCCATCGTTTTTACACAGTCTGTCCAAATTTCTTAAATTTTGCATATAAGATGATTCAAAATTCTTGTCACTATATATCAAAGAAGTGGCGACTGGTTGCAACACCATATATAAATCTGTGTCAAGCGCATCTGCAACAATTTCAGAGGAGCAACCGCTGTTCAAAATCTTCAAAAATTCTTCTGTAAGACGTGACGGTGAAATTTGTGAAAGTAAAGGCGCACTGCGTCTTATTTTATGACGAAGCGCAAATGAAATTTTCGCCCCCGTTTTTGCCGAATATTTTATTGCGCGGAGCATACGCACAGGATCTTCCACAAAAATTCTATCCAACGGAATAATTGAACGCAAAACGTGTTTCTTTATATCACGAACACCCCCCACATAGTCAATCACCTGCTCTTGAAGAGGATCATAATAAAGCGCATTAATTGTAAAATCCCGTCGACGAACATCCTCATCCATATTTCCAAATTCATTGCCTATAGAAGTGCCGTCTGCATTTGAACGAAACGTACTCACCTCAAAAATCTTTGATCCAAAAACGACATGAACTATACGAAACCTACGTCCAATAATTCTCGAATTCCTAAAAAGCCGCTTTATTCTTGAAGGCGTTGCATCGGTAACAATATCAAAATCTTTTGGGATATTGTCGCAAATCAAATCCCGAACCGCACCACCAACAATATAAGAATGAAAGCCAGCCTCCTTTAGTCGAATTATTATAGAGACTGCATCGTGGTCAATCAGATTCTTTTGAATTTTATGTTCATTTTTAGTATAAACGACAGCTTTTTTTACAGGTCGCCCCTTGCTGTCAGTCCCATATCTTATTAACACAATAAGACTAGTTTATTACTTATTCAAAGGAAATTCAAGATTGAAAGAAAAATTGAAATAAAAAGTTATCGGAACTTCAACAGAAGCTCGCCCCATTTGCATAACAGTCAAAAATAGTATATAGTTTTCTTATGATTGTTATGAAATTTGGCGGATCATCGGTGGCGAATGAGGAGCGAATTCAGCATGTTGCATCGATTATCAAGGCATATCAAGAAAAAAAGCCCGTTGTAGTTCTTTCTGCAATGGGAGATACAACAGATTTTTTGCTGGAGGCAGCGGAAAAAGCACTGTTAGGCACTGTTGACATTGCCGCAGTGGAAGACCTTCACAGAAAAACAGTGGAAAAACTGGGAATCAGCATTGACTCTATTTTACCGCTGCTTGATGAATTAAAGCAACTTTTAACCGGCGTTTCCATGCTAAAGGAATTGAGCCGTCGTTCTCGGGACTATCTTGTTTCATTTGGAGAGCGAATGTCTGTGCGCATTATGGCGGAATATTTAAATCGCAAAGGAATAAAGGCACAGAGTTTTGACGCATGGGAAATCGGATTTATAAGCGATTCAAAATTTATGGCGGCAGAACTGTTAGATGACGTATGGACTCGCATTCCAGAACATTTAACTGCATATCAAAATGATGAAAATTCCGCAATCCCCATTGTAACGGGTTTTATCGCAAAAGACAAAGATGGAAACATAACCACTTTGGGACGCGGAGGAAGCGACTTAACTGCAACTATGATTGGCTCGGCTATGAAAGCCCTTGAAGTGCAAACATGGAAAGATGTTGACGGCATTATGACGGCAGACCCTCGACTTGTTAGCAATGCAAGAACCGTTCCCGAAGTTACTTACGAGGAGGCAGAAGAACTTGCAATGTTTGGAGCGCAAGTTTTGCATCCGCGCTCTATGATTCCCGTACGAAAAACAGCAACTCCAGTTCGCGTCAAAAATTCCTACAATATAGAAAGTCAGGGAACAATTATAGTTGAAAGGCATTCTATAAAAGTGCCTCCCGTTTGTGCAATCACATCTGTTAAACATGTGAGCATTTTTGACATTGTTTCAACTCGCATGCTTGGAGCAGCGGGCTTTTTAGCGCATATTTTCAACCAGTTTTTGAAATGGCATATCAGCATTGACGTAATTGCAACATCGGAAGTCTCCGTCTCATGCACAGTGAACTATAAAGGAGATATGACAGGTCTGATTGCAGATTTAAAAAACGTTGCAGATGTTGAAGTAAGAAATGGAAAAGCCATTGTCACAATTGTGTGCGATGCCTCCCATTCCAGCGCGATTTTAGCAAGCGGATTTGAAGCGTTAAGCGAAGAAGGCATAAACGTTCAAATGATAAGCAAGGGAGCAAGCAAGGTGAATATTTCTGTTTTAGTCAACGAAGAAGAAGCAGACAGAACTGTTCAAGTTTTGCACAAAGCATTTTTTGAGTAGATACATTAGTGGGTCAAATATCACATTGTATTGCGGCAAGGATTGGAGGGGAGCCGTAGGCTGCCACTGGACTGAACGAGTTTACGAGTGAGGGAAGCGGCTGGAGGCGAAAGCCGGAACCCCGAAAAGGTCGCACGGCAAAACCGTGCTTACCAAGTTTTGCGTTGCAAAACTTGCCACTCTCCTACTGATATTGAGAGTCGCAAAAGTGACTAGTGGGGTGTGATTGCATAACGGAGCAACAAGCCGCCTAAATAATGTAAAACTCGAATTTTGACTTATTAGTAGTACATTAGTATATAGGGAGAAAAAATATGAAAATTGCACTTGTTGGCTATGGAAAGATGGGACACATTATCAATGAATGTGCGGGGAATTTAGGGCATGAAGTAGTTACAACTATCGACACCGTTTCTCCCGATGCAAAGGTAACGGTTTCAAACGGTGACTATGAAGCAGTTGCACGGGCAATAAAGTCAAGCGATGCGGACGGAATAATTGAATTTAGTCATCCAAATGCAGTAATGGGAAATATAAACGCTTTACTGCCACTGGGGATTCCCATTGTAGTGGGAACGACAGGTTGGAACGACAAGCATGAAGAAGTGGACGCACTTGCTAAAAAATGCGGCGGCACGATTATGACATCCGCTAATTTTTCCATTGGCGTGAATATGCTCTATAAAATAGTGGAAGAGGCAGTAAGACTGATGGAGCCGTGGTCGGAATACGATGTTTCGACATGGGAAATGCATCACAACCAAAAGGCAGACAGTCCGTCTGGAACTGCAATTGAAATTGCAAATAGAATCCTCAAAAATACAAGCAGAAAAACAAAAATTGTGACAGAAGAATTCCACGAAAGACCAAAAGCAGAGGAACTCCATGTTTCATCCACACGATGCGGCGCAGTCCCTGGAACACATACCGTTTTTTTTGACAGCAAAGCAGACACTATAGAAATTACTCACCGAGCAAGAAGTCGAGAAGGATTTGCGATGGGTGCAGTCCACGCATTAGAACGCCTTTGCAATGCTGTAAAAACTGGAAAACTTACCAAAGGACACCTGTACGGAATGGAAGACTTGTTTTAACGTTTGGGATGGGAAAGCAAAAATTGAAAACAATACGTGCGCCAATCCCATCCATAGCCGTGTAACATATTTTGTGCAAACAGCTAAAATGTGTGCCCTAGAGAAAGTAACATAGCAGCAAAACAAAAGAAGAAAGAAAAGACGCAATCGGCATGATACCCGATCAGATTGATTTTCAGGGGATAACGGCGGAGGAACAGTCGCAACGGACACAGTCCGCTTTTCAACGATCAAATAGTTTCTATATATTTATTCGGAATGCAGGGAACGAGGGATTTCAAGCAGTCGTGTTGCAAAGGTGTGTCTGCCGTAACCTCAAGGAGTTCTTGAGCAGCAAAAGGATTAGGCTTACACCCTTTTCCACTCAACTCCGTTCGGCGTGTCAATTATAACGATGCCACGAGTGGCAAGTACAGTTCTAATCTCATCAGCACGAACAAAATTTTTTGATTTTTTGGCGTCCGCACGTTCCGCAACAAGTGCATTTATTTCATCAGCCTCTGGGTCGCCTTTATGCAAGTCTGTATTTGATGCATCTTTTTGCTCATCAAAGAGTTTTTTGGCAGATGAAACAAGCTTCAAGCCCATAACGCTATCCATTCGATTTACAAGCTCTATCGTCTCAAAAGGAGCAAGATCAGGATCTTTTACCGTTTTTTGCAACTCGCTCAAAGCAACTGGACTAGACAAATCATTTTCAAGAGCCTCCTTGAATTTTGCAATATGAGCAGCCGCTTTTTCTGAAAGCCCCAACATATCAGCAGCCTCGCCCCGTGAATATGTTTTCTCAAGCAAATCGTCAGAAGATTTTGCAAGCCTTGAAATCCTTTGTATTAAAGCCTGTCTTGAATTTTTAGCAGAATCCATTGCACTCCAACTAAAAAAGACCTGCTTTCGATAATGTGCGCCCAAAAGAAAAAAACGATAGTCAAGTGCGTTGTATCCTTTGTCAACAAGTGATTGGAGTGTCAAAAAATTTCCATGTGATTTTGACATTTTTTCAGCCACTTCAACTGTTGCTTCGTCAGTTTTTTCTTTTGCAATAACTAGAAATTCATTATGAAGCCAGTAGTTAACCCATTTTTTTCCAATCGCACCTTCGCTTTGGGCAAGTTCATTTGTATGATGTATCGGAATGTGATCAATTCCACCAGTATGAATATCAAATTGTTCTCCCAAATATTTCATACTCATTGCAGAACACTCAATATGCCATCCAGGATAACCCCGTCCCCATGGAGAATCCCAATTTAACGCTTGATTTTCAAATTTTGATTTCGTAAACCACAGGACAAAGTCATGCGGATTTTTTTTGTTTGGATCAACTTCAATTCTTGCGCCCGCTTTTAAGTCCTCAAGATTGATTCCAGCAAGTTTTCCATAATCAGGATATGTTGTAACATCATAATAGAGATTTCCGCCTGCAAAATAAGTATGTCCATTGGCTTCAATTTTCTTTATAAGCTCTATCATATCGGAAATATGTTCAGTCGCCTTGCAAACAACATCAGGTCGAATTATATTAAGACGGTCAATATCATAAAAAAATGCGTCTGTATAAAACTGTGCTACTTCCATCACACTTTTATGCTTTTCTTCCGCAGATCGAAGCATTTTATCATCACCGTCATCGCCATCACCGCTTAAATGCCCAACATCAGTGATATTCATAACATGCTTTTTATTGTACCCTAAAAAAGTGAGAGTTCTATCAAGTATATCTAAAAAAATATAAGCCCTAAGATTTCCAATATGGGCATAATTATAAACTGTTGGTCCACATCCATAAAATCCAACATACCCTGGTGTAATTGGAGTGAATTCTTCAAGTTTTCGTCCCATAGTATTATACAGTTTTAAAGCCATATCTTCCATCTCCCCAAAAAACAGCAATCATGACCGCCCGACGGGGCGGGGTCATTCAAAGCCGCGCCCATGTGGGCCCAAAACAAAGAGGGGGCCGCCAAAGGCGGGCCCCCCAGAAGGAAGCTGGGCTTCCGGCCCGCCCCGTGGATGGGGCGGGCGCCGTAAAAAGGAAGCCCGGCGGCAGCCTGCTTTCCCGGGCTCGCGCCCA
>JAAVAO010000045.1 GCA_014803985.1 Treponema sp.
TGAAAACGCCGTTTTGCAATGAAATGCTTTCGCAACAAGCGCATAGCGCGAAGTTTCAAGCGAAAACGGCAATTGATAAACGAGTTTTTTGAAAATATAAAAAACATTCGCAAAGGCGCAGGGAAAAAGGCAAAATCGCTCTAATTGTGGTCGCTGCGATAGCAGCGAAAAAAATCTTTGCCACAATTAGTGCGAAATGCGCGAGCGCATGGTTTTGCCTTTTTCACTGCAACTGGAAGAATGTTTTTCTATTTCAGTTGCCTGTTTTAAACCTTCCTTACTTTTCAATACCACAACAATACAAGTCATCTGCCTTCACACGTCACATCACGCCATCACATTGCTTTTGTCTACTTGAGAGCAAATGACAGTATGTCCTCCTCCAACGCCTTTTTTCCCTACTCACCACCTTGTGACGTGCAAAACCCATTGCATTTTTCACCGTCATTGAGCGTCTTGCAAAAATGCGTCCTCAATCTTTATCGTGCTTTTTTGTTTTTTACCCTCTCCCCTCATCACAAGTGAATATAAAACAGGAATAACTAAAAGCGTAACAAATGTTGAAGAGGTAAGCCCTCCCACAACGGCAACTCCAATTGGCTGCACCATTGAACTCATTCCCTCTGAAGTAAAGCACATTGGAAGCATACCTAAAATAGTTGTCAGCGTAGTCATTAAAACAGGGCGAAGACGACTCGTTCCCGCTTCCAAACACGCTTGTAACATTGGAACATCCCTATCGCGCAAAAGATTTGTGTAGTCAACTAAAATAATTCCATTATTAACAACTATTCCAACAAGCATAATCATTCCAACCATTGACATAATAGAAAGCGGCTGCCCGATAATCTTATAGAGAAAAATAACGCCTATAATCATAAACGGAATTGTCGCAAGATTTATAAATGGGGCTTTAAATGACTCATACGTTGCCGCCATAACGCCAAATACAAGTACAATCGCCATCACAATTATTGAAATATAAATTTTCATTTGCGTGCTAATGTCCTGCCAAGAGCCTTCATAAGAAATTGTAACGTTGTCAGGAACGATAAACGAATTTGCAATGCCCTCTTTTATGGCATTTTCTACAATATTTGCATTGGTATCTGAAATAATATCCGCTGTAACATGAATAATTCTCGTTTGATTTTCACGGCGAATTGTAACAGGTCCTAATCCACGCTTTAACGTGGCAAAATTTGAAACTGAAACTTTTCCTCTCGCACCATTCACATACATTGACTCAAGGTCGATAACACTCGCACGGTCTTCAGGTTTGTACATAACAGAAACATCATAGTCCTTTCCGTCTGCACGATACACAGTCGCTGCAGTTCCGTTAATGGCGTAGTTTATTTCGGTGGCAACAGATCGAACATCAACCCCAAACGAATACGCCCTGTCGCGATCAATTACAACTTCAACTTCAGGAAGACCGCGCTCCGTGTCAATGGAAACTTCTCCAATGTCGTCTATTGATTCCATAACGTCTGAAACTTTGTCTGCAATGTCAAGAGCCGCTTGCAAGTCCGATGAACGAATAGCAATGTCAAGATCACTTCCCGTCATTTGCCCGCGTTGCCCCTGCCCAAACGAAAGTTGAACGCCTGCAAATTCGCTAAAATGAGCGCGAAGTTTTTGTTGAATCACAGGGGCGGTGTCAATTTGCAAAGCACTTTCAGGAAGTGAAATCTGAATGGAAGCACGATAACTACTCGCAGAACCACGCCCAGTGCCAACAGTAGTGATAAGCGTTTTGAAGCCTTTGATTTCATCTCTAATTATATCTTCAAGAAGAAGCGTTATCCGTTTTGTTTCATTTAAAGGAGTTCCAATCGGCATCGTTATGTTCAAGGTAACAGAGTCATCATTTCCGCTTGGCATCATATTCACTTGCATAGTCGGAATAAACGCAATTGAAATCATCAAAAAAGCACACGCAATAACAATCGTAACAAGGCGATTATGTAATGCAGCATTCAGCAATTTTTTATACACCTTTGTAACACCGTTCAATATCTTTTGAAAACTTCCGTACAAAAATATCAGAACAGGATTTGTTACAGGCTTTTCATTTCTATTTGAAAGTGGCAAAAAAACACCTGCCAAAACAGGAACAAGAAAAATCGCAACTAAAAGGGAAGACAAAAGCGCGATTACAATCGTAAAAATAATACCCTTAAACATTTGCCCCATCATTCCAAGGTCTTTTATAAAAAGCAAGAATGGAACAAAAACACAAATCGTAGTTAAATTGCCAGAAAGAACAGACACAACCATTTCTTGACTGCCAAGCGCAGCGGCAATTCTCGCCTTTGCCCCCCTCGCTCTATAAGAGTATATGTTGTCTATCATAACGATAGAAGCATCAACTATCATACCAACGCCCAAAATCAACCCCGTTAAAGTCATCATATTAAGCGTAATTCCTGCAAAACTCATACATAAAAGCGTGATTATAATAGAAAGAGGAATTGAAATTGCAATGATTATAGTGCTTTTAAAGTTCTGCAAAAATATAAACAGAATAAAAACCGCAAGCACCAAGCCTTCAAGGGCAGATTCAACAAGCGTGTTAATCGTCTCGCGAATGGAATCGGTGTCATCTCGAATAATTTCTAGCGTTATGTCTTGCGGAAGGGTGGTTTCAAGTTGCTCTAGTTTTTCATACACATTGTTCGCAACGGTAACGGTATTTGAGCCAGACTGTTTTGTAAGCGAAATGTATATTCCATTCTCACCGTTTATATACACTTCTCGGGTAATATCAGCAAATCCCATAAACGCACGTCCGATATCCTGCAACTTCACGTCATAGCCATTGATAGTCGCAATAACAGAATTATTGATCTCATCAATATTTGCAAATTCACCAGTCGTCCGAATAACATAGTCTTTTTGACCTTCGTTTAATTTTCCGCCCCCAAGCTCCAAATTCTGCTTTGCCAATGCGGAGGCAACTTGAGTGACGGTGAAGCCATAAGCGGCAAGTCGATTTTGCTCAAGTTCAACGCGAACGATTTTGGTTTTTCCCCCATAAACGCCGGCTTCTGCAACCCCTGCCGCCTGCTCCAAAATATCGGCAATAGAATCCTCTGCAATTTGCTTTAAATCATCAACAGAACGATTTCCACGCACTGCAATTCTCATAATTGGCATAGAGTCGCTGTTCATTCTAAAAATAGTCGGGCTGCTCGCATCATCGGGCAGGCGGCGAGTTACTCTGTCAAGTTTGTCACGCACATCGCTCATTGCCACATCCATATCAGTTCCATAGTTAAATTCCAGTTGAATTGATGACACACCTTCAGACGAAGACGAATACAGATTTTTCAAACCGTTCACGCTCACCAAAGAGCCTTCCAAGAGCTCCGTAACCGTTTTTTCAACTGATTCAGGACCTGCCTTTTCATAAACGGTACTAACAGAAATGTACGGAGATTCTATGTCGGGGAAAAGCCCCAAGGCAACATTTTTTAGCGTAAAAACTCCAACAAACCCGAGCAAAGCAAACACTATGAGAACGAGAACTGGATGTTGTAAAATTGACTTTGAAAGACTCATTGCTCCCCCTCTTCTTCCACTGTGCGCGGATTTGCAATGTCGTTCACACGTACACCGTCAGAAAGAGAAAGCAAGCCTTCAACAACAACGCGCTCTCCCCGCATAAGATTATCAGTAATCTGAATGTAAGAATCCACGGACTTTCCGACCTTCACAGTTCGTTTTGAAACAGTATAGTCATCGTTCACAACAAAAAGATATGAGTCATCGTCCTGCAAAACAACTGCATCCCGAGAAACAACTATATGACCTGAATATTTTGACGTAAAAAGCCGCACTTTTGCAAACATTCCAGCATTTATGCGGGAATCTTTTTTATCAAAATTCAAAATTATTTCCTTTGTACGCGTGGCAGCATCCACAACTGGACTCACACGTGTTACCGTTGCATTGAAGATCACCCCAGGATACGCTTCAAGAGAAATTTCAGCCTTCAAACCCGGCTTCAACTCGGCAATATATCGTTCTGGAACTAAAGCCGAAATCTGCAAATTTTCAATGTCGCCAATCATTGTAACTGCGCTCGTTGTGTTCACCTTTGTTCCAACTTTTAACGGAGAAGAAACGATGCTTCCTGAAATCGGCGCTTCAACAGGGCTCAATGCGTATATAGTTCCCGGTTCTGAAGGGTCAACTCGTGCAATCACTTCACCTTTTTTAACATGAGAGCCAAGCATAACATGTATTTCTGCAATCTTTCCGCTCATTGACGGAAAAACATCTATTGCACTTTGGGATTCAACCTCACCGTTTGTAATGACATAATCATTCAGCGTTTTCACTTCTGCAACCTCTGAACGAACAGTAATCGCCCCCCTTTGTCCGTTTCGACGAGAAGCACCTTGCCCCCCGACCATTGCGCTAGATTTCTTTCCTTTACTATTAATCACTGCGACCATCACCACAGTAATTACAATCACGCAAGCCACAATTAAACCTGCCCGCACTTTCTTATTCATACACATCTCCAAACATTCTAAAAATTTTACTGTTTCTACAATCTTATGCAAGAGAGAACAAAAACCACCCGTCCTCTACATCTTCCTTCATCGCAATTTCAAAACTGGATGAGCAAGGCATCCCCTGCAACTGGAAGTCGAGGAGTAAAAAGTTAAAAACTCTCTATATCTTCCGCCCCTTTTAGAAGAGTTTCAAACTCAATTCCCAGCTCATATTCCAAATCCAAAAGCGTGCTAATCAAGTTATACGCCTGCTGCTTTAAACTCACACCTGCACTTAAAATATTGTTGTTCGCATTCAAAAGAGACAAAAAATCGGTTTTTCCATAATTGTAGGCGGTAAGCGTCATAGTATATGTTTCTTCCGCCAACTCCAAATTCGACTTGAGCGACTCAATTTGAGAAATCGCCTGATTTATATTGCGTAAATATGTTTCCGTTTGAACTTGAACAGTCGTTTTTGCATCTTCAAGCGCATTTTCCGCAGACTGCAAGGTATTCTTTTGCGTTGAAACGACAACTGCCTGACTTGACCACGGAAGATATCCATCAAGTGGAATTGTAACGCCAAAAGAAAGCCGATTTGTTGTTGTAAAATCATCTGCATTGCTTTGTTTTTCCTTTCCATAACTATAACTCGCACTCAATGTCGGGCCATAAGCGGAAAATCTATTTGATAAAAGCGTGTTTTTAGCAATCTCCACATTTTTTTCAGCCGAACGCACGCTTGGGGCAGGGACATCGGCTTTTGGAAGGCTTTCAAAGCGTATTTCCTTAATCTTTAAAACATCGTCAAGAGAACCGCGCAAATTGATTTCAACGTCTTGCGCAATACCCAAATTCTGTTTAAAAGTTGCAAAACTATTTTCAAGCATAATTTCGGCTTGTTCCACGGTTGGTTTTTTCTGTTGATAATTCACCTGACTTGTTTTCACATCAAGAGCGGAAATTTGACCGTTTCTATATTTTTCCTGATTGTCTTTATATTGAGTAAAACTTGTTTCAAGACTTTGTTTTTGAAGCTTTAAATTCTCCTGCTGATATAAAAGATTGTAAAACGCCTTTCTCACGCCTAGTTCAATCTGTCTGCGAGACTGCTCGTACGTAATTAAGCCCTGCTCATAATTCAACTTTGCACCTTGAATCTGCGTATATAGATTTGTGGAAAGCCCCAGTCCAACCGTTCCTGTAAAGCCAAGTCTCACACTTTCATTTTCAAAGTCGTCAACAAAGTTTCCTGCAAGATTCAGCGTTGGACTTACACTATTCCATGAATATTTTTTTCGAGTTTCAAGATTTTTTAGCGCGAATTCCGCATCTTTTACCGAAATATTATTTTCCATCGCGCTTTTCACCGCGTCCTCAATAGTAAGAAAAACTGTCGCCCGACTTTCATCGACTACATCATCTTCGTTCTCAAGTGTTCTTGAGCATACAATAATTGGCAGGAAAAAAAACACTGACAATATAAAACAATTTTTTTTCATAAAAAAACCACTAACATTACAAAACAGTATTTTTAGCATTTTAGCAATAAAAAAACATCCGCAAAGGTACAGTGTAAAAGGCAATCCTTGCCACAATGAGCTCGAAATGCGCAAGCGCATGTTGCGAATGCATTTAGCCAGTTTTGATAGCAAAGTACGCAATTCCTGCGGAATTGCTACCGAGTTTGCGTTGCAAACTCGCGTACAAAACTGGAGGCGAAAGTCGAGGAATTAAAACTAGAAGAACAATGTATCTTTCACCCTTGCAACTAGAAGAATGCTTTTTATATCTTCAAAACTCGCTTATCAATTGCAGTTTCGTAAAATACACTTTTATTTTCGGAAAATATATTCCGTGTTATTACTTGCACCTTCTACATTAAAAAAATAAATTTATCGAAAAAGTTACACGATTTTAACCCATAAAATAAAAACGCCCCGCAATATCTATTTGCAGGGCGCGCATTTTAGCATTCTATAATCGTTCAGTTTGACACTGAGAAAAGCAATCGATCAAGCGAACTAACAAGTTAATGTATAACTCCGCCCTCCACAACTAAAGCATCTGCATCCGCAGTCTCTCCATATACAGGGCGCAACGTTTCCTCGTAGTCCTTGTGGAAAAAATTCTCTTCCGCCAATGAAACAATCTCATCATTCAACCAAGTAAGAAGACTCTCGTTTCCCTTTTGAACGGCTGGAGCAATCGTGTCCAAATCACCAAGCGTTTCAACCCCAACTGCAAAGCCAGGATTTTCAATCGCCCATGCAAGAACTTCCGTGTTATCCGTACTAAAGGCATCCCCTCGTCCGTCAAGCAATGCCGCATACGCCTCCGCATAGTAGTCAAATTTCAAAAGTTCGATGTCCGGATAATTTCGTGTAAAATACGTTTCAGCAGTAGTTCCCTTGGTGATAATCAATTTTTTTCCAATCAATTGTTCAGGCTCGGTAATCAATGCACTTTCAGGTGAAACAATTCCAAGCGCAACCTTCATATATGGCAAGGCAAAATCAACTTTTTCAGCACGTTCTGGAGTGACAGTAAAATTTGCAAGCACAATGTCAACTTTTCCAGTCACAAGGAATTCAACGCGGCTCGTAGCCTCAACGGGAATATACTTCACCTTAACGCCCAAATCCTCTGCAATGCGGTTTGCAAAATACACATCATAGCCTTGATACTTTCCGTACTCGTCAACATATCCAAAAGGCTTTTTATCGCTAAAAACCGCAACTACAATTTCACCCGACTCCTTTATTTGCTCAACAGTTCGAGCAGACGTACTGCTCTTATTACAACCGGCAAACAAAACCACTGTCAAAAACGCAGCACACATCACAAAAAACTTATTCATAAAAACCTCACAAAATTTTATGACACTAACAATACCAATTTTTTCAATTTATTACAATAATATATACATAAAAAAGGGGGGAAAGAGAAAGCGGAAACCGCTTCGGTTATCCTCTTTCCCTTTCAATCCTTTTCTCTTTCCCGCCTGAAAACTGCAAGCCGTCTTGCGCGGTGCCTCTCTTTATTGATGCTTCACCCTTTCAAAACTAAACGCATCAAGAAACGATTTTGCCCGTTCTGTTCTTGGATTTGTAAAAAATGCATTTGGCTCGCTTTCTTCAACGATATTTCCATCGTCCATAAAAACAATGCGATCTGCAACGGCTTTTGCAAATTCCATTTGATGTGTAACAATAATCATTGTGCGCCCGTCTTTCGCCAAATTCACTAGAACATCAAGCACTTCTCGAACCATCTCTGGATCAAGGGCAGCCGTCACCTCATCAAAAAGCAACATTTCAGGGTGCATACACAATGCGCGCACGATGGCAACCCGCTGCTTCTGCCCTCCCGAAAGCTCTCTCGGATAGGCGTGTTTTTTATCCAATAGATTTACGCGAGAAAGAAGGTCTTCCGTTTCTTGACGCACTTCATCTTTTGACCTTTTTTGGGATTTTATAGGACCAAGCATAATATTTTTCTCAACTGTCAAATGCGGAAACAAATCATAACTTTGAAAAACCATCCCGATTTTCTGCCGAATCAAATGCATGTCCTTCTTCCTGTTTGAAATCACTTCTCCAGAAAGTCGAATTTCGCCCGATTGAATTTCTTCAAGTCCATTTATACAGCGAAGCAACGTTGACTTTCCGCAACCCGAAGGCCCCAGCACCACCACAACCTCGCCTTTTTCAATATTCAGCGAAATTCCCTTTAAAATAGTCAGTCCGAATTTCTCATTTTTTTTCGTGTAGATTTTAGTTACATTTTCTATTTCAAGAAGCGACATATCCTCAAGTGTAATATTTTGTCTTTGATTATGCAAGCAATAGGAATCGTCTCCAGAACTTACGCATGAAAAATTATGGTAGATGATAAATGAAAGTTACAAAGATTTTTTTTGGACAAAATAAAAGGAACACGATAAGTTGCATATACATCATGGATTTATGACCTTAACTTATTCGGAAGGTAATTTTTTCGACGCATATTTTAATGATAGTTTTAGAGGAGCAAAGGGAAGTGGGATTTTAGAAAAAGAAATTGCCATATCGTAAATTGAAATCAAATGGAGTCGCTATATGAATCCCAATAAATTCAATTGAATAAATTTGCGGGATAATCATTTTTCACTCGTACTTTGCAATATAAAACTCGGCGTTGAAATCAGCAACACCATTTTGTTGCTAATTTTGACTATTCCTTTAAAACTCATTAGTGTTTTTAAACAAACCCTCTGTCATAGCTGCATGCTCTATAAATCTTTTATATCTTAGCAATGTTGTTTATTCATATTGTTCTTTTAAAAGTGTTATATTGCTTGCAATATGTTCTCTCCATGCTCCCGAATCTGACACGGAATTAACAGCGGTGCAATTCTCATAAAAAGTCATCATTTCCGTATGGGGTATTTTCTTTCCCTTCTTTTTTGCTTTTTTGAAAACTTCAAGAAGTTCTGTCAGTTCCCATATTGTCAGCGGTATGATCTTCTGATTTTTTCCCTGATATTCATATTTTACGGAAATCCAAAAAGTATTGATTGTATCATCATGCAATCTCGGCGCAATAAACAGGCAATAACTTGGACGGTCTGTATGGGTATTTTCAAATTCCCGTAAATGGCGCATAACCGGCTGCCCCTCATTAAACCATTGGTCACGTCCTGTGAGCATCGTTACTTCGCAGATTGCGTTAAACGTGTCATAGAAACACTCGATGTCAGGTACTTTTGCGGGAGCGGTAAAAGTCGGTTCATTGTCATCGCCGAGCGGCGCATTCGGTTTTATCAATTCCGCATCATCAATAATATTCATTGCAATGTTCGTCCATTTTTCCAGGGCAACAGACGGTTTCATTCCGAGCTTCGATATATTTTTTAGGGCGTTTCTCGCTTCGTCAATCTTTTCAGTATCTTCATACATATATTTAAGCGTTTCATTTTGTAAAGTCAGACGTGCGCCGCGCAAATGTTCAATCTGTTTTTTCAGTTCTTTTACGGAAGACCGAACATGAACAGAAATGGGTTCTCGTTGTAATTTGTTACGCAGGTTATTTATTTCTGTAATAATATCAAGGGTAATTTCCTGTAAGGTGTCAACAGTTTCAAAAGGCAGGGTGTAGCCATAATAATCGCCGATATATGCCTGATAACCTTCGGTTGAAAAATAATGCGCCTCGCCCGTCAAATCGTTGAGTATTGCATCTATTTCAAACATACGGCGCGGTTCTAAATCGATATAGTATCCACCGCCATGAATATAAATATATTTTGTCAAACGCAGACAGCGGACAATATTGTCTGCATATTCATAGATATTTTTCTGCGGATTATTAAAATCCTTTAGATATTCTGCAATATACTTTTCCACATAAGAATTTTTCTCATTATCAGTCCTCAAACTTTCCAGTTTTTTCCTAAATGCTATCAATCTATCTGCAATGTTTTCCACGTCAGAAAAATTTACAATCGACAATGCAAAAATACCAAATTCAAGTTTTGAAATGCCTTTTGCTTTCATTCCATATTGTTTGCACTTTTCGTTTACGTATTTTATCAGTCTGAGCGTATTCACGAATGGAATAGTGTTGTATTCCCTAAAACCTTTCATTAAAGGGTTTGGATACTGGAATTTCAGAAGATATGCAAGCATTACGTCTCCGATTTCAATTTCTCCATTGAGGAAACGCGTCCCCATATCTGTAACGGTGATTTTATTCTCTATCAAGGAAACCAGTCCCATTTTTTCAATCGGGTCAAAAGACGTTCTGCCCCGCATAGGAGCATCTTCATAGTTTTGCGCATAAAATATCGTTTTTGCTTCTTCTAAGGTCAAGGAATGATTTAGGTCTCGGAACACTTCCTGCAAATCTTTTGGAAGAATATCAATTTTAGTCGGTTTATAGAATCGATTTTTGATTAAACGACTTTGCAATTCTTCTTGGGCAGTTGTAGTCCATTTTTGTCCTTCCATTTCCGCAATAGTCGAAAGAAATTGAAATGCCCTTTCCGGGTTTCGCATTGTTGTGGAGCAACTCCAAAGTTGTTTCATACATTCTCCTTGTTTACATAATTTGTAATCAAAACTTCATCGGTTTTTGCGATAGTTTTTTTATGATAATTTGAATTTTTATATGAAAAATCCAAATGGTGACAAATATAGTTTTTATTTTTGTTTAACCATTCTTGCAGTATTATATTTGTCTTATTATCGGTTGACAATACATTTGACAGGGCAAAGCGGATTCCCTGTTCTGAAAGGACATCCAAATATTCAAGCAATTTTCTTTCTTGTGATTCATTCCATTTGTTTTCATTGTATGTTGCACAAGTAATTAAATATGGCGGATCCGCATAAACAAAATCATTTTTTGAAAGCATATCTGAATTTATTTCTGAAAAATCCTTACAAGAAAACATGATACGCCGGTTCTCAAGAACTGATAAAAATAATTTCAACTTATTTTGCATTTTTATATTAAAGTCCCGTTTACCTACAGGAAGATTAAATTTTCCGTCAGCATTAAATCGCAGTTGATTATTAAAAGCATAGACAATCAATACATAAAGCATTGGGAAATATAGAGCATTATTAGTTTTTAAAGTATTGAAATAGCTACGCAAATTAGAAAAACCAGTCTTGTTAAATTTTCCCAATCCGTTTGATGAATTGCAGTTATAAAAAGCATAACCATTCTTGTGTGAATTAGACAGATTAAAATCAGTTATAATTTTATTAATTGTTAAGAATAAATCATTAAATTTTGTTTGGTTAAAAAAAGAAAGCAATCCAATCAATTTTTCATCCTTGTCATTGCAAACAATATTTTTAGCACTAATGTTTACAGCAACATTGCATCCGCCACAAAATAAATCTACAAATGTATTTACCATATTAGGAAACAATGGTAAGATTTGAGGCAACAATTTATATTTTCCGCCCGTAAAATTAAGTGGCGATTTTACAATATCGACATTTCTCTTTATTTGCATTTGCAGACAAAAAGCCTCTCTTCATTATCTAAATGTTCGGATTTGCCCGTAGTAAATGCTTTGAATTGTTCTGAAAACATTTTTACAGTGCCTTTCTTTTGTAATGTATCTAAAATCTCTGTGTCAGAAATACGGGCATTTGAGCGGTCGTTTCCCTTTTTTGCCATATTATTATAAGAAACAACGATATACTTTGCATTCAAATCATGTATTAAATCCTCAAAAACTTTTGGTGCTTCTCGTGTGCAGTATTTGCTTTTGAGAGCTGTCCTGTCCATTTTTTTTGCCACACCATACACGTTTGGCTTTTCCCAACGGGCAATGTTTTCTACAAGATGATAGGCATCGCTGTACTGACGGGAATTATATGGCGGATCGATGTAGACAACATCAGCGGAAATGGTTTTTGCCAGTTTATTTGTGTCGCAGTTAAAACAACGATTGTGCCTTAGATTCTTATTTGGTTCTGGCAATAACAAGACAATCGTATTCGGCAGTTCGGCATTCTGCCTATATGCATCATAATGTCCGCACGTATTGGCAATTTTATCCAGTCCGTACAAAAGAGATGTTATCAGCATTGCCCTTTCTTTTTCATTGAGTTTTTGAGAGGCATATTCCTTTTCAATGAATTCGCGAATAAAGCCAATTTTTGAACATACATTTTGAGAGAAATACGTGCCTGAAAAATTTTCCGTCATATAGTTTTCTTCATAAGGAATGCTACTGTTAAAATACTCGATATAGTTTTTGATTTTTGACTCATCAAATGGCTCATCAGAAAACCAAGTGAGATGGCAAAGATAATTACTATAGAGAATGTCATTCGTAATCAACTGCTTGCCGATATATGCAGAGGCAACCGCCCCTGTACCGGCAAAAATATCAGCAAATGTATCAAAACTGCCACATTCCGCAGAAATGATGTCTGTGATAAAAGTGAGAAGCCTATACTTATTTCCCAAATAACGTCGATTGTTGATTTTTGTAGTTGTCATTTTTTCTGATTTATTATTCTAATGCAAAATATAAAAAATTTATAGATGTAAAAATAATATGTAAATATAAAGAAACAATAGGCAAGATTTACGCATGAAAAATTATGGCAGATGCTAAATGATAGTTACAAAGATTTTTTTGACAAAATAAATGGAACACGAATGGAATATGAAGTAAAATCTTACAGAAAGGCAACCGAGAAGTGCAAAATCTTGTGCAAAACATACTCAGGCGAAGATTTTGTTTCTTCTATTATTTTTCTTGAAAATGCTATTTTTGCGCTGAAGCCGTTAAATTTGAGTTTGACAAAAATCTATTTTCTTCTTAAAATACTACAATGAAGATTAGAAAGTAAAATACTTGCTCTAATATCAGTTTGATTGTCATGTCCTGATGAAAGTTGGGCGTAGCAATTAGGTTTTTATTAGTCCACTTATTTTTACTATTTTCTAAAATCCTTCACAATAATTTATTTTCTCATTTCTGTTGGCACTTTTGTGTCTAGAATTTTATTAAGGAGGATTCTATGAACAGAGAAGATATTGACTATGTTCAAAGTAGTATCAATTATTATTTCAAAAACTTGAATCTTTTGGAACAGGCTTTCACACGCAAGTCTTATTCGGCCGAGCATCCCGAAGCGCAGGACAATGAAGTCCTCGAATTTTACGGCGATGCCGTCCTCGATTTTTTCGTTACCAAGATGATGTATGAAAAGTTTTCAAAAATTGTGGGTGGCAGCCTTGTTTCTGAAAAAAACGAAGACGAACTTACCAAGTTGAAGTCGGCTATCGTAAGCAAAGAAAGCCTTGCGCATTGCATGTACAATTTTGGTTTTTCACAATTTCTGTACGTTGGAAAAAGTGACGAAAAAAACGAAGCGTGGAAGAGCCGTTCCGTAAACGAAGATTTGTTTGAAGCGATAATCGGAGCGGTCGCCGCTGATTGCAACTGGGATTTTTCGGCACTCGAAAAAGTCTGCCAGACAATGCTTCAAATGGAAACGATAAACAATTATCTTGCCGTGCTTGTAAGTAAAATGTCGCGTGAACTTGGATTTGGAGAACCAGTATACAAACCCTATCAACGGCAAATTCAAAATATGGAAGATTTTGTGCCTGAGAATTTTTATAACGCTCGTCTTGGTGTGGATTCGTTCCGAACATCAAAAAATCCTGAGACCGGGCTACATGAATACTGGATTGGCATAGGCGAAATAGACTTCAAGGGAACGGGGGAAGGAGTTTCTCAGGCAAAACTTGACGCGGAGAGAAATGCGTATCAATTTTTATGCCAGGAATCGATAAAAAGAAAATTCCAAAACATTGATTATGAAAATCCAGTAAGCATGCTGCACGAACTATTTCAAAAAAAGATCATAATGGAATCCCGCTACGAATTCAATGAATATCACGATGAAAACGGAAATCCTATTTGGAACTGCAAAGTTATTTTGGAAGGCTACGAAACTTTTTCGGCGGACAGCATTTCAAAAAAGCATGCAAAACAAGAAGCCGCCTTGAAACTTTTGCAATTCATCGTTGATACAAAAATCGACACGTCAGAAAAGTGGGAGCCGCCGGTGTTTTATAGCGGTTTAGCAGCACTTTTTAATCAAGGAGGAGAGCAATGATGATGAAACATTACATCCTACAGGCGGTCAATGCCGAAGGGAAATCAGTTTATATTGACGACGTGCCAAACGGCAAGAAATGCGGCTGTTTTTGCGCTGAATGTCACGGCGCGCTCATTGCGAAGCAGGGCAACATAAAAGCCCACCATTTTGCGCATGCAAGCGGAAATGACAGCATCAAATGCAGCCAGACGGCACTGCACCTTTTGGCAAAGGAAATCATTGCAGAAGAAAAACGCATTCCCGCATTTGTGGACGGCAACATAGCGTTTGTCGCCGTTGATTCTGTTGAGCAGGAGAAAAATTTGGGCGACATAAAGCCCGATTTGTATGCCGAATATAACGGAAAACCTATTGCAATTGAGATTTTTGTCTCTCATGCCGTTGACGATGAAAAATTCGCCAAGATTCAACATCACCGGCTGACAACGTTTGAAATCAATTTGTCGGAGTTGATTTTTGAAACACGAGAAGAAGTGAAACAGGCGATATATGATGTGAAGAATGTTCACCCGATATATGACGAACAGTTTACTGAAAAAGCACTGGTTGACAAAAAGCATTTCATCGACACAAATGGCACGATTAAAACCGTTCATAACGGAATTGTTTCCGAATGTCCTATGCACTTAGAACTGCGGGGAAGGCAAGCGGTGCTTTCGCCAGTAGATTCAAACTTGTGTCGGAAATGTCCGTTCGGATATAAAATCGAAAATGAAGATGTGGTTCATTGCATAGGACATTTACAACACATTATGAACTTTTCACGATGGTTATTTGAATTACGGATGAGAGGTCAGGATATAAACTTTGATGTTAATTATAGTTGGCAGGTAAATGTCAGCGAGCAGAAAGTCATTTCCATTGCAGAAATTGCCGATTTTTTTACTCGTGTGACAAAACAGAAATTTTCTGTTGTCAAGCCAAAGAAGAAAAATCGGACAAGGCAATGATTTCTGCTAAAAAGTGTTGTATAAGAGTCAAAGGAGTTTATATGAAAAAACACATTCTGTTTTTATTAGGATTTTTTCTGCTGATGAGCGGAGTATTTGCTGAATCACCATTTTCAGAACCGACACAAAATCCTAATGTCCGCTATCGTTTGTTTCCGACTCAGAATATGTGGACGTTCTTGAAATTGGACACAATGACTGGACGTATTTGGCAAGTCCAATACTCCATAAGAGGAGAAGAATATCGGTTTGAGACAATCTTAAGTTCGACAGACATAACAGACATTCTAAAACAAGAGAAAACGGTTGGGAGATTTACATTGCATCCAACGACAAACACCTATAATTTTATCATGCTCGATCAAATAGACGGATATACATACCAAGTGCAATGGGACATCAACATTGAAAATCGTTTCGTTTTGCCGATTAAGGCAGTGCAATGAAAAAATCAATTCTTCTTTCCGCGATTTTTATTTTCGGCATGGTTTCGGTTTTTGCAGGACCGTTCGGGTTTTCTATGGGAATGACGCTTGATGAAATCACAGTGGCATGCAACGGAGCAGAACCGAAATATATCGGCGATGATCGCTATTATGTTCAGCCAGCAAAATCGCATCCGCTGTTTGACGGCTATGTTGTCTGGGTTAGCGAAACAAGCGAACTGTACTATATTAAAGGCATAAGCAAGGAAATCAAGACGACCGATTACGGAACAGAGGTGAAGCAGGAATTTTCAAAGTTGCTTTCTCCGCTTGAACGTAAGTATGGAAAATTCAAAAAAACAGATAAGATTGAAAAAGACACTTTATGGCATAATGAACAATACTGGATGCGCGCAATTGCAAACGGAGCAAGAACTTATGAAGCAGAATGGATTGCATCATCGGAAGACAGCATTGAAAAATTCGACGGGCTTGTTACTATTGCCATTGGAATAAAAACGCGAGAAACATACATTACTGATGAAGCCTACATTTGGATTGAATACGGATTTTCAAATCAGGCAGATGCTTTTGCCGAGTTGGATGATGTGCTGTAGCCGCCTTTCCTTTGCATTCTACGACATACAAATGTAAAAAGAGGATGGCATTTCAGTCACCCTCACACACTGTATTATTCCCGTCACTTTCCGAGGCGGAATGTTACGCCGGTGTACGCCTTGAGCCGGTAAACGCTCGTAACATCGCACCAGTCGCCGAATTCCCAGACATCTTTCCACGCATCGTCCGAATCTCCTGATTCGTCAATCGTTCCGTAGCAGAACCGCCCGCGTCCCAGAGAATAGTCCACGCCGAAATTCAGTCCAAGACCGAAGTTTTCTCGCTGCACAACCCAAAAGCGGTACGCCACATTGATGTGTGCGCCGTACTCAAATGAAAGCGCCGAGTCATACACAGCCGACTGCCCGCGTTCATCCCATGCGTTCATAACGTTGAAGAATGCGCCTGGCGACACAAACAGCGAATGTCGTCCGAACGAGAACTCAAACGCAGGTCCCACCTGAAATGTTGCATTCCACCCGCCGTCAAGTCGGTGCTGCCCGTCATGTTGCACGAAGCGCATGCAGTCCCAGCCAAGCCCCAGGTTCAAGCCGACATTAAACAACTTCATCTCGCTGAAAAAGAATGTTGCAGAAATTGAATTCCCGACAGGAAAGATTTCATGCACCCTATCTTTTCCAATCTCCCCGCCAAAGTCGATCCGTCTGCCGCTGATTGGCGAAACGTGCAAGTCCGTGCCTAACTCCACCGCCGCAAACGATGGAATGACTGTCAACACTGCCACAACTACCATTGTAAAACACTTTTTCATGTGTTCCTCCTTAAATACCGTGTTGTCGCAATGATAACACAAGCATTTCTCGACCAAAACAGATTTTATCCCGACCTACACGGAAAGTCAACCAAACTGCATGTCCGTTCGCACTCACCGACTCAACGCACTATTCTACAAACGAATTGCATTTGCAGCAGGATTGCCATGTCCGACCGCAAAGGTTTTGCCGTCCAAACGCAGGGTTTAGTGTAAATTATGTCGGAACAAACAAAACGCCGCTGAATGTTGCCCCAAAAAGCACGACTTTGCAAAAAACAGAAAAAGATGCTGTTTTTCTCACGATAAAATGCATTTCACTCAAAATCTGCAAAACTTCCATTCTCGCACTTATGCCCAAAATGCATATTTGCGAATACAAATAAAGTATTTGACATAGCTCGTTTTGCCTTGCTAAAATAAATCTGATAAGCGAGATAAAAATGAAAGACGTTGTGCTGCTTACGGGCGCGGGGCAGATTGGAATGGCGATTGCCCGCAGAATAGGCTACGGAAAAAAGATTGTCGTGGGTGACAAGAAAATCGAAAACGCAGAGGCAGTCTGCAAAATCATGACGGACGCGGGCTTTGACTGCACGCCTTTTGCGGCGGACATTTCTTCTCGCGAATCGATACGGGGCATTATAACCGAATGCCAAAAATACGGCGAGATTGCGTATCTTGTCAACGCGGCGGGAGTGTCGCCGAGCCAAGCGCCGGTGGAGGCGATTCTCAAAGTGGATTTGTACGGTACGGCGGTGCTTTTGGAAGAAGTGGACAAGGTCATCAAAACGGGCGGAGTCGGCGTGACAATTTCGAGCCAGTCGGGGCATCGGATGAAACAACTCACGTCCGAAGAGGACGAGCTTCTTGCCACCACGCCTACGGAAGAATTGTTGCAGCTTGAAATCTTGCGCCCCGAAAATATCCGCGACACGCTTCACGCATACCAAATGGCAAAACGCTGCAACGAAAAGCGTGTCATGTTCGAGGCCGTCCGATGGGGAACGCGCGGCGCGAGAATCAATTCCATTTCGCCTGGCATCATCGTAACGCCGCTTGCGATCGACGAATTCAACGGCATTCGCGGAGATTTCTACAAGAATATGTTCGCCAAATGTCCCGCGCACCGTCCGGGCACTGCCGATGAGGTGGCGAACGTGGCGGAACTTCTGCTGAGCGACAAAGGCGCGTTCATTACGGGCGCAGATTTCCTGATAGACGGTGGCGCGACTGCCGCATATTTCTACGGGGAGTTGAAGCCCGGAAACTAAATGGAGGAATGATAAACATGAAAAAAATTATTTTTGTCGCACTTGCGGTGGTNGCGCTCACATCCGCCCTCTCCGCAAAGCCGAAAAATAAACAAGGAGAAAAAAAGATGACATTTGAAGAATTCACCAAGCAAACGCCGTACAATCCNGGNAAGCCNAACGATGCGTTCGCGCAGTATTTNATCGGGCAGAGCTANCTCGGNCCGNTCTCCACGGANCAGGTCGGCATTTTCGCCGTGACGTTCGAGCCGGGCTGCCGCAACAACTGGCACGTNCACCACGCGGAAAAAGGCGGCGGGCAAATCCTCGTCTGCACGGCGGGGCGCGGCTGGTATCAGGAATGGGGCAAGGAAGCGGTCGCGCTGAATCCCGGCGACTGTGTGAACATTCCGGCGGGCGTAAAGCACTGGCACGGAGCCGCGGCGGACAGTTGGTTTCAGCACCTTGCCGTGGAAGTCCCGGGCGAAGGCACGCACAACGAATGGCTCGAGCCAGTCACCGACGACGTGTACGCAAAACTCAAGTAGCATTTTTCGGGCGTTGCGGCGCATTGCGCCGCCGGGCTTTCCGCACTTCGCCGCACACGCGGCTCATCCCTGCGACCGCACTCCGTGCTGTCTCCGGGACTGCTGCGCAGGTGCTCCAATCCCTAACGCAAAAACGACCAAACCAATTCATTCGTGTGGAGAGTTTGATACCACTGCTTACTATCCCATCCGCTTTTCAAGAAAAAACGTTCCGTCCGCAAAATGCAGCTCGCCATTTTTGTGTTCGTAGCCGAGTTTGCGGTAAAACGGAATTGCAGAAATGGCGGAATGAATTACGATTTTTTCCGCACGTTTCGCATATTCATCGGCTTCCAAAAATTCGATAATGCGCCTGCCGATGCCTTGCCGCTCGAATGCAGGATCGACAAAAATCGTGTGTATGCGGCTTTCGGTGAAGTTGCCTTTGTTTGCGCCAATCCCGCCGCAGCCGATTATCGCGCCGTTTTCTTTTGCGACATAAAAATGGTCGCCTTTCATTTTTTCTTCCATGTCGCGCTCCAGTTCGTCTTGCGTGATGGTGAGATGCTCCGACTGCGGCGGGTAGTACTCAGGCAAAACGGAATGCCTTCGCGCCCGCAAAATCATCTCGCACGTTTCTTCTATTTCGTTTTCCTTTATCAATTCGATGGTCATAATTTTTTCCTCGCAATTCGTGCGATTATTTTAAATCCTGATTTTCGCAGCGCGTCATTTCAGCAACGGAAGATTNCCGGTCANCCGGTTGACTTTCTTTTTGTCGCCGCAGAGCGCGATGCCAAAATAGGCAAGTTCGGATTCGGGGGTGTCCGCCATTTTGTCGATATATTCCGAATATGTTTTGCAGCCTTGCGCCACATCGGAAAAATCGACCGTGACAATATCGCTGAAATCCGCGCCGAACAGTTTTTGCCGCAGCGATTTTATCGATTCTTTTCTGCCCGCAAGAACGCTCACAGGAAACGTGATGATTCCCTCGTGCTCGTTGCCGTCCTTGTCCGCTACGCTTTGCCCGACAATCGCAGGCAATTTTTTCCCGAGCGTTATGCCCAAAATGGCGGCGGCNTTNGCGATGAGTCCGCGCGGAAGCGTTTCGTCCAAAATCATCACGCATTTTAAATTTTCGTTTTCCATTATGATTTGCTCCTTGAATCGCGCTGGGTTGATTTTGATTTGAAAATGTCCCGATATTGTTTCGGTGTGAGTCCGATGTAGCCCTTGAAAAAATTCGTGAAATGCGCCTGATCGGAAAATCCCGTCGAAAACGCGGCTTCGGCAGGAGACGCTCCCTGCTCCAAAAGTTTTTTCGCCTCGCCGAGACGGATGTTTTCCAGATAACGGTACGGGCTGATTCCTTTCGTCTTTGCAAATGCGCGGACGAGCGTCGCCCGGCTCAATGCCGCCACTTCGCACAATGTTCCGAGGGAAATACGCTCCGAAAAATGCTGTTGCATATACATGCATGCTTTTTCGATTTCGGCGTTGTGTTCCGAGACGGCATTGTCGAACGGTTCGCCGTATTCCTGAATGAGCTGCTCGACGGCAAACAAAAGCAGTTCGTCCTTTTCAAATTCCTTGCTTTCGCGCATCAGCATTTCGTGAAGCGCGCGCAACGCCGAAAACAATTCTGCATCGTGAATGATGTTTTTGCTGAATTTCAGCGCGAACGTGCGCCCCGTGATTTCCTTTGCGAGCGTGTCCATTACATCGGCTTTGATGTTGAACGCGCGGTAGTCAAGCGTTCCGCCGTCGGTCTGTGTGCAGGCGTGCTTGTCGTGAGGATTGAACAGCAGGATGTCGCCCTCCCCGACGGAATGCTCCGCGTTCTCGCACGTCAAATGCCTGCCGCCACTTTCGATAAAACCGATAACGTAGTAGTCGTGAAAATGAACGGGNAACGGCTGCGTGATGCCTTCAAAACGATACGCTTCAATTTGCAAGTCCTCGTCATAAAAAACGGTGCGCGTCTCTTTTTTCATATTGACAGTATGGCATGAGAACGATTCGATGTCTTGCAAAATATGCTCAAAAGCGCGATTTCCTGCGGCAAGGATTGTCTTTTCTGTGNAATCGGCAAATCGCAAAACAATGCTTTGAAGCCNCAACGCAACAGCGAGCCATTCGGCAAGCCGAATTCGTCCTCCGAGCAAAAAGCAGGTCGTTCAACAGACTGAATTCCTCTGCTAGCGCATTTTCCCCGAACGGCGGAGTGCCGTCACCTACTCTTACCCCCCCCATATCCTCATTGATTGAAAACATCGTAAAAAATGATAAAATATAATTGCTCGCAAAGGGCGATAAAATTTAATATTTGAGCAGAATAATAGGAGCNTTAAAATGAAAAATTTTTGGACATACATAACAAATGGTAAATATTGGATAGGTTGTTTGAAGAATAAAGTTTTTCTTTATGATAATAACGGAATTGAGCTGACAACGTTTAAAGATATTGAGCCGAAATTCGCAGTGTTTTCTCCTGTTGAAAACATTTTTATAGTGAAAAGCGCACAAAGCTTTTTTTCAGTCTATTCTGCGGATACAAAACAGCTTTTGTATAAAGTAACATTTGCTAAAAGTTTTGCCGTACAGGAAGACGGTATGTGTTTTTCACCAGACGGTAAATATTTTATTAACATAGAGGAACAGCAAGACTTATCGGTAAAAGGACACGCTGATGATAAATGTATATCCATTTATGAAACACAGGGGTTTACTTGTGTTGCAAGACATGACTTAGATAGCAAAACCGAAGCGAAATTTATAGAATACGGAAGCGATGGAATTCCGTATATTTTAGGTTTCAATCGCCGTGATGACGGAGTATTTAAAAACAGATTCATTGCAAAGCTTAGTGAACGCGGTATTGTCGAAATGCGTGTAATACAAGAGGATGATTATAAGTTTTACGAAAATTTTAAGATTTTGCAAATGTATGGATTTACCGAATTGGCAAAAAAATGGTCGGGTTTCGCTTTTGACGGAACTGATATGACTGGTTTTGAAAATAAGTCGTATCCGTTTAAAGATTTGTGGAGCAACGGCTCTATAATTTAGAATTTTAATTATTTATACATTAAATTTCAATTTAGAGGAACATAATTACGGGAAATAATATAAAAGAAAAAATAATCTCAACAGAATCACCAAGTGAATTTATTGATTTGCTGTTAAAATATTGTAAAAAACTTTTAAAAAAAGCAGATTATAATTTTTATATAGACGAATTGCTTGCGATTTTAGAAAATAACAAAATTAAATTTCATAACGGATTTGTAATGGCGCAAATGTCGGATATATTTCAATCAGAGAGCGTTGACTATTATCAAAACGAAAGACTTGAAATAATATTAAAGAATCGATATTATGATGGNCACGAAAGTGAAAAGTATTGGATTGTAGAACTATTACCCAATGTGATTGGAAAGAAGGCGTATGACTTTCTTATTGCAGTTATACATAGTAATGATAAACTTGCTGTAAGAGCTAACGCAATAAAACAACTCGCTATAATTTCCAAGCAGCCATTTGATAAAAATTTGCCAAAAGATCCCGGGCATTGGAAAGAAACCGATTTAAGACTCGATGATATGGACCAGTGGATAAAAGATGGGTGTAGAGAAGAATGCGAATATTTACCGCCTAATCAAGACAAATCGTTGTTTGAACCGACAACTAAATTTGAAATGGTGGTTTCTAAACTAAATCAAAAATTGCAAAAAGATCAAAATCATCAGGATTATTCTAACTATGATAATTTTTTAATTGTTGCTGACGAAAACAAAATCAGTAAAATATGTCAAAAGTACAACTTAAAAGGTATTTATTTAGAATTTATAAAAAGATACTCGCCTTGTAATGTCATTATTCAAAAGGGAATGTATGATATATTGCTTTATGGGGCAGATAATATTTTAGAAAATCAAACAGGGTATTCAATAGACAAAAATGGATGTCCGTTTGAGGGATTTCCTGAAAATTATTTGGTTATTGCTGATAGATGCGCCGATCCATACTGCATTGATCTTGAAGATGAAGATTCAAAAATATATTTTGCAATACATGGTGAAGGGAAATGGAAATTCAAAAAGGCTTATAATAGCTTCATTGAATTTTTAGAATACTTAATCAAATAAATTATATTGATTGAAATGATTATTTGATATTAACGTTCAATGTTAAATTTCAGTTNATACAAGGGTTACTTATGGAACAGTTAAAATTTAATTTGCCCGATTTCACGAACGGAGATATTTTTCCTATTGATTATACGGGTAGGGGTAAAGATATATCGCCCGAAATTGTAATAGAGAATTTATCCGAGAACGCAAAAACGCTTGCCATTACTGTGGAAGATATAAGCCACCCGATTAAGGATTTTACACATTGGGTTATTTGGAACATACCCGCCACAAGCAAGATAGAAAAGGGTATTCCGAAAGGTAAGAGCGTTTCGAGAATGGGTGCAGTACAAGGTGTGGCATACGGTATGCACCGATACGCAGGCCCGAAGCCGCCGCATGGTAAAACACACAAATATCGAATTACGGTATATTCAATGGATTGCGCTTTAGAATTGTCAGCAAGAAAAAGAAAAAAGCACTTGCTCAAAAAAGCTGAAAATCACATATTGCAAAAAGGCTTTCTTGAATATAGTTTTGAATAACAAAAAGCCGAGATTATAAGTTAAATTTCAATTTTTGGGAGAATAAATATTATGATTACTATAAACGATGTTAAACAAATAATATCGAAATTATCTTTGGAAAAAGGGATATCGGATGATAATCTAAGCGAAGATGTATCTGAAATTGTATATCGAGTAGATGTGTTTGAATGCGGCGATACTCCTATAATCGATCGCCATATAGATATCGAATATTCTTTTGGGGATTACTGCGAAATTCGTGAAGACAATCCCTTATTTCAATTTATCAGTACATTGTGCAACCTATCTTTGGGACAAAAAGAGGAAGAGATTATTCTTTATCAAAATGATGATGAATAAGGATCATTTGAAGATGAAAAGGAAATTAGAGGTTGACTCTCACAAAAGGACGGTATTGGTACAGTATATATCGGACGGAACAAAAGAATCGGAAAGTAAGGCGCTTGAACTAATACGTTCCGATATAGACCTTGAACAAGCTGACGGCATGGGCTTCACGTATCTTCATTTTGCGGCGCAGTTTGAAAATCCGATTATTGTTAAGGCTCTTTTGGAAAATGGCGCAAATGCAAATGCGGAAACGTTATTGGGAGCGTCAAGTTTGCAATTAGCTGTTGTTCGTTGCAAAAACTATGCGCCCGAACGAAGCCATGAAGTAATAAAACTGTTATTAGAAGCGGGAGCCGATCCCGACAAAAAATCAAGAGACGGCTATTCGGTAAGGGATTTGGCAAAGTTTTCCGATAGACCTGAAATTGAAGAACTTGTATGTAATTGGGGGAAACGAAAAATGACGCAAAACGATGATGGCATTGAAATCAAGGTGTATGAGCCGCGTCACTTGGCGCGTATGATCGAAGTTTGGAACGGGATTGTGGCGGCGGGAGATGCATTCCCGCAGGAAGAGACGCTGACAGCGGAATCCGGCGCGGCGTTCTTCGGCTCGCAGACATTCTGCGCGGTGGCCGAGTCGCGCGGCTCGCATGATGTGCTGGGGTTGTACATCCTGCACCCGAACAACGTGGGACGGTGCGCCCATATCTGCAACGCAAGCTTTGCCGTCTCCCCGGAAGCGCGCGGGCGCGGAGTTGGCGAGCGACTTGTGCGCCACTGCCTTGCGCAGGCAAAGGAATGCGGCTTCCGCGTNATGCAGTTCAATGCGGTCGTTGCCGACAACATCGCCGCGCGCCGCCTGTACGAACGGCTCGGCTTCGTTCAGCTGGGCACGATTCCCGGCGGCTTCCGTGCGCCAGACGGCGGCTACCGCGACATTTGTCCGTATATCCGCGTGCTGTAGGCGGCGAAATTACTATTCACTTCTTCGCCCGGTATCGCTTTTCCATGTCGTGCGTGAGGGCTTTGATCCGCTCCTTGACTTTGCGGATTCNCGGCGGCATGGCGGACGGCGGCAGGGTGTCGTGGATTTTCGTCGTGCCCGCCTCCTGCGCAGTCTCGTACAGCCAGCACTTGTAGACAAGCACGTCGAGCGCGTCCTGCAATTCCGTAATCTGCTCTTCGACTTTCTCGCGCTGCTCCCTGATCATTGCAAGCCGTGCCGGAATCGACTTGTCGCCCTCGTCACAGAGCTGCTGGAATGCGCATATTTGGCGGATTGTCATGCCCGACCGCTTGAGCGATGCGATGATGAACAGCCGCTCAAAGTCGCTTTCCTTGAACGCCCGGTTTCCGTTTTTGTCGCGAGCCACAAAGTCGAGCAGCCCTTCCTTTCCGTAAAAGCGGATTGTGTGCGCGGAAAGCCCCATTCGCTCCGCAATTTCGCACACGGTATATGTTGCCGCCCTGTCTTTTTTTACATTCATTTGAAAAATTCCTCTTGACTGAGAGTATACTCCAAGGTTTACGCTTTTATCAAGCGGGGAAAATCCCTGCCGAAATCATTTTTTAGGAGGAATGATGATGAAGATGATGAAAAAAGTTGCGTGTGTAGTAGCCGCGTTGTGCTGTGTGGGTTTTCTGTCGGCGCAAAAATTTGTGGCGGGCGATGTGGTGCTTTCAGACGGCTCTGTCGTGTCGTGGCGTTCGCTGAAAAATAAGGAACAATTTCCGATTGGTGTTGTCGCTGGCGTGAATGCGGACGGATCTGCGCTCATTGTCGGAACGAGGCGTAGTTCGGATTCTATCGCATGGGCGATTGAGGGTAGTACGGGGCATGGCACGAAATTCAGCGCGGTTGCCTGCGACCTGAAAGGCAAACGGAACAGTTCGGGCGGCGGCTCTGCGGAACACGCAGAATTCAGCGGGGCGACGGACGGAAGCAAAACGTGGCAGGAAATCTGCGCCCGCGACACATCTGGAACGTCCGTTCAAAACGCGGCGCATACCTATCCCGCGTTTTCGTTTGCACAAAATTATGGTGCGCAATTCTCGCTTTCTGGCGAATATTTGACGGGCTGGCATCTTCCGAGCGTCTCGGAGCTTTGTCTGATATATAAAAACCGTCACGCCATCAACGATGCGCTCCGTAATTTGCACCGCCTCGATGCCGCGCTCGCCATGGACGGTCTCGGCACAAATTGGTATTGGTCATCGTCGCAATCACCATCCCGCGCGGAACACGCATGGTTTGTCCACTTCGTGAACGGCTATGCTGGCGAATGTCCCAAGGATTTCACGAACTTGCATGCGCTCGCCGTCCGCACAATTTCTCGATAAAACGAAGCGCGGCGCGGAATTTGGCAGCATGGTTTGCAGTCCATGCTGTGAATACCGAATTTTTTAGTGCTTTGAAAAAAAAATAAAAAAGGACTTGACTGAGAGTTTACTCTCAAGTTTATCATTTGCGTATGGTTTTCAGCAGTCTCATTTTCTTGTTCTGTTTTCTGCCAACTGTGCTGGCGGCATATTGGCTTGCGCCGAAGCGATTTCGTAATGCGGTGCTGCTTGCGGCAAGTCTCGTCTTTTATGCATGGGGCGGCCCGCAGTATGTGCCGATCATGCTTTTTTGTGCGGCGGCGGCATTTGCAGGCGGAAAATGCATTGCATTCTCTTTGCAGGGCGGACGTGAAAAGGCGGCTCGGACTGGTCTTGCGGTGTCTGTCGTTGTTACGTTGCTTCCGCTTGTATTCTTCAAGTATTTTGCGTTCGTCGCAGAATCATTCTGCGCACTTTTTGGACTTCCGTCTCCGTCCATACCTATTCCGCTTCCCGCAGGCATTTCGTTCTATTCGTTTCAGGCGGTGTCATATCTCGTCGATGTCTATCGCGGCGAGGCTTGCGTCCAGAAAAATCCTTTCGACTTCTGCACATACATCGCTCTTTTTCCGCAGCTTGTCGCAGGTCCGATAGTGCGGTATTCAAAAGTAGAACGCCAGCTTTCCATGCGGACGGAAACGGTGACCGATGTGGCAGAAGGAATCAGGTGCTTTGTCATTGGTCTTGGAAAGAAAGTGCTGCTTGCGAACAATATTGGCTTGCTGTGGGAGTCGGCGCAGGCACTGGCGGAAAAATCGGCGGCAACGGCATGGATTGCGCTTGCGGCGTACACATTTCAGATTTACTTTGACTTTTCAGGCTATTCAGACATGGCAATGGGACTTGGAAGAATGTTTGGTTTTTCCTTTCCAAAAAATTTTGATTTTCCCTACTGTTCAAAAAGCGTCACGGAATTCTGGCGGCGTTGGCACATTTCGCTGGGTACATGGTTTCGCGAATATGTCTACATTCCGCTCGGCGGAAATCGTGGCAGCACGACAAAAACGGTGCGGAACATTCTTGTAGTGTGGATGCTCACGGGCATTTGGCATGGCGCACGTTGGAATTTCGTATTTTGGGGCTTGTACTACGGCGCGCTTCTGCTGCTTGAGAAATTCGTTTTGCATCGCGCACTCGAAAAAATTCCGGCTTTGCTTCGGCATGCATATTGCATGTTCTGCATAATGCTCGGTTGGGCGTTTTTCGCATGTGGTTCTGCTTCCGAATGCACGACATTGGTGAAGACCTTGTTCGGCGCGGACGGTGTGCCGCTTGATGCGCAGGCAGTCTTTTTCCTGCGTAACAATGCCGTTTTGTTTTTGCTGTGCCTGTTCGGAAGCACGCACATTCCCATGCATATCGGCAACAGACTGTGTGATCGGTGCAAAAATCCTGCGCTCCGTTTTATCATGCAAAACGGATTTTTTGTTGCGGTGCTTTTGCTTTCAGTGGCGTATCTTGTGGATTCGTCGTTCAACCCGTTCCTGTATTTTCGATTTTAAGGAGTGTAGATGAGTAAGAAAACAAAACTGAACGACTGCACGGCAACGATCGCGCTGTTCGTCTTGATTCTTGCGGCGGCATCGGTGATGTCGGTGATCATGCCGGACAGGGAATTTTCCCCGACGGAAAACAGAATGCTTTCGCAGCGTCCTCGCATTTCGCTTCAATCGGTGATGGACGGAAAATTTATGAATGATTATGAATCGTTTGTGAGCGACCAGTTCTTTTTCCGTGACGGCTGGATTGCCTTCAAGACCTGGACGGAGCGATTGCTGTTGCTTCAGGAGGAAAGCAAGGGCGTGTATTTTGCCAAGGACGATTATTTGATTGAATCGCATGCGGGAACATTTGACACTGATCTTGCCGCGCAGAATGTGGAAACGCTTGTCAAATTTGTCGCCGAATATGCGCCGCGCTTTGAGCAGGGACGGTTCACCGTGATGATTGCGCCGAATGCCGTTGACGTGCTTTCAGAAAAACTCCCCTGTTCCGCACCAGCGGCAAAAGGAAATTCCTACCGCGATGCCATTGCGTCTCGGCTTCCCCCAGGCACATTCTGCGATGTTTTGCCTGAATTGAGAGCGCGTGACGAAGAATACCTGTATTTCCGCACTGACCATCATTGGACGATGCGGGCGGCNTTCTATGCGTACCGCGCTTTTGCACGGCAGACAGGGCTTTCCGCCANAGAGTTTTCGGACTGTACCGTCTCTGTCGCGGCGGATGGATTTGAAGGAACTGTTTCATCGAAAGTCGGCATTTCTCCAANGCCCGATTATATAGAAGCCATTGTTCCNNTGTCGGCGGAAACGGCTCGAATGCATGTTGACGGCATGGACGGCTGGCGCGAATTGTTTGANNCNNAAAAATGTTCGGAAAAAGAAAAAGACAACTATGCATACTTTCTCGGCGGAAACTATTCGTTCGCGCAGATTCGGACGGACTCGGAACATGAAAGACGAATGCTTGTCATAAAAGATTCGTATGCCAATTGCTTTGTTCCGTTTCTTACGAACNATTTTTCAGAAATCGGCATACTTGACATGCGCTATGCGCGGCAATCCGTGCGCAGCCTAATTGACGGCGGCGAATGGACAGATGTAATCGTTCTGTACAATGCGGCAGGTTTCGCCGCAGATGAGAGCATTGAACGGCTTTTGCATTGAACTGCAATTTTATTGCGGCTTACATATAAAACCATGGAGGAATTATGATACGGATACTTAAAATCGGCATAATGATGCTCGTCCTTGTTGCGGCATCATGCCTTGCCCGCAAGCCCGGAGAACCGTCTGTCTCCCCTCGCGTTATGGCGGAGCGAATCGTCTCGGAGCATGGTGGCTCTCTCCCAATTTCCGTGCTGACACCAGAAGACGGAGACTTTGCCCGGTTTGTTGTAGACTACTACCAGCTCGATTCGGCGGAAGTTTTGGACGGCGCAATCTGCTACGCGGATGGAGCGGAAGCGTTTGAAGTCGCTGTNCTCGCGTTTTCNGATGAGGCGGCGGCAAAAAAATCGACGCATGCGCTTTCTTCCTATAAAGATTCCCGCGCACAGGTCTTTGATGGATACGCACCCGCGCAGGCGGCTCTCGTGCGCGACGGAATCGTCGATGGGTGCGGTCGTTATGTCGCGTTGCTCATCTGCCCGTCCGCGCAAGACGCACGCACGCTGTTCAGGAACTGCTTTCTGCCCGAACCGGGAGGAAATTCGGCGCACGCGCAACAAACGGTTTCGGGCTACGATGAGAAAGCCGTGCTTGCGGCATGGAAATCCGGAGACCGCTCATCGCTCGACAGCAAAAACCGACGGATTCTTGACGGCGCGGTCGATGCGATTTCGCGCATTGTTCGCGATGNCATGAGCGATGCCGAAAAAGAACGCGCAGTTCACGACTGGATGACCGACTGGGCGACGTTCGACTCAAGCGTGTTCGGACGNAACGCAGAAATCCGCAAGGACAGCGACACGCCGTTCGGATTTTTCGTTGAAAAACGCGCCATGTGCCACGGCTACTCGTCCACATTCCAGCTGTTCATGGATATGCTGGGCATCGAATGCCTCACCGTTTTCGGAGTGCCGGGCGGAAACGGAATGCGCCACTCGTGGAATCAGGTGNGTCTGGACGGCGAATGGTACTGCGTCGATGTCGCATGGGACGATCCGATTGGCGGCCGCCCCACNCACCAGTTCTTCAACGTAACAAGCCGGATTCTGCGGAATAGCGGCATCCATCGTTGGGACGAATCTTCTGTTCCGGAAGCCCGCGGCACAAAACATGCCGCACGGTAAATACATCAAAATCATTTTTTAGGAGGAATGATGATGAAAAAAGCACTGCTTTCACTGATTGTTGCAGGAGCGATGGTGGCGGGCGCGAACGCAAAAACGCTCGTCGTGTATTTCAGCGCGACGGGAAACACGCGGCGGCTTGCGCAGACGGCGGCTCAGGCACTTGGAGCGGACATCGCGGAAATCGTGCCGAAAGTGCCGTACTCGACGGCCGACCTTGACGGCTACGACCCGAAGAGCCGCAGCGCGCGCGAATGCAACGACGCGTCCGCACGGCCGGAGCTTGCCGGGCAGATTGACACGAGCGGCTATGATGAGATTGTTTTGGCGTTTCCGATTTGGTGGTACAACGCGCCCAAAATCGTCTGGACATTCGTGGAGAGTGGCGGCCTCGCAGGAAAAAAAGTCGTCCCCATCTGCACGTCGGGCGGAGCAGGACCTGAACGCGCCCTCGCGGACTTCAGGCGACTTGCCCCGAATGCCGACTGGCGAAGCGGCTCGTATTTTCCTGCGTCCGCCACCGCCGCCGAAGTGAAGCGATTCCTTGAATCCGCGCTGAAATGACAGGCTGAACGCCATGCGCCGCGCGAAAAGCGAGNNNTTCGGCAAGNCGAATTCNNCCGCTGACCNAAANGCAAGCATTCTCGNCAAANCGAATTCGTCCGCTGNCCNAAGGCGANNATTNCGACAAGCGAGAATNCANNCGCTTGTCANCTGANANGCGAANAGNNCGCGCAAGCNGAATTCNTCCGCTGAGCAAAATGCCGCCGCATTCCCTACATCGCATCGAACAGCGGTTTCAGCCGTCCGAAGTCGCTTTTGCGGCACACGGCGTAGAAAGTGACATGCGCTTCGTCATCTGAGATGGGAATAGGAACGCGCCCAGACGGAACGCCTTCGCGCTCGATCACGAGGTTGGAGGTGAACGACGGCAGGATAGACGTATCGACGAGCGTCAGGAAGTCCTTGCGCTCGCTTTGGACGACAAAGCGGGTGTTCGGGATGAGACGGACGACCAGTTCGCGCCAGAAGCCGATGTCACGCATCAGGAGCATGGTCTCGCCGTCAATATTGCGGAATGAGATGCTCTTTTTTCCCGCGAGCGGATGATTTTTGGGAGCGGAAAAAAGCAGCTGCTCGGACGTGAATTTCTTGCAGACATACGTGCCGCCGTCCGCTGCCTCCGTGAGGATGCCCACCTGCACATCGCCGCGATCAAGGTCGGCGAGGATTTCCGCCATGCCCTTTGTTTCTATCGTGACCGTGACATGGGGAAACACGCGGTCGGCAATCGATTTCAAAATCTGTACCGGGGTGGGCGCACAGGAGGCAATCGCAAGCGACTTTTCGTTCTGATAACGCTCTGAAAGTTCCGTTCTCATGGCCTCCACGTCCGCATCGATTTTGCGGGCAAGGTCTGCGGCAAGAATCCCGTATTCGTTGAGCGCAATGGTGTTTTTCGTGCGCGTGAACAGCGGCACGCCGAGTTCTTCCTCAAGCCGCTTCATCGAACGGCTGACCGCAGGCTGCGAGGTGTGCGTTTCCTCCGCCGCCTGCGTTACGCTTCCACACCGCGCGAACGCCAAAAACTGCCTGATTTGATAGAGTTCCATTGCTTCACTTTCTCCTTGGCTTGATGGTAACATATTTTCCGATGTTTGTCATATCCCGAACGCATAGCNNGTTGCGAAANTTTTATTGTACAAACNGCGGTGCTTTTTCNTATAATACTGACAAGTACATCGCAATCAAATACCAAACAAGGAGACTTCCATGAAACGAATGAGGATATGTTTTGCCACAATCGCCGCACTCACATTCGCGGGNTGCGCAAAAAAGGCAGGAACGGANGGCGCACTTGTCATCGTGCGGCAGGGCGTTTTTGCGAGCGGTGGCACGGTAACGCAGCCTGTTGCTGGGGAATACGCGCCCGAAAAAAGCTGGCTCGACCAGACGCGTGCGGGGAACACGGCGCACATCGACCATGCCGGCACGTTCTTCCAAATTCCCGCCGTGGAGAAAGGNGCACCCATTGTCTACCTGCACGGCTACGGACAAAGCCGCGTNGGTTGGCAGTCCACGCCCGACGGACGCGAGGGCTGGAGCGATATTTTCCTGCGCAAAGGACACGCCGCGTTCCTNGTTGACCAGCCGCGGCGGGCGAGNGCAGGCGCGACATCGCGGATGGCNAGCGCGGGCGGAATTGACGCATGGGGCGCGGACGGCAAGGACTATATGCCCGGCGATCAGGCATGGTACACGCATTTCAGAATCGGGCTTGTCGCGCCCGAACGCTACGAAGGNTCNGCNTTNCCCGCAGGGGAGGCGGCGCAGAATCAGTTNTTCCGCCAGATGANTCCGAACACTGGNGACTACGATGAAAAACTTTTCGGCAATGCGCTGAGTGAAGTCCTCAAGGACGTGCGGAGCATGACGGGCAAAAAAGCGGTCTACGTCACGCANTCNCAGGGCAGTCGNGTTGGCTGGCAGACGGCGGCGGAAAACATAGCGGCAATTGTCGCAGTTGAGCCTGGCGGAACTCCCGCAGTCGGTTCAGAAGAGTACAACAAGTTTCTCTCCGCAAAAATCCCGATGCTGATTTACTTTGGCGACTACATCGACAANGGTCCTGCCGACATCATGTCCACTNGCTTTTGGAAGAACGTGCGCGATACGGCACGGNATTTTGCCGAGCATTACAACGCCGANGGCGGCGATGNCACGGTGATTGATCTTCCTGCAATCGGCATTACGGGAAACAGCCACTTCCTTTTTCAGGAAATGAACAACGCCCAAATAGCCGATCACATGGAAGCATGGCTCAAAGCACGTGGACTTGCGCAGTGAAGCAGCAGGAAAGCAGACGGACAAAAATAAAAGGAGGACACTATGAAAAAACTGATTGGCATTGCGGTGTTATTCTCCGCAATTATTGGTACGAGTTGTGCCGACACGCAGAAGCAGCCGGACGGCTGGCAGGGGCGCAAAGTACTCGTCGCGTACTATTCGGCAACCGGCACGACAAAGGCAGTCGCCGAAAAAATCGCGGGTTTGCTGGGCGNGGATTTGTTCGCAATCGAGCCGAGCGACCCGTATTCAAGNGGCGACCTTGACTGGANGAACAAGAGCAGCCGCGTCTGTAAAGAACACGACACCATTTTCGGCAGCAAGGCGAACGGCACGGCGACCGCCGCAGACGTGGGCAAGTTCCCCGTCATGCTTAAATCCGCCGCTCCAGACTTTGCCCGCTACGACACCGTGTTCATCGGCTATCCGATATGGTGGGGAATTGCGGCATGGCCTGCAAACGCATTCGCCGCGCAAAACGATTTTTCTGGCAAGACCGTTATTCCGTTCAGCACGGCGATGAGTTCCGGCATCGGCAGGAGCGGCGAACTGCTGAAAGACCTCGCACAGAGCAAAGGAACGTGGCTTTCTGGCAGAGGCTTCAAAACGAGCACCACCGAAAACGACGTGCGCGATTGGCTGGCAGAAATCAATAGCGCGCAATAATTCTGAACAACGAGTTTTTTACGAAACTCACTTATTTTACTTGTCCGCGTTGCAACAAGTTGTCAACGCAGACGAAATTAAGTTTCTCGGAAATGGGGATTTCCAGCGGACTTATTTGATTATTTCAAGGAGTTGATGATGAAAAAACTGGCAAAAACAATTTTTGCGTCTGTATGTGTTATGGCCGGGGCGACATGTTGCTTTGCAGCATCGCTTCCAAAAGAAAACCGCGCAAACACGAAAATTCCTAAAGGAATGGCGAATCCGTGGGGGCTTGTGTACGAGGGCGCAATCGAAAAAAACGAGCCTGGAAAAGTGCATCTGATTCCCACAACATATATTGTGAATGGAATTGAAATTGCGGCAAATATATACACGCCAGCAGATTATGATGCAAAGTCCGACAGGCTCTACCCGGCAATTGTCGTTGCACATCCGAACGGCGGCGTAAAAGAGCAGGTTGCAGGACTTATGGCACAGAAGCTTGCAGAAGCGGGATTTGTCACCATTGCGGCAGACGCTTCGTATCAAGGCGCAAGCGGCGGCGTTCCCCGCGGGACAGACTATCCGGCAAACAGAATCAATGACATCAGCGGGATGGTCGATTTTATTTCAAATTATCCCGGAGTGGATGCTTCACGGGTTGGTGCACTTGGAATTTGCGGAGGTGGCGGTTATACGTTGGGTGCGGCGCAGAGTGACAAAAGAATCAAGGCTGTCGCAACGCTCAGCATGTTCAATTCAGGAAGAGTCCGGCGCAACGGCTTTCAGGATTCGGGAATGGACACTATTATCCAGCGGCTTTCTCATGCGGCAGAAAGCAGGGCGCAGGAAGCGTCAGGAGGAGAAATTGTCTACATCGGCGATATGAGCGGAATGAGCGACGAGGAAGCGGCAAAACTGCCGTTCGCCTTGTACCGTGATGGTTTTGTGTATTATTTGCGCTCTCATGCCCATCCGAATTCCACATTCAGTTACACGGAAAACAGCCTGATGAAACTTATGATGTGGGATGCNGAAGACCGAATGAATCTTATTACGCAGCCACTTCTGATGATCTGCGGAGATAGTGCCGACACGCGCTATATGACGGACGATGCGTTTGCAAAAGCAACGGGAACGGCGGACAAGGAACTTTTCTTGATTNCAGGCGCACAGCACATCGAAACATATCACGTCAAGGAATATGTTGAAAAGGAAACTGGAAAACTTTCTGATTTCTTTAAGAAAAAACTGTAAGAACTGAATCTTGAAGAACTTTGCGTTTTCGGAAGTTGCACAAAACAAATGATACCCGCATCAAAGGTGTGCGGGTATTAAACAATTTTTGAGGAGTTTATGAAAATTTCACATTCTTTAACGCTGTTTCTCGGCATGCTGCTGTTTCTCTTTAGCTGTACAAGCACAAAAAAGACGGCATCAGAAAACGGNAGAATCACATCCATTGAACAACTTTCGCTTGTTCCGGGAGATAAAGTTGACGCTCCGCGTTTTCTCGGCGGCGTTTACAGCAAAAATCTTATCAAAGACGGCGAAGCCGGCGCATTTCCTGTCACAAACCTGATTGTGTTTGAGCCGAAAGCCCGGTCCGCATGGCACACTCACGGCGGAATGATTCTTCTGATTACGGACGGAATTGGTTACTATCAGGAAGAAGGAAAGCCCGCCCAAATTCTCAGAAAAGGCGACATTGTTGAGATTCCTGAAGGAGTCCGCCACTGGCACGGAGCGACAAAAGACAGCTGGTTTTCGCAGATTGTCATTTATGATTCGCATTGGAACGGCGCACACGGCGACGGAACAATTGAATTTGTTCCTGACGAAGAATATGAGCGGCTTGCCGAAGAAGAATATGCAGGACGCGGAAAAAAGCGATTCGGAAATCAAATGTTCAGCCGTGCGGAAAAGGGCGTTCAGCTTCCAACGTTTACGGGCGTGGCGTTCGTAAACGACCTTTTGAAAGCGGAAAACGCAGCGAAATGCCCGGGANTGCATTACGTCGTGTTCGAGCCGGGAGTCATCAACAACTGGCATTTGCACGAAGGTGGACAAGTGCTGATTGCAACGGACGGAATCGGCTACCATCAGATTGAAGGCGGAAAAGTGCAGGTCATGCATCCCGGCGATGTGGCAATTTGTCCGCCTGGAATCAAGCATTGGCACGGCGGAAGCAAGGATTCGGTGTTTGCCCACATTGCCGCGAATTCCGACCCTACTGAGCAAGGCGTTCAGTGGTTTGAGCCGATTTCAGAAGAAGAATATGAGTCGCTTTCAGGCGCAACAAAATAGTAAGGAGAAAACTATGGAATACGTAACATTGTCAAACGGAATCAAGATGCCACAGCTCGGCTACGGCGTGTATCAGGTATCGCCGGAAGAATGCGAACGGTGCGTGATTGACGCGCTCTCGCTCGGTTACCGCCACCTTGACACGGCGCAGAGTTACTTCAACGAGGAGCAGGTCGGAAGCGCAGTGGAAAAATCAGGCGTGCCACGCGGGGAAATCTTCCTCACCACCAAAGTTTGGATTGAGCATTATGGCTATGACGAGTGCAAAAAATCGGTGCTGGAATCGCTTCGCAAGCTCAAGACGGACTATATCGACCTCATGCTGTTGCACCAGCCCTTTGCCGACTACTACGGCGCATGGCGCGCGCTTGAGGACTTGTACGACGAGGGCAAACTCAAGGCAATCGGCGTGTCGAATTTCTCCCCTGACCGACTGGTGGACATTGCCTCGTTCGCGCGGATTCGCCCGATGGTCAATCAGGTTGAGACGCACCCGCACAACCAGCAGGTTGAGGCGGCGGAATGGATGAAAAAGTACGGCGTGCAACACGAATCCTGGGCACCGTTCGGCGAAGGCAGGAACGGACTGTTCACCGACGCGACGCTCGCGGAAATCGGCGCGAAGCACGGAAAGACTGCGGCGCAGGTCATGCTCCGCTGGCAGATTCAGCGCGGAATCGTGGTCATCCCCAAGTCCACCCACAAGGAGCGCATGGCGGAAAACCTTGACGTGTTCGGATTTGAGCTTTCTGCCGATGACATGGCGCAAATCGCCACGNTCGACAAAAAGGCAAGTTCGTTCTTTTCGCACCAAGATCCCGCAATGGTTGAGTGGTTCGTGCGGATGGTGGAGGAGCGCAAGGGAAAGCGCGACGCGTCTAGCGAAAAGAANCAGTGGTAGGCGCGTCACACGCTCAACACGAAAACAAGCAAAAAACAAATGTTTTTTCATTCCCCAATGCGAAAACGGGCAACGAACAGATGTTTGTTCGTTGCCCAAACGCATTTTCCCCAAACGGCAAAATGCTGTCGCTCGTCCAAACGAAAATTGACCCGCCCCTCGCTTTTTTTGCCGGAATATGTTACAATAATCGCCGCCATGGTTATATTCGCATGGAGGCATACGTATGAACTGGGATTCTTTCAGATTTATAGACTTATTCGCAGGAATNGGCGGCATCAGGCTTGGCTTTGANTCTGCTGGCGGNCACTGCGTGTTCTCATCTGAATTTGACGAAGATGCCTGCAAAACCTATGAAGCCAATTTTCATGANCATCCNNAAGGNGACATCACAAAAATTNATGCNGCNAACATCCCTGATTTTGACATTCTTTTGGGTGGGTTTCCTTGCCAAGCGTTTTCAATAATCGGCAAAAAAGAGGGGTTTGCGAATGAAACGTGCGGAACGCTGTTTTTTGAAATCGAACGAATCTTAAGAGAAAAGCGTCCGCCAGCTTTTATGCTTGAAAATGTTAAGAATCTTCAGTCGCATGACGGCGGAAACACATATAGAGTCATAAAATCGCATCTGCAAAGTCTTGGATATACGGTGTATGAGTCCGTGTTGAACTCGCTCGACTATGGCATTCCTCAGAAACGGGAGCGGATTTTTATAGTGGGCTTCTTGAACAATGTGCGCTTCAGATTTCCAGAACCGGTGTCCTTTTACGAAAGAAAAACGCTCGCTGATATTTTGGAAACTAACGTTGACAAAAAGTATTTTGTCAATCCNAGAATCCGCCAGTCGCGCCTTGAAAGAATCAAGGATAAAAATTATCCCAAACCGTATATTTCCCATGAAAATATGGCAGGCTCTGTCACGCCGCATCCTTATTCGTCTTGTTTGCGTGCTGNCGCGAGCGCGAATTATATTCTGATAAATGATGAGCGCAGACCGACCGAGCGGGAAATGCTCAGGCTTCANGGGTTTCCCGACAGTTANAAAATCGTCCTGCCTTATGGAAAGGTGAAAAAGCAATGCGGCAATTCGGTTTCTGTTCCCGTTATATCTGCAATTGCGAAAGAAATGATAAAATCTTTGCAACGCTTTGAGGAGTGCGGCGANGAGCCGTTTCAAAATTCCGACGGTCAGATGTTGCTGTTTGCATAAGGAAAGGCTATGGATTCAAGAAAGGAAGCGAAAAATGCCCTTGACAAGGTGATAGAGAAATCCCNCGTACATTTATACAAGCCGATTCAGATTGCTGAAATCCTGTACAGGGCAAGAACGGACAAATCTTTGGACTTGCTCGACCTTGAGCAATATCGGACAAAAAGCAAAAAGTGGCGGGATGATNTGTCCATGCCCCTTTTGGGCAGGATTTGCACGAGCAGCGCNAAATTTCAAGACAATCTCTTTGATGAAAATGCGATTCCNCCAAGGATTCTGAACGAGCTGGGAAAGGAAAATGCAAGAACCAACGGCGCNGTCGAGGCTTACATTTATTCCTCATTCACAGAAAAACATTCCCAATTGTCTCATNCGTTGGATTATTGTTTGAATGCTGACACGAAAACTTTTGACGTAAANANATTTATNGANGCCTTTTGNTCTGAGCCTGGCTTGANACGAAGTTTGGATAAAGTCTACGAAATCATTGTCTACGCGCTGTTTTCCACGATAGTCGANACNCTNAATTTTCAAGTGACACTTTCCGTAGCCGAAGACAAAATNGACATTNTGANAGAATTCGAGGATTTTGCGGACAAAGTGATGCGTGTGGATTGCAGGAATCCGACGTTCATACAAGATGCCAAAGTATATCGTNTGGGAGTGACNAACGCTGCCGACNGAGGTTTGGATATGTACTCCAACTGGGGACCGGCAATTCAAATCAANCATCTGAGNTTGAGCGTAGAACTTGCGGAAAACATTGTTTCGAGCATTTCGAGCGATAAAATCGTCATTGTATGCAAGGATGCTGAAAAGGACATTATTCTTTCGCTGCTGACACAGATTGGCTGGCGTTGCCNCATTCAGAGCATCGTGACCGAAAGCAATCTGATTGAATGGTACGAGAAAGCCCTGCGNGGAAAGTACGCCGATAAAATGGGCGAAAAACTTTTGGATGTTCTGCGCGNCGAAATCGGNGANGAATTNCCGTCGGTACGCGCACTGCCTGATGCTCTCAAAGAACGNCATTATGAGCGCATTGACGATGATTTTTGGAGATAGTGGTGATGACTGTATGATGGCGGAATGCAATTTTGACGAAAATCAAACGGGCGGTGCTTCCCCAATGCAAAAGTGAGCAACGAACAAATGTATTTTCGCTCCCCAACGCGAAAGCGGGCAACGAACAAAAATTTTTTCACTCCCCAACGCAAAAGTGAGGAACAAACAAAAATTTGTTCGTTCCACGATAAATTGAATTTTATATTTCTTTTGCCAATATCAATTCGTATGGCTCGTTTTCCAAGAGGAACCCGTCGATGACTTTGTAGCCGAGTTTTTGATAAAAATGTTGCGCGCATTCGTTCGCCTGCGTCGAAGTCATGACGGCATTAAAGCCGGATTTTTTCATTTGCCCTTCCCAATGCGCGACAAGGCTTGTCCCGCATTTTTTGCCGCGATGTTCGCTCAATACAAAAAGCATGTTCATGAACGGCGTGTTGTCCCAAAAATAATTGTAGCGCAGCCAGCCGACAGTTTCGCCGCTTTTTTCCGCCATGAGAATATGCCCCCGCCCGATTGCGTTTTTCAATTCGCTTTCCGAAATATGTTTGTCATGCGCTTTCAAAAAATGCAGATCGCCGAATTCCGCGATGCGTATCAGAATGCCGTCCGCTGAATTTTTGGTTGCCATGTAATTATTATAATTTTGCGAACGCGGTTTTGCAACGAACAAAAATTTGTTGCTTCCCCAACGCAAAAGTGAGCGTAGCAAGCAGAATCTACTTCTGCACTCGGTATCGTTTTTCCATGTCGTGCGTGAGCGTGGCTTTTCGCGCATCGCATTTTTCGCAGTCAAGTCCGCAATAGACAATCAGTTTTTTATCATCCGCATTTTATCCCTGTGAATAAATTAGAATTGAGATTATGTGTTTCATCGGTGTAAACTTTATTCTGTTAAAAATCAAATTGGATTTTTTCTATAACCTCAGTCTTTCTGTATCTTGAATTCTCCCAAAAATTGTTAGGCAAAATGCAATAATTTGGTTTTTCTGAATCAATGTTAATAACAAGATATAGTTTATATCTTTCTGCGTTATCTTTTGCAAATTCTAGCTCATGTGGGGTCATAAAAAACGACTTCCCATCTTTAGATGATTTTACTTCAACAAAGTATTCAATTTGATCCTTTTCTCGGTAAGAGATATCGTAATCACCAGAGGAAGCTTGTCCAGGTTTTAAAAGTTCCATTTCAACAAAGGCTTCTGAATGGGGAAAGACATTTTCTTTTCCGAATTTTTCACAAAGGAGATTAAAAATTAATAATTCTCCTTTGTTTCCAAATGTTTTTTGAATATGCTTGCGTTTTTCTGCACTAGAATTTGTGTATGAATACTTGTGACAGACGGTGCTTCTTGATATAAAATTTTTAGGATCATTTATTTCATGATATGAAACTTCCTGTTTTTCAGGAATTATATTTTTAAAAGGTTCATATAGATTTTCTTCTTTTTTGCTGTTTTCCTCATTTGCTTTTTGCTTCAATTCTATTAACCAATTTTCAAATTGATTTATTCTTTTAAAATAAATCATCGTTTGGACATTCGGGGTATTTGCAATTTCATCTTCAAATAATTTCTTTGGATTCATCTTTTCGTAATTCTGTGCATATATTTTGTCTGCATCAAAAACAGCATCAGTTTCCTGCCAATTTCCAAATTTTAAAACCATTTCTTTTTTGAAATCAAATTTTATCGAGTTTGAATCGGCAGAAATCGAGTATTGCTCAAACTCGTCAACTTTTTGTATGAATTTTTCTTGTAATTTTTTATTATTAAGAGCTTTAGTAAACAAATTATTTTTGAATTGTCGTTTATTGTTTTGTATGAAATCTTTAAGTTGTGATTTATAGTATGAAACTAAATCTATTGTATAAACAAAGCCAGCCTCTTTGAACTGATTGACATCAATATTTAATTTTTTGAATAAGCCAATTATTTTTTCGACATTTTGAATATTGCTAAAATTATCAAAGTCAATATCAATATCTTGAATGTAGAAATTAGGAGAAATTGATTTTATTGTTTCTACAAAATTATTCTTAATTTCATTTTGATAATATGCATCTTCTATAAGGTTTAAAGAGCCAAACTCTTTTTTAATTAAAAATTCCCTGTCGGATTTATTTTTTGTTCTGAAAATTTCTCCTATTTTTCCTGCATCAAAATTTCTTGTATTGGCAATATTTTCATATATGTTCTCAATAATTTCAGAAAGCTTGTTAATTTCAAAATCCGTTCCAAAAACCGTAATAAACCAGTTTGTTCCAGTATCCCGAACACATATATATTCATCGTCAATCTCTTTTTCAATTTCGTTTTCTAAAACAAAAATTTTATTGACCAACGTGATTTTTAGTTTATGATTTTCTTTTCCTATGTTATCATTGCGTTCTCCGTATGCGCGGGCATATTTCTTAAATTCAGAGAAGTATGATTGGAAGCCTTCATCTGCTTTACTAGAAGAAATCGATTCTTCGATGATTTTATAATCGGTACTGTATTCTTTGCATCCAAGAATTTTTATAAAATTTTGATTACTTGTCCGAATACCTTTCTCTACAATGGGAAAATTCTTTTTGTCCAGTATTTTTGAACTTGGAAGATAAGATTCTTTTGCATTATAGTATTTCAAACTTCCTTGGTACTTTACAAGGACTTTTCCATTTTTGAGGAATTCGTTTTTATTCGCCGAGGTTTTGAATTCCTTTGAGAAGTCAGAGTTTTCCATAATTCTATAAAGTGCTTTTGACAATTCAACGCTCTCAGAAAAATTTTCCAGTGTTGGAATTCTTAATAGAAGTCCATAAAAATCTTCTGATGATAAATCTGTAACTTTGTTGCAAAAATCAAATTTGTTAAAAATGTCTTGAATTTCATTGAAATTGCAATTCAATTCTTTTGCTAATTTTTCAAGATACGCAACATTTAAAACTGGTAAAATGTTGTGAAATTTCTGATTGTTTTTTGCATTCCAATTTTGTAAAACTTGGCGCGGAGAATAACGGCTTCCGTTAATTTCAATCCATTTTGTTTCATTGAATATTTCAAGAATATAATTCTTTATAGTTCCTGAGTAATAGCGATTATATTGCTGCCGGTTTCCCATATAAAAAATGGATGCCTCGCTATGTGAATAAGTGGTAGAATTCAAGCATTGATGAATTGAATCATCTTTCAAAATCCAACATATTATTTCAGCCATGGAAAGTTTTTCCAAAATATGTCCAAGGTTGCGAATATATGGTAATTCAAAGCAAATAGAATAAATGTAATCAGAGGCACCGAATTGGGAAGAGTTTTTTATTTCGTTTTCATATCTTTGTTTATACTTTTCAATCGGTTCTATTTTTTGCTTTTCTATTGCTGGAAAATTTTTTACCCCAAACTTACTGATAAATTCTTTGAAATTTTCTTTGTCTTTTTCATTGATGGCAAAATCCGAAATATCAGGGAATTTTTCAAAAGTTTCATCGCTTATGCTAAAGAGTTTTTCCGACAAGTTATTTCCATATTCAAATCCAAAATAAAGTTTTGTACTGTCTTTTACACCATTATTTTCTTTGGATGGAAAATTATATTTTGTGCTGTTATCAGAAATACCTGGCGGATTCCAATCTTGATCTTCATTTCTGTAGTTATTCCAAAGCCAGTTTACAAATTCAATAGAGTGTCTATGGTCATCATTGACAGAAGAATTTACGGTTGTAATGATATTGCTACGGTCTCGATATTTAAAATCAATCAGATGAAATATATTATTCTGAACAATAATACGAGAAATATGATCACTTGTAGATTTTTTTATTTCTTCTACCCTTTGCATATTTTCTGCTTGGGAAAACAATTCATTCTGATACTCTTTTTTCAATGCGGGAACTTTTACCCAGTTTGGGATGTTGCTTGTATTGCCAGTAAGAAAATAACATTCCTGCCTAAACTCAAGCCAATTACTTTCTTGCGTCTTTAGAAGATATGGAAGCAAGTTGCTGTAATGCTGATTCCACCAAATGAAAACTTCAACCTGCTCTGAAATATGCCATGATTCTGACAGGCTGTTAATAATTGTGCAAAGTTCTTCCTCGTCATAGTTAATACTGTTATTTGCACGTTCTGCAAGAATTTCCAATAGCTCAAAGAAATTCTTGTCTTCTATAGGGTTAAGTAACTTTTTGAACTTTTCACCAAAGAAAAATTTTGGAAAATTTACTTCCAATATTTTGGGATTATCTATTATTGAAATGATTTCATTATTTACTGTAAGAAAAAGTTTTTGTTTCTCCAATAAATCAAAATAAAAGCTTTCAAGTTTGAATTTTGAAAATGGTTCGGGAAAATGCCAATCATGTTTTTTGAAATTTATTGGATATAAGATTTTATATGCAATATCATATTTTCCTTGATCAATAAAACTATTAGCCGTTTCTACTAGAAAAGTCAGTTGCTCCTGTATTATTATTTTATTTTTATCATTTGAATTTATTGTGTTTCGTTGGGCACCTAAATCATAAGAGGCATGAAGAACGCAATTAAATGGGCTAGTTGTATCAAGTAAAGGAAAAAACGTATAAAGTGTTTTGTTTTTAAAAGATGAAAAATCTTGTGGGACAGCGATTGAGAGAAGTATGTCTTTCAGTTTGTCATCCTCTTTTAAAGCTTTCTCAATTGTTTTGTTAAATAAAATAAAACTTTCTTCGAGAGTTATTTTTCCAGATTCAAATTTTTGCAAAGTTATGTTTTTGAAATTATGGTCACTATCAGAAATCAAGCGTTTATATGAAATATCTTTGACCTGTGTGGTAATATCAATTTGTTCAATATTTGGTAAAAACAATAATATTGATAAATCTATATTTTCCAATTGTTTTAAAACAGAAAAGTCGTCTTGCGTTTTATTCGGGTCAATTTTGATTTCGATAGTTGTTTTGGCATTATATTTGGTTGGTTCTATGTTTTCGGGGACTTCAAGCATTGGAATATAAAGATTAGGCTCTTTCACTAATTGCTTTTTTATTTGAGGCTCGTTTTTTAAAGTATCAAAAATTTTTCCCGCGATGTCTTCTGAAAAAATAACATTAAAATTGCCGGAATATATTTTGATTTCTTTGGTCCAATTTAAAATTGATCGAAAGCCAGTTCCTTTATTTCCAATATATTTCCCAGATTTAGTACTGTTATTTCCTTGTACAATAGATTTTATTCCTTCCTTGTCAAAGAAAGTGCCTGTATTTGTGACTTTCAGAATATCATCTTTGTAATTTATGGAAACTATCAGTCCACTCTTTTGTGTTTCTCCAAGATTTATACTCTTTTGATAGGCATCATCGGCATTTTGCAAAAGTTCTAGAATCTCTCGACCATGATAACCTTTTATATCACGTTTTTCTATTTTGTTTTCAGAAATCAATGCATCCCGTTCTTGGAGTTTCTTTTGACTTTCAATGTATTCAGCTTTTAATTTATTAATATAGTCTTTGCAAATTTCTATAGAATCCATAGTCATATTATATCACAAAATCTATAATATGTTTTGTATGAATTCGGATATGAACAATTTTTTCCCCCGCACAGATTCCGCACATCACGTGCGTATGCACGACATAATTGCGTCGCAGACAAACTGCACGTCGTCCGCGCAGTTGTTGCCGACCCATTCGTGCAGGATCGCCTCGATGCCGCGCAGGAAAAATTTTTGCATGTAGGTGACGAGCTTTTTGTCCGTCACGCCGTGGCGTTCGTAAATGGGAAGGCAGATTGTTTCTATCAGCATATCGTCGGTTTTTTCGGTCTCAAAACTGCGCGCGTTCTTGACAAAGGCGCGGTAAAGCGTGCGGTGCGCCTTGATATAGTTGAGGTACGGCACGAGGTATTCGGGCGTGCAGAAATTCAAGTCGTCCTTTTTCATGTTCCGAATGTCGCGGAAATCCACGTTCGCGCCGAACGAGCATTCCGCCAAAAAAATCTCTATCAGAGCGCGGTACGTTTCTTCCAGCAAGTCGTGCATCGTCTCGTAATGGGCATAGAACGTCGAGCGGTTGACTTCCGCCGAACGGCACACGTCCATAATGCTGATTTCGGAAAAATCCCTGTCCTCGAGCAACGCCATGAGCGCGTTTTGCATTTTCACCGCCGTGTTGTGGAATTTCGATTCCGAACGGTTCATTTTGTCATCTTTTTTGTGCATTCCTTTAGTATAGCATATTTTTTCCGAAAAATCGCTCAGAAACCGACACTTTTCTGTTTTTATGTTGTGGTGTTTCGCGCTTTTCCGCATTAGACTGACAATTACAAAACACGGAGCATCGCAGACGCGGAGTTCTGGTAAGGAGTCATGGTAAAAAGTTGCCTGAAATGTCGTCAACTTTTTACCATGACAAGTTTCCGTTGGAAACTTGCATATCAAATGCCACTTCTCATCTCATTGCGAAGTGGCGTAAAAAGTCAAGAAAGAAAGTTGCAACTTTTTTCTTGACTTTTTATGGGAGGTCTTATGAAACACAAAAGCCGGGCGTTGATTGCCGTTCTTGCCGCAGGACTTGCGGGAACGGCATTGTTCGGAGAGGCTGGCGCGGGCGCAAACGGGCTTGCGGCGGAAAACGATTTTGGCGAGGAAAGGAGCGCGGAAATGATGGAACAGGAAATCAGCAGACAGTTCGAGGAATTCTGCCGGACAAAAGGCATCACGGCAAAATTCAAGGTGGCGTTCGCGAACATGGCGGAAAACACGCGCCGTCAGAAAGAAGCGGACAAGGCGAATTTTGAGGAAGTGAAGCGCAAGAGCGCGGAAGAAAATCCCGAATTCACGGAATTCCTGCGCACAAAAGGACTGAAGGCGAAAATGCGGCTGGTCGTGGAGAACATCAAAAAAGGCGCGCAGGAAGCCCCGCAGAAAACTGCCGCCGCCGTAAAAAAGTCCTCCGCGCGGGCAAAAACTTCCGTCGGCGTTTATGGAAAAGACGCGCCTTTGGCAGGCTATTCAGCGGACGAACTTTCGCGCGAATTCAATGCGTTTCTCAAGGCAAAGGGTCTTGACGGAACGTACACCGTCGAAGTCACGGAAGCGGGCAAAGGCGAAGAGTAACGCAATATAAAATAAATCTTATAAGGAGATTTTTAAATATGAAAATCGACAATCCCAAAGTAACACTTGCAGATGAAGCAAGAAACGGTGTGCAAGAAGAAGTGCGTAGCGGATTCCTTGACTGGCTCTATGAGTTCAATGTGGAAGGCGATGACGGCGAGAGCTATATGGTAGGCGGCTCGATATTGTCTATGGCTCTTGAAAAAATAGACTTGGTGGCAATGTGCCTTGCAAAAGGAAAGGGCGGTGTAAGGCAGCTGCCTAATTCCATCTATAAAGTCGGCGTATATCCGGGCGCATGCTTAAACAAGTTTTATCGCAATCCGCAGGGAACGCTTAAAATCGAAAAACGCGAACACAGCGTATTCGTAACCTGCGGCAGAGAATACTCGGTAGAGTGCTTCGACGACAACCGTTGGCATATAGTAACGGACACTTGCGACGGAGAATACAAAGCCGATCTTTGGCATAAGCCGCACGGTTATCCGCTTTGGTACGGCAGAGAAAAACCATCGTATCTCACGCAGCATTCGATTACTTATGGCTATAATTGGGCGGGCGATGTTGAAGGCGAATTTACCTATAAAGGCAAGACCGTCAAAATAAAAGGTACGGGGCAACGAGAGCGGTACGTCGCCGTTGACAGTTCTGCCGCAGAGCTTGGCGGTTGGGAAGATTGGGGTTTCATCACGTTCAACGAAATTCATTCGTCTTTGTACGATATGCGGCTCGGCATGAAAGATTTTTCGGTTTACGATTTACAGACGAAAAAGCATTACCCTGAAGGCAAAATGGAAGTCACTCACGAAGATTGGGTGTTCCTGCGCGAGCTTGACGGTTTTATTCCCGAAACGTATAAAATCCGCATTGAAGTCGATGACGGCGTTTACGAAGTGAAAGCGCACACCTGCAATGCCCGTACTTGGGGTGTTACGTTCAAAGTTCCAGATAATCCCGTCGGCACTCTTATGTTCGACAAGGTGGAGGGCAAATTTACCTTTAGGGACGGCAAGGTCAAAGTGCTCACGGGCGGCAGAGGAACAATGTCGATAAGACAATGGCACGCATACCCGAATATTCTTCCGCGCGAACTTTATTCGGACGAAGTGAAAACGGGAGAGAAATTCGATACTCTCTGATTCATGCAGTAGGTTTCAAGCCCCGACGCTCGCGCTGAAAACTTTGTTGCAAATAGCGTTGGGGTTTGATTAACAAATCTTTTACAAAACATTTGCGATTTGAAATATTAAAAATTTGGAGGAAGCATTATGGGCGCAAGCATATATTTGGTCACCGGGGCGGCGGGATTTTTGGGCGGAACGGTCGCAAGGAAACTGGCGGAGCGCGGCGCGAAAGTCCGCGCGTTCGTCCTGCCGGGAGACAAGGCGGCGAAATATATTCCGCAGTCGGTGGAAATCGTGGAGGGCGACTTGTGCGACATCTCCGCGCTGGAGCGGTTCTTTTCAGTGCCGGAGGGAACGGACATTTTCGTCCTGCACATCGCGAGCATCGTCACCGTCAATCCTGAATTCAGCCAGGTTGTGTACGACGTGAACGTGGGCGGCACGAAAAACATCATAGAACTGTGCGTCCGATTCGGAGTAAAGAAACTCGTCTATTGCAGTTCCGTCGGCGCGATTCCCGAAGTGCCGAAAGGCAGGCCGGTCGTGGAAGTCTCCCAGTTCAGCGAAAAACTCGTCGTCGGCTGCTACAACAAGACAAAGGCCGCTGCAAGCCAGCTGGTTCTTGACGCGGCGGCGCGCGGGCTTGACGCGAGCATCGTCCACCCGACAGGAATCATGGGGCCGGAAGATTTCGCGGTGGGACACACGACAAAGACGCTGCTGCAAATCATCCGCGGGGAAATGCCAGCGGGAATTAACGGCTCGTTCAACCTTGCCGACGTGCGCGATCTTGCGGAAGGAATCATCCTCTGCTGCGAAAAAGGTACGCGCGGCGAGTGCTACATTCTCGGCAACCGCCCGGTGACGTTCAAGGCGTTCGCGAAAATGGTCTGCGCCGAAGCGGGCTGTCGGAAAATCCGCTTTTTCCTGCCGATTTGGATGGCAAAGCGAATGGCAGCATCAATGGAACGCCGCGCGGCAAAGACAGGAACAAAGCCCGTGATGACGACGCACACCATCCATGAGCTGGAAATCAACGTAGACTACAGTTCCGAAAAAGCCGCCCGCGAGCTGGGATATTCCACGCGCCGCTACGAAAACACCGTGCGCGACGAAATCCGCTGGCTCAAAGCGGCGGGGCTGATTTGAGCCGCTCCCACTAAAGACTAACTGGCGCGGCGGAACGAGCTGCGCCACACCTCCCATTCCCCGTACCTATGCCCAAAATGCATATTTTTGAATACAAATAAAGTATTTGACATAACACATTTCCCTTTACTAAAATAAGACAAAATAAAAACCAAACGGAGGAATGATGAACATGAAAAAAATCATGGGCTTGATGGTCGCGCTTGCGTTCTGTGCGGCAGGAGTTTCGGCGCAAGGAAAAGGTGCGAAAATGGTCAAAAAAATCCCGATGGAGCGCGACGGAATCGTGCGGCTTTCGATTATCGAAGTGCATCCGCAGTATCTTGAGGAGTACAAGAAAATCGCGACGGAAGTCGGAGAGACATCGCTGCGGACCGAGCCGGGCGTTCTGACCATGTATGCCGTCGCCCGAAAAGACAATCCATACTTGATTACGATTCTTGAGACGTATGCGAGCCAAAAGGCATATCAGTCGCACATAGCATCGCCGCATTTCCAAAAGTACAAGGAAGCGTCGCTACCGATGGTCAAGTCGCTTGAACTGCTTGACCAAGTGCCACTGAACGCCGCAAGCAAAATCATCAATGTAATTGAATAAAAAATCAAACGGAGAAACTATGAACATGAAGAAAATCGTTTGCGTCCTGCTTGCCGTGTCGTGTGCCGCGCTCGTGTCCGCAAAACCAAAGGAGAAGAAAATGATTGACGAAAAACTCGACCCCGAATTCGCCGCGATTGCCGCGAATATGACCGAAACGGAAGCACCCGACTACGCGCCGCTCCTTGACGGCAGGACGAGGGCGATTGCGGTGACGGCAACGCTGCTCGGCACGGGCGGCGCGGATGCGTTTGAGGCGCGGCTTCCGCAGATTTTGGAACAGATTTCCGCCGAGGACGTGAAAGAGATTATCTATCAGGCGGCGGCGTACCTCGGCATTCCACGCATAACGCCGTTCCTTGACCGCGCGAACGACTATTTCCGTGCGAACAAGATACCGCTTCCGCTTGAAAGCCGCTCCACGACGACGGCGGAGACGCGATTCGAGGCGGGCGTGGAAAAGCAGGCGGAACTGTTCGGCCCGCAGATGCGCTCCGTCGCGCACGAAAGCCCGGTGCGTGAGATGCTCGCGGACAACTGCTTCGGCGACTACTACACGCGCACGGGTTTCACTAATGCCGAGCGCGAGCTGATGACGTTCTGCTACCTCGCGGCGTTTGGCGGCGTGGAACCGCAGCTCACGGCGCACGCGGCGGCGAACATCGCCTGCGGGAACTCCAAGGAATTCCTCTTGCAGACGCTCTACCTGTGCGTCCCCTACAACGGCTACCCGCGCACGCTCAACGCGATTACCTGCGTGGAGAACGCAGCGAAATAACGCGGGGCGGATGTTCTATATAGAACAAGGAGAAACCAAACATGAAACTGAACAACAATCTTGAAATGCCCGCCGTGGGAATCGGAACGTACTGCCTTTCGCCCGACGAGGCGTACAACTCGGTGCGCGAAGCATTGCGACTCGACTGCCGCCTTATCGACACGGCGAACGCCTACTGCAACGAAAAGTCGGTGGGTAAAGCAATGCGCGACAGCGGTGTGAAGCGTGAGGATATTTTCCTTTCCACGAAAATCTGGGCGAGCGAATACCGCAACGATAACGCTGTGGACGAAACGCTCGCGCGGCTCGGCGTGGATTACATTGACCTGCTGTTCTTGCATCAGCCGTGCGAACATTATCTGCATGCATACAAAAATCTTGAAAAGGCGTACCATGCGGGCAAAATCAAGGCGATCGGCATTTCAAACTTTGAGGGCGAGTACATCGACAACGTGCTTAAAAACTGCGAAATCGTGCCGCAGGTCATGCAGGCGGAGGCGCACCCGTATTTTACGCAAGGCGAACTGCGCAAGACGCTTGCAAAGCACGACATCAAGCTGATGAGCTGGTATCCGCTCGGGCACGGCGACGCTTCGCTCATAAACGAGCCGATTTTCAAAACGCTCGGAGAAAAATACGGCAAGACTTCCGCGCAGATTTGTCTGCGCTGGCATATCGACATGGGCTTTATCGTCATTCCCGGAAGCAAGAATCCCAAGCACATCGCGGACAACTTCGCCATCCTCGACTTTACGCTGACGCAAGAAGAAATGGCTGAAATCGCAAAGTTGAACGCGAACAAACGGTATTATTATCGCACCGACGAGCAGCTCGCGCAGTTTGCCGCCTGGCGACCTGATTTTGAAAAATAATGAGGAAAACCCGATGAACATGAAAAAGAAATCCATTGTCACCATCGCCGCGCTCGCACTGTGCGCGATGGCAGTGTCGTGCAAGAAAGCGGACAAGGCAAACACGCCCATGGCGGCGGAGCAGTCGCTGTACGAGCGCGGGCTTGGGCTTGCCTCCGAGATATACGAGTGTGCCGCTTCCAAAGAGCTGCTGGACATTATGATGAGCGACTACGGATGGGAGACCATTCAGAGCGAAGGTGAGGCAGTCAAAAAGTCCGAGCCGACCGCCTGCTATGAGCTGCATCCCGATTACGAATCCTTCATATTGTCAGTAACAGAAGAGGAGGATTGGTACAAATCTCTTCCTTCTGGCGTAAGAAAGCGCATCGAGCAGGGGCTTTTCAGTAGCGTTTTTAATTATAACATGAACGTCCGCGGCGTGACCCACCTCGCCCTTAGTTCGGCTCTCACGGCGACCGCCTTGTTTGATTCGACCGAGCTGCAAGCCGACACTACCTACCTCTACGTGTTCAAGACTTCGTACCCCGTCCTCGTCACGTTCATCAAAGGCGAAGGCAATGCCATCCTCGCAAACGCGTCGCTCGTTTTTGCGGAAAACCTCATCAACGCCAGCAGTGCCGAGACCGTTACGGAAACATTGTTCACAAACCCCTTATACCACGTGGATTGCTCGGTTACGCAGGTAAGGTAATTCTGCGTCCGCATATCATTGAATGTAGCCAAACCGATTTGGCAAGGAGTTATGATAAAAGCCCGCATAAATGGAACGCAAGCTTTTTATTTACATTGTAAATCGAATGCTTGCTACCGAATTTTTCACTACGTGAAAAACTCGCGCGGCACTTTTATCATGTCAAGTTTCCGTATGGAAACTTGCATATTTAATGCACATTCCGCTTGAAACTTCGCGCGACGCGCTCGTTGCGAGGCACTGCGTTGCGAATGTGCGTAAAAAGTCAAANNGAAAGTTGNAACTTTCTTCTTGACTTTTTATGGGAGACGANGATATGACAAANACGCAGCGAATCCGTATGACGCTCGACATTTTNATGACGNTTCTTTCGGTCGCGCTCATGGGCGGCACGGTGCTTTTTNCGAGCGACAAGGTGCATCAGNTTNTGGGCATGGTGCTGTTCGTGCTGTGGGCGGCGCATGTCGCGCTCAACCGACGCTGGTGCGCGTCACTCTGCAAGGGAGNGTATCCGCCGTACCGCGTCATGCAGCTGTTTGTGAACGCGGGGATTGCCGTGTGCGCGCTGCTCGTNGCGGCGAGCGGCATGCTGATGGCATGGTTCGTGCCNGTTTCGTCCGCAATCGGCTTTGCGCGCGCNGCGCACCTCGCAGGCTCGCANTGGTACTACCTTTTTATGTGCGCCCACATCGGNATGCATGCNGGNCAGATGGNCGCGCGGCTCGGGGCGGGNCGCNNTGGCGGACGGAAGAAAACGCTCGCCCTGCGGATCGCGNTCGCGCTCGTNTGCGTCTACGGCGCNTATGCGTTCGNGCGNCGCGGCGTGTGGGAGTACCTTTTCCTACGGCGGCATTTCTTCTTCCTCGATGTGGAAAGCGGATACGCGCTGTTTGCGGCGGACTATGTTGCGATGCTCGTTCTGTTCGCGGCGGTGGCGCATTATGCGGGGAAATTGCTTGTGCGGAAAAAACAATCGNNCCNGTGACGGACGAGGAATTCAAACGATAACACANAGGAGCAGACAATGAAAAAGCAGATTCTTTCTTTATTGACAGGAGCATGNATGATGATTTCGGCGGCGGCGCAGAANAATCCCCCNGCGGANTTCGTGCTGATTCAGNGCGGCGCGTTCCANATGGGAAGCCCCGAAAGCGAGGACTGGCGCAGCAACGACGAGACGCTCCACCGCGTCACGGTCGCGCCGTTNTACCTTGCACGGCATGAGGTGACGCAGAAANNCTACCGCGAGGTGACGGGCAANAATCCCAGCACNTTTTCGGGCGATGACCTTCCCGTAGAGAGTGTCACTTGGCTTGAGGCGGTGNAATTCTGCAACGCGCTGAGCCTGCGCGAGGGGCGGACACCCGCGTACACTGTTTCGGGCGGCGGCGCGCAGGTGGCATGGAACCGCGGCGCAAACGGCTACCGGCTTCCCACCGAGGCGGAATGGGAATGCGCGGCGCGCGCGGGAACGACCACGCCGTTCTACAGCCGCAAGACTCCCGGTGCGGACGACGTAAATTTCTACGGACATTATCCCTACCAAATCGAACAGAACTACTTCAACGACAGNGTGCTNGAGACNCGCCCCGGCGTGTACCGCGCACGGACGCTCGCCGTAGGAAGTTTCGCGCCCAACCCGAACGGACTGTACGATGTCTACGGGAACGTGGGAGAATGGTGCTTCGACTATTACGCCGACTACGGAACGGCCNCGCAGACGAACCCAACNGGCGCGGCAAGCGGAACACGNCGCGTGTACCGTGGCGGCGGCTGGAACGACTTNGGGAAGAATCTTCGGAGCGCGTACCGTGCCGCCATGCCGCAGGCGAACAGCAGCCACAGCGTGGGAATCCGCCTTGCCGTGAGCGCGGACTCAAGNCTTTCCGACACGNTGACGACCCGTGAGGCTTCGNNNGCACCATCNNCGNCAAAGACGAAAAAAGCGCTCGTCGTCTACTACTCTTGGGGCGGNAACACNCGCGGCGTGGCAAAGGAAATCCAGCGGCAGACGGGCTTTGACACGGTGGAGCTTGCGCTTGTCACTCCGTACTCCACGAACTACAACACCGTGCTGAACGAGGCGCAGCGCGACCAGCGCAGACAGGCGCGTCCCCAGCTCAGGAACGACATCGCGGCGGACAAGTGGGCGGAGTACGACACGATACTCATCGGCTACCCCAACTGGTGGGCAAGCATTCCCATGCCAATCGCCACATTCCTTGAGAGCCACGATTTTTCGGNNAAACNNATCCTGCCNTTCTGCTCGCACGGCGGCGGACGATTNGGTCAAAGCCTCACNGCAATCGCNAAACTCGCCCCANGCGCCCACATTGCCGAAGGGNTTTCCGTACACTATTCTGGCGGCGCATCGCTCCCCAAAGATGTGGAAGCGTGGTTGCGCAAGACCGGCGCGAAGTGACAGGAAAGGAGTAGCGGAAACCCGCNAGAACAGATTTTGCCGTCTTCGNGTGATTTTAACGAAAATCCGTGTGGGCGGTGCTTCCCCAACGCAACAACAAACAACAAACAANAATTTGCCACTTATCCAAACACATTTTTTCAAACGCGAAATGGANTTGTCCGCCCTAACGCATATTTGCAGAACGACAGANGAAAACNAGTTTAAATAAAAAATCCCGTAAGGTACACAGTAATTGTTCGGTAACAATAAAGGNCTAATTTATCCCGACTTCACTGGACGCAACAANTTCAGCAAATAATCGTCAACGGCTTATCACAGGCTGCACCTATGAAAATAACACAGCACAAAAAGATGACNCATGCATAATAAAGTGCGGACTACCAATTCCTGAACGCACCAATATCTACATAATTCTTGTCATCAACGAGCGCGAAGGCTTNTTACTGAAANGNTTGNCGATCCATTCATGCTACCGAAGAATCAGACAAATGAAACATAACCGTCATAAAAAGTGAGAATCAGCGATGATCAATCGANTGTCGTTTTTTGCCCCCGNTTTCTTGATTATGTTGCCCTATTTGATTGCCACAATGACCGAAAATTTCTGGCAGGAATAGACGCACTTGACCGCCTTGAATCTGCATTCGCGAAGCATTTCAATTTCCTGCTCGACGGAGCATTCTCTGTCCAGTTTTCGCCGTNCTTTCCACAACGTGATGTCGTGCGCCGTCAGCCCACTGTGCATCAACTGGCTCTCCCAGTACGAGTCGAACCAATTATCCAAGTCCGGCTGCCCTGCGCAGAATTGNTCGTAATTCACGAAAAGGCCGCCGTTTGGCAATTTTTCATAAACACGCGCGAACAGATTTTTTTTGCCGTCATTTTCCAAATGGTGGACGGACAANGCCGAAACGATGACATCNAAATCNCCTTCCGGAAGCGTGTCCGCATANTCGGCAACNTGAAAATCCACCGTGGCAATGCCNCTNAACCGCTTNCGNGCNATTTTCAGCATCTCCTCGGACACGTCCACGAGNACATANTCCGCNTTCGGAAAGTGCTGATACCAATAATAGGACAAAAGCCCCGTTCCTGCGCCCAAATCCAANANCCGCTTTGGCTCATCGATTCCCGCCGCNATNAATCGCGTNGTGCTTTCGTAGTAGTCGTCAAANCAGGGAATGAANTTCCTGCGATTNGCGTCATATTCCTCCGCGACAAGNTTGAACTGNGTTTTTATGTCCATAAATATGTTGCTCCGTAAAATTGAATTTTATATTTCTTTTGACAATATCAATTCATAAGGCTCGTTTCCCATCAAAAAACCGCCAATGGCATTGTATCCNAGTTTTTGATAAAAATGCTGCGCACATTCATTTGCCTGCGTTGAAGTCATGACTACATGAAAACCTGATTGTTTCATCTGCTNTTCCCAATGCGCAACTAGATTTGCTCCATATCTATTGCCGCGATATTCGCTCACTATAAAAAGCATATTCATAAACGGNGTGTTATCCCAAAAATAATTATAGCGAAGCCACCCAATGATTTCGCCATTTATCTCTGCCATGAGAATATGTTCTTGCCTGATTGCATTTTTCAATACGGATTCTGAAATATGTTTGTCATGCGTCTTCAAAAAATGNAAGTCGCCTAATTCTGCAATACGTATCAATATGCCATCCGCTACATTGCCNTTTGTCATGCCGTCATTATATCATACCGCAAACGAAAGACAAGCGAGTATGGAAAACAAANTATCGCGTCTCCACACAAGAATATGCATACTCACTTCTTTTCTACTATTATATACTGACTTGCTCCGCACTACTCACTATTTGCTAGTATGTTTTTTAATACTATATACTATTATTCTNCGTACTTGACAGGGTTTTTAAATATGGTATGATTTTTGTATCGTGNCATAAGANAAAATGTATAAAACAGTATGAGAATGAAACAAGNGCCTGCAAGGAGACAATAATGGACAACACGATCCTTTCTTTATTTGAAAAACGATTGCGGGATTTGCCCGATAGCGTTTGCGTTTTGGACGAAACGCGAAAATTGACCGCGCGGGAATTGGACAGNCTTTCCGATACGATTGCGCGAATGTTNCCNCANGGAGCAAAGCGCGTTGGCATTATCATGGATCACTCGGTGGAAATGATTGCCGCCGTCTTTGCCGTTCTGAAAGCCGGGGCAGCCTACGTTCCTGCAGAGCCGACNTTCCCCATTGAGCGCATCAACTATATGCTTTCGGACGCGGATGCCGAATGCGTCATTGTAAACAAAACATATTCCGACCGCGTTAAAAATGTGCCGCTTATCTTTGTCGAGCAGGGAATGAAAATTGAAACGGACGACACCTTTGTGCCNGCCGCGNTACAANNTGACGACCTTGCATATATTCTCTATACTTCCGGCTCAACGGGAAAGCCCAAAGGCATTGCAGTGGAACACCGTAACGTGTGCCACTACGTGCGGNCGTTTGCGAANGAATTTCACCCCGATAAAAACGACACGATGTTGCAGCATTCGGTTTGCAGTTTTGACATTTTTGTNGAAGAAGTGTTCGCCTCNATTCTTTCGGGCGCGACGCTTGCGATTCCTTCTGCGCAAACAAAAAACGACTTGCAAAAACTCATGNGCTTTGTNNAAAAAAACAACGTGACNATAATAAGCGGCTTTCCTTATTTATTTAAAGAAATGAACGAACTTTCCGTNCTGCCAAAATCATTGCGNTTGCTTGTCAGCGGCGGCGACGTTTTGCGCTATCATTACATTGACACATTGCTAGATAANATGCCCGTTTACAACACCTACGGACCGTCNGAAACGACCGTTTGCGCCACCTACTTTCGGTGCGAAAAATCTTCTGTTTTGGCAGACGGCACNTTTCCAATAGGGAAGCCCATTTTGGGCGCGGAAATTCGCATTATGGACGAANANCNTAATTCGGTNAAAGACGGCGTTGCAGGGGAAATCTGCATTTTGGGNGGCGGCATTGCGCGCGGATATATCGGCAATCTTCCCAGCGAAAACAAGGCGTTTTCAATNACGGACGACGGAAANCGAATATATTACAGCGGTGACTTGGGNTACCTGCTGCCCGACGGAAACATCGCGTTTTTGCACCGCAAGGACACGCAAGTGATGATTTACGGAAAGCGCGTNGAGCCTATGGAAGTGGAAAACGTGCTGCTCAAATGCAAGGGCGTAAAAGCNGGCTGCGTTCGTGCNGCNAAAGACGAAAGCGACCTTTCCTATCTCACCGCGTATATCGTGGCGGACGAAACGTTCTCGCTGAAAAGCGTCAAAAGCGAAATGAAACGCTATCTTGCCGATTTTATGATTCCCGAATTNTTTATCAGAATGGACAAAATCACCTTGAACGCGAACGGCAAAATAGACACAAAGGCNTTGCCGAAACCATTAAAGGAAGCCATATAATGATAGCAGTCAAAAAAGTTGCGCTTGACGAATTGCCCNTGCTCCTTGTCTGGCGGGAAAAAGTTTTGCGCGAAGTGTTTTCGCTTGANGCTGAAACCGACGTGCANGATTTGATAGCGCANAACCGCACGTATTATNTGCAATCAATTCCCGACGGCAAGCATATCGCGTGCTTTGCCTATCAGGACGACGAAATTATCGGCTGCGGCGGACTGTGCCTGTACAACGAAATGCCCTCNCCCGACAACGCNAACGGNAAATGCGGCTATTTGATGAACATCTACGTCTTGCCCGAATACAGAAAGCACGGCGCAGGCAAAAAGATCGTAACGTTTCTGATTGAACAAGCCCGNGCGGAAAACGTCGGNAAAATATATTTGGAATCCACCGACGGCGCNAAGCAATTTTACCGCGAACTCGGTTTTTCCGATTTACAAGGTTTTATGAAAGTATGACAAAAGAATTTTTTGNCGGCGGAAAGAAAATCACGCTGTACGGTNCAGAAAACGGNAATGCACCCGTTGTCTATTTGAACACTGTCATGAGCGAGGGCNAAAACATTTTTGACGCATGCACATCGCTNNGCTGCCCGCCGTTTGTTCTTGCCGCCNTTTCNAATCTCGACTGGGANNCGGANATGTCGCCGTGGGCAATTCCGCCNATTTCAAAAAACGACACGCCNTGCAGCGGNGGTGCGGATGCGTTTTTGCAATTGCTGACGGANCAAATCNTTCCCGAAGTGAACGGCTTNATTGACNGAAAAGCGGCGTACAACGCAATCNCGGGCTATTCGCTTGCGGGGCTTTTCGCGATCTACGCTCTTTATAAAACGAGCGCGTTTACCAAAGCGGCGAGCGCGTCGGGATCNNTGTGGTTTCCCGATTTTTGCGAATTCGCGATGAAAAACGAATTTNCCGNCNCNCCCGATTGCATCTATTTTTCATTGGGAGACGCAGAATCGAAAACGAAAAATCCCGTNTTACAGCCAGTGGAAACGAACACCCGATNTTTGGAGGCGCATTACCGCGCAAAGGGAATAAAAACCGTCTACGTCTCAAACAAAGGCAATCATTTTCAGAACGCTGTCGCNCGCATGGCGGACGGCATCAAATGGATATTNGAACANTAAAAAGGTGGAAACGCAATGGAAGAAAAAATGAGCTACAAGGAATTTTTGGTGCGCGTNAAANAAGGCATTGTCACGCCGTCTGGCAACTGCCCCNTAACGCCCGTTCTCCTGCTGCTTCAAGGCAANTGGAAAAGCCAAGTGCTGTACGAATTNTGCGTGAATGACATCGTGCGNTTCGGNCAGCTGAAAAAAAATTTGCCNGGCATAANAAACACCATGCTGACTTCGACACTGCGCGANNTTGAGGCGGACGGCGTGATTGTGCGCAAGCAGTTCAANGAAATTCCGCCCCACGTGGAATATTCGTTTTCGCAAAAAGGCANAGACCTCATGCCCATATTCTACGCCATGATGAATTGGGGATTCAAATATTACGGAGCATAAAATGAACGAAAAATGTAATCCGCCTGATAAAATCATCATCCGCGGTGGGCGCGTGCATAATCTCAAAAATATCGACGTTGACATTCCGCTCAATAAAATCGTGGGAATTGCGGGCGTTTCGGGTTCGGGCAAATCGTCCCTTGCGCTCGGCATTTTGTACGCGGAAGGCTCGCGGCGGTATTTGGAATCGCTTTCGACCTACACGCGCCGGCGCATGACGCAGGCGGAAAAAGCGCAGGTGGACGAAGTGCTGTATGTTCCTGCGGCGTTGGCGTTGCGCCAGCGACCCGGCGTTCCAGGCATCCGCAGCACGTTCGGCACGGGAACGGAACTGCTGAATCATCTGCGCCTTATGTTTTCGCGGCTTGCCTCGCACCGCTGCCCGAACGGACATTATGTTGAGCCGTCCAAGGACGTTGCGGCGGATTTGGGACTGACATGCCCGGAGTGCGGAGTGCATTTCAATCCGCCGGGCGCAGAAGAACTGGCGTTCAACAGTCAGGGNGCGTGCAAGCGTTGTGACGGAACGGGTATTGTCCGCNTCGTCNATGAATCNACGCTNGTTCCCGACGANTCGCTTTCGATTGACGAAGGTGCNGTCGCGCCGTGGCAAACCCTTATGTGGTCGCTCATGAAAGACATTGCGCGCGCAATGGGAGTAAGAACGGACGTGCCGTTTTGCGAGTTGACGGCAGAGGAACGTGATATCGTGTTCCACGGGCCTGCCGTAAAGAAAAATATTATTTATCAAAACAAGACGAGCGGCGCAATGGGCGATATGGACTTTACGTACTTTAACGCNACNTATACNGTGGAAAACGCGCTGTCAAAAGTGAAGGACGAAAAAGGCATGAAGCGCGTGGAAAAATTCCTCAAGCAAGGCGTTTGCCCNGACTGCGGCGGAACGCGGCTGAGCGAAGCGGCGCGCGCNCCAAAANTGCGCGGGCAATCCCTCGCNGAAGTCTGCACGATGACTTTATCCGATTTGATTGAATGGGTGNACGGNNTTCCCGCNTCGCTTCCNAANGACATGCGAGCTATGGCGGAAANCCTGTGCGCGGCNTTCCAAAGCACCGCACGAAGGCTNGTCGAACTGGGCTTGTCCTACCTCACGCTTGACCGCGCGTCATCAACGCTTTCCACNGGCGAGCGGCAGCGNATGCAACTTGCGCGGGCGGTGCGNAANCGCACGACGGGCGTTCTGTACGTNNTNGACGAGCCNTCCATCGGGCTGCANCCGTCNAACATTGAAGGACTCAAAGGCGTTATGCANGACCTCGTTGCCGANGGAAACACNGTNGTCCTTGTCGATCACGACACGCACATTCTTTCTGAAGCGGATTGGTTNGTCGAACTCGGNCCGAACGCGGGCGNGGACGGCGGCACGATTATNGCNCAAGGCACGCTCGNNGANATCGAAGCNAACGCGAACACCCGCATCGGCGGATTTCTTTCGGGCAAAACGCAGATTGACATCGGCAATCATATTCCGTCNGAAAACATGTTCGACCTCGGAAAAATNCATTTGTCCACNGCCGCCATTCACACGGTNAAGCCNCTTGAAGTTGATTTTCCCAAAGGCAGGCTCATNGCNGTGACGGGNGTTTCGGGNTCNGGAAAAACCACGCTGATTTTGGAAAGCCTGATTCCCGCAATNGAAGCGCGGTGCAGNAACGAAAATCTGCCNGCGCACNTNANGNNCGTTTCGGCAGAAGGAATCGCGCAGATAAAACTCATCGACTCCGCGCCAATCGGCATCAACGTGCGCTCCACCGTCGCCACCTACGCCGACATTCACGACGAACTGCGCAAAGTNTANGCNAAAACNNCGGGCGCAAAAGANCGAAAATACAANGAAGGCGACTTTTCCTACAACACGGGCAAACTCCGCTGTCCCACCTGCGACGGCACCGGCTCAATCAATCTTGACATTCAGTTTTTGCCNGACGTGGAAATCGTCTGCCCCGACTGCGGCGGCTCCCGCTACGCAAAGGACGCNAGCCTCATCACGCGAACGCCCNAGCACGGCGGTGCGGCGNACACNCTGCCCGAACTAATGGCAATGAGCGTGGACGAAGCGTTAAAGGCGTGNGCGGACATTCCNCTCGTNGTGCGCAAATTGCGCGTGTTGCACGACCTCGGGCTGGGCTATCTGACATTGGGCGAAGCGACCCCNAGTCTTTCTGGCGGCGAAGCNCAGCGGCTCAAACTCGCGAGCGAAATGGGCAAAGGCCAGTCCGACACCGTGTTCGTGTTCGACGAGCCGACCATCGGCTTGCACCCGTCCGACGTNGAGACGCTGCTCAAGGTATTCAAGTGCCTGATTGAAAACGGCGCGACCGTCATTGTCATCGAGCACGATTTTGACGTGATACAGAACGCCGACTACATCATCGACATGGGGCCTGGCGGCGGCACACACGGCGGACAAATCATCGCCACCGGAACACCGCGCGAAATCTGCCGCTGCAAAGAAAGCCTCACAGGGAAGTATTTGGAACAGTACGCGCAAGGGCTGGAGCGGTAAAAAGAGTGCGGATTGACGCTTCTCCGTTGCTTGGATATGCTCCGTTAGGAAATGACAATGAAAAAAGGAAGATGCGAAATGTGTATGTTTTTATCCCAGCCAGTGCAATGCTTTTTCAACAACTTTGCCGTACCATTCCTGCTCACTGGCACTTTTTACCGCGACTGACCGTGAGTATTCAAAAAATGCCTGCACCAGTTCTGCGTCCTGCGTGTACTCCGCCCTGAAAGAATCTTCCAGCATTTTCCTGAACACATGGAGCGGTAGCGGCACGACTACCGACTTTCCGCCATAAAAATCCATTCGTTTTGTGTTTACATTGTTGATAACTGCCTGTTTCGGCTCTCAATGAAAATAGCGCGCGCCGCCACTCACCCCAGCCCATTTTCCCCAAACCGCCTGTCACTCCACATCGTTCTGCTCCTCATCTTTTTTTCGCCGCTTTTCAAGCATACGGTTGATGCTGTCAACATCGCGCTTTACGCTCACCATGTCGAGGAAAAATCCCGCCACGTAAACAATGCCAACGTATAGGAACACAATCCACCAGTTTTCCGCTGAAAACCATTTGAGCGCAACGCCCGTTCCAAGCACCACTGTACAAATGGCTGCATATTCGACAAGGAAGTTCAAAATAAAATTTTTGAAGGAAATCATCGCAATCAAAAATTGCAACGCCCTAACTGCAAAGGCAAGCCCTATCAGTTCAAAAGTCAATCCCATGACCTTCACATAGCCGCACATAATCCACGAAACACCAAATACTGCCGCAATGATGAGTGTTGACAGTGCAAGTGCAGACCGGACGAATTCTTTTATGGTGTTTTTCATAGCCCCTCCGATGCAAGATAGTCGCGAATATCTTTCAGATACGTGCGCGAGACGATCAGACGCATACCGTTTTTGAGCACTGCTTCAAGTCTGCTGTTAGCAATCCTGCGAACGCTCTCAAGCACGGCAATATTCATGAGACACGACTTGCTGATTCTGATAATGCCACGCCGTGCAAGTCGTGTTTCGATTTCGTAGAGCCGGCAGTTCATCCCGAACACCGCGCCATCGGTATAGATAAACGTGCGCTTTTCAACACTTTCGATATAAAGGATATCCACAATGTTGATTTTCCGTTGCGCACCGCTTTCCGCCTCAAATCCAAAAACCGCCCCATCAAGATTGCGAATCCCCCGGACAAGATTCTCCACAAATCCGTCATAGCGTGGATATTCCACCGTGACCGTCAGTGGCTGCGTCTTGTTTTCTTTCAGAAGTATTTTCAGTGTTCCGCCCTCCTTTCCGCCCCTTCATACTACCCTGCCATCCGCCAAAAGAAAAGCCTGTCGCACCCAAACTGCACTTGCGGCGGCGTGAAATGCAAAACAATCCCTGCCACGTACCGCACACGCCGCCGTCCACAATTATTTCCTGCGTTTGACGGGAAGCCAGATTTCGCTCTGATAACTGGAACTGTCGGGATCGCCAGTGCTGTACCATTCAATATTGCACTGTCCAGCAGCTTCCCAATCGGGATTGCCAGGGAGCCATTCTTTGAAGACACGCGTGTTCACTGACTGAAGCGAATCGGGAAGCGGGCCGACCGCGCGGAATTTCGCCCAGTCGCCAGCGGGAACATCGAACGTCGTCATACCGTCTGGAACATCCCCGCCCTTGTACACGCCTGCAATCAAATAGCGAAACCTTCCATTGTTCGCGCCATCAATACAGACACCGAACTCACCGATGCCATGTTTCATGACCGCCTTTTCCTGTGGCGTTTCGGGCGTTTTTCCGCTCCAAAGCCCCTTGAAATACTGTTCTTTGATTTCGTCCCAGAATTTCGGCACGGCGGCGTAGGAATTTTCAAACGGAAATTCCCGCTCAAACCCGATAACAGTAAAACCGTTGACGACCTCTACTTCATAATCCATTTTGCTGCCTCCTGTAACATGGATTGAAATTGTCACTGGCAGAAAAAGAGTGATCGGCAATGCAAACTTCTTTGCACTCGCACTGCGAACCTGGCTCGGCGTACTTCCGTGGAAACGACAGAACGCCTTTGTGAAACTTTCTGCCGTCTCGTACTGAAAGTCAAGCGCAATGTCGAGGATGCTGCGTTCCGTAGTCGCAATCTCAAGTGCCGCGCAGTACAGCCTACGATTCCTAACGTATTCGCCGAGCGAAAATCCCGTGATAATTCGGAATCCTCGCTGCAAATGGAATATCGAAATGCCCGCCTCTTTTGCCAAATCCACCATCGTCAGTCGTCTTCGCAAATGCGACTCGACAAATGCAATCGTCCTGTTCAGCGCCTCCGTCCATTCCATTGCCCAACCTCCTTTCCTGCCTGTTTAATATAGAATACATCAGCGCGGAAGAAAAGTCCTGTCATTTTGTGCTTTTTTCTGTCGGATTGTTGTGTGTTGAAAGCGGAGAAATAAAGAATATGCGTTAATACCTATCCATTATTTCTTNGTTTTTTGTTTTCTTTANGAGGGGAAAGNCTTCCCCTCGCTCCCAAGTCGAGTCGCTCCGAAAATGCCACTGAACACAGTGTCATTTTCTCCACTTTGTCGCCTTGTCCGCTACCCCTTCTGCGGGGAGNGCCCCGCAACGCCCCCATTTTATACGCAAGGTTGAAAAATACAAGTGGCACATGATTCTATTGGAAAATTCGCGCCTTCTATCTGCCACAATACCATTGAAGCAACTGTTCGGGAAACCACTCTGCACTTTAAAAGGTCGCTCTTCGTTCCGTCATTTTTCTGTCACCCTAAAAACGCTCTGCATGCATGTTCCTACATGAATCGTTCTATTAAATCAATGACAGTATTTTTTGCAGCCTGCCTATCGCTGTCCTGATTCGGAAACAACACAGCAGGATTGATGTTCATTGTATTGCATAGTTTGAGGATTGTTTTTATTGTCGGCGTTCTCCTTCCCGTTTCAATATATGTAATCATGTTTTGTGAAACTCCCGATTCCAACGCTAAATCCATTTGCGAAAACCCTCGCTTCTCACGTTCCTGACGCAACTTTGCGCAAATCTGTTTTTCCTGTTCCTCAATAGTCATGTGTCTATTTTCTAGTAAATATAGTGTGATTTCAAAGTTATATAGTATTGATTTAAAGAAATATAGTGTGTAAAATAAATGCAATTCGTTAATAAATCAGACTAGTTTCAGTCTGATGAAGGTAAAAAGCGGCAACTAAAATTGTGTTGCTGTTTTTAATGCGAGTTTTGAAAATATAAAAACATTCGCGAAGGCGCAGGGGGAAAGGCAAAATTGCGCTCATTGTGGTCACTGCAACAGCAGCGAAAAAATCCTCGCCACAATGAGCACGAAATGCGCGAGCGCATGGTTTTGCCTTTTTCACTGAAACGGAAAGAATGTTTTTCTATCGTTTCAAAACTCGCTTATTATAGTGTCGTTTTTCATTTCATTGCAAAACGGCGTTTTCACAACTCCCGAAACTGAAGATTCGCTCGTTGTTGAAAAAATTAGGAGGTTTTTTATGATGAAAATGGTGTACACTAAAATGGTGGCAGTTCTCTTGCTTTGCGGGTGTATTTTATTCGGATGTGCAGACAACGGAAGTGGCGGATCAAACGATGCAGAACAAACTCCGTTGCCTTCAGGCGGAAATGCAGGTACATCAGAAAAGATTGTTCTTCATGCATATAACTACATAAATGTGTATACATGGGGTACAGACAACGAGGCTTTGAATGCTGTTCATTCTCCGTTGTCGAACGAAGGACAGGGATGGTATGGGATTACATTGGATACTGGCTATGCGTGCATAATATTTACAAAAGAATATAACTATTGGACAGACCAAACAGACAATCTTGACCGAACATCGGGCGAATGGTGGTACAAGGACGGACAATGGTATTCCAGCAAACCCAATTCAGAATCAATTCCCAGTGGAAATACAGGAGGAAACAGCGGTGAATCAGGAGGCGGAAGTGATGGCAGTGGAAGCAGTTCTGAAAAAGCAAGCGGCTTGTATATCGGAATCATCAAATTTGCAGATGATGTTATAGATTTGAATGACGGCAAGTTTGTGCATCTTAATTCAATGTCGGCAAAAGATAATATAAAAAATTTGATTGAATATAATTATTATACTGCGGAAGATATGGCAACTCTTATGTATTATGGAGTTCATACGGCTCTTGTCAATCTTAAAAATAATGAAAGCTCTTTACCAGACGATTTGAAAAACGTGTATATAATCACTTTCACTGACGGTCTTGACAATTCAAGCGCAAGTATGGCGAAAGACCATCCTTTGGAAAATAATACAGGACTAAGCGGTAAATTTACAACAGATCAATATGCCGAATGGCTTAAAGAGCAACTTCTTACACACAAAGTGAAAGGAAATGACATAGTATGCCATTCCATAGGTGTAAAAGGTTCAGACATGAGAGATGAAAACGGCTTTAAAGATGCGCTTAATTATGTGGCTACATCTTCGAATGATGCACATGTATTGACTGACTTCGATAAGGTGCAATCAACTTTTGAAGAACTTGCAAAAAACCTTACGATAACTACGTATACATATAATTTTGATTTGATTCTTCCTTCAAATGCATGGGAATCTGATGTTTGTATGACTTTTGATATTCAGGATTATCAAAATATAGAGAGCGCACAGATTAAATTTTATGGCAAGATAACACCATCCGACGTTGATGATAAGGAGTACACATTTGAAATTAATGAGTATTCAGGAATAAAACCATCCTCAATGAAAATAATTGGAGGGGAAATTCCATCGACCAAAAATCCGAAATTGTCTAAATTACAATTTTTGTTTGAGAACATAGGCTGCGAAGAATCTTATGAAAGCTCTTTTATACCTGTATGGTTGTCGAACAGTTTAGCATGGAGTAAGACAAAGAATGGTAAATGGAACTTAAACTCTGAATATAATCCAGAAGAATCTAATCAGGAAAATACAAGCCGTTCGTCTGCCGTAATTTATTTGGTCTTGGATAACAGCTTCTCTCTTAGCACTGATATATCCAAAGTGCGGAATGCCGTCCTTAATTTTATCGACACATTGTATGAGAAGTTGCCCAAAAACACCGAATAAACCGCAGTGGTACAATCTAAACCAGTGCAAAGATTAAACGCCAGACCACAAATCTGGCGTTTTTTGTTCAACTCAAAATTAAAAATATGTCAAATCTCTCACCAAAAAGTAGCCCAAGTGTCTTTTATATCTGTATATTTTTCGCCAATGTTCAAGCCATCATCTTGCAGATATGCAACCGTTATACCAATGCAGGACTAATTGTAAAATAAACATCCTAATTTTTCATCAATAAAATAAGTTTCAACTTTTGAATTGTTGAAAACGCATTCCGCAGCGAAATAAGAAATCGCAGTAAATGCCAAAATACAGATATGTTCTGCAACAAGAAAAATCCATAAAACTATGCTATAATAATAGCATATCATTGGCATGGACAATAAAAAAGAAAGGCAAAATTATGGCAAAGAAAACCGTAGAAAAAGCATTGAACATCGACAACATTTTATTTAACTGTCGGGATATTTTGCGTGCCGCGCGCAATTCCGGCTCTTTTTTTGAAAAGCGGGATATGATGCTTACGCTCGTGTTTTTGCGCTTCATTGGCGAGAAATACGAGGACGGAATTAAAAATCTTCGGCAGACTTTAATCGGGCAAGGACTTGACCCGGATGATGAAAATATCAGGACGGCTTTTTTTGATGACGATACTTTTGCAGACGGAACTTACAATTTGCCTGCCGAAGCAAGATGGACGACAATCATCAACACGCCCGCGCCGGGGCTGAATGTCGCACTTGACACCGCTCTTCACAGCATTGCGACAGGCTCAAAAGATTTGAAAGGCTGTTTTATCGAAGGCACATTTACCACCCGCAACCTTGCGCCGAACGACATAAAGAAACTTGTTGATGAAGTAAACAAAATCAGCCACAAAGCATTTGGAGCGGAAAAAGACCTTATCGGTCGCGTCTATGAATACTTCCTGAAAGAATTTGCAGTGAACGCAACGAAAGAAGAAGGAGAATTCTATACTCCGCACGATGTTGTGCAACTGATCGCGACAATGATAGAGCCGTATGACGGCACGCTCTATGACCCCTGCTGCGGTTCGGGCGGTATGTTCATTCAAAGCGCCGCTCTCGTAAAATCCAAGCAGGGCGACATCAACAGAATCAATATTTACGGGCAGGAAAAGGACGCGGCCACGTATCGCCTTGCAAAAATGAATCTTGCGCTTCGCGGCTTAAGTCACAATCTTGGCGAAACGAATGATTCTTCTTTCACGCACGATTTGCACAAGGGATTATATTTCAACTACATTATGGCAAATCCGCCTTTTAATCTGAAAGGCTGGTATGATGACAATCTGAAAAACGATGCCCGCTGGTCGGACTATCAAGTGCCGCCTGAAAGCAACGCAAACTACGCATGGATTTTGCATATACTCTCCCACTTGAAAAAGGCTGACGGTGTTGCGGGTTTCCTGCTTGCGAACGGCGCATTGAACGATAGCGACACTTTGGAAATCCGCAAAAAGCTGATTCAGTATGACAAGGTTGAAGCCATCATCGTCCTTCCGCGAGAACTTTTCATCACCACCGATATTAGCGTTACCCTTTGGATTCTAAATCAAAACAAAAAGGGCGGCAACTATCATGGCAGAACATTGCGCAACCGTGAACATGAAATCCTTTTTATGGACTTGCGCCAGTGGACGGAAAATCCAGTCAAGGGCGAAAACAAAAAGAAATTCTGTTTGATTACGATGCAAATTGAACGGGCGGCAGACATTTACCACACATGGCAGAGCAAGGGAACAGACGGAAAAAAATACGAAGTGCCCGAACTTTATCGAAGCGTGGGAATTTCAGAAATTGAAAAGAAAGGCTGGACTCTCACGCCGAGCAAATACATCGAGTTTATCGACCACGATTTGGAAATTGACTATGAAAAGGAAATGACCCGCATTCAGGCAGAAATGAAGGAAATCATGAAAGCCGAAAAGAAATCCCAGCAGATGCTGGAAGACGCATTCAGGGGGATTGGTTATGGGATTGAGTAGGAATAATTCAATGAAAGATTCTGAAAGCCAAATGATTGAATATAAGCTCATTCTCAATGACCGTTTTGAGCGGAGTGCAGTTGCCTTTTTGAATAGCAAGACAGGCGGCTCTCTTTATATTGGCGTAAATGACGCGGGGACTGTCATTGGCGTGAAAGATGCCGATGAAATTCAACTCCAAATTGCGGACCGCCTTAAAAACAATATCTGTCCGCCTGTTTTGGGACTTTATGACATAATTCTTCAAGAAGAAAGTGCGCTCACCTATATAAAAGTTAATTTTTCAAGCGGAAGCGAGAAGCCCTATTACATTAAAAAACACGGCATGACACCCGAAGGCTGTTTTATACGAGTGGGCAGTCAAACGCAAAGCCTTACCGTCCAAATGATAGAGAACCTTTTTGCTCGAAGAACACGGAACAATATTCGCGTAATAGAAGCCCCGCGCCAAGACCTAACCTTTAACCAGCTCAAAATTTATTACGAAGAACACAAAATGCCTCTTAACGATCATTTTGCGGCAAACCTTGAATTTTACACGCCTGAAAAGAAATACAACATTCTTGCCTATCTCTTTTCAGATGAAAACGGCATAAGCATAAAAGTCGCAAAGTATAAGGGAAAAGACAAAGTTGATTTGATTGAAAACGAAGAATACGGCTACTGCTCGCTCTTAAAAGCTACCGACCGTGTTTTGGACAAACTCCGCATAGAAGACCGCACATTTACCAAAATCACCTCCAAGTACAGGCAGGAAAATCCTCTGTACGACTATATTGCCACCCGCGAGGCAGTAATAAACGCATTTGTCCACAATGACTATACGGATTTGATGACGCCAGTTTTTGAACTTTTTAGCGACCGCCTGGAAATCACTTCATACGGCGGACTGATTGACGGAATGACAAAAGAAGAGCTTACGAGCGGAATTTCCCGTCCCCGCAACAGGGAAATCATGCGCATTTACAAAGACATGGAACTTGTGGAGCAACTCGGCAGCGGAATGAACCGCATGCTGAAAGTATATACGTCCGACATTTTTAAAATCAGCCCCAATTTTTTTCATGTTGTGCTTTACTTTGTGGAAAAAAATAGGGAGCCGAATGTTACAGAAACTGTTACAGAAACTGTTACAGAAACTGTTACAGAAACTGTTACAGAAACTGTTACAGAAAGGCAGAAGCAAATTCTTTCCCTCATAATAAAAGACAATAAAATAACCACCAGCGAACTTGCGGCAGAACTGGCAGTAACGCGTATGACGATAAGCAGGGAAATCAGCGCGTTGAAGTCTTTGAAAATCCTTGAGCGCGTTGGCGGCGATAAGGGCGGACACTGGAAAGTGATAAACAAAACGAAATAAGAGATGTTGAAAATGAACAAGACGTATAAACTTGGCGAATTGATTGAACTCTGCGATGAACGCAATACGGAAGGAAAATATACCGTTGATGATGTAAAAGGAATTTTTAAAGGGGAAAAGAAATCCCAGCAAATGCTGGAAGAGGCATTTAGGAGGATTGGACATGGGATTGACTAGAATAAAGTTAGGGAAATATATAGAGTTATATTCTCAGAAATGCAATGTTCCCAATTTGAGCAATGATGAAGTTTCGGGCGTAAATAAGGAAAAAGAATTTTTTGAGCCATCTCCTCAAGTTGGAAGTGACACAAGTAAATACAAAGTTGTTCCACCCACTTACTTTGCTTGCAATTTAATACACGTAGGACGAGATGTTGTTTTACCAATTGCTTATAATCACTCAAAAAAGAATAAAATAGTAAGTCCTGCCTATCAGGTGTTTAAGTTTTTGGACAATGAAGAACTTCTTAGTGAGTATTTTTTTCTATACCTAAAATCATCTGAAAAGGATAGATACTTTTGGTTTAACACAGATAGTTCTGTTCGTGATGGTATGTCATGGGAAGATTTTATTGAAGTTGAAATAGACCTCCCGCCGCTGCCAATCCAGCAAAAGTATGTAGATGTCTACAACGCCATGCTCGCAAATCAGCAAAGCTATGAGCGCGGGCTGGAGGATTTGAAACTTGTTTGCGATGCGTATATTGATAAACTGAGAAAAAATCTTCCACATCAAAAATTGGGAACATATATTTCAATAAGTGATAATAAAAATGATGAATTAGAGTATGGAATTGACAGAGTAAGAGGTATTTCAATTGAAAAGAAATTTATTGATACAAAAGCAAATATGGAGGGAGTTTCCCTTAAACCATATTCTGTTGTTTATCCAAATCAATTTGCATATGTAACAGTAACTTCAAGAAATGGAGAAAAAATCTCTCTTGCTCGTAACAATAGTAACGAAGTTTATATCTGTTCCTCCTCTTATACAGTATTTAAGGTTAATGATACCAGAGAATTATTGCCAGAATACTTATCGATGTTATTTGAACGTAATGAGTTTAATCGGTATTCTCGTTTTCATTCTTGGGGAAGCGCAAGGGAAACATTTGACTGGGAAGAAATGTGCGATGTCAAAATTCCAATCCCCGACCTCAAGATACAGCGCGATATAGTAAGTATTTTTGAGGCTTACAATATGCGCAAAGAAATCAACGAAAAGCTAAAAACACAAATAAAAGATATTTGCCCGATACTAATAAAGGGCAGTTTGAAAGAAGGAGTGTAAGTATGAATAAAATTTCTAAAATTAAATCAATAAGAAATATGGCTATATTTAAAGATTTTGAATGGGACAATGTTGTAAAGGATAAAAACGAAAAGATCCAAACTTTTAAGGACATAAATATAATTTATGGCAGGAATTATTCTGGAAAAACAACACTTTCAAGAATCTTCAGAGCCTTTGAAACAGGCATTTTATCTGATAAATATGTTAATTCTGAATTTCAACTCTCGTTTGAGGGCAATACAAAATTAACTCAAAACGAAATAGATCAAAAACAAGATTTTAGAGTTTTTAATTCTGATTTTATTGATGAAAATTTATCATTTATACATAATGAAAATGGAATGATTGAGCCTTTTGCTATACTTGGTGAAGATAATCAAAAAATTTCTCAAGAAATAAAGAGCATCCAAGAAGAGTTGGGTATAGATTCTGAAGATGAGAAAACAGGTCTATACAAAAAATTATATGATAAAAAACAAGAGTATACCAATGCTGAATCTTCTTATAATATGAAGAGTAACAAGTTAAATATAAATTTAACAGAAAAGGCTCGAAAAATAAAAAATGAAGATGTAGGCTTTCCTATTCCTGATTACAATATAAATAAATTGAAACACGATATAGACGAAGTTTTAAAATCATCATTTGTACAAAAAAGCAACCAAGAATTGGACAGTTTGAAAAAAACTTTAAATGAAGAGGAAAAATCTCGTATAAATATTATTTCTTTTTCTTCTAAATTTTCTGATTTAAAAAATAAAACAAAGGGCTTGCTTGAAAAAAAAGTTGACAGCGCTGATAAAATAAAAGAACTTGTTGAAAGCGCACTTTTGAATAGTTGGGTCGAAAAAGGAATTCCTCTGCATGAAGGAAGAAGAACATGTGCATTTTGTGGGCAACCAATCACTGAAGAAAGAATTTCACAATTGCAAAAGCATTTCGATAAAGAAATGGAAGTTTTTCAAAAGGATTTAGAATCCGAGTTAAATAAAATAAATGCAGAAAGAGAAAGTTTGGAAAATATATATAAAAACCAAAATAAAACATTTTTCTATGCTACATTACAGCCAGAAACTGAAACTGCAATTGATAATCTAAAACAAACTGCTTCAAAATATATTGAAAGTCTAGAAGAACTTTCAAAACAAATTAAAGACAAGAAACAGAATGTATTTCGTTCTGTAGAATTTATAGAACCCTATGACTACACACAATCATTAAAAGATTCTATTATGAAGTATAATGAATGTGTGAATAATTCAAATACCTTTGGTCAAAGTCTCAAAGAGAAAAAAGAAGATGCTAAACGAATTTTGCTTTTGAATGCTATTAAGCAATATTCCGATGACTCAAAATATCTAGACTCAGTTGCAAGTATCGTTGAAGCAGAAAAAGATAAAGAAATAAAAAAAACTGAATTTGAAGAACTGCAAAAATTAGTAAATCAGAAAGAAAATACGTTGAAAGAAAAAAAACGTGCATTAAACGATGAGGAAAAAGGCGCAAATAAAGTAAATGAATATCTTTCTAATTTCTTTGGATATGATTTTTTGAAATTAGTTGCTCAGAAAGAGATGTCCGAAAGAGAAGATACGAAACATTATATTTTTGAAATTCAAAGAAACGGTGAAAAAGCATATAATTTAAGCGAGGGAGAATGTCGCTTAGTAGCATTTGCCTATTTTATGGCAAAACTCAATGATGTGGACACAAAAGAGAAAAAACCTTTGATTTGGATTGACGACCCTATTTGCTCATTAGATGCCAACCATGTTTTTTTTGTTTATTCTTTAATTTACTCTGAAATAGCAAAGAAAGATATTTATAGTCAATTATTTGTTTCTACTCATAATTTGGATTTTTTGAAATATCTAAAAATGTTATCAAAAAAAGAGGAATTTAGACAAGAAAACATAGATAAATATAGAATGTTTTTTTTATTGGAAAGACGGGGAGAAGAATCTCGGCTGATTCTTATGCCTGAATATATTAAAAATTATGTAACTGAATTTAACTACTTGTTTAATGAAATCTATAAGTGTTCAAAAATAGACAACCCTTCTGACGAAAATTATCCAAGTGTCTATAATTTTGGAAATAATGCACGTAAATTTTTGGAAATATATTTGTTTTATAAGTTCCCCGATTCGGAAGGGAAAAAGCAAAAAATGATAAAGTTCTTTGGATCAGAATCAGATATTCCTAGGTTTATAAATTCGAGAATAACCAACGAATACTCTCATTTAGAAGAAGGTGGAATTGAAAGAGCTACTATTCCTATTGAAGTATCAGAGTTCAAAAAAGATGCGCAGTTAATTCTTGATCGAATAAAAATCTTAGATAAAGAACAGTATGAATCTCTACTCAAAAGCATTGGAGAGACAAATACTGATGCCGGCAAACAGTCGCCGGACTGCGGCTTTTCGCATAAACCAAAGGAGACCGCATACAATGTACACGCCGCCGTTTGAAATCACGTCACGGATAATCGAACTCATCTCTATCGTTTCGGAAAAAATCGGGGAAATACAGTATCTTCAGGACAGCGCGCAGCATGTCCGCTTGAGAAAGGAAAACCGCATAAAGACAATCCATGCTTCCCTTGCGATCGAAAACAACAGCCTAAGCATAGAGCAAATCACGGCGATAATCGAGGGAAAACGCATATTGGGAAATCCGAACGAAATCAAGGAAGTGGAAAATTCGATTCAGGCGTATGACTTGCTTTTGTCGCTTGATCCTTGCAACGAAAAAGATTTGCTCAAGGCACATGCGCTTATGATGCGGGATTTGGTCGGCAGAAGCGGCAAATACCGGACGGACGGCGTGGGCATATTCGACGGCGAAACGGTCGTCCACCTTGCGCCGCCCGCCGAACGAGTGCCCGCGCTCATGTCCGATTTATTCGCATGGCTCAAGGCGTGCGACGTGCATCCGCTCATAAAAAGCTGCGTGTTCCATTACGAATTCGAGTTCATCCATCCTTTTCAGGACGGCAACGGCAGAATGGGGCGTTTGTGGCAGACGGCGATCTTAAAGGACTGGAAAGCAATTTTCGCATGGCTGCCCGTCGAAACGTTGGTAAAGGAGCATCAAAAAGAATATTACGACGCGCTCGGTGCGAGCGACCGCGACGCAAACAGCACCGGCTTTATAGAATTCATGCTTTCTTTGATCGCCGGCACGATTGAAGATATTATAGAGGCGGAAAAGAAGGTGACTGCAAGCGTTACCCAAAAGGTGACTGTAAAGGTCACTCCAAAGGTGACTGCAAATCAGCAGAAAATCATTGACGCAATCAAAGCAAATCCCTTTGTCACGCAAGACGAACTTGCCGCTATCGTCGGAATCGCACGAAAAAACATCATTGCGAACATGAAAAAACTCCAGGAAAGCGGTCTGATCAAGCGCATCGGCGCGGACAAAAACGGGCATTGGCAGGCGGGGGAATAAGAATGGCGAAATTTACTGATTACAACGGGCATTATTGCGAATGGGATTTTGAAAATGCCTTTATCTGTCTTTTGGAAAAAGAAGGCTGGAACTATTCTTTGGGCAGCGACATAAAGCGTATTACAAAAAGAGATGTTTTGATTGCCGATGATTTCAAGGCGTTTATTGCAGATGCAAATCCTGATTTGACGGAAGAAGAAATTGCACAGATTTTTGACACGGTTCGTCTTGTGGGTAGCGAAAGCGATTTTGCCACGTTGCACAAAGTGTATGGTTGGTTAGTCGGCGACGTTCAATTTCCTTTGCAAAAAGAATTGCAGAGACAGATTTTTCTTATTGATTTTGAAAATCCTAACAAGAATATTTTTCGCGTCGTAAATCAGTTTGAAGTTGAATACACGAATAACGGACAAAAAGAAAACCGCAGGTCTGACGTGCTTTTATTTGTTAACGGAATTCCTTTGTGCGTAATTGAACTTAAAAATCCAGCGGATGCAAATGCTACGGTTTATGACGCATGGGAACAAATCACCGTTCGCTATTGGAGAGACATTCCGCACCTTTTGCATTACTGCCCGCTGGCTTGCATCTCTGACGGAGTAAAAACAAGGCTTGGAACAGTGCGCACGCCTTACGAACATTTTTATGCATGGAGACGAGTGAACAACGGCGACGAGCTTTCTACGCTGCCATTTGCGGAAACCGAGACAATGATCAAAGGTGTTTATTCGCCCAAAAGGTTTTTGGAAATTTTCAGGGATTACATTTATTTTCAAGACAGCATGTATGATTCGGCGGAGCAAGAAATCGTATGCCGCTATCCGCAGTTCTTTGCGTCAAGATTGTTGAAAGAAAGCATCATAAAATCAATTCGCTCCGGAAGCGGCAAAGGCGGCACGTATTTTGGCGCCACGGGTTGCGGAAAGACATATACGATGGCATTCCTTGCCCGCCAGTTGGCTTTGCGCTGTACGGACATTCCAACTATTGGTTCTCCCACGCTCATTCTTATTGTAGACCGCGATGATTTGCAGACGCAAGGGGCAAAACTGTTTACAAAAAGCAGCGAGTTTTTAAATCTTGGCGATGTGTCGGTGGTAAAAAACCGAGCGTGGTTGAGGCAGGAGCTTGGAGCAAGGCAAAGCGGTGGATTTTATATATGCACCATTCAAAAATTCTGTGATCGGGAAGATGACAAAATAGGTCTTATCAATGACCGCAGGAATATTATCTGTTTTTCCGACGAGGCGCACAGAAGCCAAATTGAGCGGTCAAAGCAAATCCAGTTCAGCAAAGATGCCGATGAAAATATGCAGGCACTTGTTTCAAAGCCGTATGCAAAAGTTCTTAAAGAGGCGTTTCCTCATGCCACTTTCGTAGGCTTTACGGGAACGCCCATCGCGGAAACATATCAGACTTTCGGCGACGAAATCGACCGCTACACAATGGATCAGGCGGTTGCGGACGGTTTGACAGTCAATATAAAATATCATCCGCGCATAGCAAAAGTATTGCTTGACAATGAAAAAGTAAAAGAGATAGAAAATTACTATAAAAAATGTGCCGATGACGGCGCGACAAAAGAAGATATCGAAGCAAGTAAAAATGCAATGAGTTCTATGGAAGTGATTCTCGGTGAACCTTCTCGCCTAGAACGCCTAGCCGTTGACATACATGACCATTATACAAAAGCCTGCGAGGGAGATCCGAGCAGAGTTCAAAAAGCGATGGTTGTCTGTTCGACAAGGAAAATCGCCTATGATTTGCTGATGAAATTCAAAGACAAATATCCTGAATGGTTTGAAGAAAGAAAGTCTCCTGTCGGCGTTCCTTTAACAGACGAAGAACAAAAAGAATTAAAGGAAATGCCGTTCATAGCGATGGTGTCCAGCGTTGGCAGCAATGATGAAAAAGAAATGTACGACTATCTTGGCGGAGTCAGGAATGACAAGCGTTCGGAAGAACTCGATGCCGCCTTCAAGCAGGAAAAATCAAACTTTCATATTGTCATTGTCGTGGATATGTGGATTACGGGTTTTGACGTTCCTTGCCTTACCTATATGTACAATGACAAACCGCTTAAGAAGCACATGCTGATACAGACAATTAGCCGAGTGAACAGAAAGTATCCAAACAAGGAATTCGGAATGATTATCGATTATATCGGCATCCGTGACAACATGCGTGAAGCGATGAAAATGTATGGCGGAAACACGTCCGTCGCTCCCACCGAAGATGACATTGAGCAAGCCACAACTATATTCAAGGAAAATTTGGAAATCCTAAAGACATTATTTTCGGATTATGATTTGACACCGTTCTTGAATCCCGATTGCGACCCGATTGAACGCTATGCATTGCTTGCCACGGCTGCCGAATATGTGTTTAAATCCACAAAAGTTCTGAGCCTTGAAACAGAAAATAAAATAAGCAAGGTTTCATTTAAAAATTATTTTCTTGCAATAACAAAACGAATGAGAGCCGCGCATGACATTTGCCAACCTTCCGGAAATCTTAAAGACGAAGAATCTGCGCTTGCGCAATGTTTTATGGCAATAGCCGGTTTTGTCAGAAAAATGAGCGGAACAAGCGAAGTTGACACGGATACTATGAATCGTGCGGTCTCAGAAATGGTCGAAGAGGCATTAAAATATAATCAGGTAGAAAGCGTCCTTGAAAGCGGCGAGGAAGAGAACGTCTCATCGCCCGAATACTTTGAAAAACTGTCTGATGTAAAAATGCCCGCAACAAAACTTGAAATTCTGATAAAAATGCTCCGCAAGCAGATTAAGGAATATGGAAAGACAAATCAGCTTGCGGCAAAGTCATTCAGGGAAATGCTGGAAAAAACGATCGCAGAATATCATGAAAGGCGCAAACAACTTTCGGCAGAGGAAGCCGGCGAGACACAGGAACGAGCGTCCGAAGATATTATCAAAAATGCAACGGATCAGGCTTTGGCAATTCTTCGTCAAATGAACGAAAACAGAGAAAGTTTCCGTAAAATCGGACTTACTTTTGAAGAAAAAGCGTTCTACGATATACTGATTGCACTGCGCGATCAATATAATTTTGAATACGGAACAGACAAAGAAACAGGCGGCGTTGTCATCAATGAAAAGTGCAAGGCATTGGCAAAAAAAGTAAAGGAAATCATTGATACAAAATCATCTTTTGCCGATTGGCTCAATAATCAGAATGTAAGAAATCAATTAAAGTTGGATATTAAAATATGCCTGGTCAAGAATGGATATCCGCCCCAGTATAGCAAAGAAGTGTTCAGCAAAGTTATGGAGCAAGTGGAAAACTTTGAGGAGAATCACTAAAGGCAATACATATTCATTTTATTTTAGGAGGGGAAAGCCTTCCCCTCGCTCCCAAGTCGAGTCGCTCCGAAAATGCCACTGAACACAGTGTCATTTTCTCCACTTTGTCGCCTTGTCCGCTACCCCTTCTGCGGGGAGCGCCCCGCAACGCCCCCGTTTTATACGCAAGGTTGAAAAATACAAGTGGCACATGATTGTAAAAATTTCTAAAACTTTGTCTACCTTTGGGGGGATTATTTCAACTCGCGAAAGATTTTTCCTGTTACTGCACTAGCGCGTGAATCATTTTGCGCAGCACAGCGATTTTTTCCTTGTCGAGCATGAGAAGGTCGTCCACTATATTTTGAATCTCGTGCAAGCGTGAAGGATGGGCGGCATCCTTGCCAGTTACGAGATATTCAACCGACACGCCAAGCGTCTCCGCAATTTTCACTGCCGTCTCCACATTCGGCAGCACACCCCGCGCATCAATGTACGACAAAAACGTGCTGTTGCTAATTCCCGCCGCCGCCGCAACTTCCTTTACGAGCATTCCTTTGAATTCAATCTCCTCTCTCAACCTGTCCTTAAATGTCATCCGTTACAGCATATCAAAATAATGATTCTTGCTCCTTGTAAAAATTAAGATATTGTTGTAAACTGACGTATAAACTTCAATATATTGTTGTTTATCCGACAAAAAGGCACAATTTATTGAAGTTTGTGAATTTTTCATTTTTAAGGAGTTTTTTATGAAACGAAAACTAGTTTTGATTGCGATGGCAGTCATGGCGGTGAATTTTTCGGGATTTGCAAAATCCGCGAAAAAGCAGGCAAAAGAAGCGGCTCGTCAAAGGGAAGCCGCAATTGCGGCATTAAAGCCCATTCAGACGATTCCCGAAAAGCGGCCGTCTTGGGTTGACTCTGTACCGATTACGAACAAAATGCTTTCTTTTGTCGGTGTCAGCAATCAGTATGCAACAGACGCAGAAGCGAGAAATGAGGCACAGGGCGACGGACGTGGACAACTCGTAAAATATTACGGCACGCTGATATCAGACAAGGGAAGAAAAGCAACGGCAACCTATGGCATCACAAGCGATGTGTTTGATCCGCAGGTCGCTTCCCAGGAACTTGAGGAATTTGTCGCGGAAGGTCTTGCGAAAGGACTTCCCGCAAAAGAATTCTACACGGAAGTGTATTTCACGCAGGCTTCAAAAAACGCATTCAAAGTGTATGCGCTCATGCAGATTGACAAGGAACAGGCGGACAAAGCGATGCAGGAATATTGCAATCAAAAAGCGGCTGAATACCAGTCAAAAGCAGAAGCAGAAAAAGACGCGGAAAAACGCCGTCAGCTTGAAAAGACTTCGGAACTGTTCGGTGGCATGTTGCAGCCGTCCTTGTTCTAGATTTATTCGGGTAAGCCTTGCATGAACCGTGCAGGGCTTGTTTTTGCAGATTTTATTAGGTATGAAAAAAATTTTATAGGGGGATGTATGCGGCACTTTTTTAGCATCCAATTTGTTTGCCTTGTCTGTTTCATATTCGCCGTAACGGGATGCCTGTCGTCAAAAAAACAGTTCGATTCGATTTTGCAGGAGGCTTCCGAAAAGAAACTGCTTGTCGCATCGTTCCCCGAACAGCGGCCGGACTGGTGCGATTCCATTCCTGCGTCAGACGCGAACCTTTATTTTATCGGCGTTTCCAATTATTTTTCGACGGAAACAGAAGCGCGCGGAGATGCCCGCACCAATGCCATGAATCAGATTGTCAAATTTTACGGCACGGTCATAAAAAGCCAGTCAAACGAAACAAAATCAGTGAAGGCTCTGTCTTCTGATGTTATCGACCCTTATCTTGAACGCGAAGAATTGATTCAGTCATTCGCGCAACGGTATGTCTCCCAAGTTGCCGCAGAAAATTATTATGTTGAACAATATTCGGTCGAAAGCGACAAAGAACAATGGCTGTGCTATGTAAAATGCAGCGTTCCAAAAGAAAAAGTTCAAAAGGAAATAGAATCGTTCGCCTCGGATATTTCGGAACGATATGCCGCGCTTCTGCCCGAAAAACAGCTAGACAAATATGTTTCAACGGGAGCGGCGGCGGAAGCCTATCTGTCCGTGTGCAAATCAATCCGCGAAAATCCAATGTATCAATCGGTCGCATATTTCAATGCGGAATCTGGGAAGACCGCCTTGGACGACTATGCGATAAGCCAAGCAAAGCGAATCATGCAAAACTGCGCGGTCGCAGAAACAAAATACGAAGCCGCCATAGAAAAAGGCGAGCCGTTTTTGGGAACGGTAAAAATCAAGTCGCCCGATTATGCGCAGGTTTCGGGCATAAAGGCAAAAGTGTCGCTTGTTTCCAAGGGAAAAGTTTCGGGCACTGCGTTCTACGGACTGAATGCCGACAATTCCGTGGACATCATCATTCACACCGTTTCGCTCGATTACGGAACATATACGGTCGAAGTGCAATTGTTGAGCGACGTGAAAGGATTCGATGCGGACATTGTTTGTGCCAGTTCTGCTGCGATGACGTTTGAAGTTGTCCCGGTTTACGCGGGAATTGAATTCGTCTATTCGGGCGTGGCAGAAAAGAACACGCAGATCGAACAGAAATTCACCGATGCAATGCAAGGCGCAATCCGTAAAAATGAAATCCCGATTTTCATCGACAATTCCAAAAAAGAAAGCCGATGGAAAATCATCATACATTTGGACGGAACGGCACTTGCAAGCCATGTATCAGTTTCAAAAAGCAAACTTTCGGGAAACATTCAGATTCAGAAAAACGGCGTGACGCAAGTAAAAAGCGCGGATTTTTCGGGAATAGGTCTGAGCAAAATGAAAGACGCTTCTATGCTTGACGCGACGGAATCGTGCTGCAAACAACTGGACAAAGATTCTAATTTTTATAGCGAACTGAAAAGCAAAATGGAGGAAACCAAATGAAAAAACTATTGTCATCAATTTGCATTCTGCGGATTGGAATGTCATGCTTCGCGCTTGATTTTTCCGAGGAAGTGGCAAAAGCCGTCAACAAAATCATTCCCGCAAAGGATATTGTGATTCAAGTTGAGACTCCCACCTATTCTGAAACGGATACGGCATCGCAATTTTCGGTGTATCTGAAAGAGGTGATAGAAATTGCTTTGTCCGATGCCGAAAAAGAACTTTTCAATTTGGACGCGGATCGCCAGTCCGAACTGTTCCTCTCGGAACTGAAAGACAGCGGCGTGTACGAAATTGATGCCGAAAAGTGGGTGCAACGAAAATTTCCCGCTGGAGTGCTTGCGTCAACATTTATGCGACAGAGCGACAAGGTACAGATATTTTTTTCTTACAAGCAATTTGCGGGAAACACAAAAAAGTCGTCCGTAATATTTTCCGCTGGCAGCCTACGCAATATGAAATACGAACCTGATAACTACGAACTAGCAAAAGAAATCGCTTCTGATTTTATGGAAACGGAAAATGACATGGCTAGTGATTCATTTCTCATCACCGCCGCCATGCTAGACGAGCACAACAACCTCGTTGACATTCTGCATCCGAATGACACCGTGCGCTTTATGATTTCCACGCAAAAGGACGCTTACATCGCGCTCCTGTGCATCGACGCGAACGGAGACAAAAACTGGCTTCCCGTGCGGGACAATTTTATGCGCGCAGACGAAGTGAAAGTTTTCCCGGACATCACAGGGCAGGTATACAAAGTCGTTGACGGAGTATATGGCGCGGAGCAGATTCTTGTCTATGCCTCCACGTCTCCGGCAGGGCTTCCCGCGCAGGATTCCGGCGGCACATACAATCGCGGCGACATTCAGCAGACTTCGCGAAGTATTATGGCGGTCAAGCAACAATCTACAGAACAGTACGAAACAAATATTTTCAAAATTACATACACGGTGATGCCGTAGTACGGTATAAAAAATCATTTTGAGGAGAAACAGCATGGAAACAGACGATAAGCAAGCAAACTATTTTTTTATCGGAAAGGATGAAGTTCAAGATCTTGGAAAAGAATCGTTCGCGCACTTTACGGCAAGAACACGATTCCGCAAAATTTTCAGCGAACATTGTTCAGGAGATTATGAAAAGGACTTTTTGGAAAAAACGATATGGACTGCACTTGAACTTGAAAAATTTGACGAATCTTCTGCCTTCGGACTATTTTCTGTAGACGGACTTTCGAAATTCTTGGCACAGGTAAACGCAAAGATTCTGCATCCACACGGTAAAATATCTTATTTAAAGAAAAAGAAAGAAAAAAAATCTAATACAACATTGAAATGGACGAACACTCTCAAGGATTTTTTTAATCATGCACCGTTTTTTGAATCAGAAATACTGTTCTATCATGTTCTGCTTGCACAGAAAGAATACTTCTTAAATCGATATGATTTTTTTGCTACAGAAAAGAAAGACAGCCTGGAAAATAGCCGGGATAAATTCATCGCTAATCTAAACGACCTTTTTTCAGACAAAACGAAAGACGGTTTTGACCTCCAGACATTCAGAACGTGCATTCGATACTGCCTATCCGCAAACACAAGCGATTTGAGTCAACTAAATGCAAAGGAGCGGTTTGACTATGAAATTGGTGATATTCAAATTCTTCATGACGATACAACCAACTTGTATGAATATGTGTCCGCTGGAAAGAAATTCAAACGCTTTGACATCATCTGCGACAACGCAGGTAAGGAATTGTTTTCTGACTTGTATCTTGCATTGTATTTCCTGTCTAACAATATCGTTGACAAAATTGTGTTTCATCTCAAACCATATCCGTTTTTTGTCTCGGACGCAACAAAAGAAGATTTCGGATTTATGATGAATGCCATTATGAAGTACGGCGGAATCCAGTGCGCCACACAGTGCAACAAATATATACATGAAGGAAAAATAGAAATCGAGGATGATACATTCTGGGCTGCCCCACTTTGCTTCAAAGAAATGCCAAAAAACAAATTGCACGAACAATTGTGCAACAGCGATTTAATTATCGTTAAAGGCGACTTGAACTATAGGCGACTTGTAGAAGACAGGAACTGGAAGTATACAGATTCGTTTTCCAAGCGCACAAAAGGAGTATTTGGAAAGGTGCCTATTTTTGCGCCACGCGTCCTCAAGTCGGACGTGCTTGTCGGCATATCAGATGCCGCCTATCACACAGCAAAAAGCAGTGACAAACTTGATGCGCCTGCCGACCAACGTTTCAGAGGCAGCGGAAAATGGGCAGTCATACATTTTCGATGCAATAAATACAAACACTATAAAAAAGAAGTTCAAGAAACAAGGAAAGATGATAATTTTGGAACATTTGGCGAAAAAAGAAGCGGAAATTCAACCAATGATAAAAAAAACAAATTATCGAACGAAAAAGATTCCGCAAGCAGTAAATCATTTGGCAACATTCATCGGCATTTGAATGCTGATTTTTCCATAAAATTTCTATGTGGAATTTCACTTTTTTTGATATTCCTCATGATGCTTGTAACTACAATTCCCATTATTTCTGAATCCATATCTCAAATAAAGGGGAAAGTTGCCCTACAACAAAACAACACAAATAATGAAATTGCCACACAACAAAATAACATAAACAATGGAGAGAATGCGGTAGGTGCCAAACCAAGCAATATTGATTTCACTCTGCTACTTGCTGGATATGGTATTTTTATGGCAGGAACACTGATACTTCCTCGATATCTATTAAAAGAAAAAACGCATGAAGAAGTTTCCAAGCAGTTAGATAAAAAATTGCCTGATAAAATAAAAATGGAAGTACAACAACAAACTGAAAACAAGTTGCAGAAACTTCAAGAAATTGAACATAAACTTGACGGGGACTTGTCACGAATGATTGCATTTTTGCTTATGAAAAATGAAATGCCTGTTTGGTCTATAGGCTGGGGATTTCATGCAATGAAACGTTATATTTCATTGGAACGTACATGCAGAAAAAATGAGCATATTCTTTTTCTTGACTTGCTACGGCAGACGATTTTCAAAAAATCAATTTCATTATTTTGCAAATATATAACAGAGGAACTTTCCTTTAAAGAAAGACAGAAAGAAGTCGATAGCGTGTTTAAAGCATATCATCTTCAAGACGCACATTGTTCGAATTTTACAAAGGCAATATGTTATGAAGCACTTCATTCAGACGAAACGCAGCCTGAAATGCCTGTATTGCGAGCCGTAAAGGATATTATTGACGTAGAATTTATTGTAAAAAACAATATATATGGTTGGGATGAACAATCTGAATTTCTCCAAAAGTGTCGAGATATTTCGCTATTTATAGGTGCGTTTGCTCGGTTTATAATTTTTAATTTTATATTTTTTCCGTTTGATGATCAGAGCAAGAGGAAGCGTTCAATTTTCTCTAAAGAAGAATTAGTCGATAATATCGTAAAAATATCTTCCCTAAAATCAGAGCCCCATTTATTTAAACAGTATAAATTAGATTTGAAAAAGACAATTGACCATATCTATATGAATGGATTGAACATTTCTTGTAAAAATAAAGTGCGTATGCATGACTCAGAGGAACTGCTTGTCTCAATTTATAATGATGAAAATAGTTTTGATAATAAAAAGAAAGATTTTCTTTTCTTCTTTGCAAACGAAGAATCATCGTATCCAAAAGAATAAGCCGCTGCAAACAAACTGCCAAAAGGAGTTGACTATGAGAAAAATACTTGCCATTTTCAAAACACCCATTATCCACACCGCACTTTTCTGCGCGGTATTTTGCGCCATTGCGCTTTGCTCCGCGCAGGAAACAGCCCGCGGCATTGTTGCAGAGAAGATTGGCACTGTGCAAAACAGTGCGGAACGAGCAGAACCGGAGATACGATTTGTAGAAGATTATTTTTATGATGATTTTATTTCCATTTCTTCTGATTTAAAATTTATTGTCTTTTCTGAAAATTTTGTTTCAGAAAAGACATATCATATCGTTGATTTTGCAACGGGATATGTTCTTAGAACTATAAGCCTACCACCCCATAATTATGCAGAAACTGTAGGAATATCAGAGGATAATGCCTATATAAAGATTTCGTATGATGATAAAGTATACATTTATTCCGTTGAAACTGGTCAACAAGTTTCTGATGTGAATCAAAACTTCATATATTTTAGAGAACTCTATAAAGAAAATGAAACACCACCTTTTGAAAAAGATGATGATTTATATGCAAGTTACAAATCAAGCAGGGATCATTATTACAATGAAAGAAACTTATACGTATGGATGGAAAATAATTGTAATTATTGGGATCCACTTGAAATCTTTGTTTTTGATGCGAATACCAAAAGAAAATATAAATTCTGTGATTTAAAAACCAAAGCTCTATGCCGGACTTATATATATCTTGAAGATGACTTATACTTGGCTGCGGCTTATTCCGATGGACATATTATCCGTTATTCAACGCAGGGGGAAGTACTAAATAGATATAATTTTGATAGTAATGATCACATCAATTCAATACACCAACAAGAAAATCTTTTACTTGCTTTTAGTGATGACAAAATATATGTTTATGATTTATGCTCAGGAAAAATTTTAAAACAATTTCATAATACTCATTACATAGGAAGAAACGGTGTCTATCCTTACTACAATATTGAAGAAAATTATATTATAACTGTTAAATGGACCGAGGAGAAACGTATAGAAAAATTTGATTTAGAAGACGATTCTAATTTTTCTTTTACTTTCGGAGATGATTTTGATCTTATAGATTTTATAAATTTGAATAATACTATTTATTCTCTTACATGGAATTACAATAATTACCTTACATGGAATTACAATAATTACGCTGATTACGATGATGACGCTGATTACAATGATGACAATTTAGAAATCGTTATAATGAAATGGAATCATTTAGATAATACAGTCGAGACTATCAAAACAGGATTGTTTTATTTTGATGGGTTCGACATAGAAGATCTTGCATATTATTTTAGATATAATAAGAAAAACAATATGCTTTATGCGATTTTCGAAGAAGATAACCTAATACATTGTATATTAAAATGCAATCTTGCTACAAACAAATGCTCTGTATATTATCCTGAAAAAGAATACAACTTTGACGACTTTGTATTATTATATGCGGATGATTTTGACACAGCCTTTTTATCTAATTATGACTGTTCTCGCTGTGTTATGGTAAATTTAAAAGATTTTACACTGATTGAGCATTCTGATTTACTTGAAGAAAAAATAAAAAAATATTGTTCGTTAGATTTTGAAGATGGATATATTTGTGCTTTGACAACACGAGATACGGTCTGTAAATATAACAACAAAGGAAAATTTGTTACAGAATACATGACTCGAGAAGAATACATAAAATCAAAAGATTATCAACCTTTTCATTTTATGACAGATACAGGTGTAACTAAAAGTGATTTATATGGCGAACTATATCATGTTCAGTTTGTACAAAACGGGGAATCTCTAATATACACCCCCGAAGGCTTTTTCTGCGGCAGCGAGTGGGCTACGCAGAATCTTGTCTACATTGTGGACGGCATGGACGTTATCGGCATTGATCAAGTGTACGACACCTACTACCGCCCCGACTTGGTGGCGGCAAAAATGCGTGGCGAGGACATCTCCGCGTATGCGTCATCGGTGCGGCTTGCGTCGCTCGTGTGCAGCGGACGCGCACCGGCGGTGTCGCTTTTAGACATTCCCACAGAATCATCAGGGCGCGATATGACGTTCGATATTTCCGTTCGGAACACGGGCGGCGGAATCGGTGCGGTGAACCTGCTCCTAAACGGCAAGGCAATCCGTCTTTCCGACGGCATTGCTTCTGCGGACGGGGAGACAATTTCGTTCCGCCATACCGTCACGCTTCAGAATGGAAACAACACGCTCGAAGCGTTCGCGCTCAACGGTGCGGGGCTTGTGGAAAGCGTGCGCTCTTCGGCGCAAGTCGTGTGGCGCGGTGCGACGGAAAAACCCGACCTGTACGTGCTGACCGCCGCTGTCAACCGCTACCGCGACAAGTCGCTGTGTCTCAACTACGCCGTGCCCGATGCCCAATCAGTGGCGGCAGGATTCCAAAAGCAGAAATCCGGGCTGTACAGGAACGTCCACATTTCGCAGCTCAACGACGGCGAAGTGACGAAAGAAAAACTTGCGGCGGAATTCTCGCGCCTTTCGGAACATATCCGCGCGGACGATGTGTTCGTGTTCTTTGTCTCCGGCCACGGCACAACGTATGACGACGGCGACTATTATTATCTTCCGTCCGACTTCCGCTACACGTCCAAAGACAGCATTCCGAACGGCGGCATTTCCAAGAACGACCTGCTGGCGAACCTCTCGAAAATCAAGGCGGGCAAGACGCTCGTCATGCTTGACACGTGCAATTCGGGAGCGTTCCTTTCCGATTCAAACAAGCGTGGGCTTTCCGAAAAAACAGCGATTGACCGCCTAACACGCGCGACCGGACACGCGACACTCGCCGCCTCGTCCGACACGCAGTCCGCCATGGAAGGTTACAACGGACACGGCGTGTTCACCTATGTGTTTTTGGAAGGCATTGCGGGTGCAGCTGATTCCGATGGCGACGGCTACGTGACGCTGAACGAACTGAGCACTTTTGTCGAGCGCGAAGTCCCCGAACGCAGTTACGAAAAATGGGGCTACGAACAAGTCCCGCAAAAAGACCTGCGCCGCCAGGACTTCCCCATTGCAGGAAAATGAAAGTTTGATATACAATGACAGAGATCATTTTCTGTAAATAAATCAACCAGCGCGAGTATGGAGAGGCTGTGGCGGAAGGTACAGCGGTTTTCCAGTTTTAACTCCTCAACTTCCAATCGCAGGGCTGCTTTGTAGCCCTGCGACCAAAACACCCGTTAGGAAAACTAATTCCTTCCTCCAAATAAGGATAAGGCTTTCTAGTCAACTGTTAAATCTTAATGCGGCAAGGATTGTAGGGGAGCCGCAGGCTGCCACTGGACTGAACGAGTTTACGAGTGAGGGAAGCGGCTGGAGGCAAAGCCGGAACCCCGAAAAGCCTGGTTGTTGCGTAGTGTAACGTAGCAACAAGCCGCCCAAAAATAAAAAAGTCCCCTCAAATACAACTTCCTACTTGTTCCGTCTTTCAATCACGCTTGCGAGCAAATTGAAAACCCAGCACACGATAAAATACATAAAGAAAATCGTTGCGTACACTGCTATTGCCGCACTTGGAACGGTCAATCTGTTTGCATCTATTATTTGCTGCCCGATTTTTACAACTTCAATCACACCGACAAAAACTACAAGACTGGTAGTTTTTATCATGCGCGTGATTAAATTCATCGCAAGAGGAACAAGGCGACGAATCGTTTGAGGGAGAACAACATAGAAAAAAACTTGAAACTCTGTAAGTCCTACCGCTCGTGCGCTTTCATACTGATGGCTTGGAATCGACTCCAAAGAACTTCTAACCAAATCCCCCATTTCTGCCGTTCCCCAAAGCGTAAAGACCAAAATGCTTGCCACCTCACCGCTCAAAGAAACGCCCCATGCACGTGAAATTCCAAAATACGCAAGAAAAAGCAAAACCATCTGTGGCATAATCCGCATAAACTCAAGGTAAATCTTGCAAACTGCCTTTATAAGCGCGTTTTTCAGAGTCATCACAATTCCAAGCAAAAAACCTAAACAAATAGAAAAAACAACGCTTATCGCCGCAATTCTTATAGTAATTAAAAGCCCGCCCAAAAGACGCAGGAAATTATCTCCCATAAAGAGAACACCAAAAGATTGGATTATTGGAGAAAAAACGGAACTACTTTGCGCCAAACTGTCCATATCGCAACCTCTTTTCCACCAGCCAGCTCAAAATTGAAATCGGCAAAAGCAAAATAAAATACGCAATAACAAGTAAAATCAACGCCTCATCGGTTTTGTAATAAAGACCTATCAAGTCCTTTGCAACATACATTAAATCAGCAAGAGCCACTGCACTAAACATTGACGTTTCTTTTATCAAAAACATACTGTTTGCACACACTCCCGGAATGCTAACGGAAAACGCCTGTGGCAAAATCACATAGCGCACTATCTGAAAATCAGTAAGCCCTATGCACTGCCCGCTTTCAATCTGCGTATTGCCCACCGTTTCAAGCGCACTGCGAAATGTCTCCGCCATATAAGAAGTGCCTAAAAAGGTCAATCCGATAATTCCACACTGCATGGAGGAAAACTTTATTCCCATTTTCGGAAATGCAAAGTACAAGAAAAAAAGCTGTATCAAAAGCGGTGTGTTCCGCGAAAATTCCGTGTACACTTTTACAAGTGCATTTAAAACAGGCACTTTCCAAAATCTAATGACGGCACAAATAAGCCCGATAAAAGCGGAAAGCACAATACCTGCCAATGCCGCTCGAAGCGTAAGCCACGCCGCCGAAACATACAGCGGAATCACACGATGAATAAACGCAAAGTCCATTGCAAAAGTTTAACGAGTTGGGAAGAATTTTTCAATGGATTGAATGAGTGAAGTTGGGAAAGGGAGAAAATGTGTCAATTTTCGAGAGTTTTATTATATTACTTGGGCGGCTTGTTGCTTGCGTTCGCTTGACTCACTTTTCAGACTTTGCCTGCTTGCAAGCAAGTAAAAATTCGTGAAAACAATTCACTGGCGAGTTTTGCAACGCAAAACTCGGTAAGCAGAGCTTGCCCTGCGACCTTTGCGGGGTTCCGGCTTTCGCCTCCAGCCGCTTCCCTCACTCGTAAACTCGTTCAGTCCAGTGGCAGCCTGCGGCTCCCCTCCAATCCTTGCCGCAATGAGCGCGAAATGCGCGAGCGCATGGTTTTACCTTTTCAAACGCAATGACAATCCACTAGCCAGTTTTGCGTAAAGCCGAGCGTTGCGAGGTAGCAAAACTGGGTAAGCAGGGCTTTGCCCTGCGACCAGAAGTCGAGCAATTAAAAATAGAAAAACAATGTATCTTCCGCCATTGTAACTGGAAGAATGTTTTTCCATCTTTTCAAAACTCGAATTTTGTATCAATTTTGACTTTTGTAACACGTAAAAAACATTCGCGAAGGCGCAGGGAGGAAGGCAAAATTGCTCTCATTGTGGTCGCTGCGACAGCAGCGAAATGATAATCCTCGCCACAATGAGCGCAAAATGCGCAAGCGCATGGTTTTGCCTTTCTCCCTGTAACTGGAAGAATGTTTTTCCATCTTTTCAAAAGTCAAATTTCATACTATAATTATAGCAAGAATTCGGAGGCTCCAAAATTTTAAATATTAACAACAACACCGCAAATCTAAAGCGCGAAATATTGGTTCGCATCGCAAAATTACAACTGGAAGGTCGCCTTGAAGAGGGCGTACACTTTATACCGCGACAAATGGTTCCACGCGATGCAAAGCCGCTCCGCTGCTGCATATTTCACGACCGCGAAATCATCCGAATGAGAACAATCGCTAGAATGGGCATTTCCGTTGAAAACATAGACGAAGAAAGAACGCTGGCTTCCTTTGCAAAAGAGGCTTTAGAACGAAAAAAACCAACATGGCCCATGCTAACGGTTTTATACGAAGCATGCAATGCCTGTGTCAAAACACACTATATGGTAACAAATGCATGTCAAGGCTGTGATGCCCGCCCATGTATGATGAACTGTCCAAAGGATGCAATTCATGTCAATCACCATGCACATATAGATGAAAAAACATGTATAAATTGCGGAAAATGCATGGAAAACTGCCCCTATCACGCCATTATAAAAATTCCTGTTCCCTGCGAAGAAGCATGTCCTGTTGGCGCGATTTCAAAAGATGCAGAGGGGCATGAAAAAATTGACTATCACAAGTGCATTTTCTGTGGAAACTGTATGCGTGAATGTCCATTTGGAGCAATGATGGGAAAAAGTCAGCTCGTTGATGTTATAAAGCATATTATGACAAAAGAACAGAAGGTTGTCGCTCTTTACGCACCTGCAATTGCCGCCCAATTTAAGGCGGTTCCCGGACAACTTGAAAGCGCCTTAAAAAAAGCAGGATTTGACGAAGTGCTAGAAGTTGCAATTGGGGCGGATATATGTGCAGACAACGAAGCGCGGGAATTTGAGGAGAGAATGGCTCGTGGCGACAAAATGATGACAACATCTTGTTGCCCCGCCTATGTTCGGGCAGTGCGCCGCCACGTTCCCGCCCTTGCTGAATGCATTTCGGAAACAAAAACGCCAATGCACTACACCGCCGAAATCGCAAAAAAGGACTTCCCGAACTGCACAACGGTTTTTATCGGTCCGTGTCTTGCAAAACGGCGAGAAGGTTTTGATGATGAAACAGTTGACTATGTTTTAAGCACACTAGACTTGGAGTCCCTTTTAATTGCAAAGGAAATAGACGTTTCAAAAATGCCCGTTGAAGAAAAATCACAAGAAAACAACAAGCGCATTCCAACGGTTAGCGGAAGGAATTTTGCCCGAAGTGGCGGAGTTGCAGAAGCAGTTGAAATTCGCCTAAAAGACAAATCCATCTTGAAAAAGGCGAAAATCAACGGCCTTACAAAATCGGGTATGAAAATGCTGAACGCCTATGGAATGATGAATTCGGGAAAAATCCCCACAAAGCCCGACACACCAAACCTCATTGAAGTTATGGCATGTGAAGGCGGATGCATAGGCGGACCGAGCATAATCAAAAATGTCAAAGAAGCTGAAGCGCAGTTGGAAAAATATGTTGAAGCAGGAAGCCAAACTAAAGGCGCATAATGACAATATTTATTTTTTATAGTAATCTTAAGTAGGTCAAAATTCGAGTTTTTATTTTACATACTATTTGAGCGACTTGTTGCTCCGTGTCAATTTTGCCGCAATTAAACTTGTCATTTGACCTAAATAATCTAACCCTTGAGGTATGGTATGAATAATTTCAGCGAGAATGCACTTTTCACCGATTTTTATGAACTCACGATGGCACAGGGCTACTGGAAAAACAATATGGATTCCAAAGTTGTGTTTGATATGTTTTTTAGAAGGAATCCATTCAACGGCGGATTTTCAGTTCTTGCTGGCAATGAAACGCTTCTTGATGCAATTATCCATTTTCATTTTGAAGACGATGATATAGAATATTTAAAAGAACAAGGTATTTTTGAACAAGGATTCCTCGACTACTTGAAAGAATTTAAATTTTCAGGCGACATTTACACAATGGACGAAGGAACAGTAATATTTCCGCAAGAACCTCTTGTCCGTGTGCATGCAAATTTAATAGAAGCGCAGATTCTTGAAGGTCTCATTCTAAACATCATCAATTTTCAAAGTTTAATCGCAACAAAAACCGCCCGCGTTTATCTAGCCGCAAAAGGTGCACCGATTATGGAATTCGGACTTCGCCGCGCACAAGGTCCAGATGGATCAATGAGCGCGAGCCGAGCGGCCTTTATCGGAGGCGCAAGCGGCACATCCAACACGCTTGCAGGAAAATTGTATGGAATTCCTGTCATGGGGACAATGGCGCATGCATGGATTATGAGCCATCCGAGCGAACTTGATGCGTTCAGAAATTATGCAAAAATATATCCAAAAAATTCAGTTTTTCTTATCGATACGTATGATACTTTAAAATCTGGCATAAAAAATGCCATTATTGCAGGCGGAGAACTTGTTGAAAAAGGATATAATTTTGGTGTGCGCCTTGATTCAGGCGACATTTCCTATCTTTCCCGCGAAGTGAGAAAGGAACTTAACAAAGCAGGATTCCCGCAAGCAACGATTTCTGTGTCCAACGAATTGACGGAAGAAATCATTTCAACTCTCGTAGCATCTGGCGCACCAATAAACAGCTGGGGGGTCGGCACGCACATGGTAACAGGAGGAAACGAATCAAGCTTCACAGGCGTTTACAAACTTGCCGCACGCAGCAATGGCTCTGAAAAAGACGGAGAATTTATTCCGACTATGAAATTCAGCGACAACCCCGCAAAAACCACAAATCCTGGAATAAAAAATGTATTCCGTCTTTATGATGAAAACGGAAATGCAACAGCAGACATTCTTGCCCTTTATGATGAAACCATTGAATGCGGCAAAGAATATAAATTCTTTCATCCAATGGTGGACTATCGCCAATTTTCTCATAAACCAGTGCGCATTGAACCCCTTTTAAAAAAACGCATTGAAAACGGCAATCGGATGGGACGGAGACTTCCCGAACCAGAACAACTGCGAATTGGACGAGAAACAATGCAAAAACAACTGGCATCGTTCGACGAATCCTATAAGCGCATTTTGAATCCACACATCTATAAAGTTTCCATCACCGAAAAACTAAAGGATTTAAAAATAGGTTTTATCAAAAAGAACATAACGCAATAGACATAAGCGCGTAAAACGGAACTTTCCCACAAAAAAATTATCGCGCAAGGGAAATTGGTAAAATTTTGAAAAGCACAGTTTAAAACTGCACTTTATAGCCAAGATTTAACTCAAACGCCTTGAACCAATTGATCGGCTCGTTGATGAATTGTGTAATGTCAATTTGAATCATTGCGTGTATTTCCCCTGTAAAGAGTTGCGTTTCAATATAGGGAGCAATGGCTATCTTCAAATCTTTCATTCCGTTTTCATCTTCAAACCAATCGCTTATATGTGAAAAATCCAAACAATTTTTAGTGCGGAATCCAATCTCCGTATTCGCACCAAATAACATAGAACTGTTTTTTATAAGAAATTTATCGGTAAACACATTTATATTCACTCCAAGCGTTTCACGAACAAATATAAAATTCGACACAGTGTCAGCAGGCAGACTAAAAAACGTTATGTCCATTTCAACCATGCTGAGTTTAAATCGCGGTTCAAGCAAAAAATAAAATTCCACATCATCAATATCAGTGGACTTGTCAGAACTTTTATAAAATGGCAGCTTTGAAAACCCTGCCTGCAAGAAAAACGAAGTTGTATATGAATTTCCAATCAACATATTAAGTCCGGCTCGACTATAAATTTTTTCAACAAAAATATAAGCGTCTTCCCGCTCTGAAGACAAAAGCGGAAATCCAAGTCCAGCAGATACATCAAGCGTGAAAAATCTATATGCACATCCAAAACGCATATCAGCGTTAAAAACATATCCAGGGTCTTCCTTGTTAAAGTAAATATAAGCGCCCGCCGCTATAGGCTGCTTATCAAAATGCACTACATCTGAAATGCCAAGACCAAACAACGGATAAATTATAGCCCCTGCCATTCCCATCCAACTTTCAGTGATCTTTGAAGAAATAGAATTCAACCCAAACTGCCGCCGCAAGAATATATCAGAACCTATTGGCTCATACGTTCCGAGGAAAACGCTAAAATAGTTCATTGAATGGAGCATCTGTCCCCGCACCAGCATAGAAATCTCATCAATTTGAAATGTACTGTTTGTCACCTTTCTTGAATGAGAATCAAAAATAGAATTGCTTATCAAGTCAAACGTTTTAACTGAAAACTCAGTGCGTATAATTATATTGTTCGATATATTAAACTGCCCTGAAAAAAAAGCGCTCATCTCTAAATTGGGATTCACCGTTTCATTTTCAACTTCACTGGAATTCGTTTCATCTGCATTTTCTTGAGCCGCAAGCGGATCGTATAATTTAAAATCCAACTTTGCCCCCGAAAATCCTGAGAAAAAGAACTCCGCATATAAAAATCCATATATAAAATTGGCGAGCACTGCAAAAACAACTTTTTTCTTCATAATATCCATTTTCCTTTTCTCATTATCGGCATAAATTCAGTATTTTATTACAAGAATATATCAAGAGACAGATAAAAATGTAAAAATCGAAAAATTGAGAAAAAAAACTTTGCGTTTAGTACTTGAATTATAAAGATAAGAGTGTATAATAAGAGAGTATGAGTGACTATCTTGATCCGAACAATGAAGAATTGCTAAAAGATTTCTTTGCAGAAGCTGAACAGCAAGTTGAAACTCTTGAAAGCAACATTCTTGTAATAGAAAACGACCCCTCGAATCATGAGGCAGTGGATGAAATTTTTAGAGCCGCCCACACATTAAAAGGTGGCTCTGCAACTGTTGAAATGACAGAGTTATCCGAATTTACTCATAAAGTTGAAGATGTTCTTGATGCCATTCGCTCAGACAAACTTTCAGTGGACGAGGATGTTGTTGATGTTTTGCTGTCTTCCATAGACATTATCAAGGCGATGCTAGAAGCACGTACGAACGGTTCTATATATGGAGACAACATTGATGAAGTAGTATCCAAGTTAAAAAGTTATATTCCGGAAAACGGCGAAAAAAAGTCAAAACCAAAACCGCCAGCAGGAGTAGGCCCTGAAATCAAAAAGGCCCCTGAAGTGCAAGTGGCTGCGTCACAAAGTACGCCAGGTGGATTTGACTATCCTCCGCTTTCCGCAGATGAATTCATTGAGTTAAAACATGCGTGTTCTGGAAGTCAAAAACTATGGCGCGTTGCCGTTAGATTTGATCAAAATAACCCTATGAATTCAGTTGGCGGAATCCAAGTTTTTGCAGCATTAAAAGCATTGGGAAGCGTTTTAAAGACAATCCCGGACTTCGACGCCCTCTATGAAGACGACTTCCATGAAAATGTATTTTACTATCTTGCCTCTGATTCCAATGCGGAAAAAATTGAAGACACCGCATTTTTAGGTGATGTTACAGTAATGACCGATGCACAGATTATTGATGCTCCCAAAGAAAACGCACAACCAACAACTACAACGGCATCGCAAGTGCAACCCGCTCCAAAAGTCGAGCCTGATAAAGCGGAAGAGAAAAAAGACGTTCCCGCAGAAGCATCCTCTACAAGCGGACCTGCAAAACCAGAAGCGGCAGCTTCTAATACACAAAAAAAAGATTCGCATACGACAAATCAACAAGGCTCTGTGTTACGAGTTGACTCAAGAAGAATTGACTATCTCTTGAATCTCGTAAGCGAAGCCGTCATTGCAAAGGCAACCTTTAACCAACTTTCAAACAATCTTACGAGCAATATTATACAACTTCAATCAGCAACAAACCAAATGCGCACTTTTATTTACAGTATTTTGAATCAAATTCCGCATTATATTGAAGAGGCAAAAAACGGTTGTCCTGAAAAGGAAATTCGAGCGAAAATTCAGCGCGACTTCGGCGACATTGGCAGCGGACTTGACGGGCTTGACGGAGATTTAAAAGCACTCTCAACAAAACTTCACGACTCTACGCAAAATTTAGGGCGAATCACCGGCGATCTGCAAGAAGGCGTTATGAAAATCCGAATGGTTCCTATAAATCAGATTTTCAGCCGATTCCCACGAGTTGTTCGAGACTTGCAAAGAGATTTGCATAAAAAAATTGAACTGGACATTGAGGGAGAGGACACAGAACTTGACAAATCAGTTGTTGAGGATTTGCTTGACCCCATTATGCACTGCGTAAGAAATTCAGTTGACCATGGAATTGAAATGCCCGATGTGCGCGTCGCTGCGGGAAAACCTGAAACGGGACACGTTCTTCTCAAGGCATCAAACGAAGGAAACTTAATTGTTATTGACATAGAAGATGACGGAGCGGGCATTGATGCAGAAAAAGTCCGTCAAAAAGCCATTGAAAAAGGATTGATCCACCCTGACAAAGTTCTCTCCGAGTCAGAATGCCATCAATTGATTTTTGAACCAGGATTTTCAACCGCGGCAAAGATTTCAAATATTTCAGGGCGTGGAGTTGGTCTTGATGTTGTAAAAACGATGATTGAAAAACTCAAGGGCACTGTCACTGTCACATCTGAAAAAGGAAAGGGATCAAAATTCAGCATTTGCATTCCTTTAACGCTTGCCATCATACAGGGTCTTCTTGTAAAAGTAGGACGGGAAATTTACTCAATTCCGATTGCATCTGTCATTGAAAGTCGCCGCATTCCGCAAACTGAAATCAAGACAATAGACAACTACGAAGTTCTTAATGTACGTGGCGAAGTTATAAGCGTATTGCGACTTTCACGTCTTTTTGGTATAAAAGATTCTGTAAACGGAGAATATTGCAATATTGTAATCGTTGGCTCAAAAGATAAAAAAGTCGGCATTATGGTTGACTCTCTTGTTGCCGATGAAGATATTGTAATCAAGCCATTACAAGACCAATTTACTAATGCACCAGGCATTGCAGGGGCATCAATTTTGGGAGATGGCTCTGTTTCTCTGATTATTGATGTGAGTCAGTTGCTTGACTTAAGCGTTAAGCAAGATATAGCGGCTCAAGAATTGGTCTAACAAAGCAGGTAGGTAGGTTATGACTATTGAATCTATACTTATGTCTGATGACTCTGAAACAACAGCCATAGCGGCAGTTTCAGAAAGAACAAAGCGCGAGGACGAACGAAATCAAAACGCAATTGCAGACTTTAAAATGGTTACTTTTTCGCTTTCTGGAAAAGATTATGCCATTAACATTGACTATGTAAAGGAAATTGCAAAAGCGGGAAATTTCACTTATGTTCCCAATGTGCTTCCCTTTGTTGTTGGCGTTTATAATATGCGCGGAGAAATAATTCCAATTCTTGATATGCGGCTGTTCTTTAATATTCAAGGCGCAGAACGAAGTTCCGATGGTCTTGAAAACCTTTTGATTTTGACCGTTGATGAACAAACATTTGGAATTATTGTTGATAAAATCGACAGAGTAGTTGGCGTTCAAAAAAGTTCAATACGCCCTCCTCACCCTTTGTTTAGCGATGTTAATGTGAAATACATTTCAGGTGTTGTTGAAAGCAACAAGCATCTTTATATTCTTTTGCAAATTGAAACTATTTTTGCAAAGGAAAACCTCGATGCCAATCAATATGAAATTGAGCGACAAGCACAGCAAAGGCTAAGGCAAGAGGCCCTGGCACAACAAAATAGCGCGCAAATTGCAAACGGGGTTAAAAATGCAGAATATGAAAAACAAAAGGACGCCCCCGCAGAAGAGGATGACACAAATTATAAATTTGTTGTTGACTCATTAAAAAGTTATAGCAAATTTTTCGTTTCTCCAATAAATGAAAAATGGACAAAGGCGCGCTTTGCAGAATGGAAGAACAATCGCTCTGGCAAAAGCATACAAATACAAAGTGAAATGGATGCTTCAGAGTTCTTAAAAACATATTGGTCCGCCTTTAATGGCAGTTGGTGGTCAAAAGAATTTGCAGATTCTATCTATGCTATGCTGCCTGAAAATTCTGCAAAGCAAATTGTTGTGTGGAATCCTGGATGTGGCAAGGGCGTGGAAACGTACTGTCTCGCATGTGTACTTGCACGAAAATATCCTAATTCAAAAATGCGTATTTATGCACAGGATGTTGATTTGTTGAGCGTTTCAAATGCGCCAATGCTTGCAATCCCAGCAGATATAGCATCCAGTTGGCTTAGACCTTACATTACAAAAACTGCGACAGGAGCGGATACATTCTCAAAAGAGATAAAAGACAGTATAATGTTTGAATATCATGACTGTATGTATACAAATGCACTTCCTGCAACAGACATAATTTTTGCCCGTGATTTACTTTCTTTCCTTGACAGTGACGGACAAAAGAGTGTTATAACCGACTTTGATGAAAAGTTGAAGGGAAACGGCATTCTCTTTGTTGGAGATAATGAAGAGTTGTCAACTTTTCCTGATTTCATTGAACATACTGCTGGTTCTATCACAGCATATAATAAACAATAAAGGGGTTTTTAATGAGAGTTGAGTATATTAATCCATTTGTAGAAACTTCCTACAGAGTACTCAAGGATGTACTTGGCGGTGCTGATGTAAAGAGAGGAAATCTCTATTTGAAGTCTACGGCAATGCCCGTTATGGGGGTAGCAGTGCTTGTTGGCTTGGCAGGAGATGTGGAAGGGCGCGTTCTTTTCGATATGACGCATGAAACAGCTTTAAACATTGCATCTGCAATGAATGGAGAAACACTTCCTGAATTTGATGACCTTGCAAAAGCTACCATTAGTGAACTTGCAAATCTTATTACAGCTCAGGCTGTAACAAAATTGCATGAGTTGAATTTTAAATTTGACCTCACGCCTCCTGCTCTTTTTGTCGGAAAAAATATGGAAATTGCGGCGTTAGGTGGAACTTCAGAAAATGTTGAGGCTCTTATCGTTCCTCTCATTACTGAATGTGGAAAAATCGAAGTTAATGTAGCAATACGAGAACGCATATAATTTGGAGGAAACAATGAAAACATCACAAGATTTTCCTACAATAAATGAACGACCGCCAGAGGGAATTCGCGATGACGGTACAAAATACCGCATTATGGTTGTTGATGACTCAATGTTCGTAGCAAAACAACTTGGTCAGATTCTTACAAGCGAAGGTTATGACGTTGTTGCAACGGCAGTTGATGGAAAGGACGGACTTGACAAATACAAGGAACTTGCTCCGAATATCGACTTGGTAACAATGGATATTACAATGCCGAGAATGGATGGTCTTACAGCTCTTGAACAAATTATGGCTTTTGATAAAAATGCAAAAGTTGTTATGGTAAGCGCACTTGGAAAAGAGGAGCTTGTAAAGAAATCATTGCTTCTTGGTGCTAAAAACTATATTATCAAACCGCTTGACCGTAAGAAGGTTCTTGAACGCATTGCAACTTGCTTGAAATAGAAAAGCATAAAAATATAATAAAAGTATAATATTTCAGTTATTTGTTTTTTCGGAAAAAATGACAAGACCATATCTTGTCATTTTTTCATTTTTACAGAATCTAAAGCATACATTCAACTGCATAAGCACAAAAAACAGTTTTTTGCTTATTATTGAGTGCTTTTTCACTTTTTAAAACGGAAAATAATCTGGCGGAGAAATGGTGATTGTTTTTGTCTCTCCCCTTTCAAGAAATGATAAAGATGAAGAGCAGAGCAAAAGATGTTTTATTTTGCATGTTTTTTTTAAAATTTTATTTATTTTAAAATTTCCGTGCTTATCATCTCCTGCAATTGGAAGATTTTGTTTTGAAAGATGAATGCGAATTTGGTGCATTCTGCCAGTTTCAAGCGTTAGACGCATTTTTGAAAGGGTAACTATCTCTTCTCCGCAGTCAATTTGCCTTTCCTCTAGAAAACGGTAATGGGTGCAGGCGTTTTTTTCAAGGCCGTGTTGCATCACGGAATCGGCTATCATTCCTGTTTTATTCGTCGGTCTGCCTATGCATATTGCCGTATATTCCTTTTTGACGTGCTTTGAGCCAATTTTTTTTGTCCATACAGAAGCAAAAAACGGTGATTTTGCAACAATCATCAGTCCGCTCGTTTCAATATCAAGCCGATGAACAAGATAAATCGGAAAACCTAATTGCTCTGGCAAAATTTTATCCAGCGGATACAAAATTCCACTGCCCCCTTGCACAGCAACTCCAGAAGGCTTATTGATGATGAGTATCTCTTCATTTTCAAATAAAATTTCAATGTGTTTCATCCGATAGTTTAGTATTAAGATATGGAGGTAAAATGTCAAGAAGCAAGATTATTTCAATTTTAGTGTCAGTTGTAATTTTTCTTTTATGTTCACTTCTACCCGTTTATATTTCAGCGGAAGAATTTTTTGATAACGACTTTGACTATATGCTTGACGTGCCGGAAGGATATAAAGTTGCGGAAATGACGCCGGATGGTCTTTCATATAGATTTTCACACGATAGAATGGCTGTGAGCCTTGTCTTGCGACTATATGTTGATGGAACATATTCTTCAACTAAAGATGCCGTGTGTGCAACGCTGGATAAATTCTCCGCTCAATATGACATTGATCTGTTTGAATGGGAAGAACGAAATGCGGTAATTTCCTCCATGAAAATGACAATTCCTGGAAGTTCCGTAAAATGCTCTGGCTGGACAATCGGCGTTGACCTTGAAAAATACAATGCGTATCTTGTTCTTATATGCTATGCTGATGAAGACAAGGCAGAAGACTGCCAACAATTTATCGTTTCCACGCTCAATTCATTGAGCATTGGAAAAAGCGGTCGCTACACCCCTGGAATTTTCACTTCTTATGCATTTCCACGCAATAAATCTGAAACAATACAGTTAAAAATTGCGGGGAAAGAGATTTTCACCACAATTGATAAGGACGATGCGGCAGCCTCTGAATTTGTTATTGATTGTGAATGGGCGGTTTTGAGTCTTTATGCGGGAAATGACCTGTGGAAGGATGCATGGGTTCGATATTATAAATGTATTTTTAGAGACAGTTATAGTCGTGTTAAGCAATGTGCTGCTGATATACAGTCGGCATTTGAAGCAACTGCAAAAAGAAAGAATCCTGAAAATCCAAATATAACTATGAATGAAATTTTACTGAATTGGGTGCAGCATTTTTACTACTCAAGAAATACAGTCAATAAAAAGAGTGCAGATTTAACTTCCATTCCTGCAATTCTAAAAGGAGCGGCAAGCGATTGCGATGGACGCGGAATACTTGTCTGCGCACTTTTAGGAAATATGGGAACGAGAAGCGCACTGTTCATAAGCAGGGAATACAAACACGCTCTTTATGGAGCAGACTTGGATGTGGAAGGGGCAAAAATCTATGTTGACGGAACAGATTTTCTCCTCTGCGAAACAACTGCAAAAGGCGTGAAGCCAGGTCTTGTTGCAAGAGATATGAACGACACAGAAAAATGGATACCTGTGGATTTTTTCCCCGCGCACAGTTTTTAGGAAACGACTATGCGCGTTTTTTCTTGGAATGAAATTATATCACCTGACTTTGATTCAAAATGCTTTGGAAAAGGCACTGCTGTTTCCGTGGGAAGTTTTGACGGTCCGCATGTAGGGCACAAAAGCCTTTTTGACGCACTTTTTACTGCCGCCTCAAAAAACAACCTTTATTCTTGTATTGTAACATTTAAATGCCCGCTTCCAACTTTAAAATATCCCAAAGACTACATCGGAGATATTGCCACTTTTGATCAGCGTCTTTTTGAATTTGAAAGGCTTGGAATCGATTTTTGCATTATTTCAGAATTTTCAGAGAATTTTAGAACGATGGACGGAACGACCTTTCTTCTAGCATTAAAACAAAAACTCAAAATGAAATTCATTGTAGAAGGACGAGATTTTCATTTTGGAAGAAAAGGCGACTCAACAATTGATGACATACATGCATTTTGTACAGAAAACGGACTCGATTGCATTTTTCCCGACTTTGTATATTTCGATGGAAAAAGAATTAGTTCCTCTTCCATAAGGAATAAAATTAAATGCGGACTGCTTGATGATGCGGCGCGTATTTTAGGAAGAGAGTTTGAACTTGATTTGAGAGAAATTGAAGGGAAACAAATTTTGGACGCGGACAAAAAAAACAGCAAACCGAAAAGAATATATGAGCGCGAGAAAATTCATCAAGTTCTTCCTGAAAATGGAGAATTTTTTATGTGTGTAAATGGAATGAAAAAAAGAGTTTTTATTTCAGAAAAAAATGTGCTTGTTGAAGGATAAATAATGGCTCTAAATCACATGCAGAGCCCTTTTCACAAACACATTCGCTCACAATGCCCCATCCATACAAACTCACACTCTGACAATGTCTTGTATATAGTCATTAAATGCATTAAAATTACACCTATGCTTTTTAGAAAAAATTTTTGGGCTGTTTTTGGAATTGTCCTTTTATTTTCTTCCTGCAACAAAAAGGGAAACAGCGCAATTACTGAAATAAACAAGAATCAAGAGGAACTTTCGGCTCTCCTTCAAAATCCAAACATTGACTCTGTAAGCCGTTATGCAATAATAAATCAAATTGCAAACAATCTTCTTTTAATCAACGACCGACAGGGGGTGATTTTGTTTTTGACTGGCTGGGTTGATGATCATCCTGACGACATATATAATGCGTACTGGCTACTAATGACGGCGTATGCATATATGGCAGATGGCTCAGAACCAGTGGCAGAGTATTATTTTGACAGAATCCTTCAAAACCTGCCTGATTTACTGGTAAAGGGTAATTCAGTACACTTTATGTGTCTGCAAAATCTCATTCACATAAGCAAAACTCCACGAAACAGAATTCTCTATTTTAATGACTTGATAACGAGATTTCCCACAAACGTAAGCATTACAGAACTGTACCTGCGGCTCGCTCTTGAATATGAAAAAGAAAGCGAATGGGACGAAGCGTTAAAAGCGTATTCTGTTTTTCTTGCCCAACCCGATGCTGCAACCATTCAAATTGTAGGTGAGCCAAACGCTTATAAAAGGGCAAGGCAACTTGTTGGATTTTACAATTCTCCGAAGGACTGGACGTTTGAAAGTCTTGAGGCACTTGAAACGGCGGTAAAAAAAGCCATTCAAAACTACGACTGGCGTTCACTTGATAAATACAAAGCAAAACTGAACTTCTTTTCTATGTCATGGAAGCAGGACGAAACAGATCCAAACGCGCAGGAAGAATTTTCTATGCGTAGTTTTATGCGTGGAAACTCTGTTCGCTTTGCATCTGAACTTGATGCGTCCTCAAATTCCAACGAGGCATATTTACGCACATGGGGCTGGAGTCAATATGTTTCTGTTTGGTATTTTTATTTTCGCAAGGTGAATTTTCCTCTTGACCCCGACATCAATGGAAACTGGGAGTGGGCAGGAATTTATATGGGGGAAAAACTATGAGAAAATGGCAGGGAATTCTTGTCTAAATTCTTCATTTAGGAGTTTTTATGCATTCTTTCCCTTTGACAGTTACGAAAATTCTCGCACTTTCTGTCGTCATTTTTTTTATCTGCTTGAATGGATTTGCAAACGAAGGCTCATCCCTGTATAAAGACTTGGGATTTGAAGGGGTGCATAGTAATGAAGTTGAGGTTTTAAGACAAAAATATCTTACAACGCATAAAGAGTGGCTTTACACTATCCTTGACAATGCAGAATCGTATCGAATTTATGTTAGAAATCAACTTGAAAAGAAAAATCTTCCGCCCATTTTAGAGTATCTTCCAGTAGTGGAGTCTGACTATATCCCCACTGCAAAATCGAAAAGCGGCGCAACTGGGATGTGGCAATTTATGCTGAACAGTGTAAAGCCATTTTTAAAGTGCGATGATTATGTTGACGAACGACTTGATCAATGGAAATCCACGGATGCAGCCCTTTTAAAACTTTCCGACAACTATAAAATGTTCAACGACTGGTTGCTTGCGATTACCGCCTATAATTGCGGGGCAGGGGCATTGCGCCGCACAATAAAAAAAGCGGGCAGCGACGATTTTTGGTATTTGAGAAAAAACGGATTTCTTTCAGAGCAGGCATCGGGATATGTTCCAAAACTGCTTGCAATTGCTGATGTGTGTGAAAACGCATATTTCTATGGAGTTGAAATGCCAACTGCGCGAGATGAAAACGGAAAGACAGTAAATATCCGTGCAGGTCTCTTTGACTACATTGTGGTAAAAAAATCAGTTTCAATTGACGTGCTTTCTAGCGAACTCCGCATAGACGAAAACGAGTTAAAACGACTAAATCTTGCACTTGTAAAAGGCATAACCCCACCCCACTCCGAATACGCAATCAGATTTCCAGAGGGAATGGAAAAATCTGCGCTTCATGCCCTTGAACGGCTCGGAATTTCTCCGTACATACACAACCACTAAAGAACAATAGATTTTTTCACCCCTTTAGAAGAGGCAATGACAGAGCAAAACGCTTTGCGTTTTTTTACTGGTAGATTTTCAGTTAATTACCACCATATTCAAGCGAAAATTCCACACGCTCCAAAATTGTATTCGCATTCCTCTGCTCCACGCTCGTTCAAATGAATTGTATTGATTGTGTTATTTTTTGAAATTGCAAAATTTTTTCATTAAAAAAGCAGAAATTATTGTAATCCAATAGAAAATCAAGTAAAATTATCTATAATTCTAAATTAAAGCATCGACATTCAGGCTCGCCGCCAATGCGGTTTTTTGGGAGATTATGAACGAGATTTTTACAAAACTACAAAATGGCAGTGACATTCGCGGAGTTGCAACTGACGGTGTTGAAAATGAACCCATAACTTTAACAGCGGACATTGCCTTTAAAATCGGAAGCGCATTTGCTCTTTGGCTTTCGCAAAAAACGAAAAAAAATTGCTCAGAGTTAAAAGTTGGCATTGGAAGAGACTCTCGAATTTCAGGTCCTGTCCTTGCAGAATCAGTTGCAAAAGGACTTTTGTCAAAAGGAGTGAACGTTGTCTTTTGTGGAATGGCAACCACCCCCTCTCTGTTTATGTCAATTGTATTTGAAAAAACACAATTCGATGGCTCTGCAATGATCACAGCAAGTCACTTGCCTTTCAATAAGAACGGAATTAAATTTTTTGATTCTGACGGTGGGCTTGAACACGATGACATTTCTTGGATTTTAAACTGTGCCGCTTGTGAAAATTCACTAGACACTTTTAACAAAGACATATCAAGTTGCCCCACGTTCGATTTGATTTCAGAATATTCATTATATTTGAGGAATGTTGTTTGTTCCGCCCTTCACTCTTCCGAAGAGGAAAAACCGCTTTCAGGACTAAAAATCATAGTGGATGCAGGAAATGGAGCCGCAGGATTTTTTGTTGAAAAAATCTTAACTCCGCTCGGGGCAAATACAAGCGGAAGCCAGTTCTTAACACCTGACGGAATGTTTCCAAACCACATACCAAACCCTGAAAACAAAGAAGCGATGAACGCTCTAAAAACCGCCTCAATAAAAAGCGATGCAGACTTGGGATTGATTTTTGATACCGATGTTGACAGAATGAGTGCAGTGCTTCCCGGCGGAAAAGAAGTGAACCGCGATGCAATTATCGCCCTCACAGCCGCTATTCTTGAGCCTGAATATCCACGCTCAACCATTGTAACCGACTCTGTCACTTCCGATCGACTGACCTATTTTCTTGAAGAAGTTCTTCACCTAAAGCATTTGCGCTATATGCGTGGATACAAAAACGTAATAAACAAACAAAAGGAGTTAAACGCCTCCGGAGAAGTGTGTCCGCTTGCAATGGAAACAAGCGGGCATGGAGCGTTGAAAGAAAACTATTATTTGGATGACGGAGCGTATCTTGCGGTAAAAATGATTATCGCCCTTGCAAACGCAAAAAAACAGGGAAAAACCCTCGATTGCTTGATCGAAGCACTGCCTCCTCTTGTTGAAGAAGGTGAATATCGATTTAAAATTACTGAAAACAATTTTGCCGAGTATGGAAAAGGCGTTTTGGAAGAGTTTGCGTCTCGCGCAAAAAGCAAGGGCTATGTGCTAGCGCAAAGTTACGAGGGTGTAAGGCTTTCTTTTACCGATGAAAAAGTAAAGGGATGGATTTTGCTCCGAATGAGCCTTCATGATCCAGTAATGCCTATGAACATAGAAGGCGCACGAAAAGGTGATTTACAAAAACTCGTAAAAATAGCATCAGATTTGATGAGTGGTTTTCCACATCTTGATATTTCGTGCTTGAACGTTTGAAATAGTGGAACAACCTACAACTACACGTTTATAACAGCAAAAAAGAGGTGTTAATATGACAGTCATTCAAGGAATTTTGCTTGGAATTTTACAAGGGATTGCGGAATTTCTCCCGATTTCTTCAAGCGGACATTTAAAAGTTGCACAAACCCTTTTTTCATTGGACGATGTGCCTCTTTTATATGACATTATGCTGCATTTAGCAACACTGCTTGCGGTAATTTTATATTTTAGGAAAAAAATTTGGAGTCTGCTGTGCGTATTTTGTCGTTTAATTACCCGCCGCCCTCCTAAAGAAACAACTGACGAAGAGGATTTTCTTTGTGGAACGGACAAACGAGGACAAAAAACCATCATTGCCATCATTCTCACCACGTGTGTTACTGGTGTAATAGGCATTTTTACAAGCAAGGTAATTCCCGATCTTTCAATAAAATTTACGTGCGCAGGCTTTATCATTACCGCCTTCCTTTTGATTTTTTCATCAATTATTGAAAAGAGAGCCCCAAAAGCAGAGGCAAAAACCTCTTCAGACGGAATAAAACCCCATCAAGCATTGATAATTGGTCTTATGCAGGGACTTGGAACTTTGCCAGGAATCAGCCGCTCCGGTTCAACAATCGCAGGAAGCCAGTTATGCGGAGTAAACCGAGCCGCCGCTGGTGAATATTCATTTATCGTTTCAATACCTACAATTCTCGGTGCATTTTTGTTGGAGGCAAAGGATTTGGGAGCGGTTAAAAACGGAATTGGAGCGGCTCCTGTCATTGCAGGTTGCATTTCAGCATTTGTATTTGGCTATATCTCCCTTGTTTTGCTTATGAAAATCATAAAAAAAGGTCGCTTGGAATGGTTTGCCTGCTATTTAATACCGCTTGGCATTTTGGGAATGATTTTTTTACATTAACACGAGCAGTAAAAATAGCACACTGCTTGCATTTTGAGGAGATATGACAAAAAGACGGCAACACGTATTCTCATCATCATGGCAAACAGTATGCAAGCGGACAACTTGCATTGATTATCAATATCATACATGAGAAAAAGAGGGGGCTTTAGAATATGACAAACAGAGACTTCTTAGCAAAAGAAATTTTTTCTCGATATGGCACCGTTCAACGCGCACGAGGATGCTTTTTATACACAAAAAAGGGCGTTCGATTAACAGATCTGTATCAAGAAGGAGGACGCGCAATTCTTGGTTGGGGAAGCGGTTCTTCATCAACTGTTTTTAAAAATACACTGAATCGTCATATAACAGGTTTTTTCAACACCGAATTTGAAGCGCAAACAAAAAAAGCAGTTGAAACGCTGTTCTGCTCACCACGAACTATTTTTTTCTACAACAATTATTCAAGTGCACTCAGCACAGCCCTTGCAATCTCTAAACGCGCAACTTTTTTTTACCGTCCATGGAACGATGCAACCGTAGATCTTTCATCTCAAAAAGCAATTATCTTTGTGCCACCCTATCCCTGGGGAGATATTTTTATATTGGCTGCAAATCCTGCTGACGCTACAGAATCTGCAAAATACGGCATTCTTGATCCAGGGATAAAAATTCCTGCACCCTTGCACAGCGCAATTTCACGTTCAGTATACGATTTGATTTCCGCCTTAAAAACAAGAGAGGAAAAAGACTTTTTTATATACGACCAAATTCTCCATTCGTACTGGCAGAGAAAAGGCCCCTATCTTTTTCCCAAAATGGATATAAACGACTATCAAAAATTCGTTTTGCATTGCCTTGACTTGTCGCTCGTTATCAGCCCCGATTACAACATGCCTTCCATAATACCATTTGGCGCAGACAAAGGAGTTTTCACAAAACTAAAAAATACTCCATTTGAATTCAAGCCATCGACAGAAACAGAAAAAGAAACAAATGATGATAAAAGCGATAAAAACGAGAAAACTGACTAACAATAGAACACCGCTTGCTACAGAACATATCGTTTAGTTGCACTTGCATTCTCAATTTTGATAGCAAAACAGCAAAACTGGCTGAAAACTGGAGGAAATTACAGTATGGACAGTATGGAAAAGAAACTTTCACCACTTGATGAATATTGGAATACGTTTTTAGTAAAAACAGGACGCGACTCAGAAGACATTTGCTCCGGAGATATGAATTTTGAGTCAAAAGGATTTGAAAACGATGCACAAATCGCCCTGATTTTAAGCGGACGAAAAACAGCAATTTTTTCAAGCTTCCCGTCATTTTCGATTGATTCAGAACCGCTTCCCGTTTCAGGCGAACTGTATCTTATTTTAGACAGGGGCGAAAACCCTCGTTGCGTCATTGAACTAGACAGCGTAACCATATTGCCGTACAACGAAATTACTTGGGAAATGGCAAAGCAAGAGGGGGAGGATGCGTCTCTCGCAGAATGGCGAGAAAAGGAGCAAGAATACCTTGAAGACGAAGGCGCGATTATGGGCTTTTCATTCACCCCCGACATAAAACTCGTCTTCCAAACCTTTCATGTGGTTTATAAGTAACAGGTAAACTGTTTCAGTTTTTCGAGGTGTCCTTATATAATTTGGGCGGCTTGTTGCTCCGTTACGCAATCACAACCCACTAGTCACTTTTGCAACTCTCAATATCAGCAGGAGAGTGGCACGTTTTGCAACGCAAAACATGGTAAGCACGGCTTTGTCGTGCGACCTTTTCGGGGTTCCAGCTTCCGCCTCCCTGTAATGATAATCCTCTAGCCAGTTTTGCGTAAAGCCGAGCCGTGCGAGGTAGCAAAACTGGTGGTGGAAGTCGAGGAATAAAAAGTGAAAAAAACATGCACCTTCCGCCA
>JAAVAO010000013.1 GCA_014803985.1 Treponema sp.
AGCGGGATACTAACAAAAATAAGTCAAGACGACATAAACTGGGCGAGGCAGACGAGCATAGATATATGGGAGCGCGACCAACTCACTAACAAGAGCTATATGGAGGAGCTCACACGGGAGCTGGCGGAAAAACGAGCGGAGCTGGAGAAAAATCATGCGGCACTTGCAGAGAGCCATGCAGAGTTGGCGGAAAAACGGGCGGAGTTGGAAAAAAATCATGCAGCACTTGCAGAGAGCCATGCAGTTATCGAGGAGAAAGACGCTGTTATCGAGGAGAAGGATGTAGCACTAGCAGAGAAAGACTCGGTTATCGAAGAGAAAGACGTGCAACTTTTAGCTCAAATGCGTGAGATTGAATTGTTACGCGCAGAACTGGCGAAAGCAGGGAAAAACAGTCATTTATAAATGTTTTATTCAATATGCAATGTGTTTTTGATGATATGTGCCTCTTGACACAATCCTTGTCTTTTTTGTATACTGAAAACTTGAATAATACTTTAGAGGTTTTTGTATGAGCGATATGATTTTTCCGTTGGAGAAACTTGCGAGTTTTGAAGGCAATATTTATGAAATAACGGTTGCGGCTAGCAGGCGCGCTTTTCAAATGTCAAAGATTGATGATCCTGAAATTGAAGAGAATGCAGGGAAATCGGTTTCTGTTGCCGCCGAGCAACTTTTTAGTAAAAAGGTGAACTATCGAATTGGAGGAACTTCTAAATAACTAGATGCGTATTCCTGTTGTTGTTCTTTTTGCTCCGACTGCCACTGGAAAGACCGCTGTTGCCCTAAAGATATTTGGGGCGGGCGGTCGTTCTTTTTTTAACGGAAGGGCAGAACTTATTAGTGCGGATTCCATGCAAGCATATCGAGGGTTGGATATCGGCACTGCAAAACCAACAGCGTTGGAAATGGAGCGTCTTCCTCATCATCTTATTGATATACACAATTTTGATGAGCAATATACGGTGGCAGAATTTGTTGAAAGGGCGGATGCGCTTTGCCGTGATATATGGATGCGCGGAAAAATTCCTTTGGTTGCTGGAGGAACTGGTTTTTATATCCGAAATTTTCTTTTGGGGATGCCTGAAACTCCTCCATCTGATGAAAAAGTGCGCTGTGAGCTTCGAGCGCGAGCGGAAAAATGGGGAAGGGAGGCGATGTTCAAAGAACTTTGCAAGGTTGATTCAATAAGCGCAAAAAAAATAAACCCTAATGATGAGTACAGAATTCTTCGTGCCCTTGAAATTTTCTTTATTTCAGGCAAACCCCGCAGCGATTTTACATCTAGCAATACATTACGAGATGCCTTTGATTTTATTACAATAATTCTTGAGAGAAGTAGGTCGTCTTTGTATGAACGAATAAATGCCCGTGTTGATGCAATGTTTGAGATGGGGTTTGAGAGCGAAGTGAGAAATTTGATTTCAAAAGGGGCAACGAAAGATATGCCGGGGATGCAGGCGATTGGTTACAGGGAGTGGTTTGAGTTTGCGGGGGAGAGTGTTGAAAAAATCAAAGAGGAGATAAAGCATTCTAGCCGTAAATATGCCAAAAAGCAATATACGTTTACCAAAGGAATTCCGAATGCTTTTTTTATATGTACAGACAATGAAGATGAAATGGTTTTTAAGATAGAAGAGCACCTGATGTCTTTAAAACTGTTTGAAAATTAAATATCCCTCTTGACTGAATTTAAAATAAATGGGATAATAAAAGCCACTTTACTAGTAAAGGAGTATTGTTGTGCCTTGTGGAAAAAAGCGAAAGCGCCAGAAGATGGCAACTCATAAGCGTAAGAAAATGCTTAGAAAAAACAGGCATAAGGCAAAGTAAGTCAAAAAGACTTCTTGCAGATGTCTTATAAAGACCGCGAAAGTTTATGCTGGAGCGGTCTTTTTTTTAACGAATAGGTTTTATATGTTGCTATCAAAAATTAATTCTCCTGACGATGTGAAAAAACTTTCTCATGCTGAAATTGATTCTCTTGCTTCAGAAATTCGCAAGGTTATTATTGATGTTGTGGGAAAAAATGGCGGGCATCTTGCAAGCAACTTGGGTGTGGTGGAGCTGACAATTGCCTTGCACAGGGTTTTTGATAGTCCGAACGATGCGATTGTGTGGGATGTGAGCCATCAATGCTATGCTCATAAGTTGCTTACTGGCAGATATAAGGAATTTTCAACTTTACGGCAAAAAAACGGACTTTCCGGGTTTACAAAAAAGGGTGAAAGTCCTCATGATTTTTTTGATAACGGGCATTCTTCAACATCTATTTCTTCGGCTTTGGGGCTTTTAACTGCGTGGGACTTGCAAAAAAAACAAGGCAGGGTGATTGCCGTAATCGGTGATGGCGCGCTTACTGGCGGTCTTGCGATTGAAGCACTTTCCAACGCGGGGCAACTTGCAAAAAATCTCATTGTTATTTTGAATGACAACCAAATGTCAATTGATCACAACACGGGGGCTCTTTCAAGTTATTTGAGCAGTCTCACCGTGTCCTCGCATTATCAGTCTGTGAGGCGAGTGATTGATTCTATTGTAACGCGCATTCCTTTTTTTGGAAAACATTTGGAAAAATTTATTTTTAAATTCAAGAGGGGGTTGAAGGGACTGTTCTTTTCAACGAATCTTTTTTCTGACTTTAAATTTGAATATGCAGGACCTTTTGACGGACACGATGAGGCGGGGCTTGAGAGGATTTTTAAACGGGTGAAAAAGACTAATCGCCCTGTTGTAGTGCATGTTCTGACGAAAAAGGGCAAAGGATATAGTCCTGCGGAAAATCATCCTGATAGATTTCACGGCATCGGTCCGTTTTTTACAAGCGATGGAACTGTTGAAAAATTTGATACGGTGAGTTTTACGGAAAGTTTTAGCAATTCTTTGATGGATCTTGCACAGCGTCGCGATGATATTGTGTGCATAACTGCGGCTATGGCAAAGGGCACGGGGCTTTCTGCGTTTTCCCGCCACTATGCCGACCGCTTTTTTGACGTGGGAATTGCGGAGGAGCATGCCGTTACATTTGCAGGCGGACTTTCGGCGGGCGGGCTTCTTCCGATTGTGTGTATATATTCAACTTTTGTGCAAAGGGCAGTTGATCAGGTGATTCATGATCTTGCTTTGCAAAATGCGCATGCGATTTTAGTGTTGGACAGGGCGGGGGCTGTTCCAAATGATGGAGAAACTCACCAGGGGCTTTTTGACATTGCGCTTTTTCGACCTGTTCCCGATGTGAAAATAATAAGTCCTGCCACAGCAAAGGATTTGGATTTGTGTTTAAACTATGCGTGCGATCATTCGGGGCTTTTTGTGATTCGCTATCCGAAGGCTTCTTGTCCAAGCGAGCGAGAGGAATTTTCTGCACCAGTGGAAGAGGGGCGTGGAATTTTAGTGAAAGCTGACAGTCTCAATCCTGCTCTTGAAGCCTCTTTTGAAGATAAAGAAGGCGTTCCAAAAATTTTGTTTGTTGTGACAGGGGGAATGTACTCTGAAGCGTTGGTTGCGGTGCGTTCTTTGCTTATGGACGATATTTTATCTGATATTCTTTCGCTCAGATTTATAAAACCCTTTGACGCTGAATATTTTTTGAATCTTGCAAAGGAATATGATGGCATTGTTTTTGCGGAGGACGGAGTTGTGACAGGGGGGATAAGCGAGTATATTTCTGGAATTTGTGCAATGAATGGAATTGACAATGTTGCGATCAAGGCGTTTCCCGATGCATTTTTTAGTCAAGGAACGAGGAAAGAGATTTGTTCAGCGGCAGGACTGGATTCTGAGTCCTTAACAGAGGCGGCGAAGAAACTTGTTTTGAAAGGATAAAATAAAAGGTCAAATGGCAAGTTTTATTGCAGCAAGGATTGTAGGGGGCTGGCAAGGTCGCACGACAAAGCAGCCATGTTTATCGCCCATAATGTAAAAGTATAAAAGTAGAATTTTTACCTGCACAGTTGGCTTTTTGAGTGAGGGCTGTAAAATGAAAAAACTTTTTCTTGCAAATAGAGAAATAGAAGCGAAAAATCTTGTGTTTGTTATGGGCATCGTGAACGCAACTCCTGACTCGTTTTGGAAGGACAGCAGGGGAGGACTTGACAAGGCTCTGCGTTTAATTGATGAGGGGGCGGATATTCTTGATATTGGCGGGGAGTCCACTCGTCCGGGGAGTGATTATGTGAGTGTGGAAGAAGAATTGCAACGTGTCATTCCCCTTGTTCGGCAGGTGAGAAAATATTCTGACATTCCTATTTCAATTGATACGAGAAAATTGGAAATTTTAAAACCTGCGTTTTATGAAGGGGCGGATATTTTAAACGACATTTCAGCGTTAGAAGATGATGAGTTGATTGCAGATTTTGCTGCTGGCGTTGAAATCCCTGTCATTTTAATGCATAAGCGAGGAATTCCAAAAACAATGCATCTTAATGAAAAGAAGGGCGATATTTTTAGCGAGGTTTCAGAGTATCTTGAATGTCGCGCGGAATTTGCCGTTTCAAAAGGAATTTCCCCTGAAAAAATAATTGTTGATCCCGGAATAGGATTTGGTAAGGATTTGGGCGAAAATAGTGAATTGATAAAGAACTGTGGAAATCTTTGTGAAAAAAAGTATCCTGTCCTTATGGCTCTTTCTCGAAAACGATGTATTGGAGAGATGACAGGGCGAGATGTTGATGAAAGATTGTGCGGAACTCTTGCGGCAAACATAGTTTCAGTTTTAAATGGAGCGAGTTTTTTAAGAGTGCATGATGTGAAAGAAACTATAGATACTTTGAATGTTTTGCGTTATACTGTTTAATATATTTGTGAAAATGGGAGAAAAAATTGAAGTCTGCCAATACTCTGATTTTAATTTATAATTTTATTCGTCCGATTCTTGATATTGGAGTCTTGACCTTTTTGTTTTATAAGGCATACACATTGATTGTAAAGACAAACAGCATACAGATTATAAAGGCGGCTATTATTGTGGGGCTTTCCTATTTAGTTGCGTATTTGCTTCGTTTGGAAACACTTGTGTGGATTTTTAACACAATCGCGCCGATTTTGTTGCTTTCCTTTGCCATTGTTTTTCATCCTGAACTCCGAAAAATATTTTTGCGTTTAGGGCAAAGCCAGTGGTTTGCGTTTGGAAATCGTTCAAAACACACGTATGTGGATTCTGTTTTAATTGCTGCGGAAATGCTTTCAAAACAGCGGCGCGGAATGCTTGCAGTTTTTATGCGTCACACTAAAATGGACGACATTATCCAAACAGGAACAAGACTTAATGCGGATATTTCTTCTAGCCTGCTTGTTACGATTTTTGGAATGGACACTCCCTTGCACGATGGGGCTTGTTTTATTCAGGGCGGAAAACTCATTTCCGCAGGCTGTTTTTTGCCTTTGAGCGAGCAGTATGACATAAAGAAAACGTTTGGTACTCGACACCGTGCGGCATTGGGGCTTTCAGAGGTTTCAGATGCAGTTGTTCTTGTTGTTTCTGAAGAAACCGGCGCAATGAGTCTTGCTTACGATTCTATGCTTCACTATGAACTTCCGTATACCACAATACAAAAGATACTTGAAAATTTGCTTGAAATAACGAGCGAGGCATATAGTATGGAGGACACAATCGATGAACATAAAAAAATTGATTGAAAAGGTCACTGAAAACTGGAGCGTAAAAATACTGTGCTTTGCACTTGCGGTTTTTATATATATGTTTCATATTATTTCTATGCTTGATAGAAAATCTTTGATCGTTCCTTTAAATGTGGTGGCGGATGGCATTCTTGTTCCCCTTGATGCGCTGCCGCAAAATATCAAGGTAACTGTTCGGGCAAAGTCCGATGTCATTGCTACGATTACATCTTCTGGAATTTCAGCCCAACTGTATCTGACTGATTTTACAGAACCAGGCGTTTATGATGTTCCTATTAGTGTTAGTCTTTCAAATGAGTTGATGTTGGTTGAACCGCTTGAAGTCTTTGTAAAGCCCGATAAAATTCCAGTGTTACTTGATAAAAAAGTGCAAAAATATCTTTCCGTAGAGCCTTCCATTTCTGGAGAGCCATCTCATGGGTATGTTATACATTCTGTGAGTGTTGTTCCGTCTAGTGTCAAGGTTGTGGGGCCCGCTTCAATTGTTGAAAAGACTGAATGTATTTATACAGACAAGGTGAATGTGAAAGGTGCATCAAAAGGGCTTTCGGCGGTTGTGGGACTTGATAGCACTATCAAAATTTTGACCGTATTGCCGGAAGAGGATTTTCGCGTGACTGTTGCAATAGAGGAGGCAAAAACGTCTGCTACCTTTAAAGATATAACGCCACATATTTTGCATTTGAATGATGATTTGCTTATAAACTCTGCTGTTCCATCTGTTTCATTTACGATTGAAGGTTCTGTTTCTCAATTGGAAAAATACAAACTTACAGATTCCACGGTTTCTTTGGATTGTGCGTCTATTTTGCAGGACGGGGAGTATACTTTGCCGTTTATCTTTTCTTTGCCGCAGGGACTTTCTGTTGGTGAGTATTCTCCTAAAACAGCTTTGCTTGCGGTGATTGTAAAGAATCCTGTTTTGTCTGAAGACGAAACAGATATTGATGATAATTTTGAGGAGCTTGATGCTCTGAAAGATGTTCCTGAAGTTGATGCAACAACAGACGTGCAGAACAAGAATGATAATGATGGTGATGTCAATGACGACAACAAGGAAGAAGGAGAGATTTTGTGATTTTTGGAATCGGAGTTGATATTGTTGAAGTGAAAAGATTTGAACGATGGGTGAACAATCCCGACTTGATAGACCGCTATTTTAACAGTGCGGAAAAAAAATCCGGTCTTTCAGTAAGTGCCTTGTGTCAGCATTATGCGGTGCGTTTTGCCGCTAAAGAGGCGTTTTCAAAGGCGCTTGGAACAGGGATTTCGGGATTTTTGCTTTCAGATGTGTATGTAAAGAGCGATGAGAGGGGGAAGCCCGAACTTGTTATTTGTGATTCTGCTAAAACGCTTTTAGATTCTACATGTGGAAAATGCACTGTGCATATTTCACTTTCCCATGAAAAAGGGTATGCAGTTGCATTTGTTGTGATTGAAAAAGATTGATTATTGCGAAGTGCCTTGATATGGAGGGATGAATGGCTAAAAAAGTGGAAAAGAAACCTGCTATTTCATATTGGTCAAAGGATGAATTGGTGTGTCCTGTTTGCTCAACATCGTTCAGAAGAGAGATTATGTTGAGTGGAAATGGACGAATGATTGCAGGGGGGCTTAACGATGACTTGCATCGAACATTTGAGCCGTCGTCGAAATTTGGCGTTATTTATCCGTTGATTTATGAAATTGGAGCGTGTCCAAAATGTTTTTCAGCGTTTTTATGGAATGATTTTAAGGATCTCAAAAAAAAAGATGTAATAGACACTCTGTATTCTAAAAGAGAGGAGCGAAAGTCAAAGGTAGAGGTTATTTTTCCCCATTTTAATTTGACAAGGGAGCGCACCCTTTATGACGGGGCGGCAATGTATTATTTGGCTCTGCTTACATATACTGATGTGAACAAGGAGTTGATCCCGACGATGAAATCCGCTTTTATTGCTTTGCGTTTAGCGTGGTTGTGTCATGACCTTGAGGAGACTTGTCCGGGATATAATTTTGAATATATTTCACAGATTTTTTACAGAAAGGCAATGTTTTTTTACAATCAAGCGATACTATATGAAGCTGATGCGACTGAACGCTCTTCTGCATTGAATAATTTTGGTCCCGATATGGACAAAAATTATGGTTGGGATGGAGTTATTTATATTAGGGGGCTTTTAGAGTTCAAGTACGGGCAAACTGAAAATGTTCAACAGAGAATGAAAATGTTGACAGAGGCGAAAACTTCAATCGCTCGAATTTTTGGACTGGGAAAATCTTCTAAAGATAAACCAGGACCGTTGCTTGAAAAAGCTCGTGATTTATATGAGAAAATGACCAAAGAGCTGAATGAAAACGACATTTTGTAATGTTTTGTATTGCTATTTTTTCGGTTTTTAACGGTTGATAAATGAAAAATATTCTTCTTACAATATCTTATGATGGAACGGACTTTTGCGGTTGGCAAAGACAGGATGCAAACGGTGTGAAAAATGTCCGCAGAACAGTACAGGGCGAACTTGAATGCGCCATTGAAAAACTAATCGGTTTTGAAACACCCCTGTGTGGTTCTGGGAGAACGGATTCGGGCGTTCATGCGGAAGGACAGGCGGCTCATTTTTTTTCTCCAATCGATTCATTTCCTGTGAAAAATTATATCCGTGCTTTGAATGCTATTTTACCTCGCGATATACGCATAGTAAATGCGGAGGAACGGCCAATGCATTTTAACGCCCGATTTAATGCGACAAGCCGCGTCTACAGATATTTTATGTATGTTGGAGAAGATGCAGACGCGCTTATAAATCGTTTTGCCTGGTGCATACATTTTTGTCCAAATATAGATGCACTGAACGAAATGGCGGCATTTTTAAAAGGTGAAATGGATTTTGATGCGTTTTCCGCAAGTGGAGATAAAAGTCCTTCTAAAAAACGCTATATAGAACGGGCTCAGTTTTTTTATGAACGTTTTTTCCCGTCTGGAAAAGAGGCGTTGGTTTTTGAAATAGAGGCGAACGCGTTTCTGTGGAAAATGGTGCGCTCTATAACGGGTACATTGATGAATTTAGCGAGGGTAAATGCCGCTCCTAGTGCATTCAAAAAAGTGCTGGATGGTAAAAACCGCAAAGATGCAGGTCCTACTGCCCCCCCAACAGGACTTTTTCTGTATAAAGTCAATTTTGACGGAATCCGAAGGCATTAGGTGCATTCTTTGATTACTTGCAGATGGCTGGCGGATTTTCATTGCAGGGAAGTGATAGCGCAATTTTGAAATCGGTACAACAAGTCTCCTGCATTATATAAAAGTGTCACATTTGCTATGAGGCTTATTATGTTCACTTGCTTGCCGAACTACTTGCTGGTTTTGAAAAAATGTGGTATAGTTGTTGCATTATTGTTTTAGGGACGTAAAATGGCTGACATAAAAACTGAAAAATCTATGACAATTGATCTTACTATGCCACCTCTTCCTGGAGAGGAAATTGATGAAGAGCCATTTACATTTAGCGACCCTGTTTTTTTAGACAACGAAAAGACAAACTTGCATTTTGCAAACGATTTTAAAGTTGAAAATCCAGTGAAGACGTTGATTTCCGCCTCTTTTTTAAATGACGAAAAGACAAATGTAAGTGCGGATGGTTCTCTTTCTTCTGATGATGAAATTTTTGACTTGGACAGCGTTGATTCTTCTCTTGAAACTCCATTTGTATTTGCAAAATTCGGTGAGAATAGCAACGATGTAAAAGAACTTTCAATCTCCGCTATAGTTGAAGATGAAGATGGCGTTTTTCAAGTTGCAAATGGCTTGAAAGCAAACGCGGATATTATCATCGATAAAAGTTTGCTTGATTTGGTTAAGTCTGTAATAGGATAATTTTTTATTGGTGCGAAATTTTTTGCGGAAAACAGGCATGGTGAGATTTGAAGAACTGAATATCGGTATTTGATTTCATTGAGAAACGGCATTTTCAGCAACTCCCGAATCTGAATATTCGCTCGTTGCTGAAAAGTAAGGAACAAAAGTGCAATGATTTTTGCACGAATTTTTAATTGTTTTTTCTGTTTTATTGTAAAATCAATTGTTTTTTCCATTCTTTATAACGCTCTTCAAGCGTTAAAATTTTTCTGCCGTTATCTTCTGCTTTTATTGCGTCTTTTATGTATGGAATGATTGCTGCCTGCTTAATTTCATCCCAATGTACGGGCTTCCTTTCAAATATGATGAATTGTCCTGCCTGTGGAATGTTTGAAAGAAGTTTTGTGTACTGTCTTGGAAGTATATAATCATTCACTTCCTTTACCGATGAAAAACCATTTGCAATTCCAAAGTTTGTTACATTTAAATGCATTGAATCGGTGTGCGCCAGCAATGCTTGCTGTGTTTCGTCATCAAAAAACCATGAGATAAATTCCACAGCCCCTGCTTTGTTTTTTGATGTGCGCGGAATTCCCATCATAATCATTGAGTCTTCAACTGGAATTGAGCCGTCCATTTGAATCCAACGGTAGTCTATTTTTTCAAGTTGATTTTTAGGAATTTGAAAGAGCCGGTCGCTCGTTGTGTATGCAAAAAGCGTTCTTCCTGAAAGCACTCTTTTGTCATCTGACTCTGAAAGATATTTATAAACAAAATCGCCTTCTGTTTGAACAGATCCATTTGAAGAGGAAATCCATTCTTTTAAATAGTCAATTGTTTCTGCAAGAAAGTCTTTGTTCCAAGTGAAGTCTCCGCTCTTTGTTTCGGCAAAATCTGCACCCATCGTTTTTGTGGCGAGATACAAAAAATCGTTGCTACTTTGCAGGGCGAATCCCATTCTTGTGTATGCGCCGTTTTTGTTTTTTTTGTTGAAGGTTGTTCCTGCACTTTTTATTTGATCAAATGAGATTGTGTAATTGTCGGGAACTAATTCGCTGTTTTCAGAGGAAAATATGATTACAGGCAGGTTAAAACTGACGGGGAGAAGATATTGTTGTTTTGAAAGTTCTCCGTTCTTTAAAAAAATGGGGTAGAATATGCTTGAAGAGAGTATATTTTTTCTGAAAATAAAATTCATGGGGTAAAAATATTTTTTTGTCCGTTCGTTTTTTAACCACGAACCGATAATTATATCCGCATTCTGTTTGTCTGTTTTTGAAGCGATGGAAGCGGCTGGATTTTCCCGGTAAACTAAAATTGCCTTTTGGCTATGCGTTTCATTGAAAAATTCTATGTATGGCGCAAATTCTCTGTTTGCAGTGCAAATGGTGATTCGTTTTTCCTCGCTTTGCTTGCAGCCTGCGAAAAAATAAAGCGAGAAAATGACTGCAAGTGTGAGGAGAACATGTGTTTTTTTATGCGTATGAAAGTTCATCTGCCACTTCATAAATTTTTGAGTACACTTCTTCAATCTTTTCTTCGTCAAGGCTTGAGAATGCCACTCGAAGCGTGTTGTTGTCTATGGCGATTATGCCGATTCCTTTTTCCGAGAGTAATTTTATTCGCATTTTTTCTGCATCAATTCCGTTTGTTTGGAATGCCATAAAATAACCTGAGTTGAACGGAAGCGGGGTCAGCGCGTTTGATGTGTGAGTGTCCACAAAAGAACGCACTTTTTTATATCGCCTTTCAAGAATTTTTCTGAATTCCAACTTTTCGCTTTCATTTTTTTGGTCTGTAAAAGATTTTAAAATGATATTCTGTGATGGAGTTGCGGCACAGGAAACAGACGAACGGATAATTCCCATCAGTTTTTTTACAAGAGCATCGTATTGGTTGTCTGTGTAGCCTTTGCATCCGAAAGTCAAAAAGCCGCATCTAAATCCCCATGCAAAATCCTCTTTTGTCGGACCGTCTGCCTTTATTGCAAGAATGTTTTCATGGAGATCGCAGATGTGGGCGAAAATAGATTCTTTTTCTATCGTATCTTCATAATTTAAGCCAAAGTATGCGTCATCGCTGATCACAAGAAGTTTTGCGCCACTTTCAGCGCATTCCTTTAAGATTTTGCAAATTTCATTAACTTCAGCAGAAGTAGGACTGTATCCCGATGGATTTTGCGGGAAATTCAATATCAAGCGGACAGAGCCGTATTTTTTTGCTTCGTCTTTTACGGCGTTTTCAAATGATTCAAGATTGAGTTTGCCATCTTTAAACATTTCAAACTGATGGAATTCTGCACCACGTCTTGCCTCCGCTATTAAAACATAGTTGTCCCATGATGGTTTTGGCGACAGGAGAGGCTTTTCTTCATCAATGAATAAGTCCATTGTATATGAAAGGGCTGCCGTAAGACCTGGCACAACAACTGGAAGGGAGGTTGTTTTATTTTTTAGAGATGGATTTTTTTTAATTTGGCATTTTTTCCACTCTTCACGAATTGCGGGGATTCCTGCTGTCGGTGCATACGCCACAAGTTCTTTACTTGTCAATTCGGGCGCCCATTTTTGAATGGAAGGCAAGATTACAGGAGTTCCGTTTACAACGGTAGTTCCAATTGTTCCATTTGCTAAAGACGCATTTTTTCCTGCTTCCGCACCTTGTGCTATAATGCCTTTGGGGAAGTACATGCGCTTTCCAATATCTGAAAAAAGAAATTCGGCAGATGTGCCTTTAAGAATGTCGTTTAATTCTTGTGCTAAAGGGTTTAACATGATAAAGTAAATTATTCTGAATTGATGAATATTTGTCAAGAACATTGTTATTGATAAATGAAATCTGCGTTCTGACGGCGAGGCGTGTTGCCGTGTGTGGGTGAAAGCTGCGCTAATGGTGGAATATTGAGAGAGGCATATATGAATTTTGAGAAAATTACTGAGGCTGATTTGGAAAAGTGTAGGGGGCTTGTTGAAAAGTGCCGTGAGGAGGCTCGAAAGCGGCTTGTAGGGCAGGAGTATCTGATCGATGGAATTATGACGGCATTTATCGCAGGTGGTCATATTCTTCTTGAGGGAGTTCCAGGACTTGCAAAGACTTTGGCGATTAAAACATTCAGTGAAATTTCTGGTCTTGACTTCAAGAGAATTCAGTTTACCCCCGACTTGCTTCCTGCCGATGTCATAGGAACTTTAATTTATGAGCATGAACGCGCAACATTTTCTGCGCGCAAAGGTCCTATTTTTGCAAATGTTGTGCTTGCAGATGAAATTAACCGTGCGCCTGCAAAAGTTCAGTCGGCTATGCTTGAGGCGATGGAGGAAAAGCAGGTGACGATTGGCGAGAAGTCCTATCCACTTCCTGTTCCGTTTTTTGTCCTTGCAACCCAAAATCCAATTGAACAGGAGGGAACGTATAATCTTCCAGAGGCAGAGTTAGACAGGTTTTTGATGAAGTTGATCGTTACCTATCCTGAACCTGAAGACGAGTTACAGATAGTGAAGACGTGCGGTAATGCCTCAAAAATTCCAGTTAATACGGTTTTGAGTGCAAAAGATTTGAACGAAATTCGAGGCATTTCAGAACACATTGTTTGTGATGATGCGATTATTGAATATATAGTGAAAATTGTTTCCGTAACTCGTCCATCTGAAAAAAAACAAAGTGAATATGATATAACTCGCTACATCACAATTGGGGTTTCCCCTCGTGCGGGAATCGCTCTTTTGCAGTGTGCAAAGGCTTGTGCGCTTATGGCAGGTCGTTCTTTTGTGATTCCAGAAGACATACAGGCGGTTTCTCATGGTGTTTTGCGACATAGAATAGGGCTTTCCTATGAAGCGGCGGCAGACGGAGTTTCATCAGACGATATTATTTCCAGAATTCTAGAGTATGTTCCAGTTCCGTAATGGTGTGATGTGTTTTTGAGGGGTAAATGAAACATCTTTTATCGCTTTCCCGCGAATCATTGACTAAAAAGGCTTCTCTCTTGCGTTTGTCTGCCGGCGTTATTGCTGAAAATTTAAAGAGCGGCGGATTTAAATCGTTATACAGGGGGAATGGCGTTGAATTTTTTGGAGTGAGGGAGTATTTGCATGGAGATGACGTTCGATTTATTGATTGGAATGTTACTGCGCGGATGGGCCGCCCCTTTGTGAAAGTGTTCAATGAAGAGCGAGAAATGCAAATTTTCTTAATCGTTGACAGATCCGCCTCTATGTTTTTTGGATCAAACGGGAAAATGAAATACAAGAGCGCGGCTGAAGCGGCAGCCCTTCTTTCAATTGCGGCGGAGTTGAACGACAGTCCTGTTGGGGCGGTGTTTTTTGATGGAAAAATACATTTTGCAAGCACGCCTGAAAGCGGTCGCCGCCAAACGATGAAAATTCTTTCGCAACTTGATGAGGTTGGAGTGGAAAAGAATGGTTCGGTTCTTTCAAATGCCATTACTGGTGCGGTGAAAATGCTTCGGGGAAACACACTTGTTTTTGTGATCACAGATTTTAGAAGCGCGAATTGGGAGGAACCTTTTAAACTGCTTTCACAAAAAAATGATGTTGTTGCATTGCATATAACAGATCCGACTGAAATGGAAATGCCTGAAATAGGCTCTGTTCCTTTTGCTGACATTGAAACGCACGAAAGGCGCATTTTATTCACGAGAAATTCAGCCTTTAAATCTGCTTGGAAAAATGACTTTAAAAAACGTTCCGCACATATTTCTGATTTTTGTTTAAGACACGGTGCGTCTTATGTTCACATTTCAACGCAGGACGATCCCGCTTTTGTTCTTTCTGGATTTTTCGCTGCAAAGAGGCGGCATGAAAAATGAAAAAACTGTTTTCCGTCATTATAGTGTTTTTTCTTTTTTTTCAAGCGGTTTGCCAGTCTGAGGGTATTCAAATTGTTATGCCCAAAAAAATATATGTAGGAGACACGGCAGAACTACACTATTTGTTTTCGTCTGAATTGGATTTGTTTTCTCATGTTTATGAAAAAAATGAGATGGAATTGCCGCTTGACCGCTTGTCCTATGAGAGCGATACTGACGATTTTTTGATAAAAAAGGCAGTTCTTCAAAAGAATGGAAAAAACTACACGCTTATAATAACCTTTGTTCCGTGGATTACAGGCTTTTTAAAAATTCCCGACTTCATTCTTTCAGACTTGATTTTGATCGATTCTCTCATTCCTTTGAAAATCGCTCCACAGCCAGTTGAAGTTTTGTCTATGCTTTCTGAAAGCACAGATACTCCTTTAAAAGAACCTTGTCCACCTCTTTTGCTTCCTGGAACAATGTATGTTATGTATGCCTTGCTCATCGTTTTTCTTTTGTTTGTTGCAGTTATAGTCAATGTTGTTGTGAAAAGAAATAAAATTCGAGATGCAATAGAAAGGCGCATAACGCTTCATCGATATGCACGGAATGCGCGAAAAACAGTTCGTTCTTTGAACGCGCTTTTAAAAAGTGAAAAGTCCATGTCCGATGCGGAATTTGCCATGCTTTTTGAAAATAGAATGCGTGAATATCTGTCAGTCCGTTATGGAAAGAACTTTAAATCGCACGTTTCTTCTTCTATTGGCGTGCTTATTGAAGAGGCGACGGGCGGTTTTCTTGACGATGAAAAACGGGAGGCATGTTTTTCTCTTGTTTCGCTTTTTGTTCGTGCAGATTATATTCGGTTTGCCCGCAATTCCGTGGATTCTGAGAGATTGCCCCAAGAAAAATACAGAGCTTCGTTTAATGAAGGTGAAAAAAAGTCTCTGATCGAAAACGCGTGCTCTGCAATTTTTGCATTTGAGTTGAATAAAGGGAGTAGATAATATATGTGCATTCTTGACTTAAAAAAGGAGATTTGAAAAAATGCCCGACTTTGAAAATCCAGCGGCGTTTTGGCTGTTCATGCTTATCCCTGCGTTTTTTTTGCTTCGGAAATCTGGTTTTTTTTCCAGACCTGCATTTTATTTGACTCTTTCTGATTGGGGCGGAAAAACGTTTGATTTTGCTCAAGGCAAACATAGATTTTTTATTTTTCTTTCAACGATTTGTCTTTGCTTCGGATATATATGTGCTGTACTTGCACTTGCAAAACCTGTTTTTTACAAGCAGGAGCGAGTTTACACATCGCGCGGAAGTGATATACTTTTTGTGATTGATGTTAGTCCTTCTATGGCGGCGATGGACATTGGCGGAGTTCGGAGGATCGACGCTGCAAAGCAAACAGTGAGGGATTTGGTTTTGGAAAATAGCGGTGCATCGTTTGGGATTGTTGCCATGGCAAAAGAAGCGTCTGTTATTGTGCCGCAGACTATGGACCATTCTCTTTTTTTGGAAAGGCTTGATTCTATTCAAATAGGTTTTTTGGGCGATGGCACGGCTCTGGGAACTGGGCTTTGCACGGCTGTGTATCATTTGCTTTCTTCCTCTGCATCAAAAAAATGCATTGTGCTTGTTACTGACGGTGAAAACAATTCTGGTGCAATCCATCCTGAAACTGCTTCCACTCTTGCTGCGAAAAACAACATTACGGTGTATGCTCTTGGGGTTGGAACTTCAGGGACTGTTCCGATCGATTATGTTGACCCTAAAACAGGAAAAAATTATTCGGGATTTTTAAATTCATCGTTTGATTCTGCTTCCTTGCGACAGATTTCTTTGTTAGGTGGCGGACGATATTTTGAAGTCCTTTCGACAAATGATTTGTCGCTTGCGCTTTCTGTAATAAGCAGGAGCGAAAATACCGTGCAGACATATCATTCAAAGACGACAGGCGTTGATTTTTCTGAAAAAATTATTTTGCTTGCGGGCTTGTTCGTTGTCATAAGTTGGATTTTTAAGCGTTGTTTTTTACGCGAAATAATATAGAGGGTGTGAGATGGAATTGACGTGCAATCGACCGTATGCATTTTATTTTCTTTTGCTATTGATACCTGCGATTGTTGTTTATATAGTTCAATATAGAAAGATTATTTCACTGAAAAAACATTCTTTTTATGAAGAACACTTGCGCCGTTTCCCCTTGATGCTTACTGCGCGCGCTTTTTTTTGGACGCTTGCATATACTATGCTTGTTTTTGCATATTCAGGTATTTCTTGGGGAACGTATCTCGAAGGCGTACAAAAAAACGGTTCGGCGGTGAGCTTTGTATTTGACATTTCATACAGTATGAATGCACGCGATTCAATCGGAAAACTTTCTCGTCTTGAGGCGGCTGGAAAATACGCTTCAACGCTTCTTTCGCATATCCCTCAATCTTCAATTTCTGTTGTTCTTGCAAAAGGCGATGGTATTACTGTTGTTCCGCTCACAGAGGATAGGGCGGCAGTCGAATCCTTGCTAGACACGCTTTCTCCATCTCTTATGAGTGCAACTGGTACGAGTCTTGGAAAAGGAATTCGCGCGGCATTAAAAAGTTTTCCCGAAAATTCAGGGGCGGCAAATGCAATTTGGCTTTTTACAGATGGAGATGAAACAGACGGTCTTCTTGAGGGCGCGCTTGGTGAATGCATGAAAAAGGGAATTCCCGTTTGCATTGTGGGCTTTGGCTCTGAAAAAGAAAGCACCGTTACTGCGGGAGATGGACACACGTTGGTTTCAACTGCTCTTCGTTCTGAAAAAATGCGAAAAATGTGTGCGGATGTTATGGCGCGTAATGCAAGTCAAGTGCAAGATATTTTTGTAACGTATGTGGATTCTTTTGAAGCTGGTTCGGCTCTTCCTCTGCTCACCTTTATTTCAAACGCCAGCAATAATTCCGATGGCTCATATATAACATATCAAATGAAACCTGTTGAACGTTATCAGTTATTTTTAATCCTTGCGATCGTGTTTTTTTCACTTGGCTTTGTGATTGTTGAAGTTGACACAAAGCGTATTGCTGAAAAAGTGCATATAAAATTGGCAGCATCTATTGTCTGTCCGCTTTTGTTTTTGTCGTGCTCCTCTGATTTTTTGGCTGGAAAAAATATCCTTTACGGCACTTGGAATTGCTATCAGCGGAAATATAACTCCGCCGTTGCGTTATTTTTGCAAACCTCCCTCAATGCCGCTCAATCTGAAGATGTTCTTTTGGAGCAGTATGCGCTTTATGATCTTGCCACCGTCTATCTTATGCAAAATGAAAATGAAGCGGCATCTTTTAGATTTTTGCGTCTTTCCACGGACTCGCCAGAGAATATACAGTTTTGCTCCTTTTATAATCTGGGGATCATTGCATACAGGGGCGGAAAGTACGAAGAGGCTGCACACTATTTTAAAAATGCATTGAAAATTGACGGCAGCAATGTAAATGCAAAAATAAATTTTGAGCTTTCATCTCAAAAAATTGAAAAGAATGTAAAAGCGCAGGGGAGTGGAATTCTTGAAGTTGCAGAAAACGAACAATTTTCTGCAATGGAAGAGGCGATTTTCCAAATAATACGGCAGCAGGATCGGGAGCAGTGGAAAAACTCCGAGTCGGAGGAATATTCTTCGTCTGGCATGGATTATTAACTGTTTTTGCAAGAAATGAGAATACTGTAAAAAGCGAGGTGCAAATTGCGCAGACTATATAAAAGGAACGAGTTTTTTTATAAAAAATATGTTTTTCTTGCTTGTGTTTTTTTCTTGTTGAGTCATTTGTTTTTTGCTCAAAATCAATCTCTCGGTGAACAGGAGGGGGCGCAAACACTTTCAGTGAAACTTGTCTCCGCAAAAAATTATGCGACAGAAGACTGTGGGGTTGTTCTTGAAATTCCATATACAAAGTCAACTGAAGTTTCTGCCACTATACCTGCCTTGCCGCAGAATGCGACATTCGTTTCAATGCGTCTTTCTGATTATGTCAACTTTGAAAATAATTCTGGAACAAAAATTGAACTGTGGCTGAATTTTTCAGAACCCGGCACATACAATTTGAACCCGTTGAACGTTACTGTAAAAAAAAGAGCATACACCGTTCCGTTTGACACAATTGAAATTACAGAAAACCCTAAAGACATTCTGCCAATCCTTGTTGTGGACTTTGAAAATGGAATGTCTGTTTCATCGCACACTGTAAACGCTTCTCAAAAGGACTCGCCGTTGTTTTCTGTGCCAGTGTCTTCTTGCCTGCGTTTTACTGTTTCCTTGCAGTATGCAGTTCAACTAGTTTCACTGTATTGGACGGCACCGAAAGATTCTCTTTTTGCAGAAGTGGAGCGATACGAGATTTCTCAAGAAAGAGTGGGAGACGATGTTTTTTTTGACGTGAAAATTCCAATTGCACAATTTGAATGGCAGCCACTTGTGCGCGGAGAAATGCCTTTGCCGCTTTTGACAGTTGTAGCCACAGCGTATAACGGCACTCAAACTGAATTGTATATGCCTGAGTGTATTATTGCGGTAACAGAGCCGTTATTTCAAAAAGATGCCGTTTTGCATCAACCGGAATATTTTTCAAACGCTTTTTCAGATGCTTCACATGATCACAATGTGATGACTCGGCTTTCTCCTTCAAAAGCAGATTGTAAAAAGATTGCAGAACTGCGAACAAAGGAGAGAATGGATTTGCCGTTTAGCAAAATGAAAAATGTGCGAGCGGAGTTTGAAAAGTCGGTTGGAATTGGCATGGCAGATGACGAGCCTGTTTATTTTACACGAACTATTTTTGTGTTCCTTGCTGTCATTTTCGTTATCCTATTGGTTTTTTCGATTATAATAAAAAAAGTGCCGAATATACTGGTGTTTTTATTTTCGATTCTTGTGATTGTGTTCTTCGTATTTTTTTTAGTGTCAGAAAAAAGGCTTTCTGCAGAATATGGAATTTTTACGGGAGGAGGTTTGCGTTCTGTTCCTGAAGAGGAGGTGTCTGCATTTGAATCGATCGAAAGCGGGACGCGTGTAAAAATAGAACATCGAACAGGGAACTGGCTTTATATTTCAAAGGGAAATGCAGGTGGCTGGACAAATAAAAACGCTGTTATGTTAATTGGCGAAGAATAATATTTTTCAAAATCGCAATTGACTTTTTATGGGAGGTGGATAAAAATGGATTTTGGTGATATTTTGGAAAATTGGGAGTTGGCGGAAAAAAAGAAAAAACATGATAACGCTGAACAAGGCAAAGGACACAAAAATCCAATGGAAGCGTGGATTGATCGCTATGGAGTTATCGATAAAGATTCTTTGGCGGAACGAGATAGCAACCGTAAAAAATTTATCTCTCACAAAAATATAATTGCACTTCCTGTTGATGAAAAAATAGACTTGCATGGATTGGATGCTGTGAAAGCGGAAAAAAAACTTTCACAATTTATTTCTGAATGCGAGAGAAATGGGTATAAAAAGATTTTGATTATACATGGAAAGGGCATTCATTCACCGAGCGGAAAAGTTGTTTTGGAAAGTATGGTTCGTAGATTTATTGAACAAGACAAAAGGTTAGGGATGAGCGATCATCCTGATGCATCAGAGGGCGGAAGCGGTGCAACATGGGTTATTCTAAAAAATAACTTGCTAAAGTGAATTTGGTGATAAAGCAAAATGGCTTTGTCGGAGGTAGCAAAACGGGGTACGCAGGGAAAATTTCTGCGACTGGAAGGTGAGGAATAAAAACTAAAAAGACAATGCACTTGTCTCCCTATAATCGATATTCCACATATTTTATGCGTCCATTTTTTACAGCGTCTTTTATTTCTTTTTCTCGCGCAGAAAGGGCAGATTGACCAGTTTTTACTTCGATAAAAAGCACTTCCTCAATTTTAGAGCCATCTGCCGCCCCTGGAAACGCAATAAAATCTATGGGTTTCCCAACGAAACGCACATCTGCTGGATTGCAGGGAAACTGTGGCAAATACGGCGCAACTTGTTCAATCATTTGACCGCTTAAAACTGCGCGCGATCTTTTTATAGCATCGTTTCGTCCGCTTTTTACCTTTTTTTCAAGATTGCGTTTTTCAATTGCTGCACCAAATGTCTTGCCTGCGCCAAAAGCAAGGAGCAAAAGCACAAGTAATATCAGTATGGTTGCGAGAATAAGTAGGTATGACGGATATGTTTCAAGTCGTTCAAAAAACGTTTTCATTGCCAGTAGTGTTTTGTGGAGGCTTTGATTGACATTTTTCTGCGGGTGACTTCTACTGCGGAATTATTCAAAATTTTTTGCACCGTCCAAATCAAGCGTTGCAAATAAATCTTCTATTGTTTCTCGGCGGCGAATTTCCACAATGCTTCCGTCTTCACGCAAGAGCAATTCTCCGCAGCGTAGTTTTCCATTGTAGTTGAAGCCCATTGCCCGTCCATGTGCACCTGCATCATGAATTATCAATATATCGCCCCTGTTGATTTTTGGCATATCGCGGTTGATGGCAAATTTATCGCAGTTTTCGCACAGACTTCCAACAATGTCATAGCGTTCTGTTTTAGGTTCGTTCTCTTTTCCGCTTACGGTGATTTCGTGATATGCTCCATACATTCCAGGTCGCATCAAGTCTGCCATGCATGAATCAAGACCGATATACTCGCGGTAAATATGCTTTTCGTGAATGGCGGTTGAAACTAAATATCCATACGGACCAGTAATCGGGCGACCACACTCCCAATAGATTGAAAGCGGATCAAGTCCTGCCGGAATGATTATGTTATCGTAAAGCGCGCGGATTTTTTTTGAAACGTCAAAGTAGTCTATTTTTTTCTGATCAGGTTTATAGGGGATTCCCAAGCCACCGCCTAAATCGGTGAATTCAATTCTTACTCCACATTTATTTTTTATTTCAACGCACAAATCAAACAAAATTTTTGCAGTGTCGGCAAAAAAATCGGGGTTGAGTTCGTTTGACGCTACCATTGTGTGAAGACCGAAATGCTTTACGCCTTCTTTTTTGCAGATTTTATATGCTTCAAGCAGTTGCTCGCGCGTGAGACCGTATTTTGCTTCTTCTGGTTTTCCGATAATTGCATTTCCGCCTTGTTTTAACGGACCTGGATTGTATCTAAAACATATAGTTTCAGGAAGTGTGCCAAGCGTTTTTTTCAAGTATTCTATGTGCGTGAAGTCATCAAGATTGATTATATTTCCTTTTTCAAATGCATATTCATATTCTTTTGCAGGTGTTTCGTTTGATGTGAACATAACATGATTGCCTTTAATGCCAACTGTGTCGCTCAAAATAAGTTCTGGCAAACTAGAGCAGTCCGTGCCACAACCTTCGCTTTTTAAAATTTTCAAAATGTATGGATTTGGACACGCTTTGACGGCAAAATATTCTCGAAAATCGGGGAAAATGCTAAACGCTTTTGAAAATTCCCGCATATTTTCACGAATTGCCTTTTCATCATACAAATAAAATGGAGTGGGGAATTTTTTTACAACTTCAAGTAGTTTTTCATGTGAAAGTGGAAACTGTTTTGTCATAAAATCACCATGCGGTTTTTATATATACACTCGATTTCGAGTTTTGAAAATACATTTTTACAAGTAGGTTGCAGTAGGGGTTGTCAATGGCGCCTCGTTCGCTCCGTTTCAAATCCTATTGTTTTTTCTACACTAGATTTTTCTACAAAAAAAGCAACTTTTTAAAGTAAATCTATCGGGATGACAGGATTTGGCGTTACGGTCGTTGCCGTCCTAGCAACTCCCTCCACGCCGCCTGCGCTCGCTGTCGGCGGCATCCGTGCCGCCTAATCCTCCCGTAGGTCGGCGCTCGCTCCGTTTCAAATCCTACTGTTTTTTCTACAGCTAGAATTTTTTACGAAAGAAAGCAACTTTTTAAAGTAAATCTATCGGGATGACAGGATTTGAACCTGCGACATCCTGCTCCCAAAGCAGACGCGCTACCAGCTGCGCTACATCCCGTTGATGAAAAGCACTATATCATAAAAATAAAAAATGGTCAATATATGATGTAAGGTGTCAATAATAAAAATATTTTCAACATCTTATTGACACAAATACTCCAAAAGTATATATTTTTCATTGTACATTTTATTGATAAAATGGACTCGTGACACACGGGTCTTTTTTTTTGTAAGATGACTTTTTTGTCGTCGGGAGTATGGGTGGATTTTATTCCTCTTGAATCTATAAAATATTATAAAGAGTGCGCTCCTCTTGTGGAGGGGTTGGGGTATGTTCTTGTTGACTTGAAGATTTCTGTTTCAGGGGGGCAAGGGCATACGCAAAAAATTTCCGCAGTAATATCGTCAAAAAATCCAGAGCAGGACATTGGAATTGATGACTGCGCTAAAGTTCATCATGCTCTTCTGCCTCGCTTGGAGGCGTTGTTAGGAACTGATGACACGTATATGGAATTGACATCGCCTGGATTGGAGCGAAACATTAAGAATGCGGCGGAATTTTCAATTTTTATCGGTCGAATGGTGCGTGTTTGGGACAAAACGGTTTCAGATTGGGTTCAAGGAGAAATCGTGTTGTCAGATGAAAAGTCTATTGCGCTAAAAAATAATGAAGAGCAGAAAATTGTACTGTATGAAAATATAGCAAAGGCAAAACTTATACAATAAATCTATTTTGGAGGCTAAAAATGTCAGAGATGGCAGATGCGATCCATGCTTTGATTGCAGAAAAAGGGTATACAGAGGAATCTGTTAAGCGAACTATTGAAAATGCGCTAAAATCCGCTTACAAGAGAACTTATGGCACTTCAGACAATGCCATTGTTAAGTTTTCTGATGATATGTCAGATGTTAAAATTTATTCAAGAAAAACGGTTGTTGACGGAGTTTATGATCCAGTTATGGAGATAGAGCTTGAGGAGGCAAAGGAGTATGCCTCTGATATTGCCTTGGGTGATGAAATTGACATTGAAGAAAATCCAAAGGCGTTTGACCGTTCTGCCGTTTCAACAGGAAAACAGGCTGCGCATCAAGGATTGAATGAAACTATTCGCGATTCTCTGTATAACCAATACAGGGACAAGATAGGAGAGATGATCAATGGATATTATCAGAGAGAGCGAAACGGAAATATTTATGTTGACTTGGGCAATTCAGGCAGAATTGAAGGCTATCTGCCGGTAAAAAATCAGTCGCCACGTGAAACGTATGAACAGGGAGACAAAATAAAGGCGATAATTTCCGATATAAAAACAACTTCCTCTGGAATTCAAATTGTGCTTTCTCGAAGCGATCCTCGTCTCGTTCAAATTACTATGGAAATGGAAATTCCTGAAATCGCTGATGGGACTGTAAAAATTGAAAAGTGCGTTCGAGAGGCTGGCTATAGAACAAAGATGGCGGTTTCCACGTCGCGAGAGGAAATCGACCCTGTTGGCGCATGTGTTGGTACAAAAGGCGTTAGAATACAAAATGTCATACGAGAGTTGTTGGGAGAAAAAATCGATGTTCTTCGCTATGATGCTGATCCAGCAATTTTCATTCAAAATGCGCTTTCTCCAGCGCAAGTGAGTCGTGTTATTATTCTTGACGCTGATAAAAGAGAAGCATTGGCAATTGTTGAGGATTCTCAATTCTCGCTTGCAATTGGAAAACAGGGGCAGAATGTTCGCCTTGCAAATCGGCTGTGCGATTGGAATATCAATGTTAAGACTGAAGAGCAGTGTGAGGGGATGGACTTTTCTGACAAGGCAACTTCTCTTGCGGCTAAAAATCTGTTCCGTGATGATGAGCCTATTGAAAAAGAGGAAATTACTGCTGTTGCTGAACTCCCTGGCGTTGATATGCGCGTGTCTGAAATCTTGAAGGAGAACGGAATAGAAGATATTGTTCAATTTATGGAGGCGAATGAAAGCGGACAACTTGACAATATTGGAGGCATTTCAAAAGAAGATGTTAATGCCATTGATACATTGATAAAAGAAAACGTTGAATTTATTGAAGAAGGGTCGGAAACAGAAAATGAATCTGATTCTGATGAAAATAGAGAGGAGTCACAAGAAACAGCGGCAGATGATGAAAAATACTACTGTCCTGAATGTGGCGCGGAAATTACACTCGACATGACTCAGTGTCCGAAATGTGGTGTTGAGTTTGAATTTACAGAGGACGAGGAATAGGGTAGAGAATGGCTGAAGAATCAGAAAAAAAGCCGGAAGTTGTTGTTCACAAAAAACAGGCGGAGCCTTCTGGGGCTTCTCAAGCGGACAAGCCAACTTCAAACAAGTCCACTTCAAAAAAACTTAAAGTGGTTCTTGCAAAGAAGACGGGTTCATCTCCGCAAGCGACACAAAATGTTTCATCTTCGCAAAACGCTCAGAAATCTGACGGGCAGAGAAAGCGCGTTGTGGTAAAGTCGAAGACAGATCAAAAGGTAGCGCAAAAAACGCCGCAACCGCAGAAAAGCCAAGGCGCGGAACGACAGCAGCATCAGGGGCAGCAAAAGGACGAAAATCGTTCGCAAAAGAAAGTATATGAATTGAACACTACACGACCGAATGTAAAGGCGGGAAATCTTTCTGATTCTGCTCATTATGACAGAGGCGGCTATAATCGCGGAGGTTATGGCGGGCAAAACCGTCAAGGGCGTGGCGATGGATTTACGGGTACACAAGCGCGAAAGAGCTATCAAAACCGTGAAAGAAATGATGGTCAAAATAGGGGCAAGGAAGGAGGATTCCAGCAGCGAGGTTTCCAGGGCAAAAATGGAGTTTTCAAAAAGCAGGACGGTACTTCTTTTCCTAAATACAAACAAAATCGTGCTCCAGGACAGGGACAACGATCTGGCGGTGGATTCCACATCGGCGGGGGAGATAGTTCTGTTCCATCGATGATGCAGCAAGGACGAACTCCATCGAAAAAGACATTTAAAGGCAAAAAGCCTGTAAAGCAAGTATATAACCGCAAGGATGAAGAGCAGTATGATGATACACTCTTTGAACAAAAGAAAAAGACCGAAACTCCTGCAAGTGCTGTTCCTAAGTCAATAGAAATTATGGAAACAGTGTCAATTTCAGATCTTGCAAAGAAAATGAATTTACGGGCATCTGAAATTATTGCAAAGCTTATGGCAATGGGAACAATGGTTAAAATTACTCAAGCCATTGACTCTGACACGGCGACCATTCTTGCGTCTGAATACGGGTGTGAAGTTAAGATTATAAATCTGTACGATGAAACAGTGATTGAGGGCGACAAGGACACGGAAAATTCATTGAAGCCTCGCGCTCCTGTTGTCACCGTAATGGGGCATGTTGATCACGGAAAGACAAAAACTCTTGACGCAATCCGTCATTCCTATGTTGCAGAGGGTGAAGCAGGCGGAATCACACAGTCAATTGGTGCGTATTCCGTTCACACTGAAAAGGGAGACATTACATTCCTTGACACTCCAGGTCATGAAGCGTTTACGATGATGAGGGCTCGGGGTGCGCAAGTTACCGATATTGTTGTTTTGGTTGTTGCCGCAGATGATGGCGTAATGCCTCAAACGCTGGAAGCAATTGCCCATGCAAGAGATGCAAAGGTTCCTATTATTGTTGCCGTAAATAAAGTTGATAAACCCGATGCAAACCCAGACCGTGTAAAAACGCAGTTGAGCGAGCAAGGGCTTGCACCTGAAGAATGGGGTGGAGACACGCAATATGTTCATATTTCCGCACTCAAGAAAGAAGGTATTGACGACTTGCTGGACGCAATTCTTTTGCAAGCTGAAATGCTTGAATTGAAGGCAACGTATGAATGTCGTGCTGAAGGAAAAATACTTGAATCGCGCATTGACCAAGGAAGAGGTGTTGTTTCTTCCGTCCTTATTCAGCGCGGAACTCTTCATCAGGGAGATCCATTTGTTGCTGGCGTTTATTCAGGGCGTGTTCGCGCTATGTTTGATGATTTGGGGCGTCGCGTAAAGGAGGCATGTCCATCCACACCTGTTGAAGTTATTGGAATGGAGGAAATGCCAAATGCCGGCGATCCGCTGCAAGTTACTGAAAACGAAAAAGAAGCGAAGGCGATTTCTACAAAACGACAGGAATTAAAGAGATTTGAAGATGCAAAGGCAGTTAAGAAAGTTACTCTTGAAAATCTTGACAAGACAATCAAGGACAAAGAAATTCAGGAGTTTAAGGTTATCATCAAAGCGGATTTGCAGGGTTCTGCGGAGGCGTTGAAGTCTTCCCTTGAAAAACTTTCTACAAGCGATATTCGACTTGTTGTCATTCATTCGTCTGCTGGAGCGATAAATGAAAGCGATGTTACTCTTGCATCTGCCGACTCTAATGCCATTATCATTGGCTTTAATGTTCGTCCCACTCCAAAGGCAAAAATTCTTGCGGAGCAGGAGGGCGTTGAAATTCGCAAGTATAATATCATTTATAAGTGCGTTGAAGAAATAAAGGCGGCGATGGAAGGCACTTTGCAACCTAATACAAAAGAACAGGTAATTGGTGGCGTGGAAGTGCGAAATACTTTCAAAGTGCCAAAAATTGGAATTATCGCTGGTTGCTATGTTACGGACGGCGTTGTCAAACGAAATGCGCTTGTTAATCTTGTGCGCGATGGAATTGTTAAGTTTACAGGAAAAATTTCGTCACTCAAGCGATTTAAGGATGATGCAAAAGAAGTTGCCAATGGATTTGAATGTGGAATTGGACTTGAGAATTGGCAGGACATTCAAGTTGGCGACCATTTTGAAATTTTTGAGTATGTTGAAATTGCTAGAAAGTTGGGCGATGAGTTCCATGACGAACGCGCGGAAAATGAACGCAAAGCGGCTGAGGCTCTTGCTGCAAATTCTGACAATGCGAACAGTGCAGGAGAAAAATAATGAGGCAATACAGAATGCAACGGTTAAACGGACAGTTGCGTGATGAAATCTCTAAAATTCTCTTGCACGAAGACATAAAAGACCCGCGCGTTTCTACATTCCTTTCAATAAATCGAGTTGAAATAACAAAGGATTTGAGATACGCAAAGGTCTTTGTTTCAAGTTTTTTGTCTGATGCACAACTTGAAAAGGGCGTTGATGGTTTGAATAGTGCGGCAGGTTTTATTCAGTGTGTGATTGCAAAAAAACTGCGGATTTATCAGTTTCCAAAATTGACATTTTATGTTGATAAAGCAATGAAAGACGGTTTTAGAATGGTGGAAACTTTAAATGCGCTTGAAAGACAGTCTAAAGAACGCGAAAGCCAAGCTGCGGAAAACGTTCCGTCCGATGATTAACAATTCTGAAAACAAAATGGACTGTCTTCCAAAAGACTGCATAGTCCTGTTTGCAAAACAGGCAGGACTTACCAGTTTTTCATCATTATACACAATAAAGCATGCATTAAAAACAAAAAAAGTCGGTCATACAGGCACATTGGACAGTTTTGCAGAGGGACTTTTAGTTGTGTGTTGTGGTGCACTCACTCGCCTTGCTGGAAAAATCACTGAATTTGACAAGACTTATCAAGCGGTTATACAATTTGGCGCGGAAACAGACACCCTTGAATACACAGGTTCTCTTGTGAGGACCGCTCCTCTTCCAACAAGGGAAAGTGTTGAGCGCGCAATCGATCATTTTACAGGTGAAATTATGCAAGTGCCCCCTGCCTTTAGTGCAATTCATGTTGATGGAAAACGTGCAAGTGATGTTGCCCGCTCAGGAGCAGCAGTTTCAATTCCTGCACGTAAAGTTACCGTCTATTCATCAAAGATACTCGACGTGAAATATGCAGATGACAATTCACATGCACTTGATTCTGCCCTTGTGGAGTTTTCTGTTTCAAAAGGCACCTATATCAGAAGTCTTGCAAGAGATATTGGAAATTTTGCTTCGAGTGCGGCGCATTTAACAGGTCTTTTTAGGACGAAAGTTGGAGATTTTAAAGTCAATGAAGCGGCGGGCTTTGAACTTTTAGAGCCTTTTACAATTGAGCGCGTGAAAAAAAACGTTGCAAAATATGTCGCTTTAAAGAATTCAACGGACACAGATTTTAAGAGCGTGAAAAATGAAGCATTTTTGCATGGCGAAGTTATAAAAAAATCTCTCCCGATGACTCGTTCTCTTGCAAAACAGTGCGGTTTTTCTGTTTTGAATTTAAACTGCGGAAAGGAAAATTGGTTTTTTAACGGGGGAAAACTTTCGTCTTCTTTGTTTGATGTTTCTCCGTTTTCTCTAAAAACAGAATTTGCAGCAGTTTTTACCTCACACAATACATTCGCAGGCCTTTTGCAAAAAAATGAAAGCGGGTATTTTTCCTATAGTTTTGTTTGCCATTAAGATCCCGCCTAAAAACGTGAGGCGAATGCAAAACCCATATTTTTATAACAAGAAATTTAGGCATTCGCCATCGTTCAAAAAACTGCTAGTCAGTTTTGCTAAAAACCGAGCGTTGCGATGTAGCAAAACTGAAGGCGAATGCAAAATCCATATTTTATAACAAGAAATTTAGGCATTCTCAACCGCATAAAAATCCGCTAGCCAGTTTTGGTAGCGGTAGCGCACAAAACTGAAGGCGAGTGCTAAATCCATATGTTTATAACAAGAAATTTAGGCATTCTCAACTGCATAAAAATCCGCTAGTCAGTTTTGGTAGCGGTAGCGCACAAAACTGAAGGCGAATGCAAAATCCATATTTTTATAAAAAGAAATTTTAGCATTCGCCCCTTTTCCTGCTGATTTTTTTTTCACTTTATAGTATAGTTTTAGTATGTTCAATTCTATTACAGGAACAATCACTGCAAAACTTCCTCACCAGATTTTTTTAGACAATAATGGTGTGGAATGGGATGTGTGCGTTCCAGATTCCAGCATTGATATGCTTCCACCTGTGGGAAACAGCGCGAAAATTTTTACATTTTTACAGCACACTGATGCGGCTATGCAACTTTTTGGTTTTGCAAATGACAATGAGCGTACATTGTTTTTTGATTTGCTAAAGGTTGAAGGAATTGGCGCAAAATCTGCGGTTAAAATTATGAGTAGTGTTTCATCTGCTCGATTGACGGAGCTTTTGGATAAGGGCGACTTGGAAAACCTTGAAAAAATACCTGGCGTAGGGAAAAAAAGCGCGGGAAAAATGCTGCTTGCATTAAAAGGAAAAATCCAATTTCATAAAAATGAAACGGTGCAGTCGCTTACAACCGTTTCCGCCTATTCTGATGTCGTGCTTTCGCTTTTGAGTATGGGCTATGACAAGCAGAGTGCGGAGCAAAAGGTTGCTCTTCTTGCTGAAAGTTTAAAGAACGATGAAAATTTTTCTTCAAAATCTGAAAAAGAACGTGAAGAAATTATATTTCGTCGTGCAATTATGGAATTGGCTTAAAGGTTTAAAGTATGACTGATTTTACTAATTCGGAAGACAGCGGTTTTTCTTCAATTGTACGTGCAGATTCACGGAATACTCTTGATGAACAAGACTCTTCTCTGAGACCGCAGCTTTTAAAAGACTTTTTAGGGCAAACTACCGTTAAAAACAACCTTGCAACATTTATTGCAGCGGCTCGAAAACGAGAAGAGCCACTTGATCACCTGCTTTTGATAGGACCTCCTGGACTTGGAAAAACCACTCTCGCTCAAATTACTGCCCATGAACTTGGCGTTGATTTTAAAGTAACGTCCGCCCCCGCGCTTGACAAGCCAAAAGATTTGGCAGGCATTCTTTCAACGATTACTCCACGAACCGTTTTCTTTATCGATGAAATTCACCGCTTGAAACCTGCCATTGAAGAAATGCTTTATATTGCGATGGAAGATTTTGAACTTGACTGGATTATTGGGCAGGGGGCGGCGGCGCGCACTGTGCGCATTCCGATTCCTCCGTTCACGTTAGTTGGTGCAACTACAAAAGCGGGGAGTGTTTCAAGTCCATTGCGCAGTCGATTTGGAATAATCCCTCGGTTTGAATTTTATACGATTGATGAGCTTTCGTCTATTATTTGTCGTTCCGCTGATATTTTGAATGTTTTTGTGGAACAAAATGCCGCCTCTCTGATGGCAAAATGTTCTCGTGGAACTCCTCGTGTGGCAAATCGAGTTTTACGGCGTATGAGGGATTTCGCTCAAGTCTATGGAGATGGAAAAATTACTCTTTCTGTAGTGGAAGAAGGATTAAAACGTTTGGAGATAGATGGAATGGGGCTTGAAAAATGTGATCGCGATATTCTGCAATCTGTGATCCATAATTTTGGCGGCGGTCCTGTTGGAGCAGAAACACTTGCCATTTCTATTGGTGAGTCGATTGACACTTTAGAAGATTATTATGAACCGTATTTAATTCAGTGTGGTTTTTTACAAAGAACGCCTCGCGGTCGAATTGCAACGGAGAAAGCATATATGCACTTGAATCTTGAACCAAAAGAAAAACATTCTGATTCTTCACAAGGAAAATTATTCTAATGAAAACAGCTGATTTTAATTTTGAACTTCCTGAAAACCTTATTGCACAGTGTCCGAGCGATGTGAGGGGGCAGGATAGACTTATGTTGCTTTCACGGCAAAGCGGAATCACCAAAGACTATATGATGGATGATCTTCCAGATTTGATTTCAAAAGACACTCTGATGGTTTTTAATAACTCAAAGGTTCGCAGGGCGAGATGTTTTGGAATAAAAGAAACAACGGAACGCGAAACGGAATTTATGTTTTTGAATCAAATTGACAAAGATTGTCTTGTGTGGAATACAATGGTGAAAAACGCAAAAAAGCAAAAGCCGGGAATGCGCTATACATTTCCAGATGGAACTATTGGAACTATTATTGATGAAAAAGGAAATGAAGGCACTGAATTTCGTGCGTTGAAGTTTGACTTTGTGTTGACAGAAGACTGGTTTGAAAAAAATGGGCATATTCCACTTCCGCCGTATATAAAGCGCAGTGATACCGCAGAGGATGGGGAACGCTATCAAAATGTCTATGCAGAAAAGACGGGAAGTGCGGCTTGTCCAACGGCAGGGCTTCATTTTACAAACGAAATGCTTTCACGATTGTCTGAAAAAGGGGTTGAACGGGTGTTTTTGACATTGCATGTTGGATTGGGGACTTTTTTGCCAGTTCGCGAGGAAAACATCGAAAATCACAAAATGCACGAGGAATTCTTTACGATTTCAGAAGAAGCGGCAGAAAAAATAAATCAAGCGAAAAAAGAGGGGCGACCAATTTTAGCGGTTGGCACAACGTCCGTTAGAACTCTTGAAGCATCTGCCGATGAAAACGGTTTTGTAAAGGCAGGCACGTCATCCACGAGAATTTTTATGTATCCGGGATATACATTTAAGATTGTTGACCAAATGTTCACGAATTTTCATACGCCTGAAAGTACCCTGATAATGCTGGTGAGTGCTTTTGCTGGGCGTGAAACTGTTTTGCATGCCTATAAATCTGCCGTTGAAAAAAAATATCGCTTTTTCAGTTATGGAGACTGTATGCTGATTAAGTAAAATACATACGATTTGTTTTTATATTTTTATTTTCAGTCAAATAGCGAATTTTACTGCGGCAAGGATTTTAGGGCGAGCGAAAATAGCCACCCAAATAATATAAAAACTGAAAATCGATGCTCTCTCCGCCATTCTACCAATATTCATTTAAAAGGCGTTTTAGTTCTTTGTCGAATGTTTGGGTGAATTTTAAAAATTGTTGCGTTGAGTATGATTTTTGTTTACTTCCTTTAAAGCCGATTTGTGAAAGTTGCAGGTTGAATTCCCTGTCCTTAAGCAGTCCTCTTATATTATCCTTTGTGAAGGAAGTTCCTCTGTCATTCATTGCACAGATATTTCTTTCAACAAGCCGAGAAGCAAGCAAAATATCTTTTGTTATAACAATGTCGTGTTTTTTTACATTTTCAAAAATAAAGTTGTCCGCAGAATCCTTTTCTTTTGGGCAAACAATCATTGTAACACAAGTGCTTTCTGTCGGGATTTCTTTATTTGCAACAAAATATAAATGGATTTCAAGTTTTTTTATGCGTTGTGCAACATAGTCTCTCACTTTTCTAGGACACGAATCAGCATCAATATATATATTTTCAATCATAAAACAGAGTCGAGTTTTTTCAACAGTTCGTCCACAACCTTTGTAGATTTTGAATTTGTTACATCGTTTTTATATGCAAGTTGCGTTTTTTGTTTTTCCATTTTATCTTTGTACACTTCTTCGCACATAGAAATGCCTGCCATAATTGCAATTTGGATGTCATCCTTTAAATTGCCCTGTTTTTCGATTGCATTTACCTCGTGCTTGTAGTAAGTAAGAAGTTGATTTAAAAATTCTGAGTCGTAATTGTTTTCGATGGTAAAAGAAGTTCCTAGCATATCTATTCTAAGAGTACCCATCGCTAATCACCCTTAATAAATATCTATGTTAGAAGCATCCTGCTCGTTGTTTGATGAATTGCTTTCAGGAGACTCTTGCTCTTCATAAAAATCATCTATTTCTGTGTCCGTGTCTTCAGGATCTGGAGAAAATAACAATCCATCGTCAAACGAATTCTCTATTTCTTGGTTATATAGTGTATTCTCTTCTTCAACGGGTTCTTCGCCGTAAGAGACATTTTGCTGTAAAGATGGCTCTTGTTGTTCTACCGTGTTTTGCTGCACAAAATTTTGCGGTTCTGGAGAGACGTTTTCTTGTGTGTAGGGAGAAATGCGTTCTTGTTCAATATCCTGCGATTTTTGAGGAGCACTTTCCTGCATAGAGGGATGTACGTTTTCTTGGGGGGCAGAAACAGTGTTGATTTGCGAAATGTCATTCTGTGGGGCAGGGGGAACAATGGTAGTTTCAACAGGCTGTTCAATCTGTTCTACAGTTTGCTCCACAGGCTTTTGAATATCTTGAGGCTTTTGAGAGGTTGCTTCAAGCACTGAATTTTCAATTGCCGTCAACCTCTCAAGCGCATTTTTGATTCCACTCTCAATCTGACTTTGTTCTTGTTCAAATTGAGAAAGTTGCTCCGACTTTACAGAAAGCGCATTTGTGAGCTCTTCACAAGACTTGCGAAGAGCATCGTTTTCTGCTTGCAGCCGTTTTATTTTTTCAACGGCACTTTCAACTTTTTGTTCAAGTAAAAGAATCTGATTGAGAGAAATCATATTTTACGCCTCTAATGCTTTTTTTGCAGCGTCAACTACAGCCTTGAAAGCAACTGGGTCTTCAATAGCCATATTTGAAAGTGCCTTCCTGTTGAGTGTGATTCCAGCCTTTGTGCAGCCGTTTATAAACCTTGAGTAGGTAAGTCCTTCTTCTCGAACAGCCGCATTGATACGGGCAATCCAAAGCTTTCGGAAATTCCCTTTTCGGTCTCTGCGATCCACATAGGCGTGAACAAGTGCTTTTGTTACAGCATCTTTTGCCGCTTTATAATTTGACTTTCTGTCACCTCTAAAACCCTTTGCGAGTTTGAGAAGTTTTTTTCGACGATTTTTTCGTTTTGGTCCGTCTATCGCTCTTGACATATTCTATACCTCATTAACCGTATGGCAGCATCTGCTTGCGTATTTTCTTTGCATCGGCTTCGTCAACATAACCTGCTGCGCGAAGCTGCCTTTTTCTTTTTGGAGAACGCTTTGTCAAAATATGACGAAGGTTCTGTTTTTTGTGCTTAACTTTGCCAGTTCCTGTCAAGGAATAGCGTTTTGCAGCACTTCGTTTTGTTTTTTGTTTGGGCATTTCCTTACCTCAAAAAATTATTTGGCTTTTGCAGATATTGTCATTGACATAGTTTTTCCGTCCATCGCTGGATTTTTTTCAATGACATACGCGGAAGTAAGCCTTTTTAAAACTTCCTGCAAGACATCATAGCCGAGTTCCGTGTGTGCAAGTTCCCTTCCGCGGAAACGGATGGTAACCTTGACCTTGCATCCCTCGTCAAGAAATTCCTGTACATGCTTGGCTTTTGTGTCAAGATCACCCGAACCAATTTTTGGTTGCATTCGGATTTCCTTGAGTTTTAGAACCTTCTGATTTTTGCGGGATTCACGGAGCTTTTTCTCCTGTTCAAATCGGAATTTGCCATAATCGAGAATTTTACAAACAGGCGGATTGGCATTCGGTGAAACTTCAACAAGGTCAAGATCCAATTCCCTAGCCATTTTCAGCGCTTCCAAAGTGGGAACGATTCCTCTCTGGTTACCCTCATCGTCTATGAGCCTGACCTCACGCACTCGAATCATTTCATTGACTCGCTGCCCCTTATTGTTGTTATTTGTGTATGCCAACTATCCTCCCAGTGTTTGAAAAACACATTAACATGTATCGTATTTCATCATTATATAAAAATTATAGGTGTTTTGTCTAGTGGAGTTTTAAAAAACTATAGGCGTTTTTGCGTAAAATTGGTATCATTGTCTATTATGGCTACATATTTAGGAAAATTAGGCGAATTGACTCTTAAGGGGTCAAATTTGCATAGCTTTGAAAAATTGCTTTTGGCTAACACAAAAGAGTATTTGGAGGGAACGGACTCTGTTGTTTCTCTGCATGCTGGGCGACTGTACATTGACTGCGGAGAAGAGTTTTGTTCACGAGTGGAATTTGCTCTGTCTCATCTTTTGGGAATTACAGGCTGGGCAAAAACGATGGTTTGCGAAAAAGAAATACATGCGATACAAGATGCAATCCTTTTGCTTGCAAAAGCGGCTTCTGAAAAAGGGGCGAAGACTTTTAAAATTGAGGCAAAACGTTCCGATAAGTCTTTCCCGCTTACTTCTTACGAAATTGCGTGTGAGGGGGCGACTCCTGTTTTTGATGCGAGCATTTTGCAGGTCGATGTTCATAATCCTGATGTGACGATCGTTGTGGAGGTGCGGGAGCGATGCTTTGTATATTGCAACTCAGAAAATTCTTGCAGAGGGCTTCCAGTTGGGTCTTCGGGGAAGGGGCTTTTGCTTCTTTCTGGGGGAATAGATTCTCCTGTTGCAGGGTATCGAATGATGCGACGGGGAATGCGGATAGACTGCTGTTATTTCCACTCGTATCCATACACTTCTCCTGAGGCGCAAAAAAAAGTTGAAGATTTGGCGAAAAATCTTTCTGCTTACGGACTTCGTACTTATTTGAATATCATTTCATTCACTGATGTTCAAATGAAAATAAAGGAGAAGGCTCCTGAAGAGTGGTCCACGCTAATGCTTCGTGTGTGTATGATGAAGGCAGCGAATATGGTGGCGTTTCGTGTGCATGCGGATTGCATAGTGACTGGCGAAAGTTTGGGGCAGGTTGCAAGTCAAACGCTTGAAAATTTGCGGGTGACAGAGCATTTTGCGGAGTATCCATTGTTTCGTCCTTTGATTGGACTTGATAAAGAGGAAATTATAAGGGATGCACGATTTATAGGCTCTTATGAAACATCGATTCTTCCGTACGAGGATTGTTGCGTGCTTTTTACTCCTCGCCATCCAATTTTACGCGGCAGAATAGAAGACGCAGAACGGATTTTTGCCCAATTGGAAGTTGACTCTCTCATTCAAACTGCTTATGAAACGCGCGTGGTGAAGGAGTTTAGGGCAGGGACGGGGGCGGGGGCGAATGCGTAAATCCTTTGTTGACAGAGTATTGATTTAGCATTCGCCTTCAGTTTGGCTACCTCGCACGGCTCGGCTTTACGCCAAACTGACTAGTGGGTTTTAAAACGGTAGAGAATGCCTTAATCCCTCGTTAAGAGGATACTGGTTTAGCATTCGCCTTCAGTTTTGTATGCGAGTTTGCAATGCAAACTCGGTAGTAATTCCGTAGGAATTACGTACTTCGCTACCAAAACTGACTAGTTGGTTTTAAGACGATAGAGAATGCTTAAATTCCTCGTTCAATGAATGCTGGTTCTGCATTCGCCTTCAGTTTTGTACGCTACCGCTACCAAAACTGACTAGTGGGTTTAAGACGGTAGAGAATGCCTGAATTCCTCATTCAAAAGGTACGGGATTTGCATTCGCGTTTAGTTTATTTCTCCAATAGAAGTTTTGCCACTTTGTTAGAATCTGTGTCTATTACAACCGATTCAAATCGCTCTTTCATTTTTTCATCGAATTGTGAGTCGTTGAGCAAATGATTGATTTTTTTGTAGATTTTTCTTGGCTTTCTAATAAAGTAGCCCACCTTGTTTTTTACGGCAAAACGCATATTGCCCAACTCTTGATTGTGTATATACTTGCATATTATCACCGGTTTTCTGCATGAAAGAACTTCCATAAGGGTTGCAGGGCCTGCCTTTATTACTGCGCAATCACATATTTTCACAAGCTCGTCAAGATTGTTTACAAATCCATAGATGTGCAGGTCAAGTTTTGGGTGTGCAAGACGCAGAAGCTTTAGGTTTCTCATTTTTACTTTGTCACGTCCGCAAATTACTGTTATGGCAAAATCGGCGCGGTTAATAATGCAGTTGTTTATGATTTCCGTTGCGCCGGGAAGTCCTTCTCCACCACCCACGAGCAGAACCATTTTTTTGTTTGGGGCAAATCCGAGTTTTTTTCGCAAAGCATTTTTCTCTTCCGTGCTTATTTGTTTGTGGAATTTTTCGTTCATTAAAAATGGAATGACCGTTATATTTTCAGCGGGAACGTTGCATTCTTGAACTCCTATGTTTTTTGCTTCCTCTGAATAGACCATATAGGTGATGTTTTTTTCATAGAACCACGGATAAGGAACGGTAAAGGGATCTGTTACGATGACTGTAAAATTGATTTTCCAGGGAATGTTCTTTAAAACATCTTTGATAAACGGAGTTACTGCAAAATGAAAGCATACAATGTCAGTGGGGCGTTCTTTGAGTATAATTTTTCTTAAGTAAGGGCGGGTTTCTGGACCGAGCAGGTGCTTTAAAAGAGACTGGAAAAATGCGTGCTGCCCCAATTCATAGGCGAGCGGAAATGCGCCTTGAAAGTAATTTACGTAAAATTTATATCCTCGTTCAAAGAGCAAATGCCCCAGTTTATGCGGTCTAAATCCGTTTATCATTTTTATGTGACAAGAGGGATCTTCCTTTTGTATGGCAGAGGACAGGACTTTTGCTGCGGAAATATGACCGGCTCCAGTGTTTAAGTAAAAAAATAGGAATTTTTTGTTTTCCATTAGTATCTATACTTAACTCCTATCGTGAAATAATGATTGTGGCTGTCGTGCAGTTTATTTTTCCACGCTTTAAGCTCACGATTTGCTTGTTCAATGCGTTCTTGCTCTGTTTCCGCCGTGTAATTTCCTGAATAAATGTTTGAGTCAACTCCGTTATTTGAAATATATTCATAGATATACTGTGCAGAAATAGAAATTCGTCCGGCTTTTTTCAAAATAAATTCATATTCAAGAAACGTTCCTGCCTGAACTATATACATTGTGGTATCCTGTTTTAGAAATCCTGTTACATTCTTTACACTGTCAAAGCCCCTTGTGTCTGCGCTGATTGAACCGTTTGATGGATGACCTGAAGGAATTTGTATTGCTTCTTCAGGAGACAGTGATTCATAACTATTTGCATGCCTTATAAATGACGAGAATGTTTGAACTTTAAAGTTTGGCATTGGCTTGAAATGTATTGTTAAGTTTACTCTATCCGAATTCGGGGGGAGATTTGAACCGAGGCTCATTCCGAAGTTTGTGTAGTCCAAATAATGGTACTTGTCATCACTTTGCGCATATCGAGTGTATGTGTATGGCGTGATAAGAGTATAATTTAGAGAAAGAAAGTTGCAGGCAGAGTCAAATGGAGCGTAAATAAATCCCATTTTAAATCCCGTTCGTATTCCTGCATCATTTAATTTTAACTTAAAAAGCGATTTTACGTTTTCTATGTCATCAATTATAAAGTCCATTAAAATTGCAATGCCGTGTAGAGGTTTCCATTCAAAGTTTAGCCCCGAAATGACGTTTTCATCAAATTTGAGCAAATTTGCCGCCGCACAATAGGGAATTGGCCAAAGGTAGACTGGATTAAACGGTTTTGAAATTATTATTGATTCATATAAAGAGAATGAAATATGTGCTTTTGGAATCGGAATTTTCATGCTGTGAAATGAAATGAATTTTCTTGCTGAATATCCAAAACTCCCGTCCTCCTTATCTGCGGCGAGAAGACCGAGATAGCGGGATATGCTCACGTATTTTCCTTGATAATTTATTGTTGCGTTTATTGCTTGATATGTTGATGGATTCATAATAAGGCCATCGTCTTGAAAAAGTCCGAATCCTGTTTTGTTCATTCCTATCGTTGCATACAGATTTTGCTTGCCAAATGTTGCTATGAAATTCGGGTTCAATGCAAAATCCACTTTATCCGCATTTATTTTTAGTGCATTTTTTTTGTTGATGTCATTGCCAAACGTATAGAGCGGAAAAACGTTTTCGGAGGGAACACGAGAATAATACACTCGTCCTGAAAGGTCAAATGCTATTCCCGTCTTTTCATTTATAGGAATGTCGCCAGCAACAGCGATGTTTTCAGAAAAAAACTCGTTGTGTGTAAATCTTTCTATTTCTTCACTTCCTGAATCAAGGAATTTTAACTTTATATTTGCGTTTGTGTCAGAAGAAGCGCTTATTTTCTTTGAAAAATACTTGTCCTTGTAATATTCTGCAATGACTTGCTCCGCTTGTGGAGCATTTGCTATTACTTCGTCCAACAGGTCGTTTATTATATTTATGGGGTAGGGCTTTAATTGTGGAAGGCTTTGTATGTACCCCTTTAGAAACCATGCGGTTGCGTCTGTGTAAAAGTCGTCCTCTGTGTCAACGCTTACTTGTGCAAAGACTGGTAAAAGAGAAAGAAAAGCGAACAGAAAAATTGTGAAAATATGTCTTTTCAATTTTATTCCTTCTTTGATTTTCAGTAACGAGCGAATTGTCAAATTCGGGAGTTTCTGAAAAAGCGATTTCGCAACGAAGTGAGAAATCACAGTAAAAATTCGCCTTTTATTATAATTATTTCTTGCTTGAATTACAAGATATATGCTATTCTAAAAGCGTGACCTGCACAGAAAAAGAAAAAATTTACAATTTACTAAAAACTATCTCAGACAATTTTTATGGATATAGCTCCCCCGAATTTGAGGAATCAATATCCTTTGAGGATGACGCGCCTCTTTTGGAAAGTGATGCAACATATAGTTTATCAAATGGCGATTCTCACGCTGCTTTTACTGCCGTGCATTCTGGAGAGAGTGTTGAAGATGTTTCCCCTAAAGATTTTGGCAACGGACTTTCGCTTGAAAAAATCGCCGCTCGAATTGCTGAGTGCAAGTGCTGCCGTCTTTGCGAGACGAGAAACAAAACTGTTGCTGGACAAGGGGTTGAAAATCCTGTTGTACTAGTGATTGGCGAAGGTCCTGGAGAAGAGGAGGATCATCAGGGACTGCCGTTTGTCGGTCCTGCTGGAAAATTGCTTGATAAAATGCTCGCTTCAATTTTTCTTTCAAGAACAGTGAACTGTTATATTGCAAACATTGTAAAGTGCCGTCCGCCTAAAAACCGCACTCCGTTTTTGGATGAGGCGGATAGTTGCCGTGCTTTTTTGGATGCACAAATACAGGTTTTAAAGCCGAAAATGATTTTATGCGCTGGAAGATGCGCAATTCAAAATCTTTTGCACACTGAAGATTCCCTTTCTCGTCTTCGGGGCAAATTCTTTGAATATGGAACTATTCCCGTTCTTGCAACATATCATCCGAGTGCGCTTTTGAGGGATGCTTCAAATAAAAGGCCTGCATGGGAGGACTTGAAAATGTTTCGGGCGAAGTTGCTTGAAATTGCGCCTGACTATGCAAATGGGTTTGGGAGTGACTCTTGACGTTCCTTGAAATTGTCTTGAACATTCCGCTCAATCAAACCTTTACATACTCTTATGTTCCTCCTGAAAATGAAAAAGATGAATTAAAGCCTGAAGTTGGTAAGCGCGCGGAAGTGAGGCTTGGAAACAGAAAAATGACGGGTTTTATAATCGCACTTTATGACCATATTCCGTCTTCTTGTCCTGTTGGAGAGGAGAAAATTCGGCACATAACAAAAATAATAGATGAAGAGCCACTCTTTACTGATGAAATTTTTGAAATGGCACAGTGGCTTTCATGCTATTATGTGTGTTCGATAGGAGAGGCACTTTTTGCAATGATTCCATCTACAGGAAAGCGGGAAAGCAGCTCTCCCTCCTTTGCCTTTGAGTCAGACATATCTGAAAAATCGACAACCATTCTTTCTGATGAACAGACACGTGCCGTTGATGAAATCATTTCACAATCGGAAAAGAACATCTATCATTATCTTTATGGACCGACTGGAACTGGAAAGACGGAGGTTTTTCTTCAGGCAGCGGAACGTGTGCTTGCACAAGGAAAAGGCGTTATTTATCTTGTGCCGGAAATCGGATTAACTCCGCAGGTTGTGAAAGCGGTTCAATCTCGTTTTGGAAACACTGCCGCAATTCTTCACTCCGCGCTCACTCCGAGCCAAAAACTTACACAATGGAAGAAAATTATGCGCAGAGAGTCGCGAATTGCAATTGGGGCTCGAAGCGCGGTTTTTGCTCCAATGCCAGATTTGGGGCTTATAATAATTGACGAGGAACACGATGGCTCGTACAAGTCAGGCGACACTCCTCGTTACCATGCCCGTCAATTTGCAATGTATCGTTGCTCTCGTTTGAAAATTCCTTTGGTTATGGGAAGTGCAACTCCGTCTGTCGAAGCGTATCATTTTATGAAACAGGGAAAAATTATTCGCCACACGTTGACAAAACGACTTGCAGGCGGTGAAATGCCGTCGATAAAGACAATAAATCTTTCTGCCATTCCATCGTCAGGATGCATTTCAAAGGAACTTGAGGATGAAATCCGAAGGACGGTTGAGAATAAAAGGCAGGTGATTTTGTTTTTGAACAGGAGGGGGTTCAACCATTTCTTTCGGTGCAATTCATGCGGATATGAATTGTTGTGCAAAAACTGTTCTGTTCCAATGACATATCACATAAAGGATAACAGGTTGCGGTGTCACTACTGCAACTGGTCAATTGTTCCTCCTGTTTCATGTCCTGTTTGCGGCTCTGTTGATATTGGGTACTCTGGCTTTGGGACGGAGTATATTGAGGTGGAGGCGCGCACTAAATTTCCTAATTCACGTATTATTCGCATAGATCGCGACAGTCTCACTAAAAAAGGCGAATTGGAAAAGGCTCTTGATGACTTTAGGCGCGGTGAATACGACATCATGCTGGGAACGCAAATGATTGCAAAAGGCTTGAACTTTCCGAACTTGCAGTTGGTCGGGGTGGTGCTTGCCGATACTGCCCTGCATCTTCCAGATTTTAGGGCGGCAGAAAGAACGTTTTCTCTGATAACGCAAGTGGCAGGGCGCGCGGGACGGTATTTTCCAGACGGAAAAGTTTTTGTGCAGACATATAATCCATTTTGTGAGCCTATAAAATATGCGTGTGAGGGCGATGTAAATGCATTTTACCAGTACGAACTTTCTCAACGAAAGACTCAGTGCTTTCCGCCGTTTTCCCGCTTGGTCAGACTTGTGTTTCGCTCGGCGTTTCAGAATGTTGCAGAGGCAAATGCAGAGCAGGCGGCAAAAATCCTTTCTGATTTTTTAGGCGAAAATGGAGAGGTTCTCGGTCCTGCTGAATGTCCGATATTGCTCATTGCAAAAAATTACCGCTATCAGATTTTGTTGCGCGGTCAAACTATTACCCCGTTGCAAAATGCCGCAGAGCATCTTCTTCGCAGTTATAACCATCCCCAAAATGTCTATATAGAGTGCGATGTTGATCCAGTGTCTCTGATGTAGGGCGGGCGAATGCTTCAATTCCTCGTACAGTGAGTACGGGTTTTGCATTCGCCTTCAGTTTTGCTACCTCGCAACGCTCGGCTTTACGCAAAACTGGCTAGGGGATTTTAAAATTGTGGAAAATGCCTCAATTCCTCGTTCAATGAGTATTAGTTTTGCATTCGCCTCGGTTTTGTACGCGAGTTTGCATTGCAAACTCGATAGCAATTCCGTAGGAATTGCGTATTTTGCTACCTCGCAACGCTCAGGCTTACGCAAAACTGACTAGGGGATTTCCACACTATGGGGAATGCCTCAATTCCTTGTTTGGAATTTTTGATTTTGCTGTTCACATAAAGTGTTGTTTTTGATAGTATAGACAAATCAATGAAATACATAAAAGAATATATTGTGCCGTTTAGTATCGCTGTTTTCTCTCTTGTGCTGTTGTGCTTATGTAAATCTGCGCCTGCATCAAAGTTGTGGAGAGGGTATTCGATTTTGTATGTTCCCATTGAGGCGGATTGGGCGGAGGCTTCAAGAATTTTGCGGGATGCGGGCTGCGATGAAGTCATAGATGTAGAAAATCAATATGTTCCGCTTGAAATTTCTGAAAAAACGCCAGAGGTTTCGCTCTCTTTGTTGTCAATTGAAAAATCCGACTATCTTACCAAGAGAAATCTATATTTCTTTGATAAAAGCAATCGATATAGAATATGTTATGTTCCCGACTCGCAACTACACAGTGCAGAAAAAGCCGTTTTTGAAATGAATAGAAATGGAATATCAGCGGGAATGAACGGAAATGCGGCGTTTCCGTTTATTGTTCCGATTGCTTGTCTTGTCTTTGCGGTGCTTCTCGTCCTTTTTTCTCATAAGAGAAAATCTTTGGCAATTCTTCTGTTTCTACCTGTATTCTTTTCGTTTTCACAAGCCTTTTATTCTTCGGCGGTTATTTCCTGTCTGTTTATGTATGTCGTATACCTTTTTATTGAAATAGGGGATAGAACGGGTGCTCTTCTCTGTATTTTTAGAAACGTTGCCATCGTTTTGTTTTTAGCGATTTCGTTTTTGGCGGCGATATTCAATGGAATCAAGTGTTCATTGCTGTTTATCGGCATGACATTCGGAGTTGCGGCGCTGACCGTTCTATTGTCAAACTACGAAAAATTTTTAAACTCAAAAAAAATGTTTGTTTCCGTAAAAATAATTCCTGCAAAAATGATTTCTCTTTCAACAAAAAAATCTAGAGGCGCGCTTTTGATTTTTGCCGCATTGACTGTGTGTGTTCTTTTGAGTGCCTCTTTTTCCTCATCGGTGTCTCAGTTTGGCTCAGCTTCAAACATTGTTGTGCCAGGACCTTCATATAGCCTTGAAAGCCTGCCAACAATCAATGACTATGTTGACTGGAGATGGGAAACGATGACATTTCCATATATTTCGCTTAACGGACGAGAAAGGTTTCAAAGACCAAAACGCGGAAGCAAAATTGTCTTTACTGAATATGATGATTCTAGTGGCATTATAGAACCTTTGGAACGTTCCATTGAATATAACTCGGACTTTGTTTCAAACGCAATGGCTGTTGTTGATGGCTTTGATTATCCTGCACTAGAAAAGTTTCTAAAGGTGCAAAATAATACATCAACAGGATATGTTTCATCTGGAAATATAAGACTGTCGCTTTCAACAATTATGTTTCTTTTGCTGGCAATTTTTATTTCCGTAGGATTGTACATTGTTCAAAGGCATTTTAGAAAAACAATGATTTTGTGGGGGAGAGGATGACTGTATTTTCACATATTTCCACATTAAAAAAAGATGCATTTAAAAACACCGCAAACGCTTTTGTTCCCAATTCAGTTTTAGTTCCCATCAAGCAGGATTGCGAAAACGACTGTGAATGGCTTGTGAAAGCAGGGGATATAGTGAGTGAAGGACAGATTATTGCAGCGTCGTATGGAGGCGATTTTAAATCGTCTGTTTATTCTCCTATTCCTGGAGTTGTAAAGGGCATTGAACTTTGTGTATGTCCGGACGGAAGAATGTGCGAGGCGGCACGGATAAATCTTTCAGGAAAATTTTCTTTTTTGGGAAAGACTCTCAAAAAATCAGACGCCACTTTATATTCTGACAGACTCTTGCTTTCTGAAATAGAGAAAAATGGGATTATAAACACGTTTACAGTGAACGAGCCGCGCCTTTTGGCAAGCGATATTTCAAAGGCAAAAAAACACTCAGGCTCAAAATTACTTGTTGTGCGCCTTTTTGATGAAGACCCCAGCCGATTGACCGATGCATTGATTACAAAAATGTTTACAGAAAATGTGCTGTCTGGCGCAGAAATTGTTGCAGCGGCGCTTGGAGCGGATGGAATTGTGCTAGCTTCGGAAAAGGGCTTTGAAATTCCCAGCCATTCAACTAAAGAAAAGAGTGAAAAATCACCCGACCTTGTGAAGCCCACAGACAAAAAAATTCCGCTGTTTTCAATAGCATTGAATCCAAAAAAATATCCGGTAGGCTATAAAGACGAAATTATACGCGCAGTGAAAAAATCACTGAAATCTTCACCGTTGTGCAAGGGAATTTCAAAAAAATCGCTTTTTATCGATTCATCTACGGCTTTTGAAACATTTCGCACCGTTTCCTTTACTATGCCGGTGATTGATAGATATGTATATATTTCGGGAAGTTGCATTCCGACTACAGGCATTCTAAAAGTTGCCATCGGAACTTCTATAAGAGATTTGGCTGAACAGTGCGGAGGTTTTATAAAGTCTCCAGAGGCGATAATTATCAATGGAATTGTATGCGGCGTTTCTTCAGGAACATTGGACGCACCTATTACAAAATATGTAAAGTCCATAACATTCCTTCCGCAGTCAAAAATGCCCTGCCAAAAGCAATTTGAATGCATTCAGTGTGGGAATTGTCGCCGCATTTGTCCATTGCATCTTTCTCCTGATGTGATTTATAGCAAAATGGTTTTTCCGTACACAAGAGATGCAGACGATGTGTATATAAAAACTTCGGAACTATGCAATGGCTGCGGACTGTGCAGTGCTTGTTGTCCCGCACGATTACCATTGAGTCAAGTGATTTATAAAATTGCCGCCGTGCAAAATGCAAGCACGGAGATAGGCAGTGGAATGGAGGAAAGGTAGAATATGAATATGAGAAAGGTTATTATTCGCCCATTCACTTATTTAAAGTCTTCAATGGAAATGGAGTGCAATCGAATCATTGCATTGCTTGCACTACAGGTGCTTCTTCTATTTATGAGCAAGAGTTTTATGGCGGTTGTAGTTATTTTTTCCGCTGTTGCCGCGTCTGTAGTTTCCACTATTATTTGCAATCGAACAAAATGTTTTACAAGCGGAAACCATTACTCGTATTCTGTAAGTATAGTGCAGGGGCTTTTAGTTGGGATGTTATTGCCAGAAACATATCCGCCGCTTACTGTCTTTGTTGTGACATTTTGCACGATGCTTATCGGAAAATACATTTACAAGAATTTCTACTATAATTTTATGAATCCCAGTGTTTTTGCGCTTGCTGTTCTTTATATCATCGGAGCGGGAGTGTTTGCCTCGTCTGTCGTTTCACTTGACTTGCTTTCCTCTAGAAATCCATCTCAAATTCTTATAGAAAGCGGTTTTTTCCCGACTGTATCCTTTGACACAACGGTAACCGATTTTTTGAACAAAACTGTTTTTAGTGTGTTCAAGTTTTCAATTCCCGAAGGCTATATTTCACTGTTATGGGACACACACTCTGCAATTCCTGCATTTCGCTTTAATTTTTTGACTTTGATTTCATCTGTTGTGTTATTTATGTTTGATGAAATTAAAATAATTATCCCCGCTTTTTTTGTGATTGTCTATCTTGCATTGGTCAGAATGATGGCCCCGTTGTTTTTCAATGGCATTCCAATGCAGGGGGATATTTTGCTTGCCGTTTTTACGAGCGGAACTTTGTTTACTGCGGTTTTTGTTATAAATTGGTACGGCTCTATTCCTGAAACTATTGGCGGAAAAATTGTATTTGGAGTGATTGCAGGAATTTTGGCATTTTTTATTTGTGGATGCGGGGATTCTCCCATCGGAATGGTGTTTACCGTTTTTGTTGCAGACTTCATTGCACTGTTTATACAGCATTTTGAGATGAAGAATGATTTTGTTCATGCAAGTCGTCTTGCAGATTCGCTTGTGCGCAGCAAAGAGTCTGGCGTTCTGGAGGTGAAGTAATGCTTGAAATAAACACACGGGAAACCTTTAGAGTGTTTGGAATTTTTACGGGTGTTCTTGTCGTTCTTTTTTTTCTTGATTTTGGATTTGTTCGTCTTGCCCAAAAAAGCTGGAATTCAGGAATGTATAATGCGCTTGGTGCAATTCTTGATGAAAAACAGCCTGGTGTTTGGAGAATTGACCACCCCATAAAAATAGATTCTCCATTTGCAACAAGCGCGCAGGCTTTTGAAGTTCAAAATATGCAAAATGGAAAAAGATCACGTGCGATTATTGTGCGAACGACTACAATTTTTGGACCGTATCCCGCTGTTTTTATTTATGACAGTGCGTCTGGATCTGAATTCATAGGGTATGCTTGTGTTTCAGGGAGAATAAAGAAACTCCTTGAGGAAAATGGCAATTCAGTTATAAGAGATTACTGGGCGGCTAGAATCAAAAGTATAATAGGTGCGGAAAAGGAGGCAAAATAATGACAAGAAAGGCAGTTTCCATTTATATGGCAATGACATGCGCAACAGCAATAGTTGTTCCTGGTCGATTTGCCATAGGAATAATTTTTGCGTTTGAGGCTCTTTTTATCTATTTTTTCTGCACGCTTTTTCGTTGCCTTTTAAATATTTTAAAGATGAAACAGGTTGTTTCTGTCTTGATGTGTGTGTTTATTGTTTCAATGACAATTATTTTTAAACAGCTGCTCATTCTTTTTATGCCGCAAACTGCAATGCAACTCAGTTTTGTGCTTTATCTTCCTGCCATATCATCTTTTTCAACGGCATTTCTTTTTGAAGATGAGAAATTTTCATTTGTTGACGACATAAAAAACACTATCTCTCCTGCCGTGGTTTTTTCAATTTATATGATAATAACAACGCTTTTTCGAGATATTTTTGGCTATGGCACATTGACGTTTCCAGCCCCGCGCAAAATGATTGAAATAGTGCTTTTTCCTGAAAATTACGTCTTTGCGGGCTCTTTTATTGCGACAATACCTGGTGCATTGATTTTTTCTGCAGTATTCTTATGCTTCTTCCTTGGAGTTGAAAATAAATTCCACATTTTGAGTAGAGCGGGGGTGCAAAAATGATCTATACACTTTTATATTACATATTCTTTTCCTCCGCCGTTTTGATTTATGGAGTGGGATTGAACGATGCAACTATTGTTTGTACGTCCATTTCTGAATTACGATTGAATTTTACAAAGGTTGTGGCGTCAATTATAGGGACGGTTTGTCTTTCATGGACTATAATAAAATATTTTTTGCTCCCTCTCAATTTGGCGGAACTGTATCCATTTGTTGCCGTGCTTATATTTCTTGCCATTTCAGTGTTTTTTGAAACTATGATACGCATCACCACAAAACGCACAACCGCTGACTTTAACTTTTCAATGCTGATAATAATTCTTACGCTTAATGAAAGCGTGCATATAATCGATGTGCTTTTGATTTCCGCTGCAAGTCTTGTTTCATTCTTTATAGTGCTTCCGTTTTTGTATGTGATTATGTCAAAATTTCATTTGACTGAGCAAAATGACAGTAGAAGGATGCTCTGCAAGCCGATTTTTTTGATTTCATTTGCGGTTTTAATTATGGCTATATATGTTGTCAATGTTAGTTTCTTTTATCCAGGGAGTTTAAAATGATACTTAAGATTATTCTCTTTATCATTCTATTTTTGGTCATCGTTGCAGTTCTTTTTTTCTTGATCTGCATTCTTTCCCCCGCAGTGAGCGAGCAAACCAGAATTGATGATAATATATTGCTTTCAAAATTTGAGCACAACTTTAAAAAAATTGACGGTCAATCTTCATCTTTTAAGACGGCTTCCAGTGAAAAAAGGGCTGTTGTACTTTGTTCCTGTGACAAACATTTTTCTTCCCCTCATCTTATGAAAAACACTTCAAGTCAATCTTGTGCAGTTATTGCCGCAGAATATTCATCTCTTTCAGACTGTCCGTTTATGTGCATAGGGAAGGGGGATTGCATTTCATCGTGTCCGCAAAACGCAATTGTAATAAAAAATGAAACCGCGGTGATTTCAAATGTATGCATAGGATGCGGCAACTGTGTTTCTGCATGTCCAAAGGGCATTATTTCTCTGATTGACAAGCGCATTGAAAAGACGGTGATTTGCTCAAACACCACAACGCGCCTGACCACGTGCGATTCATTAAAAAAAGAGCAAATAATTCCGCACCCCGAGAAAAAATACTTTAAAATATTTCAAAGTTGCTATAGAATATTGTTTGAGTAGTGTAAAAAGAAATGCCAGTTTGTTTAAATATATGCATAGACTCATCGATTGTTGACACATCTAAAAAAAATGCGTTAGAAAAGGAATTCTCTTCGATTTTCAAGCCGATTTTGAAATTTTCTTATAGAAACGCGGATTTTAAATTAGCATTTCATTTTCATGGAACGCAATTAGAATTTTATAAAAAAGAGCATCCCGAATCCATAGAAATTATGCGAACTTTGACAGATAGAAAGCAACTTGAAATCTTGGGCGGTGGATATTACGATCCTCTTTTTCCCTTGCTTTTTCCGCGAGACAGAACTACTCAACTGGATATGCTTTCATATCTTGTTCGAGAAACGGTTGGAAAGAGACCTCGTGGAATAGTGCTGTGTGCGAGTGCGTGGGATGCATCTTTAGTACAATGTTTTTCTATAAGTGGCATGGAATATGTTATTCTTGACGAGGCTTTGATTCCTGCGCAAAAGCATAAATTCATTCCGCTCATTATGTCCGATAAGGGCAAGTCCATTACCATTCTTTCCGCTGAAAATTCACTGAAGAAGAACACGACCCTTCCTCCTGATGAATTTCTTGCTGTTATTTTAAAGGCTGTAGAAAACGCAAATAAAACTTCTGAAGATTATATTTCATCTCTTGATAAAATTGTCACTATCCAATTTTCACTTCAAGAATTTGGCTCTCTCTTTTCCAATGGCTGGATGCAAAGCCTTTATTCCCGTGTTTTAGAGCGCGATGACTTTTACTTTGGAAATCCAAATAACTATTTGAAGTCCGTTTCATTTAAAGTTCCACTTTATATTCCTTCTGGAATATGCACTGAAATTGCACAACGGGCATATACTCCTTATAAATCCATAAACGATGAAAATGCATTGTCCGCCTCGATCTTTGACTTTTTGCAGGTTTATCCTCAAACGAACAGGCTTTACAGTCGGTTGCTCTATGTATGTCTGCTTGCAAACCAAAAGAAGGGCGATAAAATCCGAAAAAAAGTCGCCCGCGATAAAATTTTAGAGGCGCAGCGGGGAAGTGCTTTTATTGGTTTTCCAAGCGAAGCGTTTTTAAATTTTACTGATCGCCAGAATTCCTATAGAAATTTGATTGAAGCGGAAAAAATAATTCGTGAAATAGAAGATTTTTCGGAATCCCTTTTGGGTTTTGACTACAATGGGGATGGCTTGAACGAATATATCTTTAAAATGAAAGGGTATTTTGCCGTTGTTGACTTGAAAAGCGGAGCAATTCGAGAATTTGACGTAATGCAGTCAGGAGGAAATTACGCGGACAATTTAAGTCGAATGACTGAATTTGATGGCTATGATGACGCCTATGAGAGGGGTTTTTTTATTGACCATATTTTCACGGACGATGAATTTAATCAGTATTTGAAAAACAAACCTGTTCGATCCGCAGTCTTTTCTCGCTCTGTATACACGGAAACAAAATGCGCTCCGCAACACAAGGAGTTGGAAATCCTTGCAAAATCAGTTTTTGGAAACAAGCAGCCTGTTTCTCTGCGTAAAAGATATATTGCCACTTCAAGCGGTATGATGATCCAGTATATTTTGAAAAATGAAAGTGCTGCACCACTTAACGCGAAATTCGCCGTTGAAACAAGCCTTGCCCATATACATTTTAAAACGCAGGATTTTGAACCGTATAATTTGGAAATAGTTGTAAACGGCGAAAAGCAAAATATTGCCACGACTTCGTCTTCTGCTGATTTAATGCAAACGGGCTTTTATTCAAATGCGGAGTGCTTTTTACTCACCGATTCCAATAACTCTATTAGCTTCCTGTTTGAACCAAACGAACCTTGCAATCTTTCTTTTGTTCCAATCGTTTTTAAACGTCCTAACTCAAATGGAGAAATAAATCCTGCAAGCATGTCCTTTGCAAGCACCTTGTTTTGGGATGTAAACTTACCTGCTGGAATGGAAATGGAAAAAACAATAAATTTCAGTTTCTTTTCCAAACGTAAAAAGACAAAAAAATCTTCGTAGCAAAAATCAATGTACCGTCCGCCCACTCACAACCCTCTAGTCAGTTTTGCGTAAAGCCGAACATTGTAAGATGCAAAATACGCAATTCCTGCAGAATTGCTACCGAGTTTTTCGTTGCAAAATGCGCAGACTGTCAGTCCTCACAATAACGAAACTAAGCGAGCAAAGTTTTGTCCTGCAACTGGAAGTCGAGGAATAGAAATAGAAAAATAATGCACCTTTGGCAACCATCACACCCCCTAGTCAGTTTTGCGTAAAGCCGAACATTGTGAGGTAGCAAAATACGCAATTCCTACAGAATTGCTACCGGGTTTTTCGTTGCAAAACTCGCAGACTGTCAATCCTCGCAATAACGAAACTAGGCGAGCAGAGTTTTGTCCTGCAACTGGAAGTCGAGGAATAGAAATGGAAAAATAATGTACCTTTGGCAACCATCACACCCCCTAGTCAGTTTTGCGTAAAGCCGAACATTGTGAGGTAGCAAAACTGAAGGCGGAAGTCGAGGAATAGAAATGGAAAAATAATGCACCTTCCGCCATGTACCTTCCGTCCCTATTGTAATTTTAGAGTGTTTTCTTTATACTATTTTATTATGAAAAGAAGACTTATAACATCAGCATTACCTTATGTAAATAATATTCCTCATCTTGGCAATTTAATTCAAATGCTTTCGGGCGATGTTTTTGCACGTTTTTGCCGATTGCGTGGTTATGACACCCTTTATGTTTGCGGAACAGATGAATACGGAACTGCAACTGAAACAAAGGCACTGGAAGAAGGAAAAACTCCAAAGGAGTTGTGTGATTATTATTATAACGAACATATAAAAATTTACGATTGGTTTCATATCAATTTTGATAAATTTGGACGAACTTCAAATCCTCAATGTACAGAAATTACACAAAGTCTTTTTAAAGACCTGGAGGACGGTGGCTATATCACAGAAAAGAACAACAAGCAGCTTTTCTGTCCAAAGTGCAAGAGATTTTTAGCAGATCGATATGTGACAGGAACGTGCCCAAAATGTGGCAGTGAAAAGGCGAGAGGAGATCAATGCGAAGACTGTAGCACTCTTCTTGACCCCGTGGAACTAAAAAATCCAAAATGTTTAACGTGTGGTACTACGCCTGAAATTCAAGAAACAAAGCATTTATACATTGATTTGCCGCGTCTTTCAAAAAAACTTGATGACTGGATGGAGCAGGCTAGTGTAAAGGGCAGATGGAGCGACAACGCAATAAATATAACAAAAGCATGGATTCGCGATGGCTTGAACGAACGGGCAATCACCCGCGATTTAAAGTGGGGTATCCCCGTTCCTCGAGTTGGCTATGAAAACAAAGTGTTTTATGTTTGGTTTAATGCTCCAATAGGCTATATGTCAATTACCAGTCAACTTGCCGATGAATTAAAGTCCGCAGGGAAAAAATCGTTTGACTGGAAATCGTGGTGGCTTCCGTCTGAGTCCGACGAGGCGAAGGGCAAGGAGGATGTGGAGTTGTTTCAGTTTATCGGAAAAGATAACATTCCATTTCACACAGTGATTTTCCCAAGCACGCTTTTAGGCTCTCCGCATGACTGGACAAAACTTTTTCACATGAGTTCTACCGAATATATGAACTATGAAAATGACAAATTTTCAAAAACGAGGGGAGTTGGTGTTTTTGGAACAGATGCAATAGAAACAGGCATTCCTGCGGATGCATGGCGATTTTATATTTATTATAACAGACCTGAACGCCAGGACTTTCAGTTTATGTGGAAGGATTTTCAAGAAAAAATGAATTCTGAATTGATTGGAAATCTTGGAAATCTGGTGAATCGCACGTTGCTTTTTGTAAACAAATACTATAACGGCGTTATTCCCGACGGCAAAATTGATGAAGAGTTGTGGGCTAAAGTTCACGAACACGAGGAAAAGATAACGGCTTGTTTGGAATGGGCTGAAATAAAAGAGGCTTTCAGGGAAATTTTTGCGATTTCTGACATTGCGAACAAGGCATTTCAGGCAGCAGAGCCGTGGAAAACCCGTAACACGGAGCCTGAAAAAGCGGCGAATCTTATTTTTAATCTTTGCTATGTGATAAAAGACCTGATGATTATGGCAAATCCTTATATGCCGCAGTATACGCAAAAAGTTATGGGGTATTTTGGAAAGTCAATTCGAGAGACTACAATTTCTCAAGAGGATTTAACTGCTGACGCTCTTGATTGGAGCGACATTGGGAAAAAAGAGGGGCTTTCATCTATATGTGCAACGGAAGTGTATTTTAAGCCAATGGATGACAAAACAATGTGTGCGTTCCGTGAAAAATTCAGCGGAAATCAAAAGCAGCGCAAAGCAGTTGAATCTGAAAAGTCTAAAAAAGCAGAAAAATCAAAGGCAAAAGAAGAGGAAGTGCATCTTGCAGAAGATCAGGAGAAATTTTTCAATGAAAATATAGAACTGCGCGTTGCAAAAATTATAAAAGTTGAAAATAATCCTGATGGAGACAAACTGTATGTTGAAACGATGGATGACGGCAGTGGAGTTGAGCGCATCGTGCAATCGGGGCTTCGTCCGTATCTAAAGCCGGAAGATTTGCTTGAAAAAAATATCATTTTAGCCGCAAGCCTTGCTCCGAGAAAAATGCGTGGAATAGAAAGTCACGGAATGTTGCTTGCCGCTGACTATAAAGATGAAAACGGTGCTGATTGTGTTGAAATTTTAACTGCCCCGTGGGCAGTTCCAGGAGACGCAGTCTATCTTGAAGGGGCAGACCCTGCATTTAAAAAGCCGGAGCAAATCGATATAGACACTTTCTTTTCTGTTGAAGTAAAAGTTGTTGAAAAGTATGTGAAAATTGCAGGCAAAAACCTTATGGTAAACGGTCGAGCTATCCAAACAGAAAAAACAATAAATGGTGAAGTACATTGATGTATGTGTTTTTATTGATTTTAATGCCGCTTCTCTGTCTCTTTTGCTATTTTATTTCACGGAATAAAATTTCTCTAGTGCTTTCAGGAATTGGAGGCGTGACCTGTGTGTTGTTTTGCATTTTGCGTTCTCTTCTTTCGTTTAGACATAGAGTTCCTCTATTTTCTTTTGCGTCTAATTTTTCCTATTATTGCATTACCGAGTATGCTTTTCCGCTTGTCATTTTATATGCGCTGTATTTTCTTATCTCCAGAGATACAATTGAACTGAAGGTAAAGTCGTTTTTGCCGCTTGAAGCGGGCTTTTTTGCAGTTTATATGCCGTACTTGATCATAACGGCCAATTCATCTCCCGTTCGCTCCTTTTTTGAATTGTTTGTAAAGCCCGCTCTTTTTGCCGCTCTTTTAATTTTGTGCGCCGCACTTATATTCTTCATTGCGCGATCTGTGCTGGAAAAAACAACAAAAAAGAGTGTTTTATACAGCGCATTGCTTGCAGTGGCTCTCTTTATTCCGATTTTTCTAAATACGTTGTGGCTTTTGGGAATTTTTATTCCGTTTGTGTATGCCGCAAGCGGTGTTTTTATTCTTTGTGGTTTTGCCATCGCTGTTCTGATGATGATTTTTAAAGATGTTCTACAGTCGCCGTTGGAATAAATGCAGGACTTACGCACGAAATAACAATGGAAAAATGTGTCAATTTCGACTTCTATAACCTAAAAAAATATTCGCAAAGGCGCAGAGAAAAAGTCGCACGGCAAAGCCGTGCTTACCGACATTGAGCGTAGCCCTCGCTAATGAGCGCATGCTTTTTTATTTTTACAACCCTCTAGCCAGTTTTGATTACAAAACGGAGGCGGAAGTCAAGAAATTAAAATTATAGAAGAGAAATGTACCTTCCGCCCTATTGCCCGCTGTTTAATTTTGCAATTTTTGAAAGATTTTTTCGTGCAGATTCATTAACGCTTGTGTCGTATTTATTTGAAATGAGGGAGGAAAGCGTTTTTATGCATCTTTGATACAGTTCTTTTTTACCCATAAATCGGCAAATTTCATAAAGCGCATCGCTTACAGCAACAATGTTCAGGGAGTTTTGCGAGGGTATTTTTAAAAGAGATGCTTCTAGGGCGGAAAACAGTTTTTCATCAGGGTCATAGCCTGCATTTCCTGCCGCCTTTGTCAAAAGCAAAAGAGTGTCATAATCATTTTTGTATGAAAGTATTTCGGCAAGCAAATCGCTTGTTTTTCTTCCGCCTAAAAGACATCCTTGATGCAAAATGCATTCAAATTCTTTTTTATCATACACAAGAGAGCCTTTTTTTGCACTTCTTGAAACCTCCGATGAAATCATATTTTTATAGGCATTTAACACAGAAAAAATCGATGAAGAAAAGTCCTTTTCTTTTTCAGCATAAAAGCCACTTTCAAGAATTTTTTCGCGCTTTGCATTCGTCAATTCTGTCATAAGACTCTCTGAAAACAGCCCTGTGTATGAAGGTGAAATGTCATCATAAAAATTTTCATAGTATGGATACAGATTTTTTTTTGCGTCTTTTTTTGTCTGACGTGAGTTTGTTTGGAGAGTTCTATACGCACTAACCATCCATGATTTTGAGCAAATAAGTAAAAAATCATTTTTTGTATAGGCAATATAGTTCCATGCGGTTTTTCGAGATTCAAGAGACGGAAGGTTTGCGCTCCACAAAACAGTTCCTGTAAAATCAAAAATGCTTGCTATGCTCTTGTTGCACAAAAAAACTGCGTCTCCTGCCATTGCGCGCGAATAGCACATCAACTCTGCAAGAGACATTGTCGGTTGGAACAGTGTCTGTATGATTCCCGTGCTGTTTTCAAAGATTACAACCGTTGTTGAAAATGATGAGCCTTCTATAATCATCGCTGAAATAGTATTCTTTAAAGGAAAAAATGCCATTCCTTTTATGTATGTTTTTTCTGAAAGCCCCAAATTTTCTAGCGGCACAGACCAAATTTGCTCCGTCTTTTTGTTTCTCTTTGCATAAAGGGCAAATTCTCCTGTGTGAAAGCCAACGACAACTCCTTGTTCACACGAAAATGCAGAATGTACAGATGTAGAAAAATGCACAGTATTCGTTATGTTTCCAAACGGACTTATGATGAATGCGCCGAATTTTTTGTTTTCTCCGTTGCCGTCACCATTGTTATAAACGACAAACAGGCTTCCATCATTTAACTCCAAAAGGGGAATGCTTTTGTCAGTTTGCACTTGAATGCTCCATTTGCAAATTCCATTTATTCCAAAGCACGCTATGTTTTTTTCACCACGCACAAAAATGCGTCCATCTCGCCCCTGTTTTGGTTCTTCTGTTATTTCAAAGTCAACTCCCCTTGTCCACAGTGTGCTTCCGCTCGCGTTTAAGAGTTCCAGCGTTTTTTTTCCGTTTACTACTGCTATAAAATCATCTGGAAGAACAGAACAAAGCGGGTGAGAGATGTTCTTCAGTTTTTTTTCCCAGAGTGTATCTCCTGTTTCCGAACAAGATAAAAGTGTTTTTCCGTCTGTCAATACTATAAAGCCGTTTGAAGTTTCTTTTGGGGCGACTATTGCTTCTCCCTCAACAATGCAATTCCAGTTTGCATTGTACATTGAAAGGGTGATATTTTCAGATTCAGAGAAAACGCTCTGGCAGAATGCAAGAAAAAGCAAGAAAAAGAAAAGAAAAATGCACACTCTGTATGTTTTTTTATACATATTCATACTAATTCAAGATTTCTTTAGCACAACAAGACTTTCAATGTGGCTTGTGTTTGGATAAAAGTCAAGCAAAAACGCCTTTTCAATGTTGTAGCCCGCTTTTACCAGCCGTGAAACATCTCGTGCTTGTGTAGCCGCATCGCACGAAAGGCATCTTATATCTGGAATGTTTGAGTTGCATAAAAAATCCACCATTTCCTTTTCCATTCCGCTTCGGGGAGGGTCAATGACGGCTGCGTCAAACTGTTCATTGTGTGAAAGCCTTGCCCATTTCGCTCCGGTTAATCCGAATGATTCGTGTTTTTTTCCAATAAGATTGTATTCCGCAAAAACCAATGCATCTCGATTGTGTTCCACAAGCACAATGTTTTCAAAAAGAGCGCTCAAAAACACAGAAAAAGTGCCGCATCCTGCGTAAATGTCCAGCGCGTTTTTTCCGTGAAGATCGCGGCATATTTCTGTTATAGCAAGTTCCAAAAGTTCTACATTCGACTGAAAAAAGCCTCTCGCATCGAATCGAATTTTTTTCCCAAGAATAGAAACTTCCACTGTGTTTTCCTCTGATAAAATCGTGCCTTCGTAATGCTTTTTTTTGGGAGATTTGTCAGACGTTTTATGTTCTGCCGCCACTGCAACACGCCGTGCGTCATTTCCTCCAACTGAAACAACCTTTTCGCTTCCAAAAATATGACATCTCCCTTTTGGACGGTTTTGCGCCGGCGTTTCTAAAAGCCAATCGTTTATCACCTGTTCGGCAATCGGACAATTTTCAATGGGAATCCGTTCGTTTGAGAATTTTACGGAAAATCCACCATCGGATAATTGCAGTCGGCATCTGTATCCAGTTTCTTTTCCACCGATTATTTTAACATCAGGCAATTCTATGCCGTTTTGTAAAAATGCGTCATGCAAAACAGCTGCCTTCAACTCCCTTTGGAACTGTATGTCTGAATGCATTAAGTTGCAACCGCCGCATTTTTCGTAAAGCGGACAAACTGGTTTTACCCTGTGAGAAGACGGCTTTAAAATCCTTTTGATTTTTGCATATCCGTAATCAGGTTTTTCATTTGTAATTTCTATTTCAAGATGTTCGTTTGGCAAGGAAAATGGAACGAAAATGGTTTTTCCATCAATTTTTGTTAAACAATTTCCCCCAAAAACAAATTTATCTGTTATAATAGTATGTATACTCATTTACATAAGATATTAACAGATTTACTATTTTATGTGGAGTAGGAAGGTGGTGCAAAAGCGAGAAACTTTTGATAGTCCTTCAAAATAAAATAATATAAAAGAAGAGGCAAACTTATGCAAATGAAAAATTTTTTGCAAGTTATGAATGATGGTACGGAAATTTCAGTGAATTATTGGAGTCCAGATGAAAAGGAAAACGCAAAGGCTGTTATAGTCCTCTCTCACGGTATGCAGGAGCATGCGATTCGCTATGATAAAACAGGCTCTATTTTTGCTGAAAACGGATATGCCTTTTATGCGCATGACCATCGTGGACACGGAAAAACAGCGGCAACGGCTGAAAAAAATGGCAAGGGAATGTTTGGACTCCTCGCAAAGAAAAATGGATTTAACAAGGTCGTTTCAGATCTTGCTGAGATAATAAAAAAGGCAAAGGAAGAATTCCCGGGAAAAAAGATTGTTCTTTTTGGACATTCGTTTGGTTCTTTTGTGTCTCAAGCATACATTGAAAGGTATGGCGATACTATCGATGGAGTAATACTCTGCGGTTCTTCAGGTCCTATGAATTCTCTTGCAAAAAAAGGAAGGGCGGCTGTTCGTCTTATGTCTATTTTCCATCGTCCTACCTATAAGTCAAAATCCCTTCAAAGAAAAATGTTTGAAACGTATTTGGATAAAATTGATAATGCGAAAACGGAACTTGATTGGATTTCAAAGAATGCTATGAATGTAGAAATGTATATGAATGATGCATGGTGCGGTGGAGTTGCTACATTGGGATTCTGGAGAGATTTGATGAACGGTTTGCTTACGATTCACAATCCAGCAGAAATGAAAAAAATTCCTGCTTCTCTTCCTGTGTTTATAATTTCAGGTTCTGAAGATCCTGTTGGTGATTATGGAAAGAGAGTTACAGAGTTGGCAGAAATCTATAAGGCAAACGGAATGACTTCAGTCGCTCTAAAACTCTATGAGGGTGACAGACATGAAATCCTCAATGAAGATGATAGCGACACTGTTATTGCCGATGTGAAAAAATGGATTGAAGAAAGCATTTTAGCATAAATTGCAAAGCAGGTAATTCTTACGAATTGCTTGCTTGAATTTTGCTCTGTCATTTTCAAGCAGAAGTCACAACGACAGCGAGAGTGAAGTTGGAAATTGGAATTTGCAAAAATGATTTTTTGCGATTGTATTTTTTGCAATTTTATGGGAGATATGATAAAAGCACCGCACAAATGGCGCGATGCTTTTATCATGTCAAGTTTCCAAGTGAAACTTGCATATTAAATGCACATTCTCACTGCGTTGCGAATGTGCGTAAAAAGTCACGAAGAAAGTTGAAACTTTCTTCGTGACTTTTTATGGGAGAAAAAATGAATAAAGCTACATTGTTGTTAAGTATCGCTGGAGGTATTAACAAAAAGAAACTGATTAAGGCATCTAAAAACTGTGCAAAGGCGCAGGAAAATACTTTAAGGTCAATTCTTGAGTATGCAAAGGATTCTGAATATGGCAAAGAGCATCATTATGCGGAAATACTTCAGGCAAAAACTGCTGATGAGTTATATGCTTTGTATCAGAAAAACGTGCCGCCAATTCACTACGAGGACATACGCCCTTTGGTTGAACGACATAAAAATGGCGAGGCGAATATTTTGTTCCCCGGCAAGCCAAAAATGTATGCAACAACGAGCGGCACCTCCTCAGAGCCAAAATGGATTCCTATCACCGAAGAATATTACGAAAATATTTATAACAAGATGACAAAAGTGTGGCTTTATTCTTTGATCGAACAACGCCCTAAGGTTTTCAGTGGAAAAATCGTTTCAATTGTTGGAAAATCAATAGAGGGTGCCGCCCCTGATGGAACTGTTTATGGTTCTGTAAGCGGCGTTACACAACGCGATTGCCCGCAATTTGTAAAGGATCTGTATACCGCTCCGGCTTGCGTTTTTGAAATTTCGGATTATAAGGCGCGTTATTATGCAATTATGAGAATGGGCATTGAACAGGATGTAACATTAATCGTTACGGCAAACCCATCGACGATTGTTGAAATGCAAAACAATGTCAATGAATTTTATGACAGGTATTGTGAGGATATTGAAAACGGAACAATCAATGCAGATTTGAAAATTGACCAAAGGATTCGCGATGAGCTGAAAGCGTATCTTAAACCAAATCCAAAGAGGGCGGCAGAACTTCGTGCATTGAAAGAAAAATATGGCACTGTTCTTCCAAAACAGTATTGGCCGAATATGCAGGTTTTAAACACGTGGAAGTGCGGAAACACCCATGTGTATCTTGATAAGTTCAAGGATTCGTTCCCGTCCAAAATGTGTCATGTAGAATTCAGTTATTTTTCAAGCGAGTGTCGTTCTGGTCTTGTTCTTGATGAAACGATAAACACCGTTGTTTTCCCTCACATGCATTATTTTGAGTTTGTTCCCGAAGAGGAGATTGGAAGTGATAATCCGCATTTTGTTCAACTTTCTGATTTGAAGCCGGGAAAACGCTATTCAATCTATGTTACAACGTATTCAGGGCTTTACCGCTACAATATGGACGACTTAATTGAGGTTTCCGATTACTATAATACTATTCCGCGTATACATCTTGTGCAAAAAATTAACGGTATTATTTCGCTTACAGGAGAAAAACTTGCTGAAAATCAATTTATAGAGGCTGTTCGCAAAGCGGAAACTGAAACTGGCTTAAAAACACAGTTCTTTGTTGGTTTTGCGAGTTTGAATGATTCTGCCTATCACTTTTACTATGAATTTGTAAGACAAGATGTTTCACAGGAAGAGGCGGAAAAGTTTACGGCGGCGGTTGACGCTCTATTGAAAAAAGACAATATAGAATACGCAGCGAAAAGAGATTCTTTTAGACTAAAAGATCCAATTACGCATATTATGCAAAAGGATTCTTTTGAAGAATACAAAAAGACTTGCATTAACAATGGTGCACGTGATGGTCAGTTTAAATTGAATTTGCTTATGCAAGACGAAAAACGCCAAGAGATGTTTGATCAATTGATTCGTCGCTAGAAAGACAAAACTGGACAAGCAGGGCAAAACCCTGCAACCAAAAGTCAAACAGTTAGAATCTGCAACTAAAATTATGCGAAAGGCTGCACTCACTATGCTACCAAATTTTGTTTGCTTGAAAAACTTGCATTTTGCCCGAATTGCGAGCAAAAACGTGCATTGCGGATTCTAACTGTGCGTTTCTTATGCAAACTCGTACACAAAACGGGAAGCGGAAGTTGCCTCATTATATTTTTGACAGAGAATTTTCACCGCTTGTTCAATTTCATCTTGTTTTAGCGACGAGCAGTTTGCAATGAATATGTTTTCTCTGTCAGGATGTGAATGCGGTGTTTCTTCAAAAAAATATTCTTGCAGCGAGTTTATTTTTATCCCCGAATGAAACAAAATTTTTTTAAAGTCCTTCGGGCAGTTTTTGATTTTTACAAGAAAATACAGTCCTGAATCGGCATTTAAAACGTGAATTTGTTTTTTTTCGTCATATTTTTGCAGGGAGTGGATAAATGCATCCCGCTTTAAAAGCGCGTTTTTTCTCTGCCTGTTTATGTGCCTTTCAAAAAATCCGTCACTTATAAATTGTGCGAGGGTTAACTGTTCGATTGAAGAAACGGTGCAAGAATAAAATCCTAAAATCTGTCTGAATTTTTTTTCGAGTGATTCTGGCAAAACCATATAGCTGATTCTTATTGAAGAAAAAAGGGTTTGTGAAAAAGTGTTTATATATATGACGCGCTCGCCTTTGTCCATACTTTGCAGGCTTGGAATAGGATTTCCCGAAAAACGAAATTCGCTGTCATAGTCGTCTTCGATTATGTATCGATTTGGAGATGAATACGCCCAGTCCAAAAGTTCCACACGCCGGTCTGCCGCCATAACAGTGCCAGTTGGAAAATGATGACTTGGACTTACATGCATAATGTCTATGTTTTCTTGTTTTAAAAACTGGATTTTCACTCCTTTTTCATCGATGGGAATGGGAGCGCATTTTATTCCAAAGTTTTTGTAAATCGCCCACAATTTTCTATAGCCAGGGTTTTCAAATCCATATTTTTTATCAAATCCAAACAGTTGAATCAAAAGACCGTAGAGATATTCCGCTCCCGCCCCTACGATTATCTGATGTTCATTGACATTTATTCCTCTAAATCCACGAATATGAGTTGCAATAGCCGCTCGCAGTTGATATGTTCCCGATACATCAAGTTGTTTTATTAACTTCTCCTGCCGATCTGAAAGAATCTTGCGCAGTAAGCGCACCCAAACGGAAAATGGAAAATCGGATGCGGATGACTGGCTTGAGGAAAAATCATATAAAATGTGTTCATCTGTATGAACAGTGGAATGTACGCTTTCGTTTTTTATACTATGAGAGCAGGAGGGATTTTTCTGTTCGTTTATTTTTAGAGGCTTGATTTTGGCAACAAAAAATCCTTTTCTCTCTTTTGAATAAATATATCCCTCGTCAATTAACTGCGCATAGCAAGAGTCAACTGTAACAACGCTCACTCCTAAATTTTTGGCAAACATTCGTTTTGAAGGAAGCTTCTGTTCCGAAGTGAGAATGCCTTGCAAAATGTCTTGGCGAATGCAGTGAGAAAGAAATTCATACATCGGTCGATTACCGCGCTTTGAAATGTCATACGTCAACATAGTTCTATTTTCTCGTTTGTAGAATGCCGTTATCTGGTATTATTAAATTTTATTATTTTGATACTTTTGATAATATCAGATTTTGTATAAACTTGCAATCGTACTATTTCAGTTGCTGAAATAGTAAGGAAGGTTTAAAACAGGCAACTAAAATTGAGTTGCCTGTTTTAATGGCGAGTTTTTTCAAAACTCGCTTATTTACTGTCATTTTTGCTTGAAACTTCGCGCTATGCGCTTGTTGCGAAAGCACTGCGTTGCAAAATGACGTTTTCAGCAATTCAAAAGTTGAAACTTTTTTCATTGCTGAAAATTAAGGAAGGATTAAAATCCGCACAAAATGCTGTGCAGATTTTAACTTCGAGTTTGCATGGAGGATTATATGAAACCAAAACGAATTGTTACCATACAGGATATTTCTTGCGTAGGAAAATGCTCTCTGACTGTTGCATTGCCGATCATAAGTGCAATGGGAGTTGAAACTGCCATTATTCCAACAGCAGTACTTTCAACTCATACTATGTTCAAGAATTTTACATTTTGCGATTTGACTTCTGAAATTGATAAGATTACATCTCATTGGAAAGCTGAAGGCATAGAGTTTGACGGAATTTATACGGGATATTTAGGAAGTTTTGAGCAACTTGACTTGATGAAAAAACTTTTTGCTGATTTTGGAAACGGCAAGCTCGTTCTTGTCGATCCATGCATGGCGGACAACGGGACGCTCTATCCAGGATTTACAAAGGAATTTGCTATTGCAATGGCATCTCTGTGTTCTAAAGCCGATATTATCACTCCCAATATAACAGAAGCCTGCTTTATGCTTGGAGAGAAATGTCCAAACCCAATCGACAATTACGATGAAAACTATATTTTTGGCTTGCTTGAACGACTTTCTGCTCTTGGCGCAAAAAAAATTATCCTAAAGGGAATTGCGTATAAGAAAAATCTCTGCGGAGTCATTGGCTATGATTGTCAAACAAAACAACGTTTGGAATACTTTCATGAACTGCTTCCAGTAAAATTTCACGGAACGGGAGATATTTTTGCATCGGTGGCATTTGGCGCACTCGTCATAGGCAAATCTCTTGAAACTGCGATTCAACTTGCCGCGGACTTTACGGTTGACTCAATAAAAAGGACAATAGCATATACAAACCACAATAATTATGGCGTGGATTTTGAAAGTGCAATTCCATCCTTAATTTTAGCAACAAGCGAATCTTCAGATTAGGGAGTTGCTGATTTTAAACCTTCCTTATTTTTCAGCAATGAGCGAATTGTCAAATTCGGGAGTTGCTGAAAACGCGATTTTATAGCGAAGCGAAAAATCGCAATACAATAAGCGAGTTTTGAAAAAACTCGCATTAAAACAGGCAACTCAATTTTAGTTGCCTGTTTTAAACCTTCCCTTGTGAAAAGACTGTAGTGCGCCTTTGCTTTAGTGGAGGTAGAATATATTCTGTTTAATCCCCGTCACATTGCCAGCAGTTGTTTTTGATGCCTGCCATTTCCACCATCTTTTTGTGACAGGTTTCTCGCAGATAGTGTATGTTTTCTTTTCGTGAAAGGTCGGATCGTGGTGTTATGGGATCTCCCACTGTTATTGTAATCAAAGGATGCTTTGGCTTTAAAATTTTCTCATATAAAAATCCTGTTGGCTTCCTGTATGAAATGACCATTGGAAGAATAGGGGCGTTCCATTTTTGAGCCAATACAAACGCTCCTTTTTTAAACGGACGGATAGGTTCGTAAAAATCCCAGCGGCAACTTTCAGGAAAGACATGAATCCATTTTTTTCGCTTATGAAGATAGTCAAGTGTTTCGTTGAATTTATGCCCTGCATGAATGCCATCGGGCAGGGGAATGCCACCGATTCCGCGAATCAGATCGCAGTCGCTCGTGCCAAGATTGCTAGGCTTTACAATAACCCACATCCGTCTCCATTTGCACGCCTCTAAAACCGCTAGAAAATCCCAGCGATATACATGGTTGCAAATGGTAATGCATCCGTTTTTCAACAAGTCTTTATGTTGCTTTATTTTTTCGCGACCAACTACTTTTAATCCGTAGCGAATTTTGTTCAATGGAAATGCCAGTGCCCAAGCGCCTGCGTAAATTCTATAGTTCTGAAGTCGTCCTAAAAATGACTTATCGAAAAAAGGATAGTTTTCATCAATAATAACTTCCTTTGACTTTGGATTCCACAAGGGAATGTCGGGGGCTTCTGGATAGGTAAATTCTGTCTCTGGAATATAAACGCCTTCTTGCACTGTGTGTCCGCGCTTTGTCAGTTCACTATTTATGTTTTCGCTCATAGAGAACAGTATATCATACAAACTGCTTCAATCAAAGTGATTTTGTATTTTCTCGTGTTAAACTCTTGTATTTTTTTTTCACTTTATACCTAGTAAGTCAAAATTCGAGTTTTATATTTTTGTAATTGGGGAGATTTGCGGAGGCAATGCAATACGCAATTTCTACAGAATTGCGTAATTTTCTTTTATTTTTTTGTGTATTTGTGTTATACTTACTAATTATGAGTACACATATAAATGCAAAAAACGGGGAAATTGCGTCAAAAATTTTGCTTCCTGGCGATCCGCTTCGCGCACAGTTTATTGCGGAGAATTTTCTTGAAAATCCTGTTTGTTATAATGAAGTGCGGAGAATGCTTGGCTTTACAGGAATGTACAAAGGGGAGAGGATTTCCGTGCAAGGAACAGGAATGGGGCAGCCTTCTCTGTCAATTTATGTAAATGAACTGTTTCGGTTTTATAATGTGCAAACTGCTGTTCGAGTGGGAACGATAGGAGCAATTCAAGACAATCTAAAATGTCGCGATGTGATTATTGCAAACGCTGCATGTTCTGATTCAAGTCTTTTAAATCAACGCTTTGGAAATTTGCATTTTGCGCCTACGAGCGACTTTGAACTTTTATATAAGGCGTACAACAAGGCTCTGTCTCTGAATCTTTCTGTTCATGTGGGAGAGGTTGTTTCAAGTGACTTGTTTTATGATGAAAACCAAAATTGGAAAAAATGGGCTGAATACGGCTGTTTGGGAATTGAAATGGAAAGCGCAGAACTTTTTACGCTGGCAGCACAATTCAAACGAAAAGCCCTTTCTATTTTCACGGTGAGCGATCATATTTTGACAGGAGAACAAACTTCTGCCGAAGAGCGACAAACATCGTTTAAGAATATGATGAAGCTTGCACTTGAAACGATAATTTAAAAATTGCTTTGCGTGTGTTGATACATACATCAGTAAAAATAAACATTTCATATATGAGGGGTGCATTTTGAAACCTATTTTGTTAGTGCTTGCGGCTGGAATGGGAAGCCGATATGGAGGAGTGAAACAAATTGATGCGGTTGGAAAAAACAACGAGTGTCTTTTGGATTTTGCCGCTTATGATGCGAAGTTATGTGGTTTTGGAAAGGTTGTGTATATAATTCGAAAGGATATTGAAGGCGACTTTCGGGAGCGGCTTTTTGATCGCGTGGCAAGAAATTATAATGCGGAATATGTTTTTCAAAGCAAAGAAAGCCTTTTGGACGCTTCGCAAATTGCCGCTTCAAAAAATCGTGAAAAGCCATGGGGAACGGCCCATGCTGTTTTATGCGCTCAAAAGCATTTGGATGCGCCGTTTGCCGTTATAAATTCTGATGATTATTATGGACGCTGTGCATTTGAAACGCTTGGAACGTATCTTTCCTCGATTGAAAAGGACTCTACGGAACACGCGATGGTTGGCTATGTTCTTGATAAAACTATGAGTAAAAGTGGTTCAGTGAGCAGAGGTGTTTGCACTGTAAACGATGAAAAGTTAGTTTCTATTGAAGAAAATCTGAAAATATACTATGAGGGCGAAAAAATAATCAGTGAATTTCCCGACAAAAAAATTGAAATGACGGGAAAAGAGTGGGTGAGCATGAATCTATTTGGATTTTCTTTGAAAGCATTGGAAACGTTCACCGAATATTGGGAGGACTTTATTTCAAAGAATGTCGGAGAGGGAAAGGCGGAGGCTTTGTTACCCGTTGCGACCAGCGACATAATAAAAAGCGGTAAAGGAAGCGTGAAATTTTTCACGTCGGAGGAAAACTGGTTTGGAATGACGTATCCTGAAGACAAGGAAATTGTTAAACAAGAGATTTTAAGAAAAATCGAAAAAGGATACTACCCCGAAAAACTCTGGGATTGATTGAGATTTTTTTCATCGCTTTTGTTGGTTACTAAAATGCTCATTGAACAAAGGTTTTAGGCATTTGCCATCAGTTCAAAATAAACTAGCCAGTTTTGGTAGCGGTAGCGTACGAAACTAGAGGCGAATGCAAAATAAATAATTGATGACTGAGGAATTTAAGCATTCTCCATTAGTTCAAAATAAACTAGCCAGTTTTGGTAGCGATAGCGTACGAAACTGGAGGCGAATGCAAAACTAATATTCACTAACGAGGAATTTATGCATTCTCCATTAGTTCAAAATAAACTAGCCAGTTTTGGTAGCGGCAGCGTACAAAACTGGAGGCGAATGCAAAACTAATATTCACTAACGGGGAATTTATGCATTCACCATTAGTTCAAAATAAACTAGCCAGTTTTGGTAGCGGCAGCGTACNAAACTGGAGGCGAATGCNAAANNAATANTTNNTNACTGAGGAATTTANGCATTCTCCATNAGTTNAAAATNNACTAGCCAGTTTTGNTAGCGNNAGCGTACNAAACTGNAGGCGAATGCAAAATAAATAATTGATGANNGAGGAATTTANGCATTCTCCATNAGTTNAAAATNNACTAGCCAGTTTTGGTAGCGGCAGCGTACGAAACTGGAGGCGAATGCAAAATAAATAATTGATGACCGAGGAATTTAAGCATTCGCCACATTGCATTTTCTCCTTAATTAAAGTATTATGTAAGAGTAAAATTATTTTTTTGATTTCTTTTTGAGGTATGTATGCTTACTTTAAAATTTGGCGGCACTTCCATGGCAAATGCCAGTCGCATTCTTTCTTCTGCAAATATTATTTTAGAACGCTCAAAAAAGGCCAGACTTTGTGTTGTTGTGTCTGCGGTTGCTGGAATAAGCAATAAGTTGCAGGCAGCAATAGACGAAGCGACTTCTGGGGCAAACGCACATTCTGCAAGCATTGTTGTTGATGAAATCCGAAAAATTCATCTTGAAATTTGCACTGATATAGAAGCACAACTTTCNGGTTTTTCACCAAAAAAAGTTATGTCCNTCTTTGAATCGCATTTTCTTGAGTTGGAAAGACTTTTGCAGGGAACGGCAGCTTTTGGAGANTGCACGGACACCGTATATTGCCGAATTATGGGAACAGGGGAGTTGCTTTCAAGTGCGATAATGAACGAGGTTTTGGTTGCAAAAGGACTCTCCGTTCAATTTTTAGACTCAAGAAACTTTNTTTTTACTACAGGAAATCAAAAGGAAGGGGAGGCAGATTATGCCCGATGCGAAGAGGCTTGCAAGCCGTATCGTGATGGCGGAGAATATGATGATACGCATATTTTNCTCTTTCCTGGTTTTATTTGNTCTTGGAACGGTGGCACTGGCAAAAAAGATTGCATGGGNCTTTTGGGACGAAACGGCTCTGATTTTTCTGCAAGCATTTTAGGTTTTTCGCTTACTGCAAAACGAGTTGAATTCTGGACTGATGTTGATGGAGTTTTCACGGCTGATCCACATGTTGTTAAGGATGCGATTGTTGTAAACGATATGAGTTATGAAGAGGCGATGGAACTTTCTTTCTTTGGCTCAAAAGTGTTGCATCCAAAAACACTTGCTCCNCTTCANGCNNGGGGAATTGAAGCNTGGTCNTTAAANAGNCATAATCCTTCATCAAGAGGAACANGAATTGCAAAAGGTCCNTTTGAAAGNCGCGCTCAATTTTCAATTTGCGGAATTTCAAGNCTNAAAAANGTGAGTATGATTTCCGTTGGTGGAACTGGTATGCGCGGACGAAGCGGCATGGCAAGNCGTATTTTNAGTGCNGTTGGNGCGGTAAAATGNTCTGTNCTGCTNATCACNCAATCTTCAAGNGAATACACCATTTCTTTCTGNGTNCGNGANAAGGAAACTGATTTAGTTTTTGACGCAGTTTCAAAGGAATTTGAACTTGAAATTCGAGAGCGGATTCTTGACGAAGTTGANGTGCGCCGCCATTGCGCAATTGTAAGCGTTGTGGGAGACGGAATGATTTCCAATCGTGGNGTTGCATCTAAATTTATGAATGCACTTTCCAGCCAAGATATAAATATTTTTGCAATTGCACAAGGCTCTTCGGAACGGTGCATTTCCTCTGTCATCGGAGGTGATGAGGCTGATACAGCAGTTCGCGCAGTGCATAGATTTTTCTTCAATACAGCGCAATCAATTGAAGTGTTTGCATTTGGGGCTGGAACAATTGGNGGCACGCTGATAGACCAAATTCGAGATCAACAAAAAAAACTNTTGGAGCAAAATGTTGACATAAAAGTTCTTGCTATAACAACGATTGATGGAATGAACTTAAATGAAGATGGATTGAATCTTGACACGTGGCGTGAAGATATGAAAAAGCCACAGTATCCCTTTGGTCCTGAAAATGTTGATGCAATTATTACATTTGTCAAGGAAAAAAAGCCTCTTAATCCTGTGTTTGTTGACTGCACTGCAAGTTATGATTTGCCAGATAGATACCTTGATATTTTAAAGGCGGGAATGTCCATTGCAACGCCAAATAAACGGGCAAATTCTAAAAATATAGAATTTTATAAAATGCTTCGTCATACCGCCAACAAAATGCATCGCCGCTTTTTATATGAAACAAATGTCGGGGCGGGGCTTCCGATTATTGATACGTTGCAAAACCTGTATAAATCGGGTGATAAACTGGTGAGTTTCAACGGAATTATGTCCGGCTCTCTTTCCTATATTTTTGGAAAACTTGANGANGGAGTTCCGTTCAGCAGGGCTGTTCTTGAGGCGAAGGAGTTGCGATATACAGAGCCAGATCCTCGAGATGATTTNAATGGAATGGATGTTGCTAGAAAAGCGTTAATTATTGCTCGTGAAAGTGGCATTGAAATTGANCTTGACGACATAAAAATGTACAAGGTGTTCCCTGAAAATTTTGATTCGAGCGGCACGGTTGACGAATTTTTGAAAAAACTTCCTGAAGTTGATGACTATTTTGCAAAGAAAATTGATGACTTGAAAAAACAAGGCAAGGTTTTGNGAATGGGTGCAACAATCAAGGACGGCATGGCAAGCGTTGGAATAATGGAAGTNGGGCAAGATGATCCGCTGTATGGTGTGNGAGGNGGAGAAAATGCATTTGTTTTTTACACAGAACGCTATCAGCCGATTCCCCTTACTGTTCGCGGTTATGGAGCAGGGGCGGGAGTTACTGCGGCAGGAGTTTTCGGAGATATTTTAAGAACAGTTTCGTTCAATCCTGAAAGATAAGAGATGAGGTTTTGGGTAAAAACGTTTGCAGGATTTTTGCATTTTATACTGCATAAAAATTGCAAATAGTTTGACTTCTCCTATTAAAATAAAAAATTGAGGATTCACTATGGAAAAGTTTGTTTTGTCTGTTTTGGTGGAAAATCACGCTGGTGTTTTAAGTCGTGTTTCAGGGCTTTTTAGCAGAAGGGGTTTTAATATAGACTCTCTGACGGTTTGTGAAACAAATGTGAAAGGACAATCGCGAATGACTATTGTTGTGAATGGCGATGAATATGTACTTGAACAAATTGAAAAGCAACTTTCAAAGTTGGTGGAAGTCATTTCNATCAAGCATTTGAAAAAAGGAAAGTCCACACAGCGTGAAATGGCGTTAATAAAGGTAGAAGCCACTGATGCCAATCGTGCGGCATTGATGAGTGTTTGTGAAATTTATCGAGGNCATATTGTTGATGTTGACACTCAGTCAATGATTATCGAGGCTACTGGTAGCGAGGATAAAATTAAAAGTTTAATTCGTTTGCTTGAACCCTATAACGTTTTGGAATATGTGAAAACAGGACTCACTGCCATGGACAGAGGGTCTGAAATTATGGAGTAATTTGAAAGGTTTAAAATAGACAACCGNAATAGTAGCAATCTTGCTTTGTCACTTTGCTGCGTGAGTTTTTTTNNNAACTCGCTTATGTACTATGGAGCATCGTTTTCAACAACACATGATAAACGACTAGTGTCTTGTTTTATGCCAAATAGGATTCCATAATGTATATGAATGAGAAATTTCATTATGAAGTGCTTCTGATATTTTAAAAATCGTGCATTCTATTGAAAAATCATTTGTTATAGCGGGAGTAGATGGCATCTTTTTTATACGGGCGGCAACGAGTTTTTCTTTGATGAGTGTGTTGTTGTATGTCATNATTTTAACGGGAAACACGAGATGGCTGTCACAAANAGATGCTCCTTCAATTTTTAGGCTTTTTATAAAAGTTGCGATTTCTTTTTGAGAAAGCATTTCAAATTCTGGGNCTGTTAGAAAAATCCAGAGCGGGTGGACGGGAAATATAACTCCTCCCATAGAATTAAGAATATGGATAAGTCGTTTTTGTTCCTTTATGAGCATTATAGTTTGATTCGGGTGAAATGTAATTGCTTTTTGCATACAAATATAATAAAGTGATTTTGGGAAAATTGCAATTTTTGGTAATTAAGGGAACCTCTAAACACCAAAATTTTTAGAGATTCCTTTGAAAATGCAATGTTCNATCGTTGTGCTATTATAGCGATGATAGAACTCGTTGGCACAGTAGAAAAAATTGCCAAAAGNAGCTTTTCTACTGTACCTTAACTGTAGGATATGCGTATGAAGATACAGATAAAACAAAGNCGTCCATATACATTTTTTATGGCGCAAAAATTATCTTTAAAGATATTTATAATTACAGGCTTATTTCTTGTGCTTGCCGATGCAGCAATTATAGTGTTTCATTTTACATCGGTAAAATACTCTTCGTCTCTGTTTCAAGTTGAAGGAGAAGAAACAGGNGATTCGCTATTGGCGTTGAATTCTCAGGCAGTTCATTCACGGCTTTCAAAGCCCGGCTATATCTTTTATAAATTTACCAATGCACAGAAAAAGCGTTTAATGACATTTTACAACGAAAATGATGCCGTTTCAATTTCTGCTGTCGTTATGGTGAAAACTTTTTCAAATCGACAACTTGCTGCCATTTTGAATGAAAATCAAGCATTCTATATGGGCTTTTTATGTAAGAATGATTTTAATGANAAGGGAAAACTCTCTAAAANATTGGGGGAAAGAATTCTTTCTGGAACTGATTTGCGTGTCTTTGCTGCAAGCAACGATGAAGAAAAATATGTGTATTTTGAAAATGCTCTTGCNCTTGAAAAAAATCTNGCGCCTGAACATATTCCTGAAGGTGTTATGATCTATTCATCGCTTCCGATTCGGGTGCATGTTATTCGGGCTATAAAGGCAAAAATTGGATTTGACATTTCAAATGCAATTCCCTTTTANGGCGTGTGTCCGAATGGCGGAGTATTTGGATCTCTCAAGGACGTTGATTTTTCTGGAGCCTCTATGGTTTTTCCTGTGAGAAATTCATCTTATGCTGTTATGCCAAAAATTGAGATGAGATTTTCAAATGACAGTGACAATGGGGCGGAAACTGAACAACCTGCAAGCCAAAAATTGAATATGGGCGGAGAAATTTTGACTTTGCATCGAGCAAAAGGCGACTATTCATTGGTTATGCAAACAGAAAATTTGTCATTTCCGTTTAGTCGCGTGGAAATTCCCAATAATGACGTTTCTATTGTGCGATGTATTATGTCGGCAAATGACTTGAACTGCATTCCACAAAATGGAACGAAAGTCGTTTTTCCGTTGCTGTCTGATCCTGGTCTTATAATAAAAAGTCAAAAATCTTTGTGGCGCGTTTCAGATTACGAACTGTATGCGTGGGATAGATTTCCAAACATTCTTTTTTTTGACACAAAGGATTACACCGTGCAAGCGGATTTTTTTAGACGCTTGGCGTTCTTTGTGGAAAAGGCAGGCTTTAAAGGAAGAATCCTTTCCGATGCAGAACTAGGAAATATGCACGGCTACAACGCCCATGATTATTCTTCAGAGAAGCTTGCTGAATTTTTTACCGCGCTTGAAAAGTCCACTGTTCAAATGAACGATAAAGANAAAATTTTACGAGAAATACTCCTTAAAAATAAAATACTGTTTCGCAATGGAAATGGATACTCGCCAGGAAATGGAGCNGTTGTTTCAATTTCACAAGAATCCGCTCCCTATTTGAGACACTCTCTTTCCGCCCATGAAGTTTGGCACGGACTTTTCTTTACAGATGAAGACTTTAGAAATTATTCAGCGGCAATTTATTACACAATTGATTCTCAAGCCGTTGATTTTATAAAAGGGTATTGGACTTCTCAAAAAACGCTTGGTTATGACACGAGCGATGAAGTCCTTATGCACAATGAATTTATGGCGTATATAATGCANCAGCCGATTTCTGCCGTTTCAGCATACTTTTTGCGCTTTGCATCTTTTNCCTCTGTGAACAAGGCAATNCCCAACCTCTGTAATTATGTAAAAAGAACAGAGGGGNGAGCCTTTGAAGACGCGGCAAAAATATTTGATTCGTATGTCTTTGACAGATGGGGTTTAAACTGCGGCAGAGTCTCACTTATAATCAGGTAGGTTTTTCGNTTTTTTTGTTTGAGTTAGTTACTGTACCCCCCCCCCATTATTACGTTTTAAGTATAAGTCTTTTTTGTCTGAATGCGCTTCTGCTATATAGTTGAACTGTTTCTCTGACTCAACAGTTGTTGGAGGTCCATGNCCTGGGAACATAATTGTGTTGTCCTGTTGCGAAAGTATTTTTTGTGTTATATTTGTACAGAGCTCATACTTGGAGTAACTTGAGTTTGTGCTTCCGATTTTTCCTGCTGAAAGCACATCTCCGATAAAAAGAGCATTTCCGATTTTGTAAATCATTGAATCTGAACTGTGACCTGAAACTAACATATAATGTACANTAAGTCCTGCGGTCTTTATTTTTCCTTCTCCTGCAAGAAAGATTGTTCGCTTTCCTTCTATTTCCCAGTCTGCTCCGAAAATCTTTGGAGAATATATTTTAGTTAGAATCTTTATTCCTTGAATATGAGTTTTATGNTTNTGGGTNACNAGAACAGAAGAGAGATGGAAGGAATTACTTTCCAATGTGTTTATTATATCTTCTGTTATATCACTCGGGTCGATGATAATCGTCTCTTTTGTTCGTTCGTTTGCGATTATATAACAGTTTGAAAATCCATTTTTATTTATAAAGTAGTATATTAACATTTGTTCTCCATTTTGTGAGGTGCTTGAATTATTTTTCCACCATGAGTATTCTTTCTCTTCCGTTCAAATCTTTTTGCGTTGTACTTCCTGCTGTGTCAAAAACAGCCACCTTTGTCTCTGACAGTTTAAATGAAACGTTCTCCAATCTGCTGTTACAAAAGTCTGTTTTTACGAGGTTGCAGTTCCTGAATGATGTATTCTCTATATTTGCGCATAAAAATCGAGANTTATACAGGTTTGAATTATCAAAAGACGACTGCTTGGCTTGGATTCCGTTAAAATTGTTTTTTATAATCTCTCCATCATTAAAAAGCGAATGTGAGATTTGGCAATTTGCAAATGATGAAAATTGCAGTGTGCTATTTAAAAACATACAGTCGCTTAAAAACGAGAAGTCGAATATCGACATAAAAATTCTGCAATCCTCTATGTGTACTTTTGAAAAAGCGCAGTGCATAAAATTACAGCCCCAAAATTTTTTATTTGAAATGTCAAGATTCTTAAAGGACAGTCCATAAACATTCAAGCCAGTTATGGAATCGTGTTCCCGTATGTATTTGTATATATCCGCTTGAATTTTTGCCGGATTAGGAATGTGGTTAATGCAGTATGTTTTTGTGTCAGCAATTTTGCCGTTTTTATCAATTATGGAAACAGCATCGTTTGGGCATGATTTCACTAGGCATTTGTTAAANGTAAACATAGACAAATTCTAAAGTATTACAGCCATTCTGTCAAACGCAAGNGGGAAAAAACAGAACGGAAAACTTCAAAATGTTGCTGATTCGATTTGNTTTGCGTCAAAGGCGNTGTTTTTTATGTTCGTCTTACCAATTCAAAAAGTCTCTCTCGTGTTAATACCGTGAAAACTGGACGACCGTGAGGGCAGTGTGGATCAGGGAGTTCCAAGGCGCGCCGTGCAATTTCTTCTGCCGTTGTGTCAAGCAATGTCCAGCCGTCTTTTACTGCCGCCTTGCACGCAGTCATTGCCGCCACTGAATATATTAAATCCTTTGGATNAACTCGTTTGTCAAGCAAATCATGGGCAAGCTCTCGTTCTGTTCCNTTCCAGCGTTCATTCAATGACGAAAATTCCCATCTTCCTTCCCCCTTGTTTTCACATTCAAAGCCAATTTTGGAAAGTTCACATTTTATTGTCTCCANATAGTCGTCTTCACCCTGATTTTTTGTTTCAACNATATAGGGCAGGAGAAGATTTTGGCGTTTTCCCTGTTCTCGCATAATTTGATCAAATATATAACGTTCATCCGCTGCATGNTTGTCAATGATATAAAGAGTGTTTTCTTTTTCCGCCACAAGAAATGTTCCTAATGCACTCCCTAAAAAGTGAAAGGTCGAAGAGGAAGACGTATTTTTATCCGCATTTTCAATCGGTTTTTCCGTTTGNTCAATCTGTGCATCGCACTCACTTTGTGTTTCATGATCATTGTAAGCATGTATGACCGCTTCAATAAATTCTTTNGTGGCATTTGCTCGCTCGGCGTTTCCAGAGGAAACAGAAGCAACTGGAACAGAAGAAGATTTTGTGTGATCTATGGTGTACCGTTCATGGATTTTTGCGCCCCCTTTCCATCCNGGAATTGAAGAGGGGGAGTATTTTTCCCTCTGAAAATACTGTTCACGTTGAAAATAGGTTTTGNGTGCAGGAGACTCTGCAACAAAGAGATTATCCAGTGCTTCATCTGCAAGTTTTTCAGGAGATTTTGTTTGAGCATTGGAGTGAAACAAAGAAAGCGATGAAGATGTATTGGTTGTTTTCTCTTCTTTTTCATCCTTGAGGCATTCTTTCATTGTTTTATTTGTGTATGACGCAAAGAATTTTTTCACTGTCATACTAAGTCCGTGGTGCAAAGACGATATATCCTTGAATCTTGCNTCTTTTTTTGCAGGATGAATATTAAAGTCGATCAAATCGGGAGAAACGGTGATAAATGCGGCGGCGACTGGAAACGTTCCGTTTGGAAAATAGCCTCGTCCGCCATATTCAATTGCTTGAACCAGTGAAAATTCCGTGATTCGTCTGCCNTTTACAAATATGAGAATGTCCTTTTTGTTTGTGCGGAAAACTCCTGGCTCTCCAATTACCACTTTAAAGCTCCAGTCGGGGTTTTCTTGTGTGGAGGCTCTTCCTGAAATTTCATAAAAAAGCGAGGGTGATTCCTTTAATTCATAAGCGCGCACAAACCGCTCTATCAATGTTTGTCCTTGAGGCAAATCTAACTTTATGCTTCCATCTGAAACAAATCGAAATGCTCTTTCNGGGTTTGGAAGAGCTTTTTCGACAAACGTATTTTTGCATAAAACCCCCTCGCTTGCCGCTCTTTTTAAAAAGACTCTCCGTGCGGGGAAATTTTCAAAAAGTCCTTCTGCTTGNACAATAGTTCCTGTCAAAGGNGCGCTCGGNTCGATACTGTGATCTTCNAGAACAGATGCACGCATTTTNTATCCGCNAGATGTTATTGAAAGNCGACANACNGCAGATATGGAAGAAAGNGCCTCGCCTCGAAATCCAAGNGTTGTTAAATGCAANAGNTCNTTTTCGNTTGCAATTTTACTTGTTGCATGCGGACGNGCGCANNNGGCGAGNTCTTCNCGTGTCATTCCGCANCCATTGTCCACNATGCGNATTTTNTCTATNCCGCCGCCACTTATTTCNACTGTNATAGCATTTGCNCCNGAGTCTATTGCATTGTCCATNAGTTCNCGGACAATTGCATTTGGGCGGTCTATCACTTCTCCCGCTGCAATTTTTCGAGCNATTTCAGCGTTGAGCTGCTTTACGGGATTTGCTATGCTCATTGGCGTGTTCCACTTGCAGGAATTCCTGAAGAACCTTCAGTTCCCACGTCTGTAAACAAATCNAACTCCGCTTCAACGCCTTTTTCCGGCTCTGGATTATTCATCAACTGTTGAATTCTTCCTTCAATTCTGTCGATTTCCTTTTCCATTCCCCGGCTTAATTTTATGCCCTCTTCAAAATCCTTTAAAGCGTCCTCAATGCTTATGTCGCTTCTCTTAATATCTTGTGTCAACTGTTCAAGTCGTGATAAGTTTTCTTCAAAATTTTTCATTATATCGCCTCCATATTTCGTTCATTAGTTTTTAACATATAAAAAACATTCTTCCAGTTGCAGTGGTGGAAGATACATTGTTCTTCTACTTTTAATTCCTCAACTTTCGCCTCCAGTAAGAACATTCTTCTAGTTGCAGTTAAAAAGCAACACCATTTTAACTGCCTATTAGTAAAAAAAATTATATCTTGTCTTCAGTGCATTCTGTATCTTTGACTACCGCCGTTATCCTTCCTTTTNCAGGGAAAATTTCAATTTCTTCCCCGATTTGTATATCATCACTCGTTCTTACAATTTTTTTGCTTCCCTTGATGCGAACCATTGAATATCCTCGATTTAAAATCGTTTGCGGGCTTGAATTTTCTAGAATAGTCGTGCAATTTTCAATCCGCCTTTTAGTGTCTGTAATTTTTTGCATAATGCCATTGAACATATTTTCCTTTGCATTGTCAAATCTGATTAAAAGTGGCCCCTCAATTGCACGAAGTTGCAGTTCTAGATTTTCAGGAGTGAATTTTCCAACCGNAAGCCTCATCTTTTCAACTCTTGATAGTATGTTGCTATATAGTTCGTTTTTATAAAAGCNTANNGTNTGGACTATATCGCTAAAAAGNGGAACACACAGTTCTGCCGCAGCGGATGGAGTGGGGGCTCGTTTGTCTGCCGCATAATCACTTAAACTCCAGTCAATTTCATGTCCCACCGCAGATACAACAGGAATGGCACTTTTTGCTATTTCACGCACAACAATTTCTTCGCTAAACGGAAGCAAGTCTTCAAGAGAGCCGCCCCCTCTGCCAACGATCAAGACATCNCATAAGTGNGCATTGTTTGCATTTCTTATTTGCCTTGCGATATTTTCCGCAGCCCCGTCACCTTGAACTACTGTTGGAAGCACAACAACCGAAACGCATTTATTGCGNCGTTTTGTAATTTGGAGAATATCACGCAATGCCGCTCCCGTTGGACTTGTTACAACTCCTATCGTGNGTGGAAAATAGGGGAGCGCACGCTTTCTTTCNGCTGAAAAAAGTCCCTCGGCGGCAAGTTTCCTTTTCCGCTCCTCAATCATTTGTAAAATCGCGCCTTCACCAGCAACAGTCATTCGTGAAATTACCAGTTGATACTTCCCTTGAGGTCCATAAACTCCGATTTTGCCAGTCGCTTGCACTTTTACGCCATCTTTTACAACAAAATCCAACTGTAGTGCAGAATATTTAAACATAACTGCGCTTATCACAGAAGAAGAATCCTTTAAACAAAAATAAAGGTGTCCAGAGGAGTTAGGTCTGTAGTTTGAAATTTCACCCTCGATAGTAATCTGTGGAAACGAGCCTTCAAGTATTTCCTTAATTACTCCGTTTATTTCGGAAACGGTAAAAATTTTGTTTGACTGAAACAAAGAATCCATAAATACCATTTTATATATTACTTCCAAGATTTTCAAGACAGGTTGCGCAAGGCTTTAATGATGATTTGTATTGTTAATGAAAATGTGANANTTTGCCGATANTAAAATGATGAAAACTCTTGTAATTTTATGTGCGGATTTTCGCAGCCTCAACATATTTGATAAATGCTTTGATGGCAAGTCTTCATTTGATTTTGCACTTGAATGGGCAAAGCGTTTTGGTGATGAAATTTCAATTCTTGCTTCTCGTGAAGATATGGATTTCGTTTCAAAAATTCCAGAAAAAAACATAACGCTTCTTGACGACTTTACAACAAAATCTTTGCTCGGCNCAATTGCACAGCTTGCNAATGAAAAAAATGCAAACGTCATTTTATATTCCTATGCAGACACGCCGTTTTTAAATGATGAGCTCACAAAAACCGTTCTTGAATACCACACAAACTATCTTGCAGAGTACACTTTTGCAGAAGGCTATCCGTATGGATTTGCACCAGAGGCATTAGATTCTGGCGCGGCTCAAATCCTCTCAAATCTTGCCGCTACAATTCAAAAAGATGAAGGNGAGAAACGCATTTCTCGCACCAGTATTTTTGACTTGATTAAAACGGACATCAATTCGTTTGAAGTTGAAACTGTTCTTTCCACTTTTGATGCACGAATGTTTAGAATGAAATTTGACTGCGCATGCCCAGCCGAAAAAAATGCGTGCATAGAACTTTTTGAATGTATAAAATCGTTAGCGGATTCTGCCTCTTCAAAATCCAGCGATTCTTCTCTCCATTCAAAAGATGCGGACTTTCTTGCAAAAAAAGCGAGTGAAAATCCACGGATTTTAAAGACGCTACCATTTTACTACGATATTCAAATTTCAAAGAAATCATCATCTGACTGTCTGTACATTCCNAAAAAAATGCAGTCTTACACATCGAATGAATGTATGAAAAAAGAGGATTTTACATCTCTCCTTNAAAAAATTGAAAAACTGTCTGATTGTGCTGTCATAAATCTTTCAGGCTTTGGAGAGCCGCTATTGCATCCTGATTTTATCGAATTTGTTGATGCTGTTTTTACGCACNCAAATTTTCGTCTTTTAATTGAAACTGATGGATTGAATGTAACTGAAAATCTGTGTGAAAGAATCAAGGCGATTGTAGACAATGCAAGTGAAAGAAGAGGGCTAACCGATTACTTTGAAAAAATCCTTTGGATAGTGAAAGTCGATGCGGTNTCAGATAAAATATATGNAAAAATACANCCCATTGATGACACCGCTCTTGTCTCAAACAATTTTTCTTGCGCCGTTGAAGCAATTTCTATCTTGCAAAAATATTTCCCTCATTCTGTTTACCCGCAGTTTATGCGTATGAATCAAAATGAAGAGGAACTTGAACAATTCTATAGGACGTGGAGCAATAAAAGTAATGCAAGCGATGGAAATGTGATCATTCAAAAATACAGCTCGTTTTGCAAAACACTTCCAGATTATAAAGTTGCAGATTTGTCTCCGCTTGAAAGAAATCCTTGCTGGCATATTCGGCGCGACATAACCGTTTTGATAAATGGANATGTTCCACTGTGCCGTGAATGTTTGGACGAATGTGTTTGTGGCAATGTATTTACCGATGATCTTTTGGAAATTTGGCATACATTTGACGATGAGTTGAAAAATCATATCAACAATATATATTGTGAAAAATGCGGAAAGTGCGATGAATACTATACCTTTAACTTTTAATGANCATCAGATAAAAAGAACTGTTTTGGGTGGCTCTCAATACACAAAAGATTTCAAACTGAATGTTACTGTAATTATGATAAATGACAGTGGAATTCAAAGTCACATTCAAACTATTAAAAAATTGATTTCTTGCGGCTTTAAATCAATTGTATGGGCNGAGCTTTCAAAATACAGTTTTAATATCGATGGGATTTCTCGTCAATANCCAAANGTAAAGTTTGTTATTCCNCTTGAAGAGTCTACGATTGGCGAATTGATAAACCTTTGCGTGGAAGAAATCGACACGGAGTATTTTTTAGTCGTTCGTGGCTGTATGAAAATAACGGGAAATTTACTTTTGCAAAATGTTGCGGAAAACTTTATACGCACTAAAAACTACTGTATTGTTCCTCGCCTTGTGAATAAGGACAATCAATTTATTCCAATNCANTTTATTCCCGAGTCAAAAAAGGGACACTTTTTGCTTTCNGAACACAGTTTTATCCTTGATGGCATTCCAACCCTTCACACAACAGATTTTATTGGCTTTTTCAACCGTGAAAAATTTATTAGCCTCGGTGGTTATGATTATAGAATTCTTTCCCCCTATTGGCAGAATGCAGATCTTTCTGTAAGGGCGTGGCTTTGGGGTGAGCAAATTACCATTTCAAGTGCGCTTATATTTGCTTATGACACTGAAAGGGAAATTACAGACACAACGAGAGATTATTCTTACTTATATTTTTACTTGAAAAATATCCTTCCCAAATTCAANGATGACCATGGATTTGTGCCTTCATCATCGTTTTTGAATTTCAAGTTGCATTCAGCGTGCGGATTTTTTGAGGGACTTGCGCTTTTTAAAGACGCAGAAAAGTGGGTTGACATAAATAAATATAGATTTAAAACTGATGCACAAGGGTTGATTGAAAATTGGATGAGAAAAAAATGACGCATATTTCGGAAAAACTTGCCGTAATNNTACAGTGTAGACTTTCTTCCTCACGCCTTCCAGGAAAGGCTNTGAANCTTCTTGGAGGACATCCTGTTCTTGAATGGACTCTCAATGCTATGAAAACAGTGCGCGCAAAATGGTACTANGTTGCCACAGATGAAGAATCCTACGACACTTTAAAGCCTGTTGCAGAACGATGTGGATGGAACATATTTAAAGGTCCTCTTGAAGATGTTTTGGAGCGATACTGTCTTTTAATTGAAAAACTTAACTGCAAGACTGTACTTCGTGCCACCGCAGACAATCCATTTTTGTTTTATGAGGCGGCTCAATTGTTATGCGAAGAGTTTTCGCGCCAGTCAGAGCGTTCAAAATGCGATTATATGACATGGACAGGGCTTCCTCATGGTTCGGGCGTGGAGATTTTCAGCGCAGANTCACTTTTGAAGGCNCGTCATCTTACAAGTGATGCATTTGACCATGAGCATGTTGGCCCCGCGCTTTATAACCACAAGGATANGTTTACCTCTCTTTTTTACCGCGCACCAGCACGTTTTTTTTATCCAGATTANCGCACCACTATAGATACCGCCTCGGATTTTAGACGTTCTCTTGCAATTGTTGCAAAACTTTCGGGTGGTGAAATGCCGAATGCGCCGTACANAACGGAAGAGATTGTATCTGCGATAAAGGATTCCTCCGTTCACGATGCTATTCTTTTTATTCCGTCTGTAAAAAANGGGCGTGGAACGGGGCATTTGCGCCGTTGCTTAAAGGCGGCGTGCGACACTGGCGGATTTGTGTACATTCCAAAGGACTACNACCTTGAAGAAACGGATTCTATTTTAAAAGAATATCAAGAACAAACAAACGGTCTGAAAGACTATCAAATTATACGCANTTTTCCTGAAAAAAATGAATTTTCACTTATTGTCACTGATTTATTCAGCATGGAANAAGANGAGGCAANAAAAATTCGCACTGTGTCAAGGCTTGCGTCAATAGATGAAGGCTCCGATTTCACGGACTACAGCGATTTTTTGCTCGACATCATTCCATCGTATCATTTAAAAAGACCTNCAAACCTTTCTGTTCCCGACTTCATGGAAAAGCCCAAAAATAGAAAAAACGTTTGGAATTTTCCGATAAAAAAAGTGCTTGTGACTATAGGGGGGGAAGATCCTGCGAATTTAACNANNCTTGTTGCTGAATATTTTTCAAAGGGTGGATGCGAAGTTACGGCGATCCTTTCAAAAGACGCTTTTGCACGTTCTACCAATTCCACACTCTCTGAAAAAATCAATTTTATAGAAACAGTTCCCAATTTAAAGGAATCTCTTTTTGAATTTGANCTTGTTGCAACTCACTATGGACTTACTGCATTTGAAGCACTTAGTGCAGGCTGNGCNGTGATTTTACTTCCAACATCAAAACTGCATGAAAATCTTGCTAAAAAACATGGTTTCTTTTGCCTTTCGCGAAAAGATCTTTCCGCGTCATTTGATACACGACGTTTTTCAAACTCGGTAAACCTTATGCCAAAATGCATATCCAATGACATGGAAAAACCACTTGGAGCATATATAAAACAACTTTCGCATGGAAGACGGCTTGCCTGTCCTCTATGCGGAGTTGAGCAAACTAAGGTTGACGAAATTGTGGAACGAACGGAATCAAGAACGTTTAGAAGGTGTCAAACATGTTCCCTCATATATATTTCTTGGACAATTGACGGGGCGGAGAAAGCATATCAAAAGGAATATTTTACAGAGGACTATAAAAAACAGTATGGTAAAACATATCTTGAAGATTTTGACTCCATTAAAAAAACGTCACTTCACAGAATGATGTATATCTCTTTGTATTCAAAAAAGAACAAATATACAAAACCGACTGTGCTTGACATAGGATGCGCATACGGTCCTTTTTTGTCGGCAGCGAAGGAGAGCGGGTGGCAGGTTTTTGGAACTGACATTTCAAGCGATGCGNTAGAATATGTACAAAATACATTGCTTTTTTCTGCAGTGCANTCTGATTTTCCTGATTTTGATCCAAGCATTTCNTTTGGCATAAATCAGTTTGATGCAGTGACTATGTGGTATGTGATAGAACATTTTTTTGATTTGTCAACGGTTTTAAAAAAAGTGAATAAGATTCTAAAAAAAGACGGCATTTTTGCTTTTTCAACCCCCTCTGCACAAGGAATTTCGGCTCGAGCAAATCGACACNCCTTTTTTGAAAACAGNCCTGCTGATCATTACAGTATATGGGAGCCTTCAAAATGTTCAAAAATTTTGCAAAGATTTGGCTTTCATGTTTTAAAAATCGTTTCAACAGGACATCACGCNGAACGGTTTCCTCTTGTAAAAAAACACGACTGGAAGAAGGGGAGTGCACTATACAACTTTTATANTGTNAAAAGTCGTTTTTTACAGTGGGGAGACACCTTTGAAATATATCTGCGAAAGGTGAAAGAACTATAAAAGCCAAGAAGTGTGGCGAAGATGAACGCACGAAAAAGAAGGTTTAAAACAGGCAACTAAAATTGAGTTGCCTGTTTTAATGGCGAGTTTNTTTCAAAACTCGCTTATCAACTGCGATTTCTGCTTGAAACTTCGCGCTGCGCGCTTGTTGCGAATGCACTTCGTTACGAAATCGCTTTTTCAGCAATTCAAAAGTTGAAACTTTTTTCATTGCTGAAAATTAAGGAAGGTTTAAAACAGGCAACTAAAATTGAGTTGCCTGTTTTAATGGCGAGTTTCTTCCGAAACTCGCTTATTTATTGTCATTTTTCACTTCGTTGCAAAATGACGTTTTCAGCAACTCCCGAATTTGACAATTCGCTCATTGCTGAAAAATAAGGAAGGTTTAAAACAGGCAACTAAAATTGAGTTGCCTGTTTTAATGGCGAGTTTCTTCCGAAACTCGCTATTTCTTTGCGGCTTCTGCAATCCGTTTCGCCTCGTATTACGAGTTTGCTTTTATATAAACAATTGAAGAGAATGACACAAAATCGTCAAATAGTATATAATTAAGGGAGTTATGAAAAAAGAAAGTGTGTTAATTTTAGGCGCAGGTCTTATGCAAAAGCCCGCCATTCTTGCCGCAAAGAAAAATTCGTTGAAAACCTTTGTGGTTGACGCAAATCCCGCCGCTGAATCTATAAAATATGCTGATACCTTTTCGCAAATTGACTTAAAGGACAGGGAAGGCATTTTTGAATATGCAAAACAATTGTCACAAACCGAAAATCTCGTTGGGATTTTTACGAGCGGCACCGATTTTTCTGCGTCTGTTTCTTATGCGGCGGAAAAATTACATCTTCCGTGCCATAGTTTTGAATCTGCTTTAAATGCGAGCGACAAAGCTCGAATGCGAATGTGCTTTGAAAAAAACGGAGTTCCCTCTCCAGTGTTTCTTGTTCTTTCTGGAGAAATTTCTGAAAAAAACGCTGTATGCTGTGCTGAAAAAATAGGGTTTCCCTGCGTTGTAAAGCCTGTAGACAATATGGGGGCGCGAGGCTGTCGCATTGTTCGCAATAAAGACGAAGTGTATAGTTCTGTGATGGAAGCCGCCGAAAATTCACGTTCAAAAACGGTAATACTTGAAGAATTTATGACAGGAGATGAATATTCAATAGATGCATTGATTTACAACGGCACAATGACAATCACGGGGTTTGCAGACAGACATATTTATTATCCGCCGTATTTTATAGAAATGGGACACACTATGCCTGCCGTTCTTGATGAAAAAAAGCGGCTTGAGTTAATTGCGGCGTTTGCATTGGGGGTGAAGTCGCTGGGGCTTACGCAAGGCGCGGCAAAGGCGGATATAAAATACACAAAGGACGGTCCGAAAATTGGAGAAATTGCAGCACGTCTTTCAGGCGGCTATATGTCAGGATGGACATTTCCTTATGCCGCATCGTTTGATTTGACGGAAAATGCGCTTTTAATTGCTTCTGGAAAAATGCCGCGCGCTCTTTTGAAAGAAAGAAAGCCCGTTTTGTATGCGCCGCATGCATATTCTGCACAGTATGAAAAGCCTTTTGAACTTTTTGAAATTCCATCTAAAAAAACAAGTGCCGAACGGGCGTGGATTTCAATTCCTGGAAAAATACAGTCAATTTCAGGGCTGAAAAAGGTTTCCGCCACTCCTTGCATAAAAAATGTTTTCCCGCGCCCCATATCCTGTGGCGATGAAGTGGACTTTCCGCATAATAATGTTGAAAAATGTGGAAATATCATTTCACTTTCTAAAAATTACCGCAAAGCGATCGATTTTGCAGTGCGCGCAAGAAAAAAAGTGTTTATCCGCCTAGAACCTTGCAATGCGCGCACGGATGCATTTTTGCATTCTTCAGAAGAAAACAGTTTTCCACCAATGGCGTTCCCTGAATATCTTGCATTAAAAACGATTGGACTGTGCGGAATAATAAAGGAAAACACAAGTATATTAAAAAATCTGTGTGCAGGATTAAAAAATATTGTGGAGTCAGACTCAAAGGATTGGAACGGTCTTTCCATTTTGGAAACCGCCCGTCTTTTTGATAAAATATGTCGTCGTCATCCCGAATTGAATGCATTTGACTTTTGGAACGCTCTTCTTCGAGGGGGGATTCAAGGAGCAGTGTATTTTTCTGATTCAAAAACAGTTCCGAAATCTCTCTAAAATACGGTTCACTTCCTTATTTTTCTCATTCTTCTTCCGATAAAAATGTATATGAAAGTTAGAAAATTTGTTATTTATATTATGATTGTCCTCTATTCTGTTTTTTCAGCGGTTTCTCAATCTGAAGTCGAAAAACAATCCCTGCTTGAACAATCCCTTGCTTCTGGAATTACCGTTTATTGGGACAGCCTTTCGTTTACGGGACTTCTTGAAAAAAATGGACACCAACTCACTTTCAGACCTGGAGACCCCCTTGTTTTGCTAGATAATTTTACCATTGCATATACGGACGCACCAACAATTGAAAACGGAATTATAACAGTGAGCAAACAATTTATGGATTTTGCCGAAGAAAGTTTTAGTCAAAAAAAGGATGGAACAGGGTTTAAAATCGGCGCAATATTGATAGATCCCGGACATGGCGGAAAAGATCCTGGCGCACAGGGAAATTTCAAAGTCAATGGGAAGAATATAAACGTTCAAGAAAAAAAAGTTGTTCTTTCTGTTGGGAAAAAACTGTATGATAAATTACGCTCATCATATCCCGATAAAAAAATAATTATGACGCGCTCCGATGACAAATTTTTGACTTTGGCAGAAAGGACAGACATTGCAAATGGCGTTAAGCTGTCGGAAAATGAAGCAGTTCTGTATGTTTCAATACATGCAAATGCGTCTTTGGACAGCAAGGCGAGCGGCTATGAGGTTTGGTATCTTTCTCCAGGATATAGACGCACCGTTTTAAATAAAGACAGTGCAACAGAAGATAAAACGCTTTTTCCTATCCTCAATTCAATGATGGAAGAGGAATTCACAACGGAAAGCATTCTTATGTCAAAATTTATAATGGACGGACTGCAAGCGCAAATCGGCAGCCAAACAAAGGCTCGAGGCATAAAGGCGGAGGAGTGGTTTGTTGTTCGCAATGCCAATATGCCAAGCGTTTTAATAGAAGTGGGCTTTGTTACAAATGAAAAGGAAGCGTTGAATTTGAATAGCGATGACTACTTGCAAAAAACCGCTTTAGGAATATATAATGGAATCCAAGCGTTTGTCACTCATTTTGAACGCTCAAGGGGATTTATACAATAATGAAAGTACAGTTTGCACGCCTAAAGCCATTTTTTATTCTTGCAGGAATTTTTAGCGTTTGTTTGAGTTTTTCAATCGTTATGTGGGCAATGCATTCTTTTGGTCTGCGCAGAACATTCGTCTATAAATCAACAGCATCGGATTCATTGTGCATAGAAACTCGCTATCTTTCATCGGATTCTGCTGAGGGAAAAATCCAAAATTACATTGATGAGTTGATTCTTGGCTCGATTTCTGAACGATGTCAAAATATTTTTCCAAAGGGAACAACGCTCCTTTCCTGTTTTGAAAGGAATGGCGAACTGTATGTGGATTTTTCCGATGACTTGATACGCAATGCCGATCCAAAATCAACAAATTTTTCTGAAGCGTTCGCGCTGTTTTGCAATAACATACAGCGAAATTTTCCCAAACTACAAAAAATTTACATTTTTATCAATGGCACAGAAGCTTATAAACAGTGACGGCGACTATTAGCTGCTGTAAAGATTGCCACGGACTTTCAATTTTTGAGACGGACAAAACGCTATGTCAATTTTACAAACTCGCATATTCAGTGCCATTTTTTCACTTCGCACTTTCCGCCATACCAACACGAATAGTGAATTTGTCGCATATTGTTGAAATTTCTTTTGTTTTACATTGACAAAAAGTATCGATTAGGCGATAATAAAATATATATACAAGGCTACATCTATTATTTAAAGGAGCTTCTAAATGAAGAGGACTTTTTTATTCGTAGCAGCTTCTATGCTGCTTGCTAGTGTCAGTTTGTTTGCCGATAGGGCAACAGTTATTGATTTTACTTTGCTTGAGCCGGACTGCGTTTCTGATGAAGATGGAAATCCAACTCAAAACAGTCACACAGTGATGGATTTCTCAAAATCTGCTGGAACAACTTTTACGGATGAGCAAAGGGAGATTATGAAAACATCTCTTGCTCTGCCAGAATGGGAGGTAACGCTCAATTCTTCTGCAAGAAACGTAAAAAGTCTTGGACTTTCTACTGTTGTTGCAGCACCTGTTAGTGAAAATTCAAAACAGGATTTTGCCGGCAAGAGCATTATGGGTGTGCGCGTTGTGTTCCCAGAATGGAATGCAAATGCTTGTGCATACATTCGCCCGCCATTTGACATTCCTGCCTATGAGCCTCTTGCATCTGCTGATGAAAACGGCGATCGACAAGAACCGTCAGATGAAGAAAAGGCAAGTGGAAAAACCCTTTTTGAAGATGGATATGGTGTTGTAAAGAATGTTGGAGTGATCAAGTCTATTGCAGTTACCACTCTTGGAATGAATTTCCCAGAGGCTCTTTATGTTCTTTTGAAGGACACAGATGGTGTTGAACGACGCTATTTTATGGGGTATCTTGAATTTGATGGCTGGAAAGAGTTGAGATGGGATAATCCGCAATATATCAGCGAAGTCCGAAACCGTGAAATTCGCATTTATCCAATTTATCCACGTGGTATGCCATTTGTTAAGTTCTCTGGTTTCCAAATTGTACGCGATGCAAACCATATTGGTGGCGATTACATTGGATATTTCAAAGATGTAAAGATTATTTTCGACAATGCTGTTTACACAACAGAACGCGATATTGCTGATGAAGACCTTTGGGGCATCATTACAAAGCAAGAGAGTGAGCGACAGGCTGCCGAAATGGCTCGATTTGGCGATAAGCAAATAAATCGTTATCTTTTAAAGCAAAATCTTGCAACGGAAGACTCTTTTGATGATGAAGAAGAGGGAGAAGAAGCAAGCGAAAACGGCACAGCAACTCAAAATAGTTCTGCTGAAACAGGCGATGAAGTTATTGAAGAGTAATCTTCTTACATAAAAACAACTGTGTCATTGTGAGGATTGGAAATCTGTGGTAATGTGTTCCACAGAAATTTCCTCGCTCGTATGGGTGCGCAATGACAGGCAGTTTATATGTTTTTATCTTAATCAAAGATAAAAGTTGTATTGAAAAGCATCTTGTAAAAAAATTACAAGATGCTTTTTTATTAGGTGCTTTAATGGAAGAGTGTATGAAAAATCAAAAGGCTAAAAATATTCCGTCAAAACTTAAAATTCAACAGATATTTACTAGTTATACAGAGTATTTGCAAGAAATTCTTGTAAATATACACGATGTTCTTAAAAAAAATATATCCCTGTCTTCCCAACCAACCTATAAAACGCGTATAAAAAGTTTTTCCAGCTATTATAAAAAAATTTTGCGTCAAAAACCTGAGGAGGCACTGAATTCAGAAAAACTTATTACGTTGACGGATATAATTGGCATTCGAATGATTTGCACATTTCTTGAAGATATTGCTGTTGCGCAAAGTCAAATCAGTGAAATTTTTGATGTAAAGGAAGTTGAAATTAAAGGCGCATCACAAAGTTTTAAGGAGTTTGGATACGAGTCAATTCATGTGCTTGTGGCAATTCCAAAGGAATGTTTACCACGCTCTTTGCCGGAAAATATAATTATTCCTGATGACCTTGTGTGCGAAATACAAATTCGCACTATTTTACAAGATGCGTGGGCAGAAGTTGAGCATGAATTGATTTATAAAACGGAATTTTCACCGTTTGATATGCCGTTGAGAAGAAAACTCGCTTCTATAAACGCATCTTTAAGTTTGGCAGATGTTATTTTTCAAGAAATTAGAGATTATCAAAAAAAATTACAGTCAGAACTAAACGAACGTCGCCAGTCATTTTATCATTTGGCAGATGGTCTTACAAATACAGAGAAAATGGATTTTGTTCCCAGTAAAATTGAACGGGTTAATCCCTATGTTCAGGGAACTATAGACGATTTAATACTTCAAGCAATCCATGCACACAATAATGGTGATTTTAAATGTGCGATTGCCATTTACACACGAATCATTGATTCGTCTCCAAAGCCCAATGATATTGTGCTTTCTGTCATTTATAAGCATAGGGGAATGGCATACTTTGCAGGCAATGACTATGAAAATGCACTAAAAGACTTTAAAGATTCTTTTCATTTTGATGGCAACAATTTTCGCTCTGTTTACTACGAGGGAATTGTTCACTCAATTCAAAGCAATTATGAAAAGGCTATAGAGTGCTTTACAAAATCTCTTGATATAAACGAATTTCAATCCCATACTTTTTATCGTCGTGCCGTTGCGTACTATGAAACAAATCAGTATGAAAATGCAATGAATGATGTGCTTTCCGCTCAACGACTTGGGCTTATTGACGAGGGGTTGACATCATTGCATGACCGACTTGTTGAAAAATTTGATATGAAGTTGTAGAATCGGGCAAAAATGAATACTGATAATGATTACGATGAAGATTATGATAAAAATCAGTCGACTGTCAATCCAATAGATGTAGATACTGTCGCTCTCTATCTTTCGGATTGCGGACCGCTTGCAAAAATTCATAATAATTTTGAAGAGCGCACAGTTCAAATTGAACTTTTAAAGAAAATAGCAAACACATTTAATGAAAATCAAATTGGAATTTTTGAGGCTGGCACAGGCGTTGGAAAATCGTATGCATATTTAATTCCTGCATTGATTTGGGCGGATATGAATAATGAAAGGGTTATTGTGTCAACTGGTACAATAAATTTGCAGCAACAACTTTGTGAAAAAGATATTCCAATGGCTAAAAAAATCATCGACAAGGATATAAAATTTCTTTTGATGAAGGGGCGGCAAAATTATATATGTAGAAGAAGATTTGAAGAGAGTTCGGCGCAAGGCGATTTGTTTAATGATAATACAGAGATTTTTGAAAAAATACGGGAGTGGATGGCTACCTCGCAAACAGGGAGCAAATCCGAGCTTCCCTTTCTACCTCCTGAAAACGTATGGTCTCAAATAAATTCTGAAAGTGATGCCTGTTTGGGGATCCGCTGTCCATATCATACGGATTGCTTTATTATGAGATTGCGCAAAGAGGCTGCAAGTGCAAAACTCATTGTTGTAAATCACCATCTTTTATTTGCAGATATAGAGTCACGGCTTTCTTCGGGAACTTATGATGACGCATCTGTTCTTCCTCCGTATAGACATATCATTTTTGACGAGGCACACGGAATTGAAAGTGCCGCCACGAGTTTTTTTAGTGAAAGTTTTAATCGATTCAAAGTACTTCGACAAGTAAATCAACTCTACAGGCGAAAAAAGAATTCAGAAACCGGCTTTTTATGCACGCTTGCAGTTCTGTCTTCAAACGAAGAAAAGGTTGTTAATGCCTATGAAATGGTTTCCCGCATAAAAACTGATGTGGAGAATTTAGAAACGAGTGCATTTGATTTGCTTGCTGCAGAACACACAATTCGACTTTATGAAAAAACAGCGCGTTCATTTGGTCCGGTAATAACCCTTTCTGCAACTCTTGCAGCAGATCTTGGAAAATTCACTGCGCTTTGTCGAGAGATAATGGATGGCATAGATGATGCGGATAAAGAAGTTCCTGCTTATTGGGAGTCAAAAATCTTGTTGCGCCGTCTTGATGCTATTTCAAAAGTCCTTCGAGATTTTTCTGATTGGAATGAAAGGGAGGACTTGGTTTTTTGGATTCAAAAAAATCATCTTTCCAATGAAATTATAAAGGACGGCGAAAAATCATTGTATGTTACCTTTACGGAAACGCCTCTTGATATTGCCGACTATATAAATGCTGGCGTGTTTGAACAAATGAAAAGCGTCGTGTGTACATCGGCAACTCTAAAAACGGGTAGGGATTTTTCATATTGGATGAACCGCAGCGGTGCTTCTTTTGCGGAAAAAGAACGCATTGTTGTGGGTGATTTTCCATCTCCGTTTCCGTATCAAAAAAATATGCTCTTTGCAGTTCCATCAGACGCCCCCTTGCCTGATGAAGAAGGATTTCAAGATTGGATAAATAGAGCGATTTTAAAATTGATTGAGGCTTCTGATGGGCGCACGTTGGTTTTGTTTACATCTTATGAAAGTTTAAAAAATGCATTTCTCTATGTTCAAAAAAAAGCAAGGAATTTTAAAGGCGCACTTTTTAGACAGGGCAGTGATGACAATGCACGTCTTTTGGAGAATTTTAGGAACGACATAACAAGCGTTCTTTTTGCAACGGATTCATTTTGGCAGGGTGTTGACATTCCTGGAGAATCCCTTTCGCAAGTGATAATTGCGCGTCTTCCTTTCACTGTTCCAAACGATCCTATTTTTACTGCGCGTTCTGAATCTATAACAAAAAGAGGAGGCTCGTCATTTATGGAATTGAGTCTTCCCGAAGCACTTATAAAATTCCGTCAAGGAGTTGGACGACTTATGAGATGCAGCACTGATAGGGGAGCAGTGGTAACGCTTGACCGCAGAATCTATGAAAAACGCTATGGTTCGATTTTTTTAGGCTCTCTGCCGCCTTGTAAAAAACTGTATACAGAAATAGATGCTCTTTGCGATGCTATTTCTTCATTTATATTTGCATAACACTCGGTCAATTTTGGTGGCAAGCGTACAAAACTGACCTACTATTTTGAAACGAACAAACTAATATACTTTTTTTTAATTTTGTGATAAAATAGAATAAATTACATTTTTGGAGATAAAATTGTATAGTTTTATAACTATTGCCTGTCTTTTTGCGGCAGTTATTCCTGCTGCGACCCTTAATATAGTTGCCTATCCAATCAGCAAACGATGGAGTTCCTCTATTTCTCAATATATTGTGAAAGTTCTTGCTCCTCGTATTTTTGCAATTTTGAATAAATATAGACATTTTCACTTTTTTTCATATACTGAATCCAAAAAAAAATTGCCAAAACAGTTTTTTATAATATCAAATCATCAGAGTTTGTTTGACATTCCAGCATTTATGAATTTTTTTCGGGAAAAAGACGTGCGCTTTGTTGCAAAAGACAATCTTTCTCGGCACATTCCGTTGGTTTCGGAAATGCTTCGCTCCCATGAACATTGTATGATTCCAAGAAAAGGTAGTCCTATGCAGGCTATGAAGCACATGGAAGACTTTGGAGCAAAAGTGTTGCAGAGAGGTCAAATTCCAATTCTATTCCCTGAGGGAACGCGCACAAAAGACGGAAATGTTGGCAAATTTTATTCGGCAGGTTTTAGAAAATTAAACGAAACATTGCATCTTCCCGTTGTTGCCTGTGCGCTGGACGGCGGCTATCAAATTCGTGATTTGGGACGTATTATGCGCAACCTCAAGAATGGCTGCTATCGGGTGAAAGTTTTAAAAGTTTTTGAATCTCCAAAAACAAAAGAAGATGAAAGCAAGGTTTTGGAGGAAAGTCGCCGCCTTATTCAAGAGCAGGTAACAGAATGGCATAGTCTTAAAACGGATGAAAAATAAGGTGAGATAAAAAAAGGACTGTTATAACAGTCCTTTTTTTCAGCAATGCAATTTTAACTGCTGATTTTAAACGTTTTTTTTAACGCTATTTAAAATCCTTCGGTCGCCTTTCTACACGCTTGCATTTTGAGCATTCTGCAAGGTTTTTGAGCTTTCCGCTTTCATACATGGTCTTCATTGTTATTTCTCCGCCACAATCAGGGCAAAGGAATTTTTGCGTTGTAACGCTTGTACGAGAGTTTTTACTTGCTCCAGCCATAGTATTCCTCCAATCTTGGTATCTGTGATATACTATCATAATATTTATAAGAAAGTTAGTCAATTGCAGAAATTTAAAAAGCATTTTATTTTTATTAAAAAAACACTCAAGAATTTCTAAACCCTTGACTAAATATATTCACTTCAGTAAAATTATGAATTAAGTTAACTTAATTTGGGGGATAATTTTGGCAACAAAAAAAACATCTGCACAGAAACGACACGAACAGAGCGAAAAACGACGACTTCATAACAAAGAGATTAAAAGCACTTGTAAAACGTATGCAAGGCAGTTTGTAGAGGCAGTGAATGCAAAAGACAAGGCTCTTGCTGAAACAAAATTAAGAACTCTTGAAAGCACTCTTGATAGTGCGCGAAGCAAGGGAGTTCTCAAGTTAAATGCCGTTGCTCGCAAAAAGTCACGAATGGCAAGGCTTTTTAATAAGACCTTTGCACCTACTGAAGCAGCAAACAACTAGTTCTTACCGTTTTATGGAGATCCAGCCAGCAAATAACGGCTGGATTTTTATTTTACATCTTCTTGTTTTCAGAACAAAATGGAAATCTATGGATTTCTTGCTGTATTTTGATTGTATTTGTTTCTTGCTATTTGGATGGAGGAATTTTCTTGTCTTTTGAAAAAATTACAAAAATTGATTTGGTGGATTCTATCTACAAGAACACTAATTGTCAAAAAGCAGATATTCAAAAAATTGTGGATGCCTTCCTTGACTCTGTAAAAAAGTGCCTTTCAGAGGGCAATTCAATTGAATTGCGCGGTTTTGGAACTTTTGAGCCGCGATTACGAAAGGCACGTGAAAACACTCGAAACCCTAAAAGTGGAGAAGTTGTTTCAATGGTGGAACATTATGTGGCGGCGTTTAGGGCGGGAAAAGAATTAAAGCACCTTATGTATACACTTACCCCTCACATATAACAATGGATGTAAAAAAACACAGTGAATGTGTGGTTCTTCTTCTCATATCTTCCTGTTTATTCGGCATTTCCAATTCTTTTACCGCATGGTTTGTTTTTGTACCAGTTCTTTTTCTTGTAAAAAAAATTACCTTCAAGTTTACGTGGCTTTATGGCGGACTATATGGTAGTCTCTCATATCTTTTTTATGTAACGTGGCTTTTTAATTACAGCAAACTTGCAATGGCAGGGGTTTGCTTGTTATATTTTTTCTATTGTGCAATTCTCTTTTTTGCCTTGAAATGCGCCTTGCAGTGTGGTGAAAAGACAAAGTTCTTCTTCATTGCAGGGGTTTTTACGTTCTACGAATTTTTAAAAACACAAGGCTTTTTAGGCTTCAGTTATGGAATTAATGCTTACACGCAATATAAGAATATCTTTTTTATACAGACAAGCGATTTTGGCGGCGTTTGGTTTGCGGATTTTGTGCTGAATGCATCATCTGCTGCTATTTTTTGCTTTTTAGAGCGTTTTTGTGAAAGAACATCCGCTTTATCTTATGTCAACGATGGAAGTGATGGAGGCAATTCTCAAAAAAATGTAATTTTCAAACAATGGCAAATCTTTTATAGGTGCTTTTTTGATTTTTTTAAAACGGTGCCGTGTATTATGTTTGTTGCTTTGCTTGCATTCTCCTACATTTATGGAATTTGTCGCATTTATAGCGTTGATAAAATTACGTTGAACGCAGAAAAAATAGTTGTTGCGGCAATTCAGCATAATACAGATCCGTGGAAAGGCGGACTTGACTTTTACAAAAGCGATGTAAACAATTTAATTGCGCTTTCAAAGGAAGTTATGCAAAGAGAACAGGATGTAAAGATACTAGTGTGGCCTGAAACGGCGGTTGTTCCTCCGATTTTGAAACATTATTTTGACGAAGCAGATACGGAGAGAAAACAATTAGTAACTGAATTGCTTGAATTTTTTAACGAGGCAGACTGCGCTTTTTTGATTGGAAATTTCAATCCAATACAGGGCGATGATTATAATAGCGTATTTTTATTTGAGGGCAAAAAAAACACCATTCCTCCTCGCCCAACAACATATTCAAAAATGCATTTAGTTCCATTCAGCGAGTATTTTCCCTATAAAAAACAGTTTCCACGTATTTATGAAGCCCTTTTGGGAGGCGACACCCATTTATGGACTCCAGGCACTGAAAGGGTTGTTTTTGAAGTTTCGGGGTTTACATTCGCCACACCCATTTGTTTTGAAGATACCTTTGGCTCTGATTGCAAACAGTTTGTCAAAAATGGAGCAAGAGCCTTTCTTAATGTAAGCAACGATGCTTGGTCAAAAAGCAGACGATGTCAAAAGCAGCATTTGCAGACGGCGGTTTTTCGCTCCGTTGAAAACCATATACCAACGGTCAGAAGCACGGCAAGCGGAGTTACCGCGTATATTGACACAGCGGGTAGGGTGGTGAGCATCCCCGAATTTTCAAAGGGGTATCTTATAGTCGAAGTTCCGATTTTGCGGTAAAAAAATTTTAGGCGGGAAAGAGATAAGGATTGAAAGGGAAAGAGGATAACCGAAGCGGTTTCCGCTTTCCCTTTCCCCCTTTTTTATGAGACAGTTGCAAAACACAGAGAAATCAGATAGAATGAAGATATGACAAATGAAAAAGACGCAGAAGCGCAACCTCAAAAAAGAACTTTAACTGTTTTTGGTCCTGAAACTGAATTTGACGGCGTATTGGAATTTAGCGATGACCTTATAATAACTGGAAAATTTAATGGACGCATAAATGCCACTGGAAATCTTGAAATTGCAAAGGGCGCAAAATGCACGGTGGAAAAAATACTTGCAAAGTCAATAGTGATTTCTGGAACGGTGGAAGGGGATATAGAGGCATCGGAGCGCGTTGAAATTTGTAATGGTGGTTCTGTAAAAGGCGATATTGCAACCGCTCGACTCAGAATAGATAATAACGTTGATTTTGAGGGACAAGTGACAATGCTTGATAAAATGCCAGAGGAAAATCTTTTTGCATCTGCTTCAGCGGAATATAAAAAGGCAATGGTTCTCCGTTCTGATGTTATTGAGTAAAAAATACGAAGTGTCGTTTTTATAGATGATGTTTTTATGTGTCAACTTGAGTTTGACGCTTGACTTTTTATTTATTTTAAACTAGAATAAATCATCTGTTTTTTTTGCGTATACTTTTACGTGCTACCTATTTTCAATTTTTAATAAATCAATCTAAAAATAACACTAAAAATTATGGAGTTTTGAATGGCATTACGAAAACGCCAAACGAAGGCAGCGACAGAAGACGCTGCAGAATCTACACAGGCTCAAGAATTTGAAGAGAGCCTCGAGTCCTATGAAAATTCATCGTCTATTTCAGATGATGAAGAGGGTTTTTCCGCTGAACAACAGGAAAATTATTCATCATTTTCACCGGATGATTCCGATGATGAAAATTGTGCAGACGATGAGCGAGAGGGGAGAATGAAAGTTGTGACTGTGCGGACGCGCAGGCGAAGCACGAGGAATTCTAATCAAGAGCGAAATTCTGATGATTCCGACAACACTTCTCGCGAAAGCGGTGGGCAAGAACCAATTCGTCAAACACGATGGTCAAACGGCGAGAATAACCGGTATCAATCGCGTCGCTCATCGACAAGATCGTATTCTATGCGCACTTCACACCATATAGAGATGCCTGTGCCGACAGGGGAAATAGATCCTACAATTTTACAGCCGAGCGGAGAAGGCACAGATGAAACAGCGTCAAAGCCTCGACTTGTCATAAATGATCTTACAGCAATGGGAATGCACGAGTTGCGTGACCTTGCAACAAAATATGGATTTAATCCTGATGACCTTGCGCCTATGAAAAAACAGGAGTTGATTTTTGTTATCCTCAAGGCGCATACAGAGCATGGGGGGATTATTTTTGCATCAGGAAGCCTTGAAATTCTTGCAGATGGTTATGGATTTTTGAGGAGTCCGCAAAACAGTTATTTGTCCGGACCCGATGACATTTACATTTCTCCCAGTCAAATTCGATTGTTTAATTTAAAAACTGGCGACACTGTTTATGGACAAACTCGCTCTCCAAAGGAAGGGGAAAAATTCTTTGCAATGCTTAGAATTGAAAAAGTTAATTTTGATGAACCTCGCATTGCACAAACAAGAATCCCTTTTGAAAACTTAACTCCGCTTTATCCAAAGGAAAAACTGCATCTTGAAACAATTTCAACAGAGGTTTCAACGAGAATTGTTGATTTATTTAGTCCGATTGGAAAGGGGCAAAGGCTTTTGATTGTGGCTCCTCCAAAAGCTGGAAAAACCACGCTCATGCAAAGGGTTGCAAATGCAATCACCACAAATCATCCTGATGTGTATTTGATTGTGCTTTTGATAGACGAGCGTCCTGAAGAAGTTACTGAAATGGAGCGCACTATAAAGGCGGAGGTGATTTCTTCAACGTTTGATGAACAGGCTTCTCGCCATGTGCAAGTGGCGGAAATGGTTCTTGAAAAGGCAAAGCGTTTGGTAGAGCATAAGCGCGATGTTGTTATTTTCCTGGATTCAATTACACGACTTGCCCGCGCTTATAACCAAACCGTTCCAACTTCTGGCAAGGTTTTATCGGGCGGTGTGGACTCGAATGCCCTTAATAAACCAAAGCGATTTTTCGGAGCGGCTAGAAACATCGAGGAGGGCGGCTCATTGACAATTATTTCAACCGCCCTTGTTGAAACGGGAAGTCGTATGGACGAGGTTATTTTCGAAGAATTCAAGGGAACGGGAAACAGCGAAATTGACCTTGACAGAAAACTTTCTGAAAGACGACTTTTCCCTGCAATAAACATAAAAAAATCGGGAACTCGCCGCGAAGAGCTTTTGCTCACGGACAATGAACTTCAAAAACTGTGGATTTTGCGAAAAGTATTTGCTCCAATGGAAGACGCTGAAGTTTTGGAGTTAATTCTTGATCGAATGAAAAAAAGCAAGACAAACGATGCGTTCCTTGCTAGTATGAATGTGGGTGCATCCTCTTCAGACGAGGGGTAAATCGAAATTGTTAGGCTAACCTTTGAGTTTTGGACTTTAGATTATTAGGCGGTTTGTTACTCCGCCACCCGATCACAAATCCGTTGACGAATGTATGCATGCCAACGATTTTTCTATTCTTGCTTGACCAACTTTGTGATTTCTGATATGGTGTATAAACACCCCTTGGAACTCGTATGAGTTTCCGTATGTCCATAAGGAGAAAATATGAGAAAATATGAACTTATGACTATTTTCCCGTTAGACGAGGAAAAGTCTACAAAGGGCAGGGAAGCGGTTCGCAATGTCCTTGCATCATTCGGCGCGGAAATTGAAAAGGAAGACCTTTTTGGTGATCGCGATCTCACCTATGAAATTGAAAAACAAAAGCGAGGACGCTTTGTTTTGTTCACTCTACATCTAAATCCTAATAAAATCACTGAAATTAACGGAGCGTTTAGAATTACGCCAAACCTCATGAGATATCTTTTTGTTAGGCTTGACGATAAAGAGTAGACAAGAGCGTAAGAGATAAAATTATGGCGACAGATATAAATCACGTTGTGATAATCGGAAGGCTTACAAGAGATTTGGGATCTGATGAACGTTCCTTCGGCTATGTTGGAAACGGTCAGGCACGTGCCAATGTGAGCATCGCTGTAAACCGAAGTCATAAAAATGGCGAAAAATGGGATGAAGAAGCAAACTTCTTTGATGTAACAATTTGGGGAAAAACAGCGGAAAATCTAAAGCCGTATCTTACAAAAGGCAAGCAGATTTGCGTTGATGGCTACCTAAAGCAAGATAGATGGGAAAAAGATGGACAGAAATTCAGTCGAGTTTCTATCGTTGCAAACAATGTTCAGCTTTTGGGAGGAAAATCTGACGGCAGTCAACAGACTGGGGGTGTGTCAGGTGGATTTCAACCAAGAATGAATATGTCTCCATCCCCCTCTCAAAATTATGAAAGTGATTTTGGCGCTTCAAATGGCGATTTCCCGGAAGACATTCCATTTTAAAATATACAAGAAGTAATTAGGGAGTATAAATAGTTATGTCTGATGAATCAAAAGGTATGGAAAATCTAGAAGAAAAGGCAACAGGGCAGGTTTCTGCTACAGAATCTGATGGACGTGAAGACGATGGTCGTGATGGAGGACGCTCTGCAAAAGGCAAATTCTTCCCACGCAAAAAAGTATGTCGATTCTGCGCAAATAAAGGAAGAATTGATTATAAAGAACCAGATACGCTCAAAAGGCTTATGACCGAGCGCGGAAAGATTCTTCCAAGAAGAATGACTGGAACTTGTGCAAAACATCAAAGACAGGTTTCAGGCGCAATAAAGCGAGCGCGTGCAATTTGTCTTCTTCCGTTTGTTGCCGAGTAAACGGACTGGCAATCAGAAAATTAACGACTAAAAAATTTTGCGACGATCCAACTCCTGGTGACGCCGCAAAAAATGAAATAGGAGCTTGAAAAAAAATGAAAGTTATTCTTAATGTTGATGTTGATCATCTTGGAGAAGAGGGTGATGTGAAAAATGTTGCCGCAGGTTATGCAAGAAATTTTCTTCTTCCAAGAAAACTGGTAGTACCTTACAATGAAGTTACTGCGGCTATGTTTGAAGAAAGAAAGGCTGAAATTGAGGCGAAAAAAGAGATCAAACGACAGAACGCTCAAAGTTTGAAAGAAAGACTTGAGGCTACGAATATTGAAATTACAATGCCAGCCAGTGCAACTGGAAAACTGTATGGAGCAGTAACAGCAAATGTTTTGGTTGAAGCTCTTGCAAAAAATGGCTTTGAAATTGAAAGAAAGCGCATTGAAATTCAAGGACTTGCAATTAAGGCTGTGGGAAACTACCATGCTGTAATCAAGTTGTATGAAGCGCAAACTGCTGAAATCTCATTTGTAGTTAAGGCTGAAGCCATTGAAACTTCAAATGAAGGCTCAAAAAAATCTGATTCAAAAAAACGTAGTGCAAAATCAGAGGAAAAAACTGAATCGTCAGAACCTGTTGCGGAGAAAGAAGCAGAGGCTAACGAATCGACTACAGAAGCAGGTGAAAACGCATAGTGCTTAAAATAATAAGGCATTATTTTTAACGCAAGGCGATAATCTTTTTTAAGGTTGTCGCCTTTGTTGTATTTAAATGACACTGTCATTTTGTGAATATCTTGTTTATAAATTGTGAATCATGGTGGATAAATGGCAAGCGAACTAAAAGATAACATTCCTCCGCATAATCTTGAAGCGGAACAAGCGGCATTGGGGGCTCTTCTAATGGATTGGGGGGCTTTTTCCGAAGTGATAACTGTTTTAAAGGCGGAGCATTTTTACTCCTTTCAAAATCAAATTATCTATTCTGCAATGACTTCTCTTGCAAAGCAAAACGTGCATGGGGATTCTCTCGTGCTTATAAACGAATTGGAGCACGAAGGAAAAATAGATCAGGCAGGGGGGGCGGTTTATATTATGTCCCTCACGGATAAAGTTCCGACATCTGCAAATATCAATTACTATATTGACATTATAATTGACTGTTCGACCAGGCGGGATTTGATAAAACTTTCGGCGGAATTAAAATCCGATTCATTTGATTCCACAAAAGATAGCAGGCATCTTCTTGAAGAGTCTGAAAAGAAAATTTTTTCGCTTTCCTATAATAATGACACAACAAAAGTGCACATTATGTCAGATATTGTAAACGATTCAATATCTCGAATTGAAAAGATAAAGGAGCGTAATGGAGAGTTAAGCGGTGTGCCGTCTGGAATCGTAAAACTTGATACAATGACAAATGGATTCCAAAATTCAGAGCTTATTATAATAGGGGCGCGCCCTTCAATTGGAAAGACAGCCTTTGCGCTTTCAATGATGCAGACGATTGCCGTTGAAAAAAATATTCCCTGCGGATTTTTTTCCCTCGAAATGTCATACCAGTCCATTGGATTCCGTCTTTTATCCCAAATTTCGCGGGTGCAAAGCTCTAAATTTCGTTCGGGCTATTTAAGTCTTGCGGAATTACAAAAATTGCAGGATGCAGCAGGAAGGTGCTATAACTCGCCGCTTTATATTGTTGACACTCCGAATATGCAGCTTTTAGACTTGAGGGCAATGGCACGGCGAATGAAGTTAAACTATGGAGTTAAAATTATTTTTATTGACTATATTGGTCTTATTTCAACTGACAATCCCCGCGCGCCTGTGTACGAATCACAGTCCGAGATTTCAAAGTCATTAAAGGCTCTTGCAAGAGAGTTAGATATACCGATTGTTGCGCTTTGCCAAGTTGCACGAGATGCCGAAGGACAAGAGCCAAACCTTGCACAGCTTCGAGGGTCTGGATCAATTGAACAAGATGCCGATGTTGTTTTGTTTTTGCACAGGGATAGAAAGACTATGGAAGATGAAAACGGCAAGCATCTTCCACAAGATGCAAAATGCATCGTTGCAAAGCAAAGAAATGGTCCAACGGGAGATCTTGAAATGATTTACTTTCCGTTGATTACAAAGTTTGAAAATAAATCAAGGGAAGATGAATAAAAAAATGCTGAAGATTGAGAAATCTTCAGCATTGAAAGGCAAGCGGTAGAAGGGAGTCGAACCCTCGTCATCAGCTTGGAAGGCTGAGATAATGAGCCGTTATATGACTACCGCAAAAACTGTATATAGTATATCAAATTCAGTATTTTCGGTCAAGTGCTTTTCTCTATTTTTTTTACACTTTTTATAAATTATGTAAAAAAATATTTTCTGCTTTATTCCTTGCCCTACTTAAGATTTGCGCAAATCCAGTCTTTGAATTGGTTATAGTCATTTTCCATCGGAATTGACCTATCAGGTTTTATTAAAACTTCTTGCAGTCTTTCGGGAATTGCAGGTTCTCTACCGATTGCGTCATAGACTATCTGCCCGAATTTTGCAGGATGCGCCGTTTCAAGAATAATTCCCACCGCATTGTTATTTATAACCTCATTTGCCCATTTTGGAACGCTTGGGGTAAGTCCTACCTTGTTGTAATCATTTTTCAATCCGCTTGCGACATCTCTTAATGCTCCGTTTTTGATATCGTGCCACGCTTTCCAACCAATTGCACCATGAGGATCAATGATATATCCTGTTTTTTTGTTGCAATTTTCAATTGCCTCTTTAATTCCGTCATTGTCCAACCAATATGATGCAAGGAGTTCTTTTACTTCATCCAGAGAATACAGAGCGCAAATTCTTTCATAATTTGATGGAGCGCCAACATCCATTGCATTTGCATACGTTTCAATCGAAGGGCGCGGTGTGTATATGCCAGTTGCAATCCAATCAGGAACGGTACGATTTATATTTGTGGCGGCAACGAAACCGGTGATCGGAGCCCCCATTTCCCGCGCAATAAGTCCAGAGGTTAAATTTCCAAAATTTCCTGATGGCACAATCACGATTATTGCCGGCTCATCAATTTTAGTGTCCAATGAAGCCCGATTTCTTACCGTGAGTGCAGAATACATATAGTAAAAACTTTGCGGGAGAAGCCGAGATATATTTATGGAATTTGCAGAAGAAAGACGCAATGATTTTCTCAAATCTGTATCTGTGAATGCAGTTTTTACCAGTTTTTGGCAGTCATCAAAAGTTCCCTTTACCTTTAAAGCACGCACATTGCCAGTAAAAGTGGAAAGCTGCTTTTCCTGTATTTCGCTGATTTTTCCTTCGGGGTAGAGGATGGTAACATCAAGCCCCTCAACATCTTGGAATGCACTTCCGACTGCGCTGCCCGTATCTCCCGAAGTTGCCACCAGAATATGTAGCGGAGATCCTTCTTCTTTGTTAAAATACGACATAACGCGCGCCATAAATCTTGCTCCAAAATCTTTAAAAGCGCACGTAGGACCATGAAAAAGCTCTAGGATATAGGATGTTCTGTCAAGCGGTATCGTTTTTGGAGAAAAAGGATATGCATCTTGAATAATTTTCATCAATTCATCATCTGGAATTTCTCCCTCACAATAGGGGCGCGCCATATTAAAGGCTATATCCCTAAAAGACGGTTCCAGCGTTTTATTTATAAAAGCATTGTCAAGACGTGGAAAACTTTCGGGAACATACAGTCCTCCTGTTTGCGGGTTCATTCCGTTCATAACCGCATTTTTAAAGTTTGTCTTTACACTTGAATCTCTTGTATCTATATAAAACATTATATTTCTCCTCATAAAAAGGTAATTGCAATTTGAACTTAACAAAATTAACGGTACGAAATTGCAATTATTTTCAACGTTTTTTGTTTTTACATTCCATAGATAATTGCATCTGTCGCTTTTTTTGCAAGTGCTTCACGACATTTTTGCTCTGCATTCCATTTTGACTTATCTATTGCGGATTCCACTATAGACGTTTTATATAACTTTTCTCCATTTGCCATATCCACGCATGTTAATTCTGCGACTAACGTGCATTTTACGCCCGAAGCAGTTTCCTCGGCAGGGGCGGCGTATTTAAATGAGCCAAAGACAAGAAATTTCGCCTCATTTCCAACCATTGCCTTGCAGTCATTGTATATAGTGGATACTGGCTTTGAAAGATACGCCACATCGCTAATAGGAGCGTTTCCTGCATTTATCCCCTGATTTCTTAAATTCTGAAGCAAAGAAAAATTATTTTGAGTGGGCTTTCCATTTTCATTGAAGTCATATACAAAGAGTATGCCTCCTGGATATGTTGTAAATGAAGACTTCACGGCATACTCAGATTGCACTCCTGCCGCATAAGAAGCCTGCACTATACTTGCAGATGAACTCACTGGAGTAGGATAGAACGAAATTATATCCTTAACAGAAATTCGAGAGGCTTCCGGCTTGAATGAAATTTGCCCGTGCGAATCTGTTTTTAATTGCGCTGTGCTGTATGTGATTGTATCGTCATTTCTTGAGGTTGGCCATGAAACCGTTATGTCCATATCTGTAGCAGGTCCATTTGAATCTGTCACCTGAATAACAAAAGGTTCTTTAAAATCTGTTTTAGAGTAGACAACCTTTTTAGGCTTTGAAACAATTTTTATATCAATTTCATTTAAATATTCCTTAAATTGAGTTTCCAATTGATTTGATGTGTCCTGCACCCTTATAGAGTGAGGTTCTTTTGTGGATTTTTCTTCTGTATTTTTAAACTCATCTTCTATTTCAATTTGCATTTCATCAATCTGTTTTCTACTTGAACTTTTACCCTGAGGAGCAGAAGCACACGAAAACAGAAAAGCAGAAGCTGCAGCTGCGGAAACCAATACATTTATTTTTCTTTTGATCATCTTAATCAAAATCCTCCAAAAAAATCTCAATAAAAATGAACGTAAACTATGTAGCGAATTAGTCTCGTTTTGAAAAAACAATTACATTTATTATAGTAGATTTTCACCGACAGCGCAAGAGGAGAAATTAGTATTGACAAAACCTGTTAGTTCAAATGATTATACCATCAACCCATTCAGTTAATTATGAAAGAAAAGTATGCAATTACTGCGGAATTGCTACCGACTTTGCATTACAAACTCGAACGTTTAAAATCCAAAGAAAAAAAATAGAAAAAAACATTCTTCCAGTTGCAGTGAGAAATAAAAACGGAAAAAAAAAGCACTTTTCGTCCTGTACATTCCACCCCTTTTATAATATCGTGGAATTTGATAAAATAAACGTATGACAATAAATGAATTCAAGTGTATGATCGACTTGAAAAAAGAGTATGAATTTGAATATAAGGGAGTGTTTTACAACTTGACGTATGGAAAGGATGCTGACGGCAAGCCATATATGTGCTTTGGCGAACGATATATGGGGAAACGCTACTATACTTTTGGAGATCTTATGGCATCAAAAGTTCAAAATCATAGCCTCAAAGAATTTATTGCACATCTCTAGATTATGTTTCTAGGGGGTATAGTTTACTGAATGGCTTCGCTGCGGCTATTCATCGTTGTGATGACACATCCCGCCATCATCGAGCATTTTTTGTACAAAGAATGAAATATGCACAAAGCATCGCACAAAGAGCGCGTCACTTTTGGCATAACACGTTTCCGTAGGAGTGGAAAATATGACACAAGAAGAAATTGAAACGTTGTTTTCAGACATTGAAAGTCTTTTGAAAATATACTACAAAAACAACCCGATTGATAATTCAGGGTTCAATGCAGAACGAGTAAAGCTCACCATACAGGAAATGGCCGCTTTTTGCATTTCAAATGAGGTGGAAAAGAACGCGCTTTTTGACTGGATGGATAGCCATGAATTCTTTAAATCTCCAGCGTCAACAAGATTTCACGGAAATTTTGAATGCGGACTTTGCGTTCATTCTCTGCAAGTGATTTTTCAATCGTTGAAATTTGCACGGGCGATTTTGACGGATTTTTTCACTTCAAAGATGGCGGATCGATACAATATTTCAGCAACGGATATATTTGTCGCTGCGTTGGCACATGATTTTTGCAAGGCAGGAAGTTATGAAATCAATTTTCGGAACACAAAAGACGTTTTTGGCAATTGGATAAAAAAATCCTATTATAAAACTCGCGAGGATCTCCGCAATTTGGGACACGGAAATGAATCTGTTTTGATTTTGCTTGAAATTATGCCCTCATACATAAAAAATCGATGCGTACTTGAAGCGGTCAGTCGTCACATGGGGTTTTCAGATATAACAGATACGGAAAGAATGAACTATTCTAACTTCTTACAAAATCCACTTGTGGTTCTGCTTCAACTAGCAGATCAAACTTCGGCGGCATGGTATGAAAACTAGAGAAATCAACATGACAAAAGGCGCTATCTTTCCAAAGTTAGTAGCCTTTTCAGTTCCGCTGGTGCTTTCTAGCGTTTTGCAGTTGTTTTTTAACGCAGCAGATATTATTGTGGTGGGACGTTTTGCAGGTGAAGCGTCTCTTGCGGCGGTGGGTTCTACTAGTTCGCTTATAAATCTGCTCACCAATCTTTTTATCGGACTTTCAATCGGCACTAATGTTGTTGCCGCCAATTATTATGGGGCGAATCATAAGAAAAATGTAAGCCATACTGTTCATACAGCAATGTTATTGAGCGTATATTCAGGCGTATTGCTTTCCGTTGTTGGTGTTTTTGGAGCAAAATACATTCTCCGCGCAATGCAAGCCCCTGAAGAAGTTTTGACTCTTGCAACCAGTTATCTAAAGGTTTATTTTGGCGGAATAACTGCCACAATGATTTATAACTTTGGAAGTGCGCTTCTTCGTTCAAAAGGCGACACGCAAAGACCTTTGGTCATTCTCTTTTTGGCAGGCGTTATAAATGTGATTTTGAATTTATTCTTTGTGGTTGCATTAAAAATGAATGTAAAAGGAGTTGCTTTAGCCACTGTAATTTCCCAATCAGTAGCAGCGATTTTGATTGTGAGAATTCTTGTTACGGAAAACGATGACTTTCACTTGTCAGTACGAGATCTTTCAATGAACCGCGATATTTTTATACGAATAATAAAGATAGGCATTCCCGCAGGTTTTCAAGGAATGATGTTTTCGTTTTCAAACGTTATAATTCAATCAACTATCAACACGTTCGGAAGCATTGTAATCGCTGGAAATTCGGCAGGCATCAATATAGAGGGGTTTGTCTACACGTCTATGAACGGATTTTCACAAGGAACACTCACGTTTTGCAGTCAGAATTTGGGCAGCGGAAACAAGGAACGGATTAAAAAAGCGGTTGTGCTTTCTCAACTCATTGTCATTCTAGTAGGGAGTGCATTGGGGGGTGCGGTTGTTCTTTTTTCACACTCTCTGCTTTCCATTTTTTCATCGAACGAAGATGTGATTCAGGCAGGAATGTTGCGCTTGAAATTTGTTTGCTCAACGTACGCTCTTTGTGGAATGATGGATTGCATGGGAAATGCGGTGCGCGGAATAGGGCATAGCATGCTTCCGATGATTACCACTCTTTTAGGTGCGTGCGGATTGAGACTGCTTTGGATAGCGGTGCTTTTTCAAATTCCTGCATATCATTCATTACACACGATTTTCTTTGGGTATCCCTTGAGTTGGTTAGTCACTTGGATTGCCCACACACTTGCATTTGTGATTTTATTTAGGCGTATAAAGCCGGTTTTATAATAGAAAGAGTATTAAAAAGTATACAAAAGTGCACGAAATTCCTGCATTTTCTTCCTTTTCCAGTCTGCACATTATGGGTGCTTGAAAAACTTGCTAAGGTTTCCTTATGATTTTCACTGCAATCTTTTTTTCCAGTATACTTTTTTTTCATATTGTTATAAAATAGCAATTATATGAAAGCATTTACTTTTAAAGGAGGAGTGCATCCTCTTGAAATGAAGGAACTGTCGAACGGATTTGCAATCGTGGATGCCTTTCCAGCAAGCAAAACTGTTACCATTCCCATAACTCAAGGCGGCGCTCCAAATTCACCTATTGTAAACGTTGGAGACGAAGTTGCCAAAGGGCAAAAAATTGCGGATGGGGAAAAATATATGAATTGTCCCGTCCACTCGTCTGTTTCTGGCAAGGTAAAGAAAATCCAAAATTGCGTTGTTACAGGAAATAACGAAGTGCCGTGTATCATTATAGAAAGCGATGGCGAAAATCGAACTTCCTTTTTGGCTGTCCTTGATCCGTTTTCTGTGTCAAAAGAAGAGGCACTTGCCCGCATAAAAGAGGCGGGAGTCGTTGGAATGGGAGGTGCGTCATTTCCATCTCATGTGAAATTAAATCCCCCCAGTGACAAAGTAATTGACTACTGTTTGATAAACGCCGCCGAATGCGAACCGTATTTGACGTGCGATGAAAGGCTTTTGCAAGAAGAAACGGAAAAAGTCATAGACGGACTTGCAATTATTCTCCATATCATTGGCACTGCAAAGGGAATTATCGCCCTTGAAGACAACAAAGCGTATATCCAACCGATTTTGGAAAAAGAGATTTCTGAAAAAAACTATGAGGATAGAATATCCGTTCGACTTGTCAAAACAAAGTATCCGCAAGGTTCTGAAAAGTTTATTGTGAGTGCATGTCTTGGGCGCGAAATTCCAAGCGCAAAGTTACCAGCAGATGCAGGCTGCATTATCAGCAATGTGGGAACTGTTATATCTATTAGTGATGCGTTCCGACTTGGAAAACCTGTCGTTGAGCGTGTTTTAACAATAAGCGGAGGGGCGGTGGAAAAACCGTGTAATTTGCGAGTTCCCGTTGGAACAGTGGTAAGCGATTTGTTGCCAGAACATGTTACGCTAAAGGAAAATCAAACGGTAAAAATTATTTCAGGCGGTCCTATGATGGGATTTGCAATGGCTTCCAGTGATTTTCCAATTGTAAAAGGAACAAGCGGCGTTACGTTCTTAACAAAAGATGAAACTTTTTTAACTGATGAAGATCCTTGCATTGGTTGTGGATCGTGCATAAACGCATGTCCTCTCCATTTAAGTCCTGTATTGATGGTGCGGGAAATGGATGCAGGAAAATACAAAAAGGCCCGTTCTTTTGGTTTGATGGACTGCATAGAATGTGGCTGTTGCGCTTATGTTTGCCCAGCAAATGTTCGACTTGTTCAACGGTTTAGATTGGGAAAGAGCAAATTGAGAAACATTATGGCGGAAGAAAAAATCAAGGCCGATCTGCTTGCAAAAAAACAAGCGGAAGAGAAAAATGGTCAAAAATCGGAGGCAAAGTGATGGCTGAAAGTCAAGTTACTGCAAATCAATCTTCTGAAACTTCGGCTAAAAGGGAAACGACACTGTACCTTTCCTCAAGCCCGCATTTTTCAGGAAAATCCAGTACGCAAAAAATAATGGCGACAGTACTCATTGCGCTGCTTCCTGAAGTTGTGGCAGGCGTTGTGTTTTTTGGCATAAGCGCACTCGCAACTGTTTTTGTCAGCGTTGCTTCTTGTGTGATTTTTGAGCTTTTATTTCAACGCCTTACAAGGCAAACAGTTCGCATTTCCAACTTGTCAGCATGCGTTTCAGGCGTACTGATGGCTCTTGTTATTCCTCCCGCTGTTCCAATATGGATGGTGGTGTTGGGTGCGCTTACCGCTATGGTTGTGGCAAAGGGACTTTTTGGCGGAATTGGTCAAAATGTGTTTAATCCTGCATTGACAGGTCGCGCTGTTTTATTCATTAGTTTTCCGAGCGTGCTTGGCTCAAACTGGCATATCACTCGCTTTATGACGGACGCACTTTCTCGTGCAACGCCTCTTTCATTGATTTCACAAAACAAAGTGAATTTTGATTCCACCACGCTTTGGAATTATTTTATCGGTAACAAAAGCGGCTGTATCGGTGAAACTTCTGTTTTACTGATTTTACTTTCGTTTTTGTTCCTGCTTTTCACTCATATAATTGATTGGCGAGCCCCCCTTTCATTTGTCCTCACGGTTTTTGTCGGAACATTTTTCGCGCACATTTCAGGAGGATTTGTTGAGGGGGTGCAATATGCTGTTCTTTCTCTGTTGACGGGCGGAGTTGCTTTTGGCGCGTGCTTTATGGTTACAGATTATGCAACCACTCCTGTTACAAAGCCCGGACGACTTGTATTTGGATTTGGCTGCGGACTTATAACGTTTTTGATTCGGGAATTTGGCGGTTATCCAGAAGGTGTTATGTTCAGCATTCTTATAATGAATGCAATCGCTCCTTTTTTGAATAACATTACTCCGAGAATGTATGGCTATGGTAAAAAGGGGAGATAGGATAATGGTAGAAACAAAAAAATCACTCGGAATCGGCGAAATGGTTCGACTTGGACTTGTTTTAGTTTGCTATGCGGTGGCATCGTGTGCAGTATTGGCAATTGTCAATACCTTTACTGCTCCAAAAATTCAAGAAAACCAAATAAAAAAAGCAAGCGGTGCAATGAAAAACGTTTTTGCAGAGGCGGATGATTTTTCCCCCGTTGACGAAACTTTCATTGCATCAAATGCCGCAATTTTACTTTCTGATGTTTACCTTGCAAAAAAGAATGGAGAGGTGATAGGGGCTGTTATTCAGGCTTCAGGACCAACCTACGACAGAGCAAAAATAATTGTAGGTCTGAACACTGATTTTACTGTAAGCGGCGTTCAATTCCTTGAAAACACAGACTCCCCTGGTTTTGGTCAAAAGGCAAGCGATCCAAACTTCGTGCTTCCAAACGGAAAGACTTTCTACGATCAATTTACAGGCAAAAGTGCGGAGAACGAATTTTTACTAAATGAATCTTTTGATGCTATCACTGGGGCGACAATAACGAGTCGTGCCGTTGGAGAATTAGTGAACGAATCGTGTGTCGCTTTGAAAAAAGTTCTTTTGGATAATTAGAATAATAGGTCAAATGCCGAGTTTGATTGCGGCAAGGATTGTAGGCTGGCTATGCTGTTTCCGTTTTTGACTTAATACAAACAACAACGCTTGATACAAATGTTGCAGGGGATTCCCCGCTAAATTTTGGAGGGCAAAATTGAAAAAGAAACTTGCTATTTTTACAAATGGATTTATACGGGAAAACCCGCTGATTGTTTTAAATATCGGACTTTGTTCTGCGCTTGGAGTTACAACAAGCGTGTTTAATGGTCTTGGAATGGGTCTTGGAATGACTTTTGTTCTTGTTATGAGCGAAATTGTGATAAGCATTTTTAGAAAGTTGATTCCGCAAGCAATTAGACTTCCGATTTTTATCATTATAATTGCGGCGTTTACTACGATTGTGCAGCTGGTTTTGCAAGCATACGTTCAAAATCTGTATGATGCGTTGGGGGTGTTCTTGCCGCTCATCGTTGTAAACTGCATTATTATGGGACGCGTGGAGGCGTTTGCATCGAAAAATTCAACGCCCGATTCAATTTTAGACGCACTGGGTATGGGCATTGGATACACAATGGTTTTAGTGTTGATTTCGCTTATACGAGAGTTGCTTGGAGGCGGAACTATTATGGCTGGAACGAGCCTAAAACTTGAATTGATACCCCAACAGTTTACAATCGGAGTTTTTAACAGTGCGCCAGGCGGTTTTATAGTGTTTGGATGTCTTGCAGCAATTGTACAAGGCTCAAAGGCGGCATATACTCGTCGAAAAGAAAAAAAGCAAAAAGAGACGGTAAAAGAGGTGGCTAAAGATGAGTGAGATTTTAAGCATATTTTTAAAAGCTGCAATCGTTGACAATGTTGTGTTGATTCAATACTTGGCAATTTGTCCGTTTGTTGGAATGACAAATGACACTGAAAAGGCTGTTGGAATGGGGCTTGCAACAACGTTTGTTATTATTTTGGCTACTTTGGTAACATGGCCGCTCTACAATTTCGTAATGATCCCGCTTCACCTTGAATTTTTACAGACATTGTTTTTTATCCTTGTGATTGCCTCGTTAGTGCAGTTAGTTGAATTCTTTTTGAAAAAGCAAGTGCCCTCGCTCTATAATTCTATGGGTGTGTATCTTGCCCTTATCACAACAAATTGCGCTGTTCTTGGAGTTACAATAAATTGCATTGGAAAAAACTACAACTATGCACACAGTATGGTGTATGCATTTGGCACGGCAATGGGATTTTTGCTCAGCATGGTTATTATGAGTGGAGTTCGCTCTCGATTAAAAACGGCAAATGTTCCTCACGCTTTTAAGGGAACGCCCATTTTATATATTTCTGCTGGACTTTTGAGCCTTGCATTTTTGGGCTTCAAAGGATTGATAAAATAGCAGTGTGTTGGCATCTTGCCTCGATCCCTGCAAGGGCAAAGCAATCTATTCAAAATATATTGCCACCTGTCTAACAACGGATTGCATTGATGCACGTGATTTTTATTGATGGAGGATTTTATGAATACAATTTTATACACAGTGATTACTGCTGTAGCAATCGCTTTTATTTTAGGCGTTCTTTTGGGGCTTTTTAAAAAGATTTTTCATGTTAACGTTGACCCAAAAATACAGAATGTGCGAGATGCTTTGAGCGGTGCAAATTGCGGAGGATGCGGACTTGCAGGATGCGATGCATTTGCCAGTGCAGTAGTGAACGGAGAGGCGGAATCCAATGGTTGTGTGGCAGGCGGAAGCGAAACCGCCGCAAAGATTGCTTCAATTTTAGGAAAGGCTGGAGTTGAAGTGAAGCCGAAAGTTGCAATAATTGCTTGTCAGGGAGATAAAACGTGTGCAAAGGACAAGGGCATTTATAATGGAGTGAAAACATGCGCTGCCGCAGAAATGGTTATGCACGGAACAAAAAAATGCTCGTTTGGATGCATCGGTTTTGGCGATTGCATAAAAGAATGTCTTTTTGGCGCGTTGAGCATGGGCAAAAATGGACTTCCCGTAATAGACTATGAAAAATGCATTGGCTGCGGAAAATGCGTTAAAGTCTGCCCCAAACAGTTAATTTCAATTTGGAACAAGGACACAAAAGGCGCGATTGCCCTTTGTTCAAGCAAGAGCGAAAACAAGGCGCAAGTCAGAAAGGACTGCACGAAAGGCTGTTTCAAATGCGGTCTCTGTGCAAAAAAATGTCCCGAGGGTGCAATAGACATTTCGTCAGGCATCCCCATAATAGACCGCGAAAAATGCACTAGTTGCGGCGTTTGCGTTGAATCCTGCATAGACAAAGTGTTGGTGCTCGGAGAAAAACTGTTGACTCGTTCGGTCAGTTTTGGTAATTGATTCACTATTCAATCATTGAGCCAGTCGAAATGACCATCGCAATATGAAAAATATCCTTCGAGGGGGCATTTGAAGGGAGGGTTCATTCGGACGTATTTGCTAATGTACAGGGCTTTAGTCCGCAACAGGAAGTCAGGGAATAAAAGGAAAAAGAACAATGAATCTTCCGCCAAAGAATTATGAAATTTTAAAAATAGCACTGCTACAGATAATGCCTGCTGGCTCACTTCAGGGAAATCTTGAAAAAGGGCTTGATGCATGCGTTCGTGCAAAAAAAATGGGTGCAGACATCGCGCTTTTTCCCGAAATGTGGAGTTGCGGCTACAGCATTCCTGAAGACATTTGCGAATTGAAACAGTTGTCCATCTCCGAAAACAGCGATTTTGTGTGCGAATTTCAAAACCTTGCGAAGAACTTGAAAATCGCGATCGGTATTACGTTTCTTGAAACAAGCGAGCCACTGCCAAAAAATACGATAATGCTTTTTGATCGTCATGGAAAATTGGCGTTGAAATATTCCAAAGTTCATACGTGCGATTTTGGCGAAGAAGCGCGGCTTTCGGCTGGAGATGATTTTTATGTCGCGGATATTGAAACGGGAATTGGAATTGTCAAAATCGGTTCAATGATTTGCTTTGACCGCGAGTTTCCGGAAAGCGCGCGAATCCTGATGGTGAAAGGCGCGGAAGTGGTGCTCGCTCCCAATGCTTGCCCGATGGAAATAAACAGGCTCGCAGCCCTGCGCACTCGCGCTTACGAAAATATGCTCGCCATCGCCACTTGCAATTATCCTGCGGGACATCCGGATTGCAACGGACATTCCAGCGTTTTTGACGGCGTTGCGTGGCTCAAGGATGAAGAGGGTTCGAGAGATATGTGCGTTTTGAACGCGCCGGGCGGCGAAGGCATTTATATTGGGAAAATTGATATGAAAATGCTCCGCGAATATCGAGCAACTGAGGTTATGGGAAATGCATACCGTCATCCGGGCAAATACAAGATCATCACGGAGTGCGGAATTGAAAAGCCGTTTGTAAGGGCGGACTACAGAAATTAAATTGAAAAACTGTATATCTTTAATATAAAAATCACCTGCTAGGTTTTCATTAGGGCGCATTTTTTGCTTTCGCAAAAAACCGAGCTTTGCGGGGTTGCGCTATCGCTCCATTCCTTCGTTCGCACTTTGTGCGTCCTTCGGAACGGCTTCGCCGCCCCTCCAATCTCTTGCGCAAAAAAACATTCCTGCGCAAATGGCGGAAGATACATTGTTTTTCATATTCTGCTCTATTTTAAAAACGGATAAGACCATTGCAAAATTCGTGAGTTTGAGATACAATAACTAAGGTATTTTTTTTCGCTCCAACGGGAACCTCATTTTTTATTAGGAGATAGACATGCAGAAAGGGAAGCGCATTTTCCATGTCCTTGCCACATTTTTGGCTATTCTGCCAATTGCGTCATGCAGAATGGACAGTGGCGACATAAAAACAGCATCACAAGAGGAAGGGCAGCACACTGAAAACACTATCATAATACGGACGAACGTTTCAGCGGAAGAGTATATGGCACAAAATGCGCGCTCCGCAGTTCCCTCGCAGTTTTTGGACACGGACGGAAAACAACTTGTCTTTGCAGGTGCTCTATATGCAAGTACCTCTCAAGAAGAAGATAAGATATTCCAAAAAGGGGAGTACAATAAAAACAGTGTAACCCTCGCTTTTGAAAGTGCGAACGAGGAAAGGAAGGATTATACACTAGAAATACGTGCATATAAAGGTGAAACAGAATCTTTTGACAGCACACCGCTGCTATACGGAACAACCACAATCACAATAGCGGCAAATAACCGTGAGATCAATGCACCTGCAATTAAATTGAAGCCATTTGAAAGTGCAACAGAAAAGGGCAACATTAACCTAGAAATCCTTATACCTTTTGAATATACCCTTTCGATTGAAACGGAGGGGGGGGGTAATGATTTTTCTCCAACCATAGAATACAACAATCCAGAGAATGAATATATAAAATGCACTATTTCCGCAAGTGGAATAAAGGCAGGAATATATGAAGTCGATTTTCTCCTGCGGAACTCAGGCAGAACAAACGTTGTGTATTTATGGAATGAAGCGATAAATATCTATCCGGGAATGACAACGGACAAATGGAACACAGGAAGCGTCAAAGACGGTGCAAGACAAATAGACAAGGCGAGGATATTCTCAACCTTCTATGTAAGGGGGGAAAATCCTCAATCGAAATGGTTTCAAACGCTCGATTCTAGCACAGAGGAAAACGGAAGTCTCTCGCACCCCTACACAAAAATTCAAAACGCAATAGACAGAGTAGTGTCAATAAACGATGGAAGCACCCCGTTTTCAATTTATATTGACGGAACGCTCACGCAAGACGAAGTCCCGAGTGGCGAAGGCATGGCGAACTTCTCCGCGCTCAACAAAAATCTCACACTCACAATAAAATCGCTTTCCGATGAAAAAGCCACGCTTGATGCAGGCGGAAAATCGCGCGTCATAAATGCAAAACCTGCAAGCGGTGGCACCCTCAATCTTACGCTTGAAAAGCTTGTCATCAAGAAAGGAAATGCCGCTGATACCAACAATGGTGGTGGAATCTCTGTTTATGGCGGCATATTCACGCTAGAAGATTGCGAAATCACGGACAACAATGCACAGAAAGGTGGCGGAGTGTATGTCAATGATGGCACACTCACAATAAATGGTAGCACGTTCAGCAAAAATACTGCGCAACAAGGCGGTGGAGTGTATGTCACAGACAGTAACAGCATATTTACAATGACTGGCGGCGAAATCAGTGATAACAGAGCGTATTCTGCGGGCGGTGGAATTTACGTCAAAGAAAGCAAAAAAGCAACCATTTCAGGAACAACAATTTCCGTAAATACCGCAAATGTTGACGGCGGTGGAATTTTTGTTAGTGACGGTGCTATGCTCACGGTAAACGGCACAATCACTGGAAATACCGCGCAACAAGGCGGTGGAGTGTATGTCAGAGATGTTGACAGCGAGTTTAAGATGACTGGTGGTAAAATCAGTGAAAACAAGACTACTGTTGAAACTGCTACATCTCAAAATAGAATTAGTGGCGGTGGAATTTTTATCTACAATAAAGGACGTGCGATTATTTCAAACACGGAAATTTCTGACAATACTGCAAACAATAATGGTGGCGGAATTCATGTTAATTCCGGTACACTAACAATGAATGCAGACACAATAATCAGCAAAAACATCGCAAGTCAAGATGGTGGTGGCGTGTACTTTAGTAGCGGCACACTCACAATAAATGGTGGCACGTTCAGCAGAAATATTGCGAACCAAAATGGTGGCGGCGTTTACGTCACTGGAAGCACATTCGTGATGAGTGGCGGTGAAATCACAGAGAACGTTGCAGACCAAGATGGTGGTGGTATTTACATTATTGGCAGTACGTTCACAATGACAGATGGCAAGATTGGCGATGAAAATATCGCGAATATCGCACCACATGGTGGCGGAGTGTACGTAAATGATAATAGCACGTTCACGATGAGTGGCGGAGAAATCAAGAGTAACAAAGCGATAAATGGTAATGCCCCATATCCTGGACAAGGTGGCGGCGTGTATGTGTACAGCGCAACATTTGAAATAAGCGGCACGGCGAAAATCAGCGGAAATGATGCGGCTCAGTCAGGCGGCGGGATCTATGTTTACACAGATAGTGCGAATGCCACAGCCACACTTACAATGAGCGGTGGCGAAATCAGCGGCAACACAACAACTAACAACGGCGGTGGTGTCTATAATAAAAACGGCAATTTTATAATGAGTAGCGGAAAGATCGATGGAAACACTGCCGGCAACACCGCAAGCAGTGACAGCAATGGCGGCGGAATCTATCTTAACGCTAGCACATTTACGATGAGCGGCGGAGAAATATGCGAAAACACTTCACTGAATAAAGGTGGCGGAGTGTTTCTTGTGGGTACTGCAACATCAAAAAGCACGTTTAAGATGGGCGGTGGCACGATTTCTGAAAATACCGCAAAAAACAATGACAGTAATTCTCCAAATGGAGACGGTGGTGGAGTTTCTATTAACAGCAATGGCGATTTTGAAATGACTGGCGGCACGATCAGCAAAAATACAGCAGTATACGGCGCAGGAGTGCATGTTAATGATGGCACGTTCACAATGGGAAACGGCACAATCAGCGGAAACACTGCCAGTTATAGAGATAACAGCGGTGGCGGCGGAATTCATCTTTACAAGGGCACATTCATCATGAACGGCGGAACGGTCAGCGGAAACGAAGCCACCGGCACTGATCCAGCTTCGGGCGGCGGCGGAATCTATATTTATTCAGACAACACGACGTTCACGATGACGGGCGGCACGTTCAAAGAAAATGAGGCAAGGCGAGGCAAAGGCGCGTTCCTCTGCAAAAACAACGGCAATACTGGCAATTTATGCATGAGCGGCACGGCGAAATTCGAAAGCAACAACGATGTTTATCTTTATGTTACCACTGCTGAAGATATGCCAAATGTTACCCCTGCTGAAGATATGCCAACAATCACCGTCACGGGCGCGCTCACCGCTAAATCCCCCGTTGCCACAATCACGCCCTCCGATTATACAGAGAATAAGCAAGTTTTGAGCGTGAATCCAGGCATAACAATGAATGATACTCTTTTCTCCATAACGCCAAACAATGGTACGAAATGGAAAATTTCTTATGATAGTAGTAGTCGCAAGGGCGTTTTGAAAAAAGACGATGTTTCAACGAAGGGTGGAATCAGTGTGACTTTGTCTGGACAAGGAACATATACATTTAAAGTTGAGGCTGGCAGTGGCAGTACTGCAATTACAGAAGACAGTAACTTGCAGTCTAGCACAGGCATAAAATTGAGCGAAGTCAAAAAAGACGGAACACCACTGACCGCAAACGATGGTACATTCACGATTGAAATTCGAGATGAAAGTGGAAATCCATATCCATTCCCAACTGCGTCTGCGACAGGTTTACAAGGCACTGTAACAGTGCCCACAGTACCAGTTGAACAGAAGGCACAGGTTTATGTAAAAGTTCAGTTAAAAGACGGCTCTATCATTGACAAAACTATTCCAGTTACCATACGACCTTAAATTTAATTTTGTCTGCGGCAAGCAACTTTTCATGGCACGGCGAAGCAGTATGGCAAGTCGTGCCTTTTTAATTTGCTATTAAATATGTTTGGCTCTTGACTAGTTGAATCAAACCAAACTGTTCAAGAGAGTCTCTGATGCCAATTATTCAGGGATTAATTCTTGAACATTCAAAGATTTACACGGACGGCTGGAGGTGTACTATGGTCTCGTGCTCAACGGCTACGAATATTACCGTGTCTCGCTGGAAACTTCGTTGCGAATGCCACAGCGAAAACGAGTTTGCGCGAGGCAAGAGCCATGTCAACGGAATCGAAAACTTCTAGAGCTTCGCGAAGAGGCGACTCGCCAAGTTCAACGATTGCAGTTCTGTCGCTTTCGTGTTACATTTGAAAGAGTGCGCGCTCGCAACGGAGTTTCAAGCGGTGGCGATACAACCATAGGCACAAGGACTTGTTTCCGCTTGTCAAAAAATTGTACAGAAAGACTTATCTCGATTAGGAAGTTTTTGTTTTTTATCTAGTTATGAACCCTTGTTTTTAATAACAGACTAGGAATAGTTCTCTATTAGGTCAAAATTTGAGTTTTACACATTTATATAATTTAAGAGGCTTATTGCTCCGCTCAAATTCTGAATAATAACAAAGAACCTTTTTTTGAAAAAAAAACACTTTTTTTCAAAAAGCATTGCCGTTTTTCACCCCTCCCGCGCGAATATATATACGGGAGGAAAAATGACAGAAGAAAAAATCATTCCGTGGGAGAAACTTCCAATCACAAACACGTTCATGTTCAACAA
>JAAVAO010000014.1 GCA_014803985.1 Treponema sp.
GCGGCTGTAGTAGTCTTACGAGCGTTGTAATTCCAGACAGTGTCACAAAAATTGGAGAGTATGCGTTTAGCGGCTGTAGCAACCTTGCAAGCATAGATATTCCAGACAATGTTACAGAAATTGGAGGGTATGCGTTTAGCGACTGTAGTAGTCTTACGAGCGTTGTAATTCCAGACAGTGTCACAAAAATTGGAGAGTATGCGTTTAGCGGCTGTAGCAACCTTGCAAGCGTTGTAATTCCAGACAGTGTTACAGAAATTGGAGAGTATGCGTTTAGCGACTGTAGCAGTCTTACGAGCATAGATATTCCAGACAGTGTTACAGAAATTGGAAATGGTGTGTTTAGCTACTGTAGCAGTCTTACGAGCATAGATATTCCAAGCAGTGTTGCAACGATTGGATATTCGGCTTTTTCCATGTGCGATAAACTTGAGGTTATAAATTATGCGGGGACTGGAGATGACTGGAAGCGCATAAATAAAAGCATGTCGCGGATACCGTATGGTATAAAAATAATTTGTGTTGATAAAATAACTTATAATATCGAAGCTGTGTTTACACTTACCAGTGAGCAAAAACAAGATATTAAGGGCGAATATGTTATTCTAGATGGCTTTACAGGAATTGGAGAAAATGCGTTTAATGGCTGTAGCAGTCTTACAAGCGTTGTAATTCCAGATAGTGTTACAGCAATCGGACAGTATGCGTTTAGCGACTGTAGCAGTCTTACAAGCATAGATATTCCAAACAGTGTTACAGAAATTGGAAATGGTGTGTTTAGCGACTGTCGTAGTCTTACGAGCGTTGTAATTCCAAATAGTGTTACAGAAATTAGAAGGTTTGCGTTTAGCGACTGTAGCAGTCTTACGAGCGTTGTAATTCCAGACAGTGTTACAGAAATTGGAGAGTATGTGTTTAGTGGCTGTAGCAGTCTTACAAGCATAGATATTCCAGACAGTGTTACAGAAATTGGGTATAGTGCGTTTAGCCGCTGTAGCAGTCTTACGAGCGTTAAAATTCCAGACAGTGTCACAAAAATTGGAGAGTATGCGTTTAATAACTGTAGCAATCTTACAAGTGTTGTAATTCCAGACGGTGTTACAGAAATCGGAAAGTGTGCGTTTATTCGCTGTTACAGTCTTACAAGCGTTGTAATTCCAGACAGTGTTACAGCAATTGGAGAGTATGCTTTTGGCTCGTGCAATAAACTTGAAGTTATAAATTATGCGGGAAGTGAATCTGATTGGCATAGCATAAATAAAGGAGAGGGTGTTGTTCCTACTGCTGCAAAAATAATTTGTAACGGTGTGCTTATTCTTACCAGCGAGCAAAGAAAAAATGTTAAGGGAGAATATGTTGTTCCAGATGGTGTTACAGAAATTGGAGAGAATGCGTTTAATGGCTGTAGCAATCTTACGAGAGTTATAATTCCAAACAGTGTGAAAACGATTGGAGACAATGCTTTTTCCCAGTGCGGTGGACTCGTTATAGATTATGCGGGGAGTGAATCTGATTGGCAGAGCATAAGTAAAGGCGGGGCGGCTATTCCTACTGCTGCAAAAATAATTTATAACGGTGTGTTTACGCGTGCCAGTGAACAAAAACAAAATATTGAGGGCAGATATACAATTCCGGCTGGTGTCACAAAAATTGGAGAGAATGCGTTTGAAGGCTGTAAAAGTCTTACAGGGGTTAGTATTTCAAATGGTGTTACAACAATTGGAGAAAATGCTTTTGGGAACTGTAGTAGTCTTACAGGCGTTGGGATGCCAGACGGTGTTACAAAAATTGAAAAGAATGCGTTTTATGGCTGTAGCAGTCTTACAAGCATAAATATTCCAGATGGTGTTACAGAAATAGGAGGGTATGCGTTTAATGGCTGTAGCAGTCTTACAAGCATATATATTCCATCTAGCGTGACAACGATTGGAGACAATGCTTTTTCCCAGTGCGATGGACTTAAAGTTATAAACTATGCGGGAAATCAAGAGCAATGGGCTGAGATAACAAAAGACACAGGTGTCATTGATTCTAGTATAAAAGTATACTACAACAGATTTCGCTGATAGTTCGCTTAGCATAATTTAATTCTTGACTTCTAGTCGCAGGGCTTTGCCCTGCTCACCGAGTTTTGCGTTACAAAACTTGATGAGCAAGCAAAGTCTGCATTGCGACCGTAGCAACAAGCCGCCCAAATTATATAAAAAGTAAAACTCGCCATTCGACCTGCTAATTACCAACCGAAACAGACTCTTCACAATGCACGAAAAAGAAAATTGCATATTCGTCCTGCATTTTTGCCCACTTTTTCTAGCGGTTAGTTTTTCTTTATGGTATACTTTTTTTATGGCTGAACTTTCATTTTTACAAACACAACGAGCTTCTCTAGCGCAACGGCAAGTGATGTCACAAAAGCAAATTCTCGCGCTCAAATTGATTGCTATGCAAAATGGCGACTTGCGAAATGAAATATACAAACAGGCGGAGGAAAACCCTGCGATTGAAATTGTCCGAGACACTATGCAGGAAAGCCCCGCATTCCGTAAATCTTCATCCCATATAGGACTTGCAAGCGCAAGCGGAGCGTCCGAGTCCGATACATTCCAAAAAATGCTTGAAAGCACTGTTGATAAACGCGAAACGCTTCAACAACATCTTTTGCACCAATTGAATATGATAAAAACAACCGATGAAGAATTTGAACTGTGCAAACGTATAATCCAAAATCTCGATTCACAAGGCTATTACATACTTGCTCCGCATAGTTTAGTTGGAAAAACGGAAAGCGAACAAAGAAATCTTGAAAAATGCATTTCAATTGTGCGCCAGTTTGATCCGCAAGGAATATGCTGCGTTGATTTTGCAGAAAGTTTGAAAATTCAAGCCGAATTAAAAAAAGATGCCAGTCCTATAGCAAAATTCATTCTCGATGGACACCTCGAATTTATCTCTCCCCCTGACGCTGAAAAATCACTCAAAAAAATCACCGCATATCTTCACGATCAAAAGAAACTTGTCTTTCAAAATGAAACTGTTTCAATTGATGAAAGCGATCTGATGCTGCAAAACGTTGAAAATGCAATAAAATACATCCAAAGTCTCAATCCATTTCCCGCCCGTGATTTTGGAGTTGACACGGAAGCGCATTTTATTACACCGGATGTTGTAGTAACAATAGAAGAGGGAGCACTTGAACGGGAAAGCGTTGACGATGGATTGATTTTTAATACGGACAAAACGTTTTTTCGTATTAAAAATGACGATTCTTCCATCCCGAAAGTTACAGTAAACGATGAGTTTAAAAAATTCACCGAAAGAAAGCAAATGACAGATGACTTTGCAAGACAAGAAAACCGCGCCCTTGTTCTTGAGCAATTACGAAATGCCAGAAATTTTATTGATTCTCTTGACTTTAGACGACAAGTGATTTTGCGTACGGCTTCAGAACTGGTGAAACTGCAAAAGGAATTCTTTCGTTCAGGACAGGGAAATTTAAATCCGCTCACACAACGACAGTTTGCAGAAATTATTTCCGTGCATGAATCGACAGTTTCAAGAATGGCGGACTCAAAATTCATTCGTTGTAAATGGGGAACTTTTCCAATGAAATATTTCTTTTCGGGAGCTGTAAAAGCAGAAGACGCATCCGCTTCAACTGACAAAGTGAAGGCAGAAATCGCATCTATTCTAAAAGCACAAAAACCGGGGGAAAAACGTCTCTCTGACCAAAAAATTGCAGATATTTTAAAGCAAAAGGGCTATTCTCTTGCCCGCCGCACCGTAGCCAAATACCGCGCCCAAATGAACATAGAGTCTAGTTATGGAAGATGATTTGCATATCTTCTTATTTTCTTGGGTATGCTATTTTTTTTTTTTTTTTTTCGTGCGGAAACCGTCTGCCAGCCCATATAATTCTTGCCGTAATAAAACTCGACATTCACTCTAGTATTTATTTTTTACAATTACAACAAATCCTCAAGCAAAAGTCAGCATCGGGTGTGATAGAGCCTCTTCAACATTTTTTATTGCGATGGCAGCATACTTTTCCATCATTTCAATTCCGATGAATTTTCTATTTTCCTCTATGGCTGCTACTGCAGTTGTCCCGCTTCCGAGAAACGGATCAAGAACAACGTCTCCTTTATCTGTGTACAACTTAATTACACGACTAGCAAGTTCAACAGGAAACATTGCGGGATGAACGTCATTTGCTCGAACACTAGGAATATCCCAAATTTGACGATAGCCCCATTCCTTCCATTCATTAGCGGAAAGTCGTTCACGATTTACAACATATTCGCCAGGTTTCCAAAATATGTATAAATCTTCAGTTTCGCTAACGGCTTTTAGCGTGTTCGTTGTCCACTTGCTGTTTGCCCAAGAAGGATCTTTTTTCCAAATGCGTTTATCATAAAGAAAAAGCCCCGCATCATAAGCATATTGTTCAAGATTTCCGCCAACCAATTTGACATGCGTTCCAATATTATAACGACCGCCGCGAATATTATTGCCGTTAAGCCGTCTGTCAATTGTCTGCTCGCTACAACCTAAAGCATCGGCGAGTTGGTCGCGGTTATATTCGGGATGCTCGGATTTGAGTTTTAGAATCATTTCTTTTGTGACAGAACATTTTCTGTTCGCAGGATTCAAGCCCATAATCTTTGGCATTTTTTCATCTTGAAAAGCGAGAATATTCGCAATGTTGATTACCATAAATCCGCCAGGCTTCAAAACAGAAAAATGAAGCGAAATTATTTCTTTCAACAAATTTTGCCACGAATCGTAAGTTTCGTATTTTTCATAATCTTTCTTGAGAAAATACGGAGGCGACCAAAAAGAAAGCGAGATTGATTCCGGCTCAATACGTTTCATCAATTCGCGAGAGTCTCCGCAGAAAACTTCATTCGTTTTTAAAAAATCCATTTTGCAATTCCTTAATTTTCTTGAGCCGAAATTTCTGAAATCCGCCACGAATTAATTTCTTTTAAAACATCAAACGAAATACGTGCACGAATTTTTCGCAAATCCTTTTTTCTATCATCTTTGCCAGGAAAAAAGAGCGTAGGATGCGTTTTCAAATAATTCGGATTGTGTGTAAGAAGCAAACCATTTGGAATTGATGCGACCGTAATTCGCTCAAGCGGCTGCCCTATGTTTTCATTTCCATTTGAAAGCATTTTGTAAACAGGCTTAACGACAAAAGTCACCAAAGGCGCAATCGTTCCATCGCTTAAAACATATACAGGAGAAAGCGAGCACAAAAAATCATGTTCCGCATATTTCCCTTTCGCAACAATAGGATCATTTTTAATTCCTATTTCCTTTTTTTGCCAGTTGCCGGAGCCTGAAACTTGATATGGCGACATTACGGCATGGTCGTAATCATCGCGAGGTCCAACAGATTTGATGTCTATGAAAACCCAAACGGAATCCGTTATATCAAGAATTGATTTTATTTTTTTGCTTGAAATAATGCATCTGTCGTCAGAACCTGATGGCAACCCTGAATCTTTCACTTCAAAATTAGCGGCAAAATAACGCGCCAGTTTGTTTCCAAAAACCTGTTCACCAACTTCAATCCATGGATATTGGTCACCTATCGGAGAACGACCTCTATCAAGCGGCGAATAATTTTTCCAAAATGGATACAAATACGATGCCTCGTTATAATCTCGCACAATTTCAGGAAGTCGCAAATCAATGAAATGAAGAATTTCATTCATCACAAAATTCTCAATTTTAATAAGACATTGAGGATTATTTTCAAAATACTCCACTGCCATTTTATATTGAGAAAATTGTTTGTCGATGTATTGTGTGAACATATAATTTTATTTTATCATATTTTAAGCGTTGTTTCCACTGCGCACACGGCAAACGCCAGGGCTTGCTCACTAAAATAGCATCTTCAAGAAAAATAAGAAAATTAGTAGAAGAAACAAAGATTTTGCACTTTACAGTTACCGTTCTATAGGATTTTATAGGATTTTGCTTGTTATTTTATTCAAAAAATTTTTACAATTTTCATGTGTCATATACCATAATTTTTCGTTCTGAACCCCGAAAACCGCTCTGCTCACCTTGACAATTTTCAAACAAACCACTATATTCTTAATATTCCTTGTTTTTCAACAAAGCGGAAAACTATGGTTAAAGGTATGCGGCAAAATGGTGTTGTTTACCTTTAAATGTTCATTCCCCGATTGTGTAATGGTAGCACTTCAGATTCTGGTTCTGACTGTGGGGGTTCGAATCCTCCTTGGGGAAGTTTTACTTTATAACAAGGATCATTTAAGGCTTCTTCGAATATCGGTTTAGTTCATCGCCCTCTCAAGGCGGAGAGACGGGTTCGACTCCCGTAGAAGCTAGTGATAGAGAAAAGGTGCTAATAATATTAGTGCCTTTTTTTATTTTTCAAAGATATTTTAGGGAGTCGAACCCGTCAAAACGGACTTGCAAGTTTGCCATGCAAACTTGAGGCGGCAGTATACCAGTTGAAGTTTTCAAAAGGGATTGCCCCTGCCGCCCACTCCCGTAGAAGCTATAAGTAATAAGAAAAGACACTAATAAATATCAGTGTCTTTTTTTGTTTTAAAGATGCTATTAGGGAGTCGAACCCGTCAAGAGGATCTAGCAAGTTTGCTGTGCAAACTTGAGGCGGCAGTGCACCAGTTGAAACTTTCAAAAGCGATTGCCCCCTGCCGCCCACTCCCGTAGAAGCTAAAATGGAGAAAAGGCACTAACATATATTAGTGTCTTTTTTTATTTTAAAGGTATTTAAGGAGTCGAACCCGTCAAGAGGATCTAGCAAGTTTGCCATGCAAACTTGAGGCGGCAGTGCACCAGTTGAAGTTTTCAAAAGGGATTGCCCCTGCCGCCCACTCCCGTAGNAGCTATANGTAATAAGAAAAGACACTAATAAATATCAGTGTCTTTTTTTGTTTTAAAGATGCTATTAGGGAGTCGAACCCGTCAAGAGGATCTAGCAAGTTTGCCGTGCAAACTTGAGGCGGCAGTGCACCAGTTGAAGTTTTCAAAACGATTATTCCCTGCCGCCCACTCCCGTAGAAGCTAAAATGGAGAAAAGGCACTAACATATATTAGTGCTTTTTTTATTTTAAAGATGTTTTATAGGAGTCGAACCCGTCAAGAGGATCTAGCAAGTTTGCCATGCAAACGTGAGGCGGCAGTACACCGGTTGAAGTTTTCAAAACGATTATTCCCTGCCGCCCACTCCCGTAGAAGCTATAAGTAATAAGGAAAGACACTAATAAATATAAGTGTCTTTTTTTATTTTAAAGATGTTTTATAGGAGTCGAACCCGTCAAAACGGACTAGCAAGTTTGCCGTGCAAACTTGAGGCGGCAGTGCACCAGTTGAAGTTTTCAAAAGGGATTGCCCCCTGCCGCCCATTCCCGTAGAAGCTAAAATGGAGAAAAGGCACTAACATATATTAGTGTCTTTTTTTTGTTTTAAAGGTATTTAGGGAGTCGAACCCGTCAAAACGGACTAGCAAGTTTGCTTTGCAAACTTGAGGCGGCAGTACACCAGTTGAAACTTTCAAAAGGGATTGCCCCCTGCCGTCCACTTCATCAGTTGCATTTTTCAAAACGATTATTCCCTGCTGCCATTGCCCTGTCGCCATTTTTTTTGGTATACTGTGTTGTAGTGTTTGAGGCTTTCTCAGTGCTTTTTTATTTGGGGGAAATTGATTATGGCTAAAATTGAAATGAAAAATAAGATTGCTGAACTTGACGGCGATGAGATGACGCGAGTTCTTTGGCAAGTGGTTAAGGATGAACTCTTAAAACCATATATTGACTTGAAGACAGAATATTATGATTTAGGTTTGAAAAACCGTGACGATTCAGGAGACAAAGTAACGTATGATTCAGCCGAGGCTATAAAGCGGCTTGGGGTTGGGGTAAAATGTGCTACCATCACTTCAAATGCTGCCCGTATGAAGGAATATAACTTAAAGCATTTAACCCCTTCTCCAAACGGTATTATTCGTGCAGAACTTGACGGAACTGTTTTTCGCACTCCGATTTTTGTGAAGAATATACAGGGAACGGTTTCTTGTTGGAAAAAGCCAATTATCCTTGGACGACACGCTTACGGCGATGTATATAAATCGTGTGAGATAAAAACCTCTTCCGCGGGAAGGGCGGAGTTGGTGTTTACCGCAGATGATGGAACGGAAATTCGCAGAACAATTATGGATATGAAAGGACCTGGAATTATTCAGGGAATGCATAATCTTGATAAATCAATAGAAAGTTTTGCACGCTGTTGTTTCACGTATGCACTTGATCAAAATGTTTCCGTGTGGTTTGGAGCGAAGGACACAATCAGCAAGACGTATGACGGCAATTTCAAGGATATTTTCCAGCGTGTTTTTAACGAAGATTTTAAATCTCGTTTTGACGAGGCAGGACTTGAGTATTTTTACACATTGATAGATGACTGTGTTGCAAGGATTATGAAGCATGAAGGTGGCATTATGTGGGCGTGCAAAAATTATGATGGAGACGTGATGAGCGATATGGTTGCGTCTGCCTGTGGAAGCCTTGCTATGATGACGAGTGTTCTTGTTAGTCCCAACGGAAAATATGAATACGAAGCGAGCCATGGCACTGTTCAAAAGCACTATTACCGCTATCAAAATGGAGAAAAAACCTCTACAAACCCTGTCGCGCTGATTTTTGCATGGACAGGGGCTCTTGCAAAACGAGCGGAACTTGATGGCACAATGGATTTGGGGGATTTTGCAAAGCGTCTTGAAAAAGCGACTCTTTCCACGATTGAGGACGGAGAAATGACGGGAGACATTGCAAGAATTGCAAGCCCTGCGGCGAAAAAAGTTTTGAATTCTTGGGAATTTATTGATGCAATAAAAAGCAGGCTTGAAACTATTTAAAGAAAGTCTCGAAAAACTTCAGCTTTTAGAGGCTTTCTTTGAAAATGCGATGTTCTGTCGTTGCGCTATTATAGCGATGATAGAACTCGTTTGTACCTTGAGAAAATTGCCAAAAGCACGTTTTTCAAGGCGTCCTAAACTCTTGAAAGTGTTATAATATGAAGAAAATTGTTTTATTTGGGGAGCTTATGCTTCGCCTGAAATCTCCAGCAAAGGAGCGGCTTTTCCAATCTCCTGCTTTGGAGGCAGTTTTTGGGGGGAGCGAGGCAAATGTTGCAGTGAGTCTTGCTCTTCTTGGGAGAACTGCGCGTTTTGTGACCGCCCTTCCGAAAAATGCAATAGGAAATGCTGCCGTTTCCACTGTGCGGTCGTACAATGTTGAAGTTGTTTCAGTTCGCAAGGAAGGGCGAATGGGGCTCTATTTTTTGGAGGACGGCTCTTGTATGCGTCCTTCGACTGTGATTTATGATCGTGCCTCAAGTGTTTTTTCTCTTGCTTTGCCCGAAGACTACGATTGGAAGTCAATTTTTTCTGATTGCTCGCACTTCCATATCTCTGGAGTGACGCCAGCAGTGAGCAAGTCTGCCGCTGATTGTGCGCATTGTGCTGTTTTAAAGGCGCGTGAAGCGGGACTTACGGTTAGTCTTGACTTGAACTATAGAAAAAATCTGTGGAAATACGGTTCTGAAGCAAGAGACTGTATGCCTTCCTTGTGCAAAGAAATTGATGTGTTGATTGCAAATGAGGAGGACATTCAAAAATGTTTGGGGATTCCTCTTTTTGACTTTGAAAATCCGTCCGATGCATACAGAGATTTGTGTATTCGAGTGAAAAATGAATTTCCCAATTTAAAATATATTGCCGTTACATTGAGAGAAAGTCATTCTGCCGATAAAAACGGATGGTCTGCATTTTTACTGGGAAAAAACGGTTTTTATGAAAGCCGTCGCTATGAAATTGACCATATTGTTGAGCGAGTTGGAGCGGGAGATGCATTTGCGGCGGGATTGATTTTCGCTTTGGGTGAATTTCTTGAAGAAAATGACGGGGAAAAGAAGGCTTTGGATTTTGCCGCCGCCGCAGGCTGTTTAAAGCATTCGGTTTCGGGGGACTTCAACCTTGTTTCACGAGACGAAATTGAATTTCTCATGAACGGAAATGCAAGCGGTCGAATTCAAAGATGACTTTTGCGATTGAATAAAATGCATAATTGAAATGAGGAATATAGGGCAATGCATTTGAAAAAAAATGTAAAAAATCAATGCGAAATGGACAAAAGAATTTCCGAAGCGGGATTTATGGCGGTTTCTCACTGCAAGACGGAGAATGAGTGTGTTCTTCTTGCAAAAAGACTTGTTTCAAAAGGAATTTTTTCAATGGAAATTCCGTATAGAGGAGAAGAGAATTTTAATGTGGCGGACAAGTGTATCCGTGCGGTGAGGGAATCTGTTCCAGAAATGCTGATAGGCGGAGCAACTGCTATAAATCCTGCGATTGCTCGCCGCGCTGTTCGTTCCGGGGCGCATTTTGTAATTTCTCCCGGTTTCAATATAAAGACGGTGCAATATTGCATTCATCGTGCAATTCCGATTTATCCAGGGGTTGCAACGCCCTCTGAAATTGAAAATGCACTTTTGTTTGGGTTGACTACTTTAAAATTCTTTCCAGCACACTGTTTGGGGGGCGTGAAAACGCTTTCTTCTCTTTTAGGACCGTTTCCAAATGTTCGGTTTATTGTGAGTGGCGGCTTGAATGCGGAAAATTACCAGGAATATAAAAACTGCAAGAATGTTGCCGCGGTGAGTGGAAGCTGGCTTTCAGAATGAAACTTTTTTCGTTAATTGACAAAGCGATTTTTGAGTATAACCTCATTGAAAGCGGGGATCGGATTTTAATAGGGGCAAGCGGAGGAAAGGATTCTACTGCATTGATAGAATATTTTTCTGAGAGAATGAAAAGACCGAATCCCGGGTTTACTTTTTCTGCGCTGAATATTCAAACGGAATTTTCAGGCTCGCTTTCTGAAGAGATTGTTTCCTTGTTTAAGAATTGGAATGTTAATCTTATCACTTTAAAAGTTGATATGATGCAGCGAATTCGAGAGGGCAAAAAAATGAACTGCTATTGGTGCTCCACTCAACGGAGAACCGAATTGAAGAATTACGCTGTTGCAAACGGTTTCAACAAAATTGCGCTTGGTCATCATTTGGACGATGTGCTTGAAACTGCGCTGATGAATGCCTTGAACAAAGGAGAACTGTGCACGATGATACCGCATTTAAAATATGAAAAATATCCTGTTTCTGTGATTCGTCCGCTGTATTATTGCCCTGAATCTGCGATAATTGCCCACACAAAGGAACGTGGGTATAATGGCGGCACTTGCACATGCAATTATCAGGAGAACAGCGCGCGAAAAAGTGCCCGACAAAAACTTGAGTGTCTTACGGACGGAACTCCCCTTCAAAAACGCCGTCTGCTCTCCGCTTTAAAAAATGTGAATGTGCGTTATTTACCGTAAAGCATCGCTGTGAATCTTGTAAGGAAGTGGTAGGATATCCTATTTTGCTGTTTTTTTTCTTTAATTATTCTTGAAAATTATTCACCGTTGAAATGATCATCGTTTCTATTGTCTTTTGAAAGGTCGGCGGTAATTTTTTAAAATTTTCTAAAAGCCTTTTGTAATGGAAATTCTCTGTTTTTTGGAATTCACTTTCATGCGAATCATTTCCAAAAACCAATTGTTCGGCGGAAGAATGCAGTGCGCGTGCAATTTTTACTGCTGCGTCAACTGGTGGAATTGTTCTTCTATTGCTCAAATAGCAATCCAAGGTCGGCTTTGGAATTCCCGTTTTTGCTGAAAGTTCCTTTACGGTTATTCCCTGATAGTCAAGTTCTGCTCGAAGATTTTCCCTAAATGAATTTTCCATATCTTTGACTGTAATGAAATTTCACTATTTAAAACTTGATAATAATGACTTGTTATAGTATAATTTTGTAAAAATATGTAGATGTCATTATTTATATGGTGTTTGCATAATTCATAGTAGGTTCATAAAAAATGCATTGCATTTTGCGTGGATTTTAAGAGGTATAGGTATTATGAAAAAGTTTTCAAAATGTATGGCGCTTCTTGCAACGCTTTCACTGCTCTTTTCTTTGTTTTCGTGCAAACAAGAGCCTGATGACCCTGATCTTTCCGAAGTTTCAGTGGATTTAAAAGAGAAAGAAAAGGTTTTCTTTGAAGGAGACACATTGTCGAAGGAAGATGTTGTGGTTATGGCATTTTATTCTGATAGAAGCACTAAAGATGTTACGAACAAAGCGAAATTTACGCCGGAACTTCCGTGTACGCTTACTACATCATTTGACTTAACGATTGACTACGAAGAAAAAAAGGCTGCTCTAAAAATTGAAGTTGGCAAAAAAACTGATTATTATGAAGACGAAAGTGGAAAAAGGATTAAACTAAAAGAAATTTCGCTTGCGTTAAAAGATTCAGACAAGCAATTTTTTGAAGGGGATGTGATTTCTAAAGACGATTTTGTTGTGACGGCAAAATATGAAGATGACACAACTAAAATTGTTACAGACGGCGTTACGTTTGAAGGATTAACAGATGAAAAGTTGACTGTTGGCAATAAAACAATTAGAGCAACTTACGGCTCTCAAGTCAAAAGCCTTGATATTGCGGTTCATGAAAGAGGTGCGAAAGTTACGAGTATTTTGCTTACTCTAAAGGCAGGAAGAACATTTTTTGTTGGCGACACCATTTCCACGGACGATTTTACTGTAATTGCTACATATAGTGATGGCTCGACAATGGATGTGACATGGTATTCATCGTTTGAAGGACTTGGAAAGCAGACAGAGTCAGGGAACGTTAAAATTACAGCAACATATTCTTCAAAAACTGCGTCTATAACAGTTAAGGTTGTGATTCCCGAAACGCTTTATATATATGATTATAATGAAACTGTCGGGGACTGGGAATGGAATTCAATGCAGGTGGAGAAAGAGGGCAGTTGCTTTTATTATGAATTTCAAAATGTTGGCACAATTTACTTACAGATAAGTACATCAAAAAGTTGGTCTGGAAAGATTGGACGTGGAGTGGCGATTCCGCAGACAGGGGATTATGTTGTGTTAAATAACTATAATAGTGAAGATACTACAGTTGTCATTGCGAATTTAGAGGATAGGATTTATATTCGCTATGAAGAAGGAATTTACTATGCAAGATATGTGTCCCAAGATAAAATAACGGAGCTAGATCCTGATGAACATATAGAGAGCGTGGCGAGCATTTTATTTGATATTGGATTTGATGATGTTGATGAAATTGGTTTTTCGTATATTCCTGAATATATGCTAGAGGGCGAGAAATTAGAGGTGGAGGTATATCCTTATTCTGAATCTGCTCCTTGTACTTATGAATATCAATGGTATAAGAATGGAAAAGAGGTTGTTGGTGAAACTTTAGTGACAAGTCCGAACTTTGAAAAGGGAAATTCCTATTGCTGTGTTGTTACTGCGATTTCAATTGATAATCCACAATATAGGATTGAAAAGTATAGTCCAGGCTTTTATGTTTGTAGCACAGATATGGATGAAGTGTCTCTTTCAGATACTAATATAAGCTTGAATGCTACAGACATAATAAGAGATTTAATGGTGAAGATTGATTCTACAAGATATTATGATTCTATAAAGTGGAAGACTTCCGATGCATTTGTGGTTGCACTTGATGGGTATGAGAATGCTTTTGATACGAAGACTGCTAGAGTGACCCTTCGCGCGATTGGTAATGGAGAATCAACAATTACAGTTACCATGACGAGGAGAGGTGTAGAGAAATCTTTCACTTGTACTGTAACGGTAAGCGGCTTAAATGTAGAGGAGGAAGAATATTCTTGGTGGTATTATGAACTTGATACTTCTGAAGCCTCTGATTCTCAACTAGTAAATTTGATTTTCAATAATCCCGAAGGTAATCCCAATAGTCTCATTGGCGACTGTAAAACCAACGATATAGAAGATGTTCAATCCAAAGGAGAAATTTTTTACAAATGGAATGGTAAAGATACTTTTCTTTTTGCAGAAGTTGACAAGTCCACAGTTGACGAATCTATTCTGCAAGCTGGATTAGATACGGAAAATAAACTTGTTGTGTATGTTAGCGTTCCTGTTGGGTTTTCACCTGTTTACCTGTATGCATGGGATAAAACAAGTACTCTCATAAATCTTCCAAATACATGGCCTGGAGTTCTAATGAAGGAATGTACAGCAAGCGATGAAAATCCTGCTGAATAAACATTGAACGGGCTGTCACAAGGTCGCTTTTGACTTTGTGGCAGCCAATTCGTTATTTTACCCTTGCACTGGGCAAGGCAATCTATGATCTTGGGTAATGCAAAATCGTTTGTAATTGTGGCAATTATCCGCCTCCACTCCCTGCACATTGATATGAACAATTATCCTAAAAGACCTTTTGATGACTTAATAACCTGTCCATAGAAAAACAGTGTTGGATTGAAATGCTTTTGTCTGACATAATTGTCATTTATCCATTTTTATGACAGGTTCAACGGACATTATAATTCTCTCGTTGTTTTTTGTTCGCCAGTTCTGCCCGCAACAATTCAATTTCACGCAATAGAGCGTCTTTTTCTGCTAATGCCGCTTGGCTTTCCGCAGTCTTTTCTGCAAGTTTTTGCGTGAGCTCTTCTATATAGTTCTTGGTTGAAAGTTGGTCACGCTCCCACAAGTCTATGCTCGTCTGTCTTGACCAGTTTATGTCGTCCTGACTTATCTTCGTTAATATTCCGCTCGCCGCCATAATTCCTCCATCGCTTTTGCATATCTCACTAACTAAACTGCGCCTTGCACTGTCGTCCGCATACAGTAGAAATTTACACCATTTTTCCGCCGCTGTCAAATTCTCAACGCGTTCCACAGATCCCTTGTACTTCGGCAGCTCTACGAACACTATCGCCATTCGCCTCGAAAGTGTGCGACCATCCTCCGTCCTCATTGTGTATACAGACACGCCATTGTCACTATCCCTGTCGTATATGAAATTCAAAACGGACACTTGATACACTTCTGGCATATCCCTCCAGTTCATTCCCCTTTTGACCGAGTGGTTCAATAGGTGCGCCGCTTGGTATTCTGCCCTGCGGTCGTAGGCGTTGTCTATGTTCAATCCTTGTATCTCTATGTTAACAGGTCTATTCCCATCAAGCATACAGCTTATGTCGAATACGGACTGCTTGTCATACTCCGCCTCTATAGGTAGTTCGTTCTGTATCAACTGGATGTCGGAGACCTCTGTGTTTAGGATTGCCTGTAGGAACGACTTAAGTGCGAGCCGCCCTTCATCTGAATCCTCGGTGAATATCGCCTTGAAGTTTGCGTCATAACGCGGGTTTAGTAATGCGTCTGGCGATGGGCGAAACGTTTGCTTTTTCATAGTTGCCTCTCTATAATTTTCTGAATTGCTTGAGATGTATTTCTAAATATATATATATGATTTTTAGAGAGAAAAACTGAAGTTTTTTTGGAGGATTTTTAAATTTTTTTATTTTTTGTGTAGTTTTTGGATGGCGGAATTAAAAATGCGGTATATGCCACATAAAGCCACGAGTAGTTTCTTTTGCGTGATTTTATACTGCAAACAATACAGGCTGTTCATCATTCCGATGTTGTGGTAATGGCTTTGGAAAATCTCTGTTAGATAACAATGCTTCTATAATATTGAGTTTTTCCATCTTAATTACGCCATTACCTTTCAATCTCGCTACAGTTTAAACCTCTTCAATCTTTCGCAGGCTTCCTTGATGTTTTCGCGGTGACCGAATGCGCTCACTCTGATGAAAGATTCTCCTGACGGACCAAAGCCAGAGCCAGGTGTTACAACTACATTGCATTGGTTTAGAATTTCATCGAATATGTGCCAACTCATTTTTCCGGGGAATTTTGCCCAAATATATGGCGCGTTTCCTGTGAAATAAATTTCAACGCCGCACTTTTTGAAATTTTCGCCCTCAAACGCCTCTTTAATCAGCTTTCCGTTTTCAAGATAATAGCGGATAGTGGAATTCATTTCGTTTAAGCCTTCGTCATCAAGGGCGGCTAGTCCTCCTGCTTGTGCAATAATGGACGCACCGTTAAAGTTTGTGTTGGTGATTCTTTGCCATGCACTCTGAACGGAAGAGCCGTCTGCAAATTTCAAATTCTCTGGAACAACGCACCAGCCGAGTCGTATGCCTGTAAATCCTGCCGGCTTTGAGAATGACTGCATTTCAATTGCCACGTCTTTTGCTCCATCAATTTCGTAAATTGTCTTTGGAAGGGATGTGTCTTGAATAAATGCAGAGTATGCGGCATCAAAAAGAATAATGCAGTCGTTTGACTTTGCAAAATTCACGAGATGCTCCAAATTGTCTTTAGTTGCAACTGCGCCAGTCGGGTTGTTTGGAGAGCATATATAAATGAGACTGTTCTTTTTTACGATCGACAAATCAGGGAAAAATCCATTTTCGGGAAGGCACGGCATATAGGTTATGTCGGAAAAACCATTTTCAGTTTGAGGTTCTTTTCCTCCCGCACCTGCCATAACAGTTCCGTCAACATAGACTGGGTAGGCGGGGTCCTGAAGCGCAACATTCACTTCCGAGCCGAACATCGCTTGTAGTCGCCCCAAGTCGCATTTTGCTCCATCGGAAACAAAAACCTCGCTCGCTTTTATTTTTGAGCCGTATATAACTGTTGCGATTTTTTCACGAAGTTCAGGCTTTCCTGCGCTGTCGTCTTGATAGCCCTCGTATCCTTCTGGAGTTCCAAGTCCAACAATAAAATTCTTCATCCCCTCAAGGATGTGTGGTGTGATTGGCTCTGTGGTGTTGCCAATTCCAAGGCTTATAATGTTTGCATCGGGATGCGTTTTTTGAAATTCCTTTCGTCGTCTGGCAATTTCTGGAAAAAGATAGCCTTTTGCAAGGTTTGTATAGTTTTTATTTCGATTTATCATAGTAACTCAATTATATCGCAAAACGGACATTGTTTTCAATATCATGCTTTGACTTGCTAAAAATTGTTCTAAACCAACTATTATAAAATTCCGAAGATAGAAATATGAAAAAGATGGCGTGGGGTTTTAATATGGGGAGAAGAATTTTTGCGATGGCGATTGCGCTTTTTATGGGGGCGGCGGGATTTTGTGCGAGCGTTTCATTTCAAATTGTTCAGCATGATGAAAGTTTGGATGAAGTTTGTGTTTCCACGTTGATTATGGAAGACGAAATTTTAAATAGCTTTTATAATTTTGGGCATATTGTTTCAAATGTTCCTGCTGTTGTGTCGTCATCAAAAAATCAGGACAGTACATTTTGGAGCAAGGGCTATAAAGAGGCTTCTGATGGATTTTTTGACAACTTTATACAAGTGCATTTGTATTTAAATTCGGCATCTTCGTCAAATCAAGGCAAGGCATCTTTGGGCATTATAAAAAAAGTGGCGTGGAAAGTTGCCTCCATTGCAACGGGAAATACAATTGACGAGGGAAGCAAAAATGTTTCTGTGCAAGCACAAAAGGATACGGAAGAAAATGTGAGGGGTTTTGCTGATGAACTTGCGTCCTATCTGCAAAAGACTATAAAAAAATAAAAATGACTTATGTACTGTGTAATCGTGGGCGTCAAAAGTACTGCGCTCACCTCATAAGGAAGGGGATATGAAAAAGAATTTTGCGTTGATTTTGGGATTTCTCTGTTGTGGATTTATTTTTACGTCTTTTAGTCCGTCCATTGATGGAAGGGCGGTTGTTGCGGAAGATGGTATTATGCCTAAAGGAATTTTTGCAAAAACAGTTGGCTATCTTCCTGGTGACAGCATAAGCGTTACGAATCTTGCGAAAAAATCGACTGTTGATATTCTCGTTATTGGTGCGCTTGATCCTTCTGAAGGAATTGCAATTCTTTTGACTCCCGAGGCGGCGGATCTTTTGGGAATGGATAAAAAGAAAAACAATGTTGTGAAGGTTACAAAGCGTTCAGGGCAACTTGACGAAACGGTAAGCGGAACTGCGGTTATTGGCGATGTGATTGATGACGATTTTGATGTCGAAGAAACCGAACGCGTTGAGATTGCGGAAGTTACAGAAAATGCAGAAGTTACAGAAAGTGTGGAAGTGACAGAAAATACGGAAGAAGAAATTGAGTATGAGGAATCCCCTTTTGTAGCGGTTGCTGAAGAAACAGAGGCAGAATCAGAAGAAGAGGAGGACTTTGAAGAGGATTTGTATGTTCCCTTTGAAAGCGAAGAGTCTTTTGAATTTGAATATGTATATGAGCCATCTACCGAAGATACTGTTGAAGAAGAATTTGAAGAGATAGTTGAAATTTCAGCTGTGGAGAATACAGAAGAGCCTGTTTTTGAAAAGATCGAAGAGAATGATGACTTTGCTTCTGAAAAGTCGTATGTGGCATCTGAAAAGGTGGACGGGGATGATCTTTTGGAGTATGGTTTTGTTCCGTATGAAAATTTTGATGAAGATGATGTTGTTGCTGCTGTTTACGAAGAAATAGAACCTGTTTTTGACGAGTATGTTGAAGAAGACTATATTGAATATATTGAAAGTGAAAAGAGTGAAGTTGCTTCAAAGAGTTTTGATGAAGATGCTCCTCCCCAATATGTGAGGGTGGAAGATGATGTTGATGACTTTGATGAATCGGTTTCCTCTGTATTGTTTGAGGAAGTTGAAGAGGACGAAGAAATTGCGTATTCCCCTGAGCCTGTTTCAGATGTGTATGTCGTTGAGAATGAAAGTCCGGATGAAGAGTGTGAAATAGAAGAGAATGCCGAAAGTTATGATGCAATTGTTCTTGTACCGGCAAATCCAAAGACCCCTGAAGAACCTGTTGAGTATGATGCAGAGGAATTGGTGCCGCTAAATGAAACGAGTGTAACCTTTGAAGCGGTTTCAGATGAAGCTGAAGTTGCACTCGTTGAAGAGGGGATTGTTCTTGTTCCTCTCGTGGATGAGGAAGTGAAGACGGAGAGCGCAATCGAAGAGAGTGGAGTAACTCAAATTGTGGAAGACTTTGCGTTTGATGCATATATGGTTTCTGATTTGAAGTTCCTTGAGAGCGGAAAATATTACGTGCAGATTGCAATTTACAATGACAATGTGAATATTCGGGGTGTTTTGGACAAGTACAGTGAAAACTATCCAATGGTTATTGTTCCCACTGCAAGCGGCAAGGCGAATCAAGTTATGGTGGGACCTTTGAACATCGATGAATATGGCACAGTCTTAAATCGATTTAAGAGCTATGGCTATAAAGATGCATTCTTGCGTAAAATTCGCTAGGTTTGTCTTATTGTAGTGCAGGCTTTGTATGCTGTGTTTGGTTTGAGTGTTGATTGTCAGCATAAACGCAACGCTTGCGCTCATAACAAAATTATGGTAGACTTAATGAAATGTCACTGGTGTTAAAATCATCGCTGTAATGATTGTGTGCAGGGATTAACAAATATCCTTGCGAGACACTAGGCAAGTGTTAAAATTTGATATACGCTATTCTTAAATATCGTGAACTTGTGCATGCGTTGTGTTTGCAAGTTCACATTGTTATTTTATGGGTGAAAATCATGGGAAAAGTTTACATAGAAATGTTGGATTTGGTTGCCAATGCTTTGATTTTTTTATTGGACAACAACAAGGAAAAGAAAATCTCTTTTGCTATGCTTGATAAATATGGTGCTAAAGTTCGAGAGGTTCTTGCAAAAGAAAATGGCACTGATGTTTATCTTTATATGTCTAGAGAAAGTCAGGATGCTATTTTTGAAGATTATTCTGAATTCTTTGAACAATATAATGATAATGGTACGAAAGGAATAAAATTAAAGGATGGCGTAACTTCTAAAGAACTTTGGGAAAAATTTTGCCTTTATTTATCTTTGGATGTTTTGAAAGCGTTTGAGGATTCTTCTGTAACAAATGTTTTGGCGGCTTGATGGTTAAGCGAATAAAAGACCCTATCTATGGCTATATAGAAATACCAGATTTTGTACAAAAGATAATTGATACTTCTGTTTTTCAAAGACTACGAGATATAGTTCAAACGAGTTATATGTCATTATATCCTTCTGCAACTCATAATAGATTTGCGCATTCAATAGGTGTGTATTATTTGGGTACGCTAGCCTTGCATGGATTAAAAGAAAATCTGGATTTAAGAGTAATAGAAAATTTTGAAGTATATTTTAAGGTGTTTCAATTAGCCTGCTTATTGCATGATGTGGGTCATGCTCCATTTTCTCATACGGGCGAGCAATATTATTTAAAGAATAGTGATAGGGAATACTTACATAAAGAATTAGTAGAACTTGTAAAAGATGAAATCTTTGGAAAAGAAATTGATGAAAACGGATATAAAGCAGCTCCTCACGAATTGATAAGCGCGATTGTTGGAGTAAAAGAATTTGAAGATTGCTTGGAAAATGAGACGTCTTTTTTTGCTAGGTGCATCCTCGGATATAAATACACAATAGATTTAGATACTGAAAAAAAATTTCAGAACAGCCTTATCGAACTCTTGAATTCAAAAGTAATTGACGTGGACAAATTGGACTACTTGATTAGGGATGCTTATTGCACGGGTTTTGACACTGTGAAAATAGATTATCATAGATTGCTTTCTAGTTTGTGTTTTGTAGGGGACTGTTCTGAATATAAAATCGGATTTAGTAAAAACGCAATCAGTGTATTGGAAAATGTTATTTATGCACATGATGCGGAGCGAAAATGGATACAAAACCATCCTTCCGTAATTTATGAAATGTATCTTATGGAGCGGATATTAGACAGAATTATAAGGAAATGCTTTAAAGAAGAATACTTGGACAGTTCTTTGTTATCGGAAACAGGAAAGGATATTTTAGGGGTTGGGAAAATTCGTTTGCTTAGCGATTCTTCGATTATCTATCTGCTTAAAACCATAGAAAGCGACAATTTCATAGATGAATTTCTCAGTAGGAATAAACGCAAAAAACCGCTTTGGAAGTCCGAATCAGAATTTAATGCCATTTTTCAAGATGATGATGAAATTTCGATCGTTATAGATGAGTTTGAAAAACTTGAAAAATACATAAAAACATTGGGATTTCCTTTTGTGATAAATAGTGGTGTTGAAAAAAAAGTGCAATTTTGAAATAACTGAATTGGAAAAAGATTCTAATGACTTGAAAAAACGCTCTCTTGTGGCAGAACGGAAAAAATATCTTGGAATGATTAAGATGATGCTTGATTTGATTGATGAAAATAAACGGGAATCTGGAATTGTGATTAGATTTACAGATCAGTTTATAAGCGGTTTTTCAAAGAAAGAATTTTCCGAAATAAAAATTTCTTTTCCAAATTTAGCAAATCCATGCAATTTTGGAACAGTAACTTCTCTATTAAAACCTCAATTTGCTATGAATCAGAGAAAGTTTTTTTATATTTTTTCACCTCAAGGAAGGACTGATATTGATATAAAAGACCTTCATGAAAAATTATTGCAGTTTGCTCAAAAAATTAAGACTGAAAAATCGTCAGAGAAATTTAGGTGATATGCACTTTGCTCAGTAACTACTTTTGAAATAGTGTGAAATTTTGAAGTGCATCATGCCTGTTCGGGGAAAACGCGATATGTTCTTTCCGAAACGTGACTATGATTTGAACCGCATCACATTCAGTCAAATTACGATAAAATATCTTGAGAGCCGTGCTTGTGATCACGAACATCGCTATTGAAAAAAAAAGCCCTGTTGTGTATAATTACTTATATTCTTATATAAAGTATAAGGGAAAAACGCAATAGGGATTTTTTATGGGCGAAAATAAAGAAGATGATGAGATTTCGTTGCTAGATTTGTTTGCAGTTCTTTTACGATACAAGGTTATGATTATAGTTGTTACTGTGGTTGCCGCTGTATTTTCAATTGTATTTTCTATTATAACGATTGTACTTCCGCCGGACTCTTCCCCGCTTCCAAATGAATTTACACCTGTTGCTAATATGTTGATCAACGATTCGTCTTCAGGTAATTCAGGGCTTTCATCTTTGATTTCTTCAAGCGGACTGGGCGCACTTGCTAGTCTTGCCGGCGTTGGAGGAGTGGGCGGATCATCTCATAGTTCTCTTGCTCTTTTTCTTGCCACGTCAAATACGTTTTTGGATTCAGTTGTAGATGAGTTTGATCTTATTGAAAAGTGGGAGATTGAAAAGCATCCGCGCGCTGAAAGCCGAAAGGCGTTGCAAAAGGTTTTGAAAGCGTCTTATGATGATGAGTCGGGCATTTTTTCAATATCGTTTAAGGATACGGATCCTGAATTTGCGCAAAGAGTGGTAAATTATGCGGTTGACTATATGGAGCAGCGTTTTACCGACCTCGGACTTGATAAATCTCTTCTTGAAAAGAAAAACCTTGAGGAAAACATTGATGCCAGTTACAATGAAATTATCCGATTGCAAAAGGAAATTTCAAAAGTTGAACAGTCCGTTTCCAATGTGTTTAGCGCGGCATCTGCTCCTTCGATTATGTTGGATGCATCTATGTTGAAACTTGAACTTTCCGCTCAAGAGCAAGTGTACACTCAGTTAAAAACTCAGTATGAAGTTTTGAAAATCAGCATGGCAAGCGAAACTCCTGTTTTTCAAGTTATTGAGCGAGCTGAAGTTCCTGATAGAAAGTCCGCTCCTTCCCGTGGAAAACTGTGCATTATCATCACTTTTGCAGCATTTTTTATTTCGATTTTTATGGCTTTCCTTTTAAACGCTATCAAAAACATACAGTCAGATCCTGAGGCTATGGCAAAATTAACGGCTAAAAATTAAAAAGCAGGTACATTTTTATGAAGAGAATTATTTTACAAATTGTTTTGGTTGCATTTTGTGTTGCCGCCTTTTCTCAGACAAATTCACAGACAAGAATTGCTCGCTCTCAATCAACAACTGCTCAATCGCAGACAAATATGGATTCTTTACAAGATGAAGTTGGAAGTGCTGCGCTGCGTCCGTCTGCGCAAATTGCGATGAGTTCAATTGATTATCCAGTAACCGCAGGTGATATTTACACCCTTGCCTTTGCCGTTGGAACAAATATAGTGAGCTATGTGCTTTCAGTTGACACAACATATAAAATTCGCGTTGCAAACCTTGCAGTTCTTGATGGTGCGGGGCTTACTTTTGTTCAATTGAAAAAGCAGGTGGAGGGAATTGTCACAAAAAACTATCCGATGAGCGGAGTCCAGTTTTTTATTACAACGCCAGCGGTGTTCAATGTAATTGTGCAGGGCGAGGTTTTGCAGACAAAAGTTTGTCAGGCATGGGCTCTTACGAGAGTTGGCGATTTGCTTGAAAACTTGTACACCCCTTATTCATCAGAACGTTTCGTTGAAATTACATCCGCTTCTGGAGTAAAAAAGAACTGTGACTTGTTCAAGGCGTTGCGTTTTGGAGATATGGAAAATAATCCCTATCTTCGGCCTGGCGATGTGATTTCTGTAAAAAAAGCTGAAAGACGAGTTGAAATTTCAGGTGAAATTGAACGCGAGGGTTTGTATGAACTTGCAGAGGGTGAAAATATTAAAGAGTTGGTGGAATATTATGGTGGCGGATTTACTTCGTTTGCAGACTCTATGCGAATTGAAGTAACGAGATATTTTCCAAAGCAAAGGGAGTCTAAAAGACTATATCTTACAGAAACAAATTTAGAGGAAAACTATCCTCTTGAAGATAGCGATGTGGTGTATGTCAATTCCTATTCAGATTTAAATCCTGTTGTGTTTATTGAGGGGGCAATTCAAAAGGCTTCAAATGTGGACGATACAACAGAAGCGGCTGATATGAACAGGATTTCAATTCAATTTGAAGAGGGAACGTCTTATTCGTTTCTTATTCGGAAGAATAAAAATTTGTTTTCTATGCTTTCCGATCTTGAGAATTCCTATATATTGCGTGGCAATGACATTATAAAAATAGACATTTCAAAGATTTTATATGACAGCAATTACAATCTTGATGAAACAGTTCGTCCTTATGATATTCTTCGAGTTCCGTTCAAACAGTTTTTCGTTAATGTTGCAGGGGCGGTTAATATTCCTGGACGCTATCCGTATATTCCTGACAGAGGCTGGGATTATTACATAGGTCTTGCAGGTGGTTTTTCAGATACAAAAAATATTGGAGACAGAATAACAATTGTTGATAGTAATGGAAATAAGCTTAAAAAGGGAGATCCGATTACTCCTGAAACAACTATTACTGCAAAAGCAAATTCGTTCACGCATTATTGGGGAATTTATGCCCCTGTTATCACTACCATTTTGACGGCGGTTTCAACAACGATCAGTATTTTAGTTGCTGCTGATGTGATAAAATAAAAACTATACTGATGGAAAATGCGCTAGTGAAAGTGATTTTATGGGAGGTGGACTTATGAAGGGAATTATTTTAGCGGGTGGCTCTGGCACTCGTCTGTATCCTGTTACAAAGGCGGTTTCAAAACAGATTTTACCACTGTATGACAAGCCGATGATTTACTATCCTTTGAGCGTTTTGATGCTTTCCGGCATTCGTGAAGTGTTAATTATATCAACTCCTCGTGATCTTCCGCTTTTTGAAGAGCTTTTTGGGGATGGCTCTTGGCTTGGAATGAGATTTGAATATGCCGTTCAAGAAAAACCGAGAGGGCTTGCAGATGCTTTTATTGTCGGAGAGAAGTTTATCGGAGGCGATGATGTGGCGTTAGTTTTGGGCGATAATATTTTTTACGGACAAAGTTTTACCGCCACGCTAAAAAATGCTGAAAAAAAAATACGCCTTGAAAAAGGGGCGGTGATTTTTGGCTATTATGTGAAAGACCCTTCTGCGTATGGAGTTGTGGAATTTGATTCTGATGGAAACGCGCTTGGAATTGAGGAAAAGCCTGCTGCTCCAAAATCAAACTATGCAGTTCCAGGACTGTATTTTTATGACAACTCTGTTGTGCAAATTGCAAAAAATATAAAGCCGAGCGCACGGGGTGAAATTGAAATAACTGCCGTGAATAATGCCTATCTTGCAGAGAAGAAACTAAAGGTTGAACTTTTGGGGCGTGGAATGGCGTGGCTTGACACAGGAACGTATGATGGCTTGCTTGAAGCGTCTAATTTTATCGCCACAATTGAAAAGCGGCAGGGAATGTATGTGAGTTGCATAGAGGAAATTGCCTTTAAAAACAAGTGGATTACCACGGAGAATATTCTTTCTCTTGCCGTTCAATATAAAACGGGCTATGGCGAGTATTTGAAATATGTTGCTGGCGAACGCTAGGTTTTACGTTTCTCTGTAGTTTTGTTTTTTTAGGGTTTGCTATGGATCGCACTGATGGGGATGCGTCATTGCGTTTTATGGGGGTGAATATGTCTTTCGTTTTTAATGAATGTCCAATTAAGGGGCTTTTTGAAATTGAGCCGAAGGTTTTTAAAGACCCCCGCGGATATTTTTTTGAATCGTATAGCGAAAAAGATTTTTTTGCGGCAGGGCTACAAATGAAATTTGTGCAGGATAATCAATCTTTTTCAACTCGCGGAGTTTTGCGTGGCTTGCACTTTCAAAAAAAACATCCGCAAGGAAAGTTGGTGCGCGCTCTTGAAGGAAAGGTTTTTGATGTTGCTGTTGACTTGAGAAAAGGAACAGAGACGTTTGGAAACTATTACGGCGTTATCTTGGACAGCGAACGGCAGAATATGTTTTATATTCCAGAGGGGTTTGCGCATGGTTTTTGCGTTTTGACGGAAAAAGCAATTTTCACTTACAAATGCACGGACTTTTATCACCCCGAAGATGAGGGGGGAGTTATGTGGAATGACCCAACGATTGCCATTGACTGGGAGCGTGTATTTCCTGGAATTATGGAGAATGCGCTTTTAAGTGAAAAGGATAAAAAGCATCCTGCGTTTGACAAAAACGCTTCATATTTTAATAAAAATGGAAGGTGGGAATAGGACAGCCTAACGCCCGATTTTTAAGAGGTGAAAAAATGAAACGAAAATTACATAATATTCTTGTTACTGGTGGGTGTGGTTTTATCGGTTGTAATTTTATACATTATCTTTTTGGAGAGTCCACTTCAGGATCTTCTGTTTTTTGCGATTCTCATTTTGATGGACGAGTGGTGAATGTTGACTGTCTTACGTATGCAGGAAATATACAGAGTCTTTCCGACATTGAAGAAAAATACGGTTTGGGTGCGGACGAAAAAGACAGACGCTATTTTTTTGAAAAAGTTGATATTTGCGACCGCCCTTCAATAGAGCGGATTCTAAAGCAATATGACATTGACACAATTATTCACTTTGCTGCGGAAAGCCATGTTGACCGATCTATACTGGGACCTGAAGCATTTATTCGCACGAATGTTTTGGGAACGTTTACACTGCTTGATTCTGCAAGAAATTTTTGGAAACAAGATGACGGAACAATGCGCGATGATGTGCTTTTTCATCATATTTCAACAGATGAAGTGTATGGTTCTCTTGGAGAGACGGGATATTTTACCGAAGAAACGCCTTATGATCCGCGAAGCCCCTATTCATCGAGCAAGGCATCAAGCGATCACATAGTGATGGCGTATTTTCACACATATAAACTTCCTATAACCTTGAGCAATTGTACGAATAACTATGGGCCGTTTCAGTTCCCTGAAAAATTGCTTCCGCTTATGATAATGAATATTTGCGATGGAAAAAATCTTCCTGTGTATGGAGATGGAAAAAATATTCGCGACTGGATTTATGTTGAGGATCACAATAGGGGCGTTTGGCAGATTGTAAACAATGCTGAAAGCGGCACAAAGTGGAATCTTGGCGGTGAAAATGAATGGGAGAATATAACGCTTTTAAATACCGTGATAGATCTTGCTGCCGCTGAACTTGGTAAAAACGCTTCAGACGTAAAAAAGACAATCACTTTTGTAAAAGATCGCCCCGGTCATGACAGACGCTATGCAATTGACTGTACAAAGGCAAAGAATGAACTTGGTTGGGAGCGAAAAATGACTTTTGAGCAAGGGCTTTTGAGTACAATTAAATGGTATCTTTCACATTCTGAATGGATTGCAAATATTCAAAGTGGCGCATACAAGGACTGGATAAACAAGAACTACTCAAATAGAGCGTAGTAGTGATGAGGCTTTTTGATGAGTGGCGAGGAGAAAAAGTTATATATCATTGGTGCGGGGTTTGCGGGGCAGACGATTGCAGACGATATAAAGCGAAAAAAAATATTTGGCACGGTTGCGGCGTTTCTGGATGATGACAAAGAACTTATTGGAACGACAATAGACGGCATTTCCGTTTTTGGACCGATTGAAAATATTGCATCGATTTTGCGCTTTAAAAAACAGGACGAAGCAATTATTGCAATGCCGAGTGTGTCTCCTGAAAGAATAAGAAAAATTTATGAAGTTATAAAAAATGCTGGAGTGCCAAAGATAAAGATTCTTCCAGGCATTTCGCAAGTTGTGAGTGGAAACGCGCATCTTGTCCAAACGAGGGAAATTGATCCTCTTGACATTTTGGGGAGAACTCCCGTTACAATTCCATTGAAGGAAAGCCTTTCATATTTGCGAGGAAAGCGCGTTCTCATTACTGGAGCAGGCGGTTCAATTGGCTCTGAAATTTCACGACAGCTTCTTTCAGGCGGGGCGGAACGGCTGTATCTTTTTGGTCATGGCGAAAATTCTATATATCACATTGATAGGGAGCTTCGACTATTGCAGTCGGAGGGAGTTGGTGAAAAAACTTCGATAGTTCCTATTATTGGCGATATGGTTGACAGGGCGTATATTGACTATATAGTTGGACAGACACGGTGCGATGTGATTTTCCACTGTGCGGCGTATAAGCATGTTCCTTTGATGGAGGAAAATCCCGTTTCGGCGATCAGTAACAATGTGTTTGGTACAAAAAATCTTATTGATGCAAGTCTTTCGCACGGCGTAAAGCGTTTTGTTTTAATTTCAACGGACAAAGCGGTGAATCCTGCAAGTGTTTATGGGGCGAGCAAGTATATTTCTGAAAAACTCGTTCTTGCTGCTTCTGAAAAGGCTGAAAACGATGCAAAATTTATGTTCGTTCGATTTGGAAATGTGCTTGGCTCTCGTGGCTCAATTCTTCCGCTTTTTATGGAACAAATAAAAAACGGCGGGCCTGTTACTGTTACATCAGACAAGATGGAGCGTTTTTTTATGACGATTCCAGAAGCGTGTTCTCTTGTTTTACAGAGCGGAGGGGTTGGAAAAAACGGGGAGTCCTATATTTTAGATATGGGAGAACCAATAAGAATTACAGAGCTTGCTGAACAAATTATAAAATTTTCAGGTCTCGAACCTTACAGGGACATTGATATAAAAATCATTGGAAAAAGAAAAGGGGAGCGAGAAACGGAATGCCTTTGGTCAAATGAAGAAAGCGTTGAGAAAACGGACTTTCCCAAAATTTTGCGGCTAAAGCATTCTCACGATGACAAAAAATCTTTGTGCAGCCTTTTGGAGCGTTTACGTCCTGTTTGTGTTTTTAGTGAAAAATCCGAAGAGAAGAAACTGTTTAGGAACAAGGAATATCTTGTCCGCCTTCTTTGCGAGTATATTCCATCTTTACAAGAGTTTTACGGCGAGCGTTCAAAATAAGTAAGAATGCTTTTGGTTTGGTATAGATACATATAGATGTGTGTCAGTGCGTTTTAGGGGTGAGGTAATATGAAGTCTTCAGATGCAGTAAAAGTTCCATTTTCACGACCGTCTATTTCTACGGAAGAGGAGCAGGCTGTTCTTGCTGTTTTGCGTTCAGGGTGGCTTACAACGGGAAAATATGCTTTGCAATTTGAAAAGGATTTTTCAGACTTTATGAATTGCGCTGATAAAACTGTTTTTGAGGAGCGAAACGCACTCGGCCTTTCAAATGAAAACGTTATGAGCCTTGCAGTTAATTCAAATACAAGCGGAATGATTTTGGCGATGGAGGCTTGTGGCGTGGGAAAGGGAACAGCTGTGATTACAACCCCATATACATTTGTTTCAACGGCGGCTTCTGCGCGGCATCTTGGTGCAGACGTTTATTTTGCAGACATTGAAAAGGATTCCTATAACATAGATGTGAATCATGTTGAACGTATATTAAAGGCAGACAGAGAGTCTAAAAATCCAAAAGTGCGTGCGATTGTACCAGTTCACATTGCTGGAAATATGTGCAATATGAAAAGGATATGCGCGCTTGCAAAAGAATATGGAGTGAAGGTGATTGAAGATGCGGCGCATTCTTTTCCGTCAAAAACGTCTCTTGGCTACGGAGGAACGATAGGCGATGTGGGCGTGTTTTCATTTTATGTTACAAAGACAATGACAACTGCGGAAGGCGGAATGGTTTGCACTCGCAACAAGGCGCTTGCAAAGCGAATGACTGCTATGCGTCTCCACGGAATAGACAGAGATGCGTGGGATAGATATACGTCTCCATGCGCCTCTTGGGAATATGATGTTGTGGCTCCCGGCTTTAAGTGTAATCTTCCCGATGTTCTAGCCGCTCTCGGATGCGTACAGTTAAAAAAAGCTGAAGAATTTTTTGAACGGCGAAAAAAAATTGCTTTACAGTATAACGCTGCCTTTAAAAATCTTGATTTTCTTACGATTCCGCCCGATGGAGAGGGAAATGCATGGCATTTGTATCTTCTGCGCATTGTTCCTGAAAAATTAAAAATCGACCGCACTGAATTTGCAAGAATTATGCAGCAAAGGGGAATAGGAATTTCCGTTCACTTTATTCCATTGTTCCGATTTACCTATTGGAAGAATTTGTATCCTGATTTTACCGCTGAATCATTTCCCAATGCTGAAAAAAATTACTCCCAAACAATTACAATTCCACTATGGCCTGATATGACTTCTGAAATGGTGGATACAGTTATAGATGTAGTGATTTCAATAGGACGGGAAAATTATGCCTAAAACAACAAGACAAAAAATAGCAGAAAAAAAGCCTCGGTATCCATATCTGATGAGTGATTATTTGATTGACTGTTCAAAGGCGAATATGTTGTATGGAGCGTTGGTGCGGACTGTTGAAGATTCGGGCAAGATAACTAATATTGACGCAGAAAACCTTCCTGAAGGATATTTTTTATATACTGCACGAGATATTCCAGGGAAAAATTGTTTAAAAACGTTAGGGATTGAAACTGAAATTTTTTGTCAAAGTGAAGTGCATTACAAGGGAGAGCCTGTCGGTATTCTTGTTGGTCCTGATATACAGCGAGTGCGACAAATTGCCGCTGAAATTAAAATAACGATTTTAAATGAAAATGGAAAAGAAGATGAAAAAATAGCAGATGCTGATGAATTTAATGAAGAGGAATATAATAAGAATGTAATTCAGGAAAGAGACTCTGAGAATGCAGATGCCGTAGAAAAAGGAGGCAAGAGCGATCAAGCGGAGGCTGAAAAAAACAGCGGACAGAAAAAAAATGAACTGAAGGAAACAGAGGTAAAAGAAGCGTTTCAAGATGAAAAAACGGTGCCAGCAGAAACGATTCTTTCAGAGAGAAAAATTGCAACGGGATTTTTTAAGGATTTTCATACAGATGAAGAGATTGATGCATTTTTTACATCTGAAAAATTTGACGTTTCTGATGAATGGCAATTTGCAGAAGCGTCATCGGATTGGATTGAAGCGAGCGGAGCATTTAGCTTTCTCGATGGTTCAACAGTGACGGTAATGACTGCAACGCAATGGCCGTTTCACATACAAATGAATGTGGCATCTGCGCTTGGAATTGATGAAAGCCGTGTTGAAGTGAGAAAAACATTAAGTCAAATTAAAAACAACAACGGAGCGTGGAGAACGTCTATTTTGGCAGTTCAAGCGTCAATTGCAGCGTTTCTTTGTGGAATGCCGGTAAAACTTTTGCTTACACGGCATGAACAGACATATTTTATGAAGACTGGTATTTCTCTTGATATTTCACAAAGAACATCGCTTGACGCTGAAGGAAAAATAAAGGCGATGCAAATTTGTATAGATGGAGATGCTGGATACGCAAATCCGTTTTCAGAGGAGATCGCAAATCGCCTTTCAATTGCCATAGTGAATCTCTATTCTCCAGAAAATATAAGCGTTGTCACAAAAATTAAATCCAGTAAAAACGTTCCCACTTCTATGTCATTGGAAACTGTTGTTGCTGGTGCATTTTTTGCCATTGAAAATCATATACATCATATTGCTGATGAAACAGGTATGCTGCCAGATGAAATACGCATTTTAAATATATGCGGAAATGGAGAGAGCGGTTCTCCATTCAAATATAAGAATATAAAATATTCTGACGCTATACATGCCATTGCAAGCAAAAGTGACTTTCATAGACGATACACAACATTCCGAATGAATTCCTTGAAGAATTTTAAAGATGATGAAAAACTTTTTAAATCACTTCCGTTAAGGGGAATTGCCATTTCGTGTGCCACAGAGGGGGCGTATTTTTTGGGTAATCGACTTGCTGCGTCAAGTCAAAAAATTGAAATGACTTTGGAACTTGATGGAAGTTTAACGGTGAACACTTCTATTTACTCAGGCTCAATATATGAAATTTGGAAAAAAATCATTTCAGAGACCTTGCAAATAGATCCAGCTTTGATAAAGTTTACATTGGAATTTGAGGCGGGACTAAAAAATCGTGAAACGTTACCAGATGGACTGGTGAGCAATGTGAGTCTTATGACAATGCTTGTAAAAAAATGTTGTGCTGAAATTCAAAAAAAGCGGTTTCATGATCCTCTTCCCATCGTTGTTAAAAAGTCGCCTCCGTCTTCGATGTTCCGTGGATGGAATCGAGACAGTTTTTCGGGAACGCCATTTTACACGGCTTCTTTTGGCTCTGCAATTGTGGAAGTTGAAATAAACCCGGACACATATTCACACAAAATTACAGGCATTTGGGTTGCCGTTGATTGTGGTGAAATTCTTTCGCTCAAGGCGGTTGAATCTACAATAAAATTGTGCATAGCGCAGGAATTGGAACATCTCTCTTCGGATATAGAAGTGTGCTATCCTGAAATCAAGATTTTTTTCGTGCAGTCAACAAATCCCCCAAGTCAAATTAGCTCTCTTATGCATAACATAATTCCTGCCGCATACACATCGGCTCTCTCGCAAGCGGTTTCAAGCACGGTTCGTTCATTTCCTTGCGGTGAAAAGGAGCTTTTTGAATTGATTGAAGCGGCTAAAAAAGAAACGTCTGCAAATCGCACAGTGAAAGTAGAAAAGGACAGAGCAGAGGAATCTTCTTCCGAAGAGGAGGAAAATGAAAGTGAAAAGGCAGATAAGGAAATAAAAGATAAAAGCCAGACTGAAAGTCAAGGAGCGGGGGAAAAATGAATATTTCACTAACGGTAAACGGAGAAAAAATTTTGTTGCAATCTCCTGCGGACTCATCACTTCTTTCCGTCTTACGAAAACAAAAACTATTGCAGGTAAAGAGGGGGTGTGAAAAGGGAACGTGCGGTTCGTGCATTGTATTGATGAACAAAGTGCCAGTACCTGCATGCAAGATACCAGTTGCCTTTGCAATGGATAGCGAAATAGTGACTTTGGAATATTTTTCAAGATCTGAAGTCTACTTTGATATGTATTCTGACATTATGAAAGGATTTTCAAGGGCGGGCATAAAACTGTGTGGATTTTGCAATTCAGGAAAGATTTTTGCCGCTAAAGCAATTCTTGATTCATCGGTAAAGCCAACACGTGCGATGGTGTATGAACAAATAAAGACGCTTTCACCTTGTTGCACAGATTGCGACACACTGACTAACGGAATACTGTATGCCTTTGAATTCCATATAAAGAGAAAAGGCTTGTCGTGAAAAGTTACAAACCACAATTTGCTAAGCAGGGCGTTGTTTTGCGGTGATTGCTTACAGGAGGAAAAAATATGGCAGGTGAATGCAAGGTTTTTTTTGCACGGAATTTGCAGGAACTCTTTTATCAAAAAAAGACTATTTCAGGACTTTCAATAGTTGGTGCTTGCACGCATATTAGTCATTTGCCTGAAAAGTCAATTTCAAGCACGTTGATCCCTGAATTAACAAATATAGAAAAGCATGAACGTTTTATAGAATTCGGACCTGGAGTTACCCTCGGAAGAGTGTTAGGAATCGGAGAACATCATATTCCGCAAGTGATTTATAACGCACTGAAAACAATATCAAATCCGTTTGTAAGAAATTGTGCGACTATCGGCGGAAATATTTGTGCAGGACCTCAACGCTTAACCCTTTTTTCACCGCTACTTGCACTGGATGCAAAATTGGAGTTGAAGTCGCCATTTGAAACGCACTACATTTCACTGCAAAATTTCACAGAAATTGAAAAAGACTTTGTTTTGACAAAAATTCGTGTGCCACTTTCACATTGGGATATTGAATTGTATTCTCGGCTTGGTCCTGCCGGTCAAATAACAGAAGATTCAGGCGGATTTACATTTTTGATGAGTTTTGAAAAGGGCGTTATTACAAATATACGGATTGCTTTTGCAGGTTCAATAACGTTCCGTTGCACTGCGTTGGAAAACCGTCTTTTAGGTTTGCGACTTCCTATAAATACAAAAGAAATTGACATCTATTTAAACGAAGCGGAATCTCAATTCATATATGCAGAAGAAGGAAGAACTCCAAACAAACTTCTCCGCTCCCAGTTTAAAAACCTCATGCGCACATCCCTCGAACAGTTGACATAAGTTTTTTCTTGCATCGAAAAAATACTGCACAAACTCTCAAGACGTGTATTTCGTTGCAAAATGCATCGCGAGATTTTTTATACAATTGTTGTATCGTGTCTTTTGTGATTTTATATTCGCTTTATCAGAGGCTGCTGTATTTCTTTTTAGAATTTTTTTTCAAAATTATCTAAAGTCAAATTTCTAGTTTCCGATAGTTTAAATAAGGGTGGCGGAAACCGCACAAAGATGGATTTGCTATTTTAAGGTTTCTAAATAACACCAAGGAGACATACTATGGTAATAAATCACAATATGAGTGCAATGTTCGCTCAACGGTCACAGGGGATTCAGGATTTGAATCAGCAGAGAAGTATGGAAAAACTTTCTTCTGGGATGAAAATTAACAAGGCTGGCGATGACGCATCAGGTCTTGCAGTTTCTGAAAAAATGCGTTCGCAAATTCGAGGCTTGAACAAGGCTTCTCAGAATGCTCAGAATGGCATTTCTTTTATTCAGACAACAGAAGGATATTTGCAGGAAACAACTGATATTATCCACAGACTTCGGGAACTTGCAGTTCAATCGTCAAACGGCATTTACACTGCGGAAGACAGAATGCAAATTCAGGTTGAGGTTTCTTCACTTATCGCGGAAGTTGATCGCATTGCTTCTACAGCGCAATTCAATGGTATGAATATGTTGACAGGTCGTTTTGCACGCCCAACAGGAGAAAATACCGTTACAGCCTCTATGTGGTTTCATATTGGCGCAAATATGGATCAAAGGACGCAGGTTTTCATCGGCACTATGTCGGCAATGGCATTGGGAATTCGCAATGTTGGAGACGAGAGCATTATGACTCTTGAAAATCCAGATGATGCAAACCGCGCGATTGGAACTTTGGACGAAGCATTGAAAAAGATTAATAAACAGCGCGCTGATTTGGGTGCATATCAGAATCGCCTTGAATTGACAGTCAAGGGACTTGATGTTGGTGCAGAAAATCTTCAGGCATCTGAAAGCCGCATTCGCGATACAGATATGGCTGCCGAGATGGTTGAATTCACAAAGGATCAGGTTCTTTCACAGGCAGGAACGGCTATGCTTGCACAGGCAAATCAAACTTCACAGAATGTGCTTTCATTGCTTCGCTAGAAAATTACAAGCAGCATAAAAAATGCGTCCGTAGGGACGCATTTTTTGTTTAACGAATAAAACTGATTGATGGGAGTCCACAATATAAGAGGGGAAAATAAATGAGCCTTCCATGCCGCCTTTGACACTTCCACTAAAATATGATAATTTTATCAAAACAAACGAAATTTTTGCAGGAATCTTCAAAAATTGTTATCTTGAAATTCGCGTTTTCGTATGAACGTGCTTTTTATGGGGGAAGACTATGAAAAAAACAGGTGCACAAATTATTACAACATTGCTTGAAATGCATGGAATTAAAATTGTCTCTGGAATTCCTGGTGGTTCTATTCTCCCTCTGTATGATGAACTTGTCAGAAGCAATATAAAGCATGTTCTTGTGCGTCAGGAGCAAGCGGGAGGTTTTATTGCGCAAGGAATGGCGCGCACAACGGGAGTTCCTGCGGTTTGTCTTGCAACTTCAGGACCGGGCGCAATGAATTTACTTACTGCCATTGCCGATGCAAGGTGCGATTCAATACCAATTATTGCAATTACAGGACAAGTAAACTCGTATCTTTTAGGAACAGACGCTTTTCAAGAGGCGGATACTTTTGGGCTTTCTCTTTCCATTACAAAACATTCTGTTATGGTAAAAAATGCAGAGGAGCTTTTAAAAGTGATTCCAGAGGCATTTAAAATCGCAATGAACGGTCGGCATGGACCTGTCTTAATTGATGTTCCTCGCGATGTGCAGCTTCAAGAAGTTGAATTTGATGAGTGGCCGGAAATAAGTCTTCCATTGAAAGATGATGACTCTTTTGCACGCTTTTTAACCGAAAAAAAAGAATATGATGTGTTGATAAAAAAGGCTTCGGAATTGATTTTGAATGCTGAAAAACCTGTTTTATATCTTGGTGGCGGGTGCAGTTCTCCGAAAGCGGCGGAATATCTTCGTGAGTTTGTGAAGGTGTTTGACGTGCCTGTTGTGTCATCTCTTATGGGGCTTGGAGCAATTCCGTCTTCCAGCAAGAATTTTATTGGAATGGTGGGAATGCATGGAAGTTATGCCGCAAATGTTTCAATGTATGAAAGCGACTTGGTTTTGGCTTTGGGCGTGCGTTTTGATGACAGAGCAACTGGAGTGATTGACAAGTTTTGTCCTTGTGCGGACATAATTCATATAGACATAGATGCTGCTGAAATAAATAAGATCTTGTTTGCAGATGTTGCAATTGTTGCAAAAGTTGAAGCCGTTTTGCCTGATTTGACAAGAATACTAAAAGAGAATACTGTGCTGCAAAAAAATGCAGAAACACGAAAAACGTGGTTTGAAAAAATAGCGCGCATATCAGAAGAAACTGATTCTGTGCTCTGTGGAACTCCTGCGGATGGTGAAAAGCGTGTTGACTTTAAGGGAAGTGTAAATCCGCGTGCATTTATTGCGAATGTTCCTGTTCTTGCAAAAAAGGCGGGGCTTAATCCTAAAGATTTGATTGTTACCACTGATGTAGGACAGCATCAAATGTGGGCGGCGCAATATTACCCCGTGGAAGATGTTCGCACTTTTTTAACTTCTGGTTCGCTTGGAACGATGGGCTTTGGTCTTCCAGCGGCGATTGGGGCGGCATTTGCAAATCCCGAAAAACGTATTGTTTGTTTTTCAGGAGACGGTTCAATTTTAATGAACATTCAAGAGTTGGCGACTCTCGCTGAAAACAATGTGGCGGTGACGGTAATTGTTTTTGAAAACGGCACGCTTGGTATGGTTTATCAACAGCAAAAAATAATTTTTGAGAAAAACTATAGTGCATCGGAATTTATCGCTTGTCCTGATTTGCTCAAGATTGCGGAGGGCTTTGGAATTGAAGTTGCGGATGCTGATATTGATAAAGACTGGTATAAAAAAGCCTTTGATTCCAACAGGAAGAACAAGCCTTTTTTTGTGAGGGTGAGGGTTGATCCAGAGGAAAATGTTTTGCCGTTTGTTATAGGCGGAAAGACAAATATTGATAGCATAAGATAGACTTGCAATTTTCTGTTATTTTAAGTTTGCACTTTTATATAATGTGGGCGGCTTGTTGTTCCGTGCTCGTTTTTGTGAGGTGGCAAAACTGGGTAAGCGAGGCAAAGTCCTGCGACTGGAAGTCGAGGGATAAAAATGAAATATTGATGCAGCGTCCGTCACGGAACAGACTTTGTCAGCCCCTATAATCTTTACCGCAATAAAACGTACAATTTGATTTGTTATTATAAAACTGTTTGCACACAGGGCGATGACGGTGGTGGAAAAATATGGGCGTAAAAATGGACGGATTAAATGCATCTCAACTTGAAGCGGTTACTTCAACGGAAGGCTTTGTGCGCGTTATTGCAGGGGCAGGATCCGGGAAGACCCGCGCGCTTTCCCATCGGTTTGCCTATTTAGTGAACGAAATAGGGGTTTTGCCTGAAGCGATTTTGTGCGTAACATTTACAAATAAAGCCGCTGCGGAAATGCGACTTCGGATTAGAAAAATTGCCGGAATCAACAGCACAGGATATATTTCGACATTTCATAGTTTTTGTGTTTCAATTTTGCAAGAGGATTCTCACGCGATTGGGTATCCTAAAAGCTTTATTGTCTTGGATAACAACGACATTGATGCTATGCTCCACATAATTTACGAAGAACGAAAACTTACTCTGCGGGATAAAACGTTTTCAAATGCCCGCGATATGTTTGAAATGCGAAAGACACGCGATGTGCCGCTCTACTATGAGGATATGATTGCATTGCCGCTTGAAACGCTCAAACAAAAGTACGATGAGGCAACAGAAGTTGATGACATACTTTTTTACGGCTATCTCTATCAAGAGAAGAAAAGTTTTGCATTAGACTACAACGATTTGATTGTTTTCGTACTTCATATTTTTGAGAAAACTGAGGCTATTCGAAAAAAGTGGCAGCAGCGTATTGAATATATACTGATTGATGAGTTTCAAGATATAGACGACTTGCAGTACAGGCTTATGAAAGTTCTCTGTGAGTATCATAAAAATTTGTTCGTTGTAGGAGATCCAGACCAGACAATTTACACGTGGCGCGGTGCAAACATACGATACTTGCTTGACTTTGATAAAAACTTTGCACCTGCAAAAACGATAATGATGAACGAAAATTATCGTTCGACAAAACCAATTCTTAACGTGGCAAATTCCCTCATTTCCAAAAATAAAAACAGAATGAAAAAGGAATTGACATTGCCGCTTGCAAATTTTAATTCGCCTGGCAGTGTGCATTTTCCTGTGTATAATCATTCAAAAAAACAAGAGGAAGAGGCAGATTGGATTGCAAGGCAGGTTTTGCAATTGCATAACGATGGTGAAAAATACTCTGATATGGCGGTTTTGTACCGTGCGCACTATGTTTCTCGCGTAATTGAAGAAATTTTTGCGGAGAAAAAAATTCCGTTCACTTTGTATTCAGGCACCTCATTTTTTGACAGGGAGGAAGTTAAGGACGCGCTTTCATATTTGCGTCTTTGCGTGTACAAGGACGATCTTGCTTTCCGGCGGATAGTGAATAAACCCCGTCGAAACATCGGAAAGTCACGAATTGAACACATTGAAAGACGCGCCGAACAGTTAAGCACTGCATCTCTTTACAACGCTCTTTGCACAATGGTTGATGAAGATGCGGAAATTCTTGCTGGAACAGGGGCAAAAAAATTCGTTGAAATGATTGAGAGGTTTTCACGGTTGATAAATGACCTTCCTGCAAGCGAAATCCTTTCCGCGCTGATAAATGAATCGGGCTATGAAAAAATGTTGCGCACAGAGGGGAGCCAAACTCGACTTGACAATCTTGCAGAGTTAAAGCAATCTGTTCAGGAATTTGAAATTTCTTGTGGAGAAGAGTGCACGGCAGAATATTTTCTAAAAAGGGTGGCATTGTTTTCGGGATTGGATGCAGGTGGAGGAATTGATGCCGTAAAACTTATGACGGTTCACACTGCAAAGGGGTTGGAATTTCCGAACGTGTTTTTATGCGCTCTCAACGAAGGCATTTTTCCTTCCCAAAAGACAAAAGACCCGTTTTCAATGGAGGAGGAGCGTCGGCTTTGTTTTGTGGCGATAACGCGCGCTCAAAAGCGGCTTTTTCTTTCTGACAGCGAAGGACGAACTGTAAACGGCTCTATTCGCTATCCATCACGTTTTATTTTTGATATAGATCGCTCTCTTTTAGAATATACAGCGCGTCTGCCCGAAAATTTTGTTGCTTTGGCAATGGATGCAATCTCTGATTTTGACAAGATTTTAGAGGCGCGGGAAAGAACATCCGCTCTGAAAACTGGCGATGCTGTGACACATGCAATTTTGGGGCGTGGAGTGATTCTAGAAGTGAATGAAAAAGACGGCGCATTTTTAATAAAGTTTGACAATCTTCCAACCCCTCGAAAATTACGCGCAAACGCCGTGCAGTAAGGGGGGGGGGCAGAATCCTGTTGCGATGTGATGTACGGCTGTGCTTTAGGGTAGAGAAATGCGAGTGAATATGAGGTATGCTTTAATAATAATGTTTTGAAAATCATTTCAGAGGAAAATATAATGATAAACTTGGAAAATACTAGTACTATTAGTTCAATTTTAAAAGACCTGACAAGTGTCCATGAAAATTTACTTTTGCTGTCTAATGATATTTGGATCAGCATTGACCATAACGATAGTGAAAAGCTTGAGGAATGCTATCAGTTTAAAAAAGAATTCAATCAACTTCTAGATATTTTTGAAAAAAACAAAGACAGTATCTGTACTTTGGTGAGTCAGTTTACTGGAGTAAAGGTTGAAGAACAGCCTAAAACAATAGAAAAGGACGCTGCTGAAAACGAGCGTCTGATTAAGAAACTTGACGAAAATACGCCTCATGAAATTACAGAAGATTTTACATTCAAACGTCCGACAGCTTTTGTATTCAATGGTTATGTATATTATGAACTGAATACTTGGATTGAGTTGTACATTCAGTTTGTTGCAACAGTTGCAAAAATCAATCCTGAAAAATTAAAGGACATGGCAAAAAAGTCTGATTTTATTTCAAAACACAATCGCAAATACTATTCTGCTGATAAAAAAGATTTGCGCAAGGCAAAAAAAATAATGGACGACTTTTTTGTGGAAACGAATCTCAGCGCAAATGAATTTGCAAAACGCATATGCGAAATTATGAATTATCTAGAACTAAAAACATCAGATATTACAATTTATCTTAGACAGGACAGGAACACATAAATATAGAAGAACGTTTTGCACAGAGGCAAACTGGCGTGAATTTCGCAAAAGCTACAAGGAGGCTTCGCTAAGTGCCGTCTTATGAAATCCAATGATTGTACTTTCGGCAAATTTGTGTTACACTTGACGGAGTGAAAATGAAAGGTGCAACCACGAGAACAATTTACCAGTGCTTGTCAAGAAATTGTACAGAAAAACTTATCTTGATTGGGAAAGTGTTTTATTTTATCTAGTCAAGCACCAAAATATTTTATGGTAAAAGAATGGCGAAAAAAATGGGTTTTGAAAATAACATGGAAGCTGCGAATTTAAAATTTTTGTCCGCCAATATTTTTTATTGCCATAATTGTAATATTCCTATAATTCAAAATTTTGAAGAAAATGGCAATTTTTGTCCACTCTGTACTTCAAAGGTGGTTGATATTGTTTGAGTTTTTGTAATGGCGGTTGGCTATTTCAATGTGCATATTGTGTCAATAGGATATTGGAGTTCACCTTATAAACTAATCTGCCTTATTTTCTTTTCTATTCCTTTGTTCCAGAATCAGCGACCATAAGAGGCAGATTGTCTTGTATCTTGTATTCAACTTCCGCTATATATTCGCTTCCAAGTTCCTTGTAATAATTTTTCAAATCTTCGTTCATTTGTTTTTCAATTTGCTCAAAATCCGCTTTATTCAATTTTGAAAACAATGCGTGATTCATTGAAATCATTCCCAAATCTTTTGAATAATACATGAAACGCTTTCTCTCGAATTTTTCGAACGGGTTGGTAAGCATGCTACGTTGAATTTCCTTGCGGTTTTCCAAAAGCGTCTTTGTGTATGGGCAAGTACGTCTGTCTACAATCTGACCGCGCATAATTCGCAACTTGTAAAACCTTATGTAGTAGTCAAGGATGTCATCAATTTTTGCGTCGCCTATAGAATTCAAATTTTTAATAAAGCCGAGCAGAAAGGGCATTTTGTATGAAAGGGAATAGTCTCGTTCCGCAAGAAATTCAAAAAAATCATCGTGGATTGTATCATCGTTGTGTTCTTTTATTCCAAGTTTGATTTTTATTTTTTCAACATTTTCGGGACTGAAAAGGAAAATAGTCTTGCTTCCGAACTGAAAACGTGCGTCCGCTTTTATCTTGCCTTTGTTCAACCAACTTGTAACAGTTCCCGTGCTTACAAAATATTCGCGAGCCACTTGTTCCTGGCTTAAATAGTTCCCGTATTTTTCTTCAAATGATGTTGTGTCAATTTGAATTATCCGCTCAATTCTTTCGACAAGTCCTGAAACTTCAATAAAATCACCAACTTTATAATCATGCTTTATTATGCTTCCAAACGGCACATAATATTCACAATGGAAAATTGAATGCATTGAACAAGGAACAACAGCACATCCATATTCGTCAACAACATCAATGACAAATACATCATTTTTTGAAGGAGTTTTTCTTAAGCCCCGTCCTATTTGCTGCAAGTATAAAACTTTTGAAAGCGTGGGACGAGCCATTACAAGAATTCCAAGTTCGGGATAATCCCACCCCTCGCTAATCATATTGCAACTGCACAAAAAGCGGATTTTCGTTTGCGTGAAATTCCGCATGATTTCTTCTGAATTAGAATTTCTGTTTGTATAAGGGGCGGCATTCAATCCGTGTTCGTTTAAGATTTTCGCCATTTCAATTGTGTGCTGAACGTTTACGCAAAAAATTACGCCTTGAAGTTTTTGCAGTTCGTCGCTTGAAAAATATTTTTTCAAAATTTGGGCAACCAGTTCGTTTCTGGAAGTGACTCGGATAGATTTTTCCAAGTCCGCGTTTATATAATCCTTGCCATTGATTCTCACTGTGCTTAAATTTATATTTGTCTCAATTCTAAAAACGCGGGCAGTGGCGATGATTTTTTGTTTCATTGCCTCTTCAAGCGACAATCCTGTTTCGTATGAGCCGAATACATCTTCAAGTTTCTTTTTGTCTGGTCGTTTGTCTGTCGCAGTAAGTCCGACTAAAAAATCAGGCGTATAATATTGAATAACTCGGCGAAGCATCGTGGCGACTGCATGATGGGCTTCATCAACGACGATGTAATTATAATGGCCGCTAGAATTTTCAGAATAGTGTCTCACCGCATAACTATATGTTTGAATTTCAATTTTCGACTTTAAGGCTTTGAGCGATTGTTTGATTCGGTTTGTCCAGTCGCATTTCACGGCATTGTTCGGAACAAGTATAAGGGCTGAAAAATCATTTTTGCTTTTTTCAAAATCTTTTATGTCCTCTTCAACAATTTTTGACTTTCCGCTTGCCGTTGGAAAAACAATTAAAAAACTTTTAATGCCACTTTTTCTTTTCTTCTGAATTTCTTTTAGCGTATTTTCTTGGTGTTCGTAAAGTTGGAATTGACGTGCACTCAACAAACTGTTCTCAATAAATACGTCTGATGTCATCCCGAAAAACGAGCGAATGTCATCTTGTATCCGTTCGGTAAATTGACAATCTTCCGTCGAGAACCTAAAAAGTTTTATCCCCCACAGCGCACATATATTTTGTTTGTGAAGCTGTTTCTTATATTTTTCTTTTCCGATAAATTGCGGATGATGGTAATGAATTCCGTTTTCTTCAACAGCCTTTGTCCAAGTCTTTGACTTTACAAGATAATCAAGGAAAAAAGAATTTCCGTTTGAATCGCATATCTCATATTCCTTAAAAAGATATTTCAAACTGTTTGAGCCATAAACTGCTGCAAAGTTGTCTTCGAATGAAAATTCCAAAGGCGAGGTGGAAGCATTTTCACGGACAACATGACTGGATTTTTGAAAATATTTTTCCATATCGAAATTGTCTGATTCATTCAAGACAGTGTTAATTTCAAGAATGTCATCGCTTAAAAATCGAAAAACGGTTGAATATCTGTTCATATAGAAATTTTGCTTTTCGGTGATTAAAAAGTAATCGAAGGCTTTTTCGTTGTGCAATGGCGGATTGCAAATTCCAAAATCAATTATTATGGCAGTTTCATCTTTTTCATAGAACTCCGTCCTGCCTCCATTGGAATAGGTCATTGTTTCTATGTGAATGAAATCGCCTGAGATTGTCTTTAGTTTTTTCGCAAAAACACGTTCAGCCATTTTTCATTCTCTCGATTTTTCCGAACATCGGGTGTTACAAGAGTTTCAATTATTCTATAATCGCTTTCAAATGAATTCAAAAATTGCGAGAACCTTTTTTCAGTCATGTCAGTGAAAAAACGTCCGTCCACAATCCGATCGTTTTCGCCATACTTAAATGATGCGTATAAAATACCGTTGCTTTTTAATGCGATTTCCAGTTTTTTTAACACAATGGGCAAGTCTGTTGGGGGGAGGTGAAGGATGCTCGCGCACGCCCAAACGCCGTCAAAACAATTTTCCTCGCATTCAAAATTTGAAAACTGCACGTGCTCAATGTCGATGCCTGTGTTCTTGCGAGCGAGTTCACACATCTTTTCAGAGCCATCAATTGCTTTTACTTTTAAATTTTTGGAAAGAAAGTATTTAGTGTCCCGCCCCGAACCACAGCCGAAATCCAGTACGAAAGAATTTGCCGGCAGATATGAAATGAATTTGTCCTGCAAGAAAGTCATGTCGGCGGTGAGTGTGTCAGTTGTAAAAGATGTGGCGTTTTTGTTGTAATACTGTATGGTTGTGTTCATAGTTTTGAATATTATTATAGCATAAAAATTATTTAAAAGACAAATAGAGGAAACACGGCTTTTGCATGAAACAGTAATACGGTATCTCGAAAGGCATTGCAACCTCCGAAATCGGTCATTGAGCATGTCGAAATGACTGTGTAGTAAGTAAACTGTGTTTCAAATGGTGTTTCCAATACGCTCAAATACCGTGTTTATATGTAAAAACGAACAACTTTCTTTTTATGCGTAAGCCTTGTGATAGAGGAAATTAGGTTATAAATATTACAAAAGTAATTTTTAGTAAGAGTTGAGAAAAATATGAAAGTTGTAGTATACTAAATATATTGAAGGAGTTAATGAAATTATGGAAGAGGAATTGACAATTACATTTTATAAGATTCATAAATGTGGATATTATAAAAATGGTAAAAAAGAATTTGGTGATATATCACTTACTTTGAAAGACATAAGTAATTGGGCTGTTAATATAGATAGCTTTGTTAATACAAGACTTTGGAATGCAGAGGAAAACGGTAGCAAATTTGCTGATTTACGTCAGACCTATTTTTATAAATATGAAATTGATTCTCATCTAAAAGATTGTCTGCTGGTATTGTGGAATGAAATTCCCGATGTAAAGGGAGAAGTGGCGACACTTAGTAAAAATAAAAAGATAAATGACAATACACATTGTAAAATAACGAGACTGCCACAAGATGCTGTTCCAGGAACTGCATCGTATTTTTGGTTTTTACTTGATAAAGGGTATTATGCGACAGTTTGTAGAAAGGGGCGTTCTTCCGCTAATAATGAGATGCGGTTGTATTTGAAACGGTTTTTAGAGATGGCGGCTTCATGCTGTGTTAGAGAAGACAAAAGTGATGGAACTTTTGTGTTAAAATATAAAAACCCAAATAATGGAATAATTGATTCTAAGATAATGCCTTTTTTCCAATCTTCTAGGGCTTTTAGAAAAGGAGTGATTGAATATATACAATCGAATCGTGCAAGGATAAAAAAATTAATTAGAAAACAACATGTGAGTAATGAAGTTGAAGAGCGCATAACAGGTATGAAAAAAATGCTAATGGATTTGGGAATAAAAAAAGCGGAAATCCCTGAAGATGTAGATATTAATACGCGTTATGAATTGGAATATACTCCCAATGATGCAGAGTTGAATGACATTATAAATAATTGGAAGAGTGATAGTCTAACAGAATATGATGACACTGGATTTGTATTTGAAGGGGAGCCTGATAAAATGCATTGGTTGAGCGGTGAAATTTCTAGGGTAAGGAAAACATTTGATTTGAATTTCATTGATAAAGAAATTGTTGCTCCTGTTGGTTTGTTAAAAGAATTGACAAATAATAGAGAAAGTCTTGTCAGTATTTTGGAAGAATAATGAGAATTTTGTTAAAAATATTAACAGTTATTTATGTTATTGTTGCTCTTTTATTATCAATATGGTTTGGCAGAAATTTAAATGTTTCTATATCTTTGCATTATCTAGAAACTCTTACTACAATAGCGGCAATTATTTTAGGTATTATGGGCGTTTGGTTGTCTTTGATTTGGTCTGATAGAGGAAAATCAAGAAAGGAAAATATATCTTATGTAAAAAATTCTATTATTTTGGCAACAATGGTTATCATTTGTTCTTTGCTTTTTAAATTACTATATCCAATTTTTTTACAAATACCTATTTTTTTTACTCCTGCAATTTTAAAAATTACAAGAGTTCTTTCCTGTTTTTTATCTTGGATTTTCACATTATTTATAATAGAAGCTTTATTTTATGTAGTGTTTTCTTTTGATTTTTTTACATTTGATGATGAAATTCAAGAAATATTAAATAATAGCAAGAAGAAAGTTGAAAATAAATTTCTTAGTTTAACACAGAAAGATATTGATCAAGAATAACAGATTTGAAAATGTTGAATTGATGAAAAATGCCATTTTAGATCTAGGGATTTGTTTTTGTGTTAATATCAATAATTTTGTTCTATGATCTTTGAATGTCGTTATTATATTATGCTATACTTAAATAATGGAGTTTTATTTGAAAATTACTGAACAACAAACGCTCGAATTCATAACATTCTGCATGGAGATGTACGCGGGAAAAAAGAACATAAGCAGCAGTGAGGTTACGAAACTGTTTTGTAATTCCGATGTGTTCGATTTTTTTGAAGGAAAACTACATTGAGTTTCACACACAGGGCAGAGACTTTTTGAAAACGAGGTCAAAATGTTCTCCTGCAAGACTTCACTCCAAACAGCGACATCAACTGGAACAAACCCGTCACAGACATTGACCGCCAGCTGTACAAAAAATATAATTTGAGCGAAGAAGAAATCGCATTCATAGAAGATGAGGTAAAATTATGGAAACAAATGTCAGGCTTTCTTGCGGCAAGGATTGTAGGGGCTGGCGAAGCCAGTTCCGAAGTTGGCACGAAGTGCTAACTTCGGAATGGAGCGATAGCGTAACCCCGAAAAGCCTGGTTGTTGCAGAGTGAAACGGAGCAACAAGCCGCCCAAATAATAAAGTGTAAAAGTCGATTTTCGACTTGATACCATATAAGGATTTCCCTATGCAAAACAAACACCCTTACGAACTGGATTTTGAGCAATATGTCCGCAACGCCGAGCCGTCAAAAAAAGAAAAATCTTATGCCTGGTCAACGGCGATTGGTCTGCAACAGGTGGACGGTCTTACTCCGTCGAAATATCTTTTTGACACGGCACGGCGCAGCATCGACGGAGAAATCACCATTGCGGAGGCAAAGTCGCTTATCGACACATATTATGAATCAAAAACGGCGCGGACTGATGATTCGGAAGGGCGGACAGAAGAAGCCGATAAAGTTTCCGCAAGAATCGCCCAAATTTTGAGCGAAAAGTCCTTTAATTTTTCTCCCTCGCATTTGGTTGCTATTCACGGCAGGCTTTTTGAAGGGATTTTTGCATGTGCCGGAAAAATCCGCGATTATGATATTTTCAAAGCCCGAATGGGTCTTGGACGGCGATTCCGTCATATACGGCGCGGCATTTGAGTTGTGGGCGGCACTGGACTACGACTTTGAGCAGGAGCGGAAGTTCAGCTACAAAAACCTGAGCATGGAAGAATCCGTAAGGCACATCGCCTTTTTTGTCTCGCGGATTTGGCAGATTCATGCGTTCGGGGAGGGAAACACGAGGACGGCGGCGGTCTTTGCCATCAAATATCTTCGCTCGCTCGGCTTTGCTGTCGATAACAACATTTTCGCCGAAAACGCCTGGTACTTCAGGAATGCCCTTGTCCGCGCGAATTATACGAACCTTCAGGCGGGAATTGAGGAATCCCTCGAATTCCTTGAAAAGTTTTTCCGCAATCTTTTGATGGGCGAGCGCAATGAACTGAAAAACAGGCTTTGCCATGTCCGCGCGGAAAGTCTGCCTGTAAATGCGGAAACGGCGGAAAAACCAAGTGAAATTCTGCCTGCAAATCTGCCTGCAAACAAAACGCAGCGGGCAATCCTTGCGCTTCTGCTTGAAAATAACCGCGCTACTTACGATGAGCTGGCCGAAAAACTTGGCAAGACACGGGAAACGGTTCGAGCAAACCTGCGTACCCTCGAAAAAAACGGCCTGATTGAGCGCGTCGGCGCAGACAAAAACGGCTGCTGGAACATATCGTTGTCGCGTGAGTGAAGTCCGGTGTTGTCGGCAGTCTGCTTGAAACAGCATATATTTGTTTCGCATCCTTAAGTTCACTACTATTTGATATAATAGCGATGCATAATTTCTGCATACATAACCTTTGGCTTAAAAAATCGTCCCATTGTTACAGCAAGGACAATGCTTCTCGTATAAGAGAATCGCTGAGACGAATGTTACTGTTTTTGAGTTGGTCAAAGTACATTTTTATTTCATCTGAAGAAATCATGTTTTCAGCATGGGCTTGAAGCATAATGCCGATTGTGCCTGTAATCTTTATGCCTAATTTTTGAGCGACTTTCCGGCCTTTCCGTTCATCAATTATGAGTGCATCAGAATGTAATTCATCGGCAAGAATAATCGCTTCGCTTTCTCCGTCATCCAAACCGCTGGCAGCCTGTAGAACTTCCAGTGCTTTCCGATTCTGGACAGACGATGTTTTCAGAAAATCAGAGTCTTTTACTATATCTGCCTCATTCTTAAAGACAACATTTGTCGTAAGTTCCCTATAAACTGCTTCAGGAATAAGCACTTCTCCAAACAATTTTTGAAGCAAGTCCAAGCGGTTTACCTTTATGAGCGAAATAATCGGAGTTGTATCAGAAATTATGGTCATGCAGGACAGCTCCGAAGGTTTCTTATAACGGATATGTCATTTTCAAGCTCTTCTTTTGTCTGATTGAGATATGGAATTCCCAGCGTGCTATACAGGGATAGTAAATCCAGCTTGTTTATTCCGAGAATCTGAGCCGCCTTTCCGTGTGAAATAGTTTCATTTTGAATATAGGGATACAGAATCATTGCATTACGCATAAGGGCTTCGCTTTCATTTTGGACTGCCGTGTATTCAACCATTGTGTCAGGAATCTTTATGGAAACATCCTGCATAGTCATAATGCCACCTCCATTCCTTACAGTATAGCATATTTTTAAGAGAAAAGCATCATTAAACATAGGTTGGTATTCAAAATAACCGCCGTTTCTTGTGACTTCAATGTTCTTATCAGATGTCGTTTTCCAAAAACAGATTTCTTGCATATCTCCCATCTTGTCTGACAGAAAATGGCGCAGATGCGATGGCGGAAGCACTGCCTAAAAGTGAAAAAATCACTTTTACATATTGAATATTCTACCGATAATATAGTATATTACAAGAATTGGTGAAAAACTCACTTTTAGGAAAATGCCGTGTTAGTTAGATTCAATGTAAAGAATTTTTTATCGTTTGATGAAAGGATTGAGCCAGATACTGGCAAAAGGTTAAGCCATGAGTTTTCCATGCTTCCTGGCAAGGTTCGGTTAAACGCAGACCATGTGTTTCAGAATAAAAAACAGAATCTTTTGCGCATGGCCGCAATTTATGGAGCGAATGCTTCTGGAAAGTCGAATATTGTTAAGGCATTTGCTTTTTTTCAGAAAATGGTAACAACGGGCAGTTTCCCCATTGGTTCTACAGAAAAGTATTGTAAAATTGACATCAAAAACAAGGATAAGCCGAGTTATTTTGAAGTCGAAGTCCTTATTGGAGATGACTTGTATGCTTATGGCTTTGAAATCCTTCTTTCAGAGGGAGTAATTATTTCTGAATGGCTGACAAAGCTTTCAAAAGATTCCAGTGTTGATTTATTCTTTAAAGATGGCAAAGATGATAAATATCATTTTTGTGATTATTTTTCCGAAAATCAGGCTCTTGAAATATATCAGCAGGGAATTGCTGGCAGCAACACATTGTTCTTGTTTGAAATGAACAAGAATAAACAAGGGTTTTATCAAAGCAATCCTCATTTGTTGATATTGAGGCAAGTGTATGATTGGATTGCAAGTAATTTAGAAATAATAAATCCGACAAGTCCTACAAAAGACGCTTCTTTTTTAGTAAATTCTACCGCTCTTTCAAAAGTGGCAGAATTATTGAACTCTTTTGATACGGGCATTGTGTCTATAAACGAAATTAATGTTGACGCTGGGAAAGTTTTTGAAACCGTTCCAGATCCGATTCGCAAAAAACTTCTTGAGCAAATTGAATTTTTTTCAATAGCTTCAAAAAATAAAGAGAAGAAAAAAATAAAGCTTGAGAAGTGGAGCGTGCTTATAAGAAATCGAAATGATATATTAGGATTTGAACTTGACTCGCAGTTGAGGGTAAAAGCCTATTCTGTGCAATTCCTGCATAAAAACATAGATTCAACGATACATTTTAAAATTTCTGAAGAATCGGACGGCACGGCAAGGTTGTTTGAACTTATCGAAATTCTGCTTTCTGGAAAAGAGAAAACATATATTGTTGATGAATTGGACAGATGCTTGCACCCCTGTCTGACATATAAATTCATTCAGAATTTTTTTGAATACACAAAACAAAAAAGGGTGCAGCTTGTTATAACAACACATGAGTCGCGCTTGCTTGATTTTGACTTATTAAGGCGGGATGAGATATGGTTTGTCGATAAGGATAAAACTGGCAACAGCAATATTTACTCATTGGAAGAATACAACACCCGTTTCGATAAAAAAATTGATAAGGCGTACTTGGAAGGTCGTTACGGAGGTGTTCCCGTGTTCACAACCTTGTTTCCGATAGGAGAGCAAAATGAGGGAAAGTAGGACATTTGGAGAACGTTGTAAAACAAAGCTTTCAGATGAGCCAAAGCGCAAATGCCTGTTTTTGTTTGAGGGAAAAGAAACCGAACCTATTTATTTTTCAAAACTGAAAGACTTTCGTGATGAAGTTGGTATTTCCCCTTTGATTGACTTTATCCAGATAGAAAAACCTCGTGGTGAAGATTGGAGCAATCCCAAAAAGATAGTCGATGCTCTATGCTTGGATTTATCTGAAACTCCTACTTACAACACTTTGATCAATGCAATGGTAGACTGCCTGTACACGGACGCTTATCTTTTTCGCCATAGGAGCAAGATCAAAGAATTTGAAGATTTATTGATTTCCTTTATGAAAGACACTTTGCGAGTGAAAGAATCCGATTTGGTTGGCAATGTTGAGGTAACTGTGAAAAATACGCTTGAGTATTTTCAGAAACAATGGCCGAATATTTGCAATATTATTCTTAATCATATCGAAGAAATGTTACAAAATTATAAAATCACATACGAAAAAGATTTCGACATTTTGTGCATAGTGGTCGATAGAGACCCGGAGTCATTTTTTGAATGGCAATTTGACCGTGTTTTAGAAACTTGTGAAAAAAATGGCTTTAAATTCTTGCTCTCAAATCCTAATTTTGAATTTTGGCTGCTTTTGCACTTTGACGATGTTCTTGAACTCGACAGAGATAAAATCCGATTGAACGAAAAAATAAACAAAAATTCAAGCTCTTCAATCAGATTTGTTCCCGACGAATTACGTAAGCGGTTAGGAAAATATAAAAAGAGCAGTTATGATGCAGAATCTTTGATTCTAAAGATTGATACGGCTATATGCAATGAAAAACAATTTACAGAGGCGTTGCCTAGACTTAAAAATGAAATAGGATCAAACATCGGAATCTTCATTGAAGAATTACGAAAAATAATATAATTTCTAGACTAGTCAAATTGTAAGGGAAGCATTTGTATGAACATTAGGTATTCTACGGGAAAAATTCCGTTTTGTATGATGCTGGCTGAGGAAATCTGCAATGAATTTGGTGTAGGTAGTTAATTTATAAAAACAATATAAGGCTTCCCCTGTGCAAAACAACCACCCTTACAAATTGGATTTTGAGCAGTATGTCCGCAACGACGAGCCGGCAAAGAAGGAAAAGTCGTATGCATGGTCAATGGCGATTGGGCTGCAACAGGTGGACGGACTCACTCCATCGAAATATCTTTTTGACATAGCGCGACGCAATATCGACGGCGAAATCACCATTGCGGAGGCACAGTCGCTTATCGACACATACTATGACTCGAAAACGGCGAGGACAAAACAGGCACTGGAAAATATTGTTGCCGCGTGAGTGAAGTCCGTCGTCGCTAGCAGCCTGTTTAAGCCGAATATAATTGTTTTGCGTCTTTAAAATTTACTACATCAACTCTACCTTTTATGCTATACTTAAACAATGGAGTTTCATTTGAAAACGACGGAACAACAAACGCTTGAATTCATAACATTTTGCACGGAAATGTATGCTGGAAAAAAGAACATAAGCGGCAGCGAGGTTGCGAAACTGTTTTGCGATTATGGCGTGTTCGACTTTTTGGAAGAAAACTATGTCGAACTTCACACGCAGGGCAGGGAATTTTTGATTCCGATGATTGATGAATTTCTGCAAGCGAGGTCAAGATGAACATATACCACGGAAGCTTGGAAACAGTAAAGACTCCGAAAATAGTGCCGCGCAAGAATGGGCATACCTGCGATTTCGGTTTGGGATTCTACGCCACTACGGACTACAATCAAGCGGAGCGTTGGACTAGACTCAGAATGAAAGCGAACCAAAATAAAATGGCTTTGTAAATGAGTATATTATTGATGACGATTTGTTGCAGAATGAAGCACTCAAGATTTTGAAATTTGACTGTGCAGATGCAAGCTGGCTCGATTTTGTGGTTCGGAACAGAAGCGACAGAAACTTCACGCACGACTATGATTTGGTCTTTGGAAAGGTCGCAAACGACAATGTGTACGCGACAATCGGTCTGTATGAGGACGGCTTCTTGAACAAAGATGAAACGATAAGCAGATTGAAAACGTTCGCCCTTGTTGACCAAATTCTTTTTCACACGGAAAAATCTTTGCAATATGTGACTTTTTTGGGGACGACAGAAATATGGCAGAAATAACGCAGGACAATTTTAGAAGCCTCCTTCCGGTAAAAGAAGCGAACGTGATAATGAAAATAAAGCGGGACAAAAAACTCACGCTCAAAGAAGCCTACAGGACATTCTTTGCCTCGGAAATCTACCGGCAACTGGAAACCGAAAAAACGAAAAGATGGTGGCAGAGCGCGGAAGAGATTTTTGAAGACGGAAAATAAAAAATATGCTTATAATACAGGCATATCTTGTTGACAACATTCTAGGCAAGCGCATTTTCTTTTTGAGGGGTGTAAAATGCACGGAACACTTGCATTATGTAGATAGCATAGTATACTATCTATAGAGTACAAAGTTGTTTGCAGGTATGTACGGAATCGACCATTATACATACAGCCGTATGCAACTTGTTATTGATAAATGAGGGGGGCAAAAGTGAAAAAAGTAGGTATATGCTTTGCATTAGTATCTGTGATTACGGTTTTTTGTTTTATAGGGGGGGGGTGTTCGCTTATTGATATGCTGAACAACGTGGGAGAGGAATATACTGACAACCAAGAGGAAGACAGTGATAACAACGGCGAAAATGGTGCTAACAAAAATGAAAATGTTACTAAGTCTGTGGAAATTACGCCACGAGGAATGCAAACTGTCATTGTTGGCAAGGAATGTGTGTTTACTGCGAATGCATTGCGTGAAGACGGTAGCATAATAGCAGGAAAGTCCGTAACGGAACCAAAAAAATTTACAGAAACTGGTAAGCATAGTTTTAGCATGACAGTTGATGGACTATTGGCAACAACAACTGTAAATGTAATTGAAGACGATATTACTTTACCAGTGGAATATATGGGAAAAACATATACTGGAATTGACATCTCAACAATGACTGGCAGTGTTGAGAATACAAGGTTTGATGCCGGAAGAAAACTTGAAGTGACTTATCCTACAGGAAACTCGTTTGATGCCGATGGTTTTTTTCCACTCAAACTTTCAGTGAACAACCCGGCTATGCATCAGTTTTTCAGGGTTTCTATTTCTGGTGGTGCAAATAGAGAAGGAGCATCTTATATTTACCGAGGCAATCCAACTTCGGATTCTGGCGAACTTGAAATGCGCATTTGGCTGCGGTGGGGTAAAGGTTCTTACACGGTAAAAATCTGTGATATCACTGAAGCGAGATGGAATTATCAAGCGGTTGACGGTATGACTTCGACTGATGGAAAGATCACCTATTATGGTGATAATATTCTTGCGTCTTATAGCTATTATCCATCAGTCACTTTTACTGTGAATAACACACGTGATGAAGATGGAACGTTCCTGTATCCTTCTTCTGTGGTTCAGAGCGATGACATTACAGTAATGAACAAGGCTGCAGATTTAACGGCGGGGCTTACCAAAACAGAGGACAAAATAAAGGCAATACACGACTGGATTGTAACGTCAAAATACTATGATCAAGATAGTTTTCCATCTGAAAGCAAAAGAAAGAGACAGGATGCTGTGGCGGTTATGGAATACGGAATGTGTGTATGCGAAGGATATGCGAACTTAACAGCCGCACTTTTGAGAAACTGTGGGATTCAGACGAAATTTATTTCTTCCAAATCCTTGAATCACGCTTGGAATCATGTCAATGTGGGGACCGAGACTAATCCAGACTGGCGGCTTCTTGATACGTGTTGGGATGATCCTCTTATTGTGGACTTCGGTCCCGCGCACGATGGAGGTTCCGACTTTGTAGTATATGAAAATTATCTGCTTAAAAATTTAGAAGGTGGAAACGATCCTCATACAGGTGGAGTTCCTAATATGGGAAGAGACGCATATCCTGGAATAGGTCATATTGACGGCGTAGAAAGTATTGCATATTAAATAAAACGGTGAGAGAAATATTCTTGCAGCGCGTTTTCATGTAGGGGATTTTCCAAATCAAATTTTGCAACCAAACAAAGATAGAATTGTCGCTAAAACAGCATTGCAATTCTAACTGGAATGGTCTTTTCAATTTTGCTTGTCTCACCTAATACTGCCACATTTTTTGCACGGAAATTCGAGTGGATGCAAAAACATCAGGGGTCGTCAACGTAACGGGACTTGCCGATCCAAATCCCGTTACGCCTGCTTACTGCTTCATCAGTCCCGCGCCGGTTTGCCATGCCTGCCCGACTTTTTCGCCAATTGCGTAGTAGCCGTTTTGGAACTGATCGAACACGAACGCGCTGAGCTTTGCGGGGACGACCTTGCCTTTTTCATCAAGCACGTTTTCATCCGCAAGTACGTTGAGGATTTCGCCGAGCACGCGGAATCCGTAGTCGGTGTGCTGGCATTCTGCGACCTTACATTCGAGCGTCAGCGGGAATTCTTCCACGATTGGCGCGTCCACCCTTGTGCTCTTTACGGCATGTAGTCCCGAACGCTCAAACTTGTCTTTCATCTTGTTGCCCGTCGCGATGCCGAAAAAGTCTGCCGCCTCAATGTGAGGAACATCGGCAATGCTCAATGTGAACGCCCCCGTGCGCTTTATGTTCTCCGCCGTCTTGTGGTCCTCGTCGATGTTCAGCGCGACCATGTTTTCGGCGCACACGCCGCCCCACGCCATGTTCATCACGTCAACACTGCCGTCTTCGTTGTAAGTCGCAATCATCAACACCGGCATCGGAAATGTGTACGGCTTAACTCCCAAATCTTTTAACATAGTTTTCTCCTTAAATAAAAATTATTGCGCCGTTTGTTCGGCGTCGTTATCTTACTTGGACTCTTTTCAATGAAATCCAATAAAAATCATGAGCACCATATATTTTTCAAGAAGTGTCATTAAACATTCCTATCTTGGTAACTTATACTTGATTTTCAAAGTATGGCTTTGCCATGATTTTGTATGATAAAGAACCTCATCTGTCTCTGCCCTAAAATTGTCTTTCATTACCTTGCAACACATTGGAATACAATCTCTATATTCAGGTTTTACTTCCATTTGGTCAAAAAAATCTTTTGACACAAGTGTTATTTCAGTTTTGCCTTCGGCAGTTGCTTTATCAAATATTTTCTTTAATTCGGCTTCAACTTATTCAAAAGTCATATCTTCCTCCTTACTTCAACAAATCATTTTGTTTCAAGAAACCAATGAAAGCGTCTATGATTTCATTATGCCTTGCGGTAATATCCGCTTCCGTAAAATCGTTTTTATTTTTCGCAAAGTTCTGAAGTTCTATGATTTTTGATCCTTCTTTATTTTGACCTTTTGCGTTTGTGAAACCTTTATAGTATTTCTTTTTATCCCCAAACCTGTAATCAGAAGCACGGATATTTATCCTTTTCTCAAGTATTGATTTATTTCCCAAAGATTCCAGCAAGTTTGTATTTGAAAGCGCATTTTCATGTTCCTGCCGTTTTCTTGCAAAGATATGTTCAATTTCAAACACTGATTCAAGGGAAAGCAAGGGTTGGTTTTTATCATTGAACGCCCACCATGTCAGCATTGACTTTGTAATCGGACGACCATTACTAAAATAATAGTTGTTAAACATTGATTTGACCGTCGCTGCCTCAAATTTGCATTCCGCAAATTCAATATCCTTCCCTTCTACAAGATTGACCATTTCTGCAAATACGGGAATACGAAGCGCGTTCACGCCTGGATTTGTCACCGCATAAGTCCAAATGAAAGCCGTGATTTTCGTTAAAAACGCGCAGAATTTCGTGTCGTCAAGTTTTCCGTTTGCGTCCTTATTCCGCATGAAATAAACTGACGTGAAATAGTTCCACATTCCGTTTGGCGCATAGTTCAACACATACAGGCGGCGGAGGACTTCATCACTAAATCTTTCTTTATCCTGATTTGATATGTCATTCCAAAAATCTGCTAACGCTTCCAAATTTTCCAATGTTTCATCTTTTTTCAGGAGCGCATAACTATCTTTTTCATAAAACTTTCGCAACGCTTCTGTCGTTGAGGATTTAATTTTACGACAAGCACGTTCATAATACATATAACGGGTAAAAAGTTCATCCATTGGAGTTCCCGTTATCGGATGAAAGATTTTTGCTGATTGTTCTTCAAGGGCTTTCCAACGCTTAATGAAATTGTCTTTCTCACCTTTATTTTTATAATACTTGTAGAACTGGGCTTTGAAAATATCTGCATCCGAAAGCGGCAGTCCTCTGTCGTTCAATGTCGAAAAAATCCTTAATGCCGTGTCCTGGCTTTCCGCTTCAATGGGAAGAAGAATGCAGTTATTCAAAATACGGGTCGGTAAGTAAGAAAAGTAACTGGGAAATTTTTGAAGAAATTCATTAATTTGCTTCTGGAAAAATCTGTAGTTAATCGCATATTTGCTTTTCATATTTTCAGGAGCAGAACCACTTTTCAAGATGTTCAAGAATTCATCTTTGTCATTGTCGGTGGCAACCTCCGAATCGATCTTCAATTTTGATTTATCGGGAGTGCCAAATTCATCTGTTTTCCAAATGCACTTTTCAAGATTCTCGCGGGTTTTCTTTGAATTCTCATCTTGCATCATTCCAAACTTTTCATAGAAAGCGCGGAGTAAAAGCATAAGTGTTGTCAAGCGTTGCTGACCATCAATGACTTCCATTTTGTTTGAGTCATTTTTGAAAGTGACAATCGAACCTAAAAAATATTCGTCACTGTCGCTGTCAAATTTTGAATAATCATTGTCGGGGAATGCAAAATTGAAAATATCTTCCCATAATGTTTGGCATTCTGCGTCTTCCCACGCATAAGGACGCTGATAGTCAGGAATTAAAAAATCTGATTTTTTGTCGGCGAACAACCCGGATATTGTTTTTTGATCGATGTTTAGTTTGGACATTTAGAACTCCTATGAAAAGTCAAGAAAGAAAGTTGAAACTTTCTTTCTTGACTTTTCATGCCACTTCGTAATGAAATGAGAAGTGGCATTTGATGTGCAAGTTTCCAACGGAAACTTGTCATGATAAAAGTACTGCGCCATTTGTGCGGTGCTTTTATCATAAATCCTTTTTTATTAGATTTTATTTTCTTGGATTTAAATAGTCAAGAGATTTTTTGTCTCTGCAAGTCCAACTATGTTGGGCTTGATATTCTACTCCTCCGTCTTTTTTGCCGGGGCGATTTCGGCATAGCCGTTCCATGCGAACAGCGGCTTTTCCTGCTCGTCGGCGTAGACTTGCTCGACGTTGCAAATGTACAGGTAATGGTCGCCCGTCTCCACGAATTCTTTCAGGGTGCAGACGATGGCAAGCGCGCTGTGGAGTGGCACACGGATTTCGCTTTCAGGAAGCGACTGCATCTCGATGCCGAATTTTTCGATTTTGTCGGTGTTCCTGCCCGTTGTGCTTCCGCAGCCCAGCACGGCTTCCGCGATTTTTTCGCTAGGCACGGTGAGGACGACTTTTTTGTTCTGCCGCACCATTTCGCCGCTGAACGACGTTTTCGCCATCGCGTAGGCGATCATATTCGGGTTATAGGAAAGGTACGTCCACCATGAGACGGTCGCGAGGTTCGTGCCGCCGTCCATATTTTGCGTGCAGACAAGCGTTACAGGATTGGGCGAAGTGACGCGCGCCGCTTTGGGCAATGTGATTTTGTTCATGGAATTCTCCTATAAAAAGTCAATTACAATTTTGAAAAATTATAATTGACTTTTTTCCGCACATTCGCAACGCAGTGTGAATGTGCATTAAATATGCAAGTTTCCAACGGAAACTTGACATGAAAAAAAGTTGACGCTATTTCAGGCAACTTTTTTTCATATCTCCTTTGTATTTCGTTGTTGACAATAATTATATGACGGTATATAATCGCCGTCAAGTACGCACATTTTTGTTATATACTTACAAAAAGTAGAGTAAGATTTTTTGAAGAGGCAGGTTATGGAAAGACTAGACGAACGCTGCATCGGCAACGAAAAACTTTGCGAGACGGGATTCAGTTACACGCTGTCGCTTATCAGCGGCAAATACAAAATGACCATTCTTTACGCGCTCATGGAATTCGGGGTCGTGCGGTTCAACGCGCTACAACGGTACATCAAGGGCATTTCGTTCAAGACGCTGAGCCTTTCGCTGAAAGAACTTGAAGCCGACAAGTTAATTATCCGCACGGAATACCCGCAGATTCCACCGAAAGTGGAGTACAGCCTTTCCGAGCGCGGCAAGTCCCTCATGCCCATCCTCGACGGCATGTGCGAATGGGGCGAGAAGAATCGGATGTGATAGGGAAGTTGCAGGAATAGGATGACGCACTATAATTTTTCTTCGAATTATAGTATAATGATGAAAGGCATAAAAGGGTGGCGGACGACGGGCGTGGCTATCTGCACAAAGTTTGCCAGATGATGAAAGATACATTTAAAGGCAGCCTGATTATTTTACGGTAGGTATTAGATTTTTAGGTAATATAAAGAATTGGTTATGAAAGCTGAAAAGGATATATTATGTTTTATCAGATGATAGAAAAACAACGGAATAAATGGTATGCGGAAAATTGCTCAGTCGCAGATCTTATCTCATATATGGGAAAAAACAATAAAATGCGTGATGCGCAAATAGACGCCATAAAGACTTATCTGTATCTCAAAATAGCTTGCAAAAATAAACCGCTCTACGAATTATTTACAAACGGCAAATTTAACTCGCTAAATTTAGATGAACTGCCTGTTCCAACTGCTGTAAGGGAAACACTTAGCAATAATCCTGCGCTTGCGGCTTTGTATGAGTGCTGCTATCAAAAAGTTGCCGGTAAGAAAATATCCACAAACGGAATAGAAGCCATACAAGATAATCCCGCTACGATAAACGCTAACGAGTTTTTCAAGAATGTATTTTACGGCGTTACATATTCTGACTATCTTTTTAGTTTGCCAATGGGTGCGGGCAAAACGTATTTAATGGCTGCATTCATTTATCTTGATTTGTATTTTGCTATGAATGAACCAACAAATAAAGCCTTTGCCCATAACTTTATCATATTTGCTCCTTCTGGCTTAAAATCTTCGGTTGTTCCAAGCCTTAAAACTATACAGAATTTTGATCCGTCGTGGATAATAGCAGAGCCTGTTGCTTCAGAATTAAAACGCAAGTTGATATTTGAAGTATTGGATGAAAACAAGACGGCTAAAAAATCCAACAAGACAAGAAATCCGAACGCACAAAAAATTGCCAATCATCAACCGTTTGCGGATTTGTTTGGGTTGGTCGCCATTACCAATGCGGAAAAAGTAATTTTAGATAGAATACAGGAAAAGAACGGGCAAATATCCTTATTTGACGAAAGCGAAGATATACGAGATAAACAGGCAAACGAGCTTAGAAATCTAATTGGAAAACTGCCTAATCTTTCTATATTTATTGATGAAGTCCATCACGCCGCAACCGACGAGAAAAAACTTCGTGCAGTCGTAAACAAATGGGCGACAAGTGGCACGGTTAATAGCGTTATCGGTTTTTCGGGAACTCCGTATTTGCAAAAAGCGGAACAGTTTTTCATAACCGATGAATCTGGAATAAAGACGGAAGAAATCTCCAATATCGTTTACTATTACCGCCTTGTTGATGGTATAGGGAACTTTTTGAAAAAGCCAGTTGTTTACACTTCAAGCAGCAACAATCGTCTTGAAATAGTTGAAAGCGGCGTTCGTCAATTTTTAGACGATTATAAAGATAAAATTTATCCAGACGGTACGTGCGCCAAATTAGGTATATATTGCGGAAGTATAGAAACATTGGAAGAACAAGTTTATCCGCTCATTGAAAAGATTGTCGCCGACTATGGATTAAATTCCGCAGAAGTGATTTTGAAATTCCACGGTGGGAATAAGAATTATCCCATTCCCACCGATAGCGAATATGAGTTTGCTTCTCTTGACAAACCTCTTTCCAAAAAGAAAATTATATTGCTGGTACAAATCGGTAAAGAGGGCTGGGACTGTCGTAGTCTTACAGGTATCATTCTTTCGCAAGAGGGCGATTGCTCCACGAATATGGTCTTGCAAACGTCATGTCGCTGTCTTCGTCAGGTCGAAAAGGGCGTTATCGAAAGTGCACTCATCTACCTCAATGAAGGCAATGCAAAAACATTGAATTTACAATTACAGCAACAACATAAAATCAACTTGGACGATTTCCAAAAAGGAACGCAAGCAACTTTTTATCCAATTAAACGCTATGACCGTACAAAATATTTAAAGTTGCCGAAGGTGGATTTTTATCAGTTGAAAATAAATTACTGCACATTTAATGAAGAAGAGCCTACCGATATTGCGGATAAGATCTTGCAATCACCCGCAGGCACAGAAATTCAGATGTTGAAAGAAAAAAACGAAATGTCAACCGAATTACGTAGAATTGACATTGATATAGATAGCACGGAACGAGGAACAATGATAGCGAATTTCAATACCTGGATGAATGAAATTTGTAAAGAGAGTTTTGGATTTGTCGGTTATGAAAGTTTAACGCCTTATATTACAGAATTGAAGAAAGTATTTGATAAGATAACTTTTGTCAAAGACGATAATTATTATTTTAGTTCTCTCTTTAACCAAGTCGTTGTCAGAGAAAATATTCGAAAAGCTTTTTATGCGAAACGTTCTTTTAAAACGACGGAAGAACTGATTCCCGATGAAGCAAGTTTACTGCATGTCGAAAACTTTACCAACGAAATAATTACTTCTACGCCTAAAATATTTACGCCTGATGCGGATACAGTAGAAAAAATTATTGCGGATGACAAAGGGGTGTTAGGATTAAGCAAAGTCGAAAAACACATGCTTGAACTTGCAAAGGCAACGAATAATACAGAAATAATCAAACTTTTAAGTAATAAATCTTTTTCTCATGCAATGAAAAACAATTCTTATCACTACTTGCCTTATAAAACGGACAGTGATTTTGAAATTAAATTTTTGGAGGAAATCCTTACATTTGATGTTGTAAAGGAACTTAACCTTGAAGTATATTACAACGGTGACAGGGCATTGACCGAGTTCAAAATAAAATGCTATAAATCGGCAAATGGCAAGTTGAGATACATTGGTATGTACACTCCCGATTTTTTGATAATCAAACGAAAAAATAGGGATATACATAAACTTATCATTGTTGAAACAAAAGGTAAAATCTATGCCAATGATCCCACTTTTGTTGATAAGCGGCAATTTACCGTAAATGATTTTATTTTGAAAAATAACGAAATGTTTGGTTACAATAAATTTGCTTATCTTTACTTGGAGGATTCTATTTCAGAAAATAATAGAATTATAAGGACAATAGAAACGGTTAAAGAATTTTTTACGGAGATAAACTAAATGAATTGGTGGCAAAGTTTATTGATAGCATTAGTTCCTGCGATAATAACTGCTTTTATTTCATGGTTAATTTCGCATACGCAAATAAAGAATGCAAAAAAAGAATTAAAAGAAAAGTATGAGAATGAGAACAAACTATATATTTCAAAAATGCGGTTTAATTTAGAATTTGGTATTTACAAAGAAATTTCGGAAAGTTTGGTTGCATTAGCAATGAACACAATTACTTTGTTCCCTATAGATGATGATAAATCTATCGCTGGTGTTGACTATTTTGAAAAAACGGTTGTTTTATTAAATACGGCTACTGAAGTTAATAATAAATATGCTATATTTATTATTAACGAATGGTACGAAAAATTTACTTATATCACAAATTTATGTCGATTGCAAGTTGAAGCTTATAAAGATAAAATTATTAATCAGTTTCATATTTCAAACGAAAAAGAAAAAGAATGTTGCGAAAGAACCCAACAAATTAAAGATGCTTTTGACGAATTGGTTTTCGAACTTAGAACTCACATAAATACACTTGGCGTTAAGGAGAATAACTAATATGCCGATTAAATACATACCGTTCTTCCCTGAACCGATTGAAGGACAAGCTATACTGGATAATTTTAAAAGGACTTTACGCTATAAAGGTGCTTATGATGTGGCTGACAAGCTGCGTCGTGGTATGCCGTATTATGAAGTCGAAAAGCAAGAAACCGTTGGCGAAAATAAAGACGGCAACTTGGTTATTCGCGGCGAATGTGTTTCTGCCTGCGCTTATTTGCGTGAGCAAGGAATAAAGGTGGATTTGGTTTATATTGACCCGCCCTTTGCAAGCGGAGCGGATTACGCCAAAAAAGTTTATATCCGCCGCAATCCTAAAGTTGCCGAAGCAATAGAGAAAACTGAAAAAGAACTTGACATAGATGAATTGAAAGCTTTTGAAGAAAAAATGTACGGTGACGTTTGGGATAAAGAAAAATATCTCAACTGGATGTACGAAAATCTTGTAGCCATAAAATCGGTTATGAGCGAAACCGCTTCTATTTATGTTCATTTAGATTGGCATATCGGTCATTATGTAAAAATTCTCATGGATGAAATATTTGGAGAGGATAATTTTAGAAATGAAATTGTATGGTACTATGATGATAAATTTGCAACTGGCGGTAACTCGTTGGATAAAAATCATGATTTGCTATATCTATATTCAAAAAGCGATAGTTCAATTGAATATCCATATTTAATTCCAAAAGATGAGGTTAGCAAGCGTGCCCTTAGGCAAAAAGTGAATGGAAGAACTGTTGATGTTTGTGATGAAAATGGAAATAAAATCATGGTGGAATATTCAGAGAAGAGAATTGATGACGTATGGTGGATTCCAAGAACTATTTCGAAAAATCTAAGCGAAAACTATGCTACACAGAAGCCTGAAGAAATTCTGAAGAGAGTCATTTCACATTCTTCCAATCAAAGGATGGTTGTTGCTGACTTTTTCGGCGGAAGCGGTGTCACTGCTGCCGTAGCGAATAAGCTCGACCGTAAATTCATTACGAGTGATATCGGGCTTAACGCAGTCCAAACCATACGTGACAGATTAAAAGGTGATGGCGCGGGATTTGATTTGTTAGAAATTAAAGACGGCGTATCTCTCTATCGTAATCCTGTTCAAACAATGGACAAAATTAAGTCTTTAATACCAGGGCTTAAAAATGACGTTTCGCTTGATGAGTTTTGGGAAGGAGCAATATCGGATAGCAAACTTGGTACGATTCCTGTTTACGTTCCTAATTTAATGGATAGCTCAACTAAACTTTTAGACATTGTACTTATGAACAGAATTCTGCACGAAGCAATTCCCGATTTGGACAGTGCTATTAAAAAGGTTGTTGTATACTATGTGGATATAACCGATAAGGCAGAAATCGAAAACTTTATCAAAGAAGATAACAGCACACTCGTTGAAATCGAATTGAGAGATCTAAAAGAAATTCTTGATGATGTTGTTATCAACGATTGTGTTGAATACGATTGTAAAGAATCTAACGGAAATTATACTTTTACATTCAACAAATTTGTAAGCGATAGAGTAAACCAGAAAATTGACGAATTTAATCAGAAGGCTTTTATTAACTCTAGTGAAAAGAAACCGTATAAGCCGATTGTAATAAGCGACGAAGGTTTAGAACTGATTGAACTTATTTCTGTTGACTGCTCTGAACCTGATGGAGAATGGCACTCTGACAGTGAAATTAAAATCGATAAAAACGGTTTCGTCATCTTGAACGGCACAAAGACAAAACAGTTCTGGGACGGCAAAATAACTTGTGATAAAAAACCGTTGCGCTTAAAAATCCGCAATATTTGCGGTGATGAAAGCGTGATAAAAATTGATTGACGGATAGTTTGCTGCTGTTGAAACTTTAGAAAATAGAGAATTAGATTTATAAAAAGTCTCACGGAATTATATTTATGGACAAATACGACGAATTTAAAACACTATTATATCAAACGGTATATGACAACTTTTGTGATGAAACATTTGCTTTATCACAATTAAAAACGCTTCGTGATTGGATAAAATCGAATTTGCCAAAAAGACTTTTCCGCTATAGGCAATTTAATGAAAACAACTTAAATGCCTTGCGTAATGATGAAATATGGGGAAGCCAAGTTACAAAATACAATGACCCCTATGAATATATTCCATGTTATGATATTAAGAAAGTAAATCAATTTCTAAATAACGAATTTGATGAGAATGTAATCGCACAACAATTAAGCATCCTAAAAGCTGGAGACAGTCCGCAAAAATTTAAAAATTTATTCAATGAAAAAACGTTTCATGCTTTGATTGAAAATGTTGCTAAAATAGAGGACATATCAGCGGTAGCAAAAGGAATAAGCGCACAGAAACCGTGTATTGTACAATATTTGCAGTCTAAACTTGATGCCATAATCGAAGACTTTTTTGTCAATGTTGCTCAGGCAGAAATGAAATATAATATTGCCTGTTTTTCTGAGAACAACAATTCTCCGTTAATGTGGGGACATTATGCTGATGGTCATAAAGGTTTTTGTTTAGAATACGATTTTACGGAAAATCTCACAGATTGCAACCAATCTTGTGGTAATATTAGGGCTTGCTCCAAATTTTTATTAGAAATTCCGATTGCTCCGATTTGCTATTCGGAACACAGGTTAGATGCAACAGCAGGTATTTTATCAATTATTCAACAAAGATTAAAAAATGAAATCGGATTAGGAATGAATGACTATTTCCCCGATATGCTTCTGTGTATAAAATGCCTTCTTACAAAAGCCAGTGACTGGCATTACGAAAAGGAATGGAGACTTTTTGACTACTTTTCAGATGAATTCAAACAGTATAGACCTATCATGAACAAAAAAGCAAAAGCGATTTATTTGGGAATCAGTATGTTTCAAGAGCATAAACAAAAATTATTGTCAATTGCAGAAGAAAAAGAAATTCCATGCTATCAAGTAGTGCCGAGTTATGAAACATCAGAATTTATATATATCCCAATTCGTATTTTTGACGGAAAAAAGCATCTTTCAGAACTTTTAGAGGAGTGCGGCATAGAAAATACGCCTGTATAACTCCGCCCTGTTTCAAAAATAGACCCTTTGATCAAATCTATCAACTCTCCGTTAAAATCTTGCAGGGGGGGGGGCTATCCTAAATGATACAGCCCTTTAAGCCGCTCTTTATCAATAGACAAAAGTTTTTGTGCTTTTTATCAATTCTCCTTCCGTTTTATTGCGGTTGTAGGTCAAGAAAAATTCTATTTTTTTCAAAATACTCGGATGTGACGAGAAGAGTTTACGGACAACGCGCTTTTATTCATTTCGTACATTCTCATCCCCTTTCTCCAAAATATCCCTGAGAACGCTTATGAGTTCAGGGATGTTGACGGGCTTTGCTATGTGACCGTTCATGCCTGCTTCGTGCGTTTTTTTGCGGTCTTCCTCAAAGGCGTTTGCTGTCATTGCTACGATGGGAACAGTGGATTTTGCATGGTCTTGTAGGGCGCGGATTTGGCGTGTGGCTTCGTAGCCGTCCATAACAGGCATTTGAATGTCCATCAAAATTAAGTCGTAAGCACCAGCAGGAGCGTTCTTGACGGTTTCTACCGCTGTACTGCCGTTGTCCGCAATGGTGATGATTGCCCCTTCCTCTTCCAAAATTGTTTTTGCAATTTCTTGATTTAACTCAATGTCATCAACGAGGAGAATTTTTTTGCCGGCAAGGAATTCTAACGGCTTTTCTTCTTCAGGTGAGACATCTTCTTTTTTACGGTATGGGGATAACAGGGCTTCGCGCAACTCGGAGAGGAAAAGTGGCTTTGAGCAGAATCCAGTTACGCCTACTTTGCGCGCCTCGTCCTCAATATCTGTCCAGTCGTAGGCGGTCAGAATGATGATAGGCGTTGTATTTCCGATGACTTGCCGTATTTGACGGACAATTTCTACTCCATTCATGTCAGGTAGAAGCCAGTCAATGATGTATGCGCTGTATGGGTCGTTCTGTTCAAGCGCAAATTCGGTGCGAATGATTGCCTCCTTGCCCTGACTTGTCCAGTCGGGGCGCATGCCAATTGATGTGAGCATTTTACTCACGCTCATGCAAGTGTTCACATCGTCGTCCACAACAAGTGCGTGTAGATTTGCAAGTTCTTCCAGTCGCTCGGGTTTTATCTCTGTGTTGGAAATGCGGAATTGGAACGATACAGTGAATTCTGTGCCTTTGCCAGACTCGCTTTCTACGGAAATCGTTCCGTTCATCATGTCTACGATGTTCTTGGTGATTGCAAGCCCCAGTCCTGTGCCTTGAATGCCACTCACCGTTGCGGTATGTTCGCGCTCAAACGGTTCAAATAAATGCTTTTGGAATTCTTCGCTCATGCCGATGCCAGTGTCCTTTATGATAAACTGGTAGGAAGCGTATCCTTCTGGCGCGCCAGGCAGTTGGATGATACGTATGCTAACCATACCGCCTGCCTTTGTGTATTTCATAGCATTGCTAAGAATATTGAGCAGCACTTGGTTTAATCGGAGTTTGTCGCAGATGATATTTTCATTTGTAACGTCAACTGTGTCGATGAAAAATTCAAGTTGTTTTGCCTTCACATCGGCTTGCACAATTGTCTTGAGGTCGTGCATAATTTCTGGCAGATTTGCCTCATTTTCTTCGATTCTCACTTTTCCGCTTTCAATGCGGCTCATATCAAGCACATCGTTTATGAGGCTCAAAAGGTGATTGCTCGACGTAAGAATTTTTTCCAGGTAATTTTTTACTGTATCCTTGTTGTCGATGTGAGTGGCTGCGAGTGAGGTAAACCCAATGATTGCATTCATAGGCGTACGAATGTCGTGCGACATATTGTTGAGGAATGTTGTTTTTGCGTGGTTTGCGTACTGGGCTTCAGCAAGGGCCTCGGCAAGGGCAATTTTTTGCTCTCTCTCTTTGCGGACGATTTCATCAATGTTGCGGAATCCTCCTAAAACAAAACTACATTCTTTCTTATCGGGTGTGTCCACTCTTGCATAGATGAATTGGAACACTTGCTCCTCTTTGTCAACGAGTATTCGATAACTTCCTATATATTCCTGCTCTGTTGCTAGTTTCTCTGCTATGGTTGAAAGAGACAGCGCATTCGTAAGATACTCTTTGTCTTCAGGATGAACGCGTTCTTCTATATATCTATTCAAAAGCAATGTATACGGATAGAGCTGGTTGGAATCTTTTTTCAATCCTGTTGTCACATAGCCTTCCAATTTAATAATCTGTGCAGTGTCGTTTTTTATATCGATTGAATAGATATTCAAAAAGTCTCGACTGAGTGTGTCAACAATAGCGAATTCTTCCGTTAGTTTTTTATTTGACAGTTTTGTCATATACAGGGCTTTTTTATTCCAATGCGCCCTAAGCAGCAATGACCAAATGATGGTGATAAACAAAATGAACAAAATGATAACAATAGCCAGAATTTGAGGATGTACACGCAAATATTGCATAAGCGTCATACTTGCAGGAGTGTAAAAAGTGTAGTTTGTAACAAATTGATTTAGTATGTCATTCGGCATATTTCGTACGCACTTGCTTAAGATTGTTGCAAGTTCGTGGTCGCTGCTGTTTCGCACATACAGGCAGAATTGAAAACGCGTTCCGTTTATAATGTCATATTGGAGCGTGTTGGTAAAATCATTGTTGATAAAACTCTGTGCCATATAGGTGTAGACATAGGTTGCGTCCACTTTTTTATCCAAGACTGCCTGTAACGCTTCTTCATGTGTTGCATATTTTAAGATTTTTGCATTTTTTGGAATGTCATTGCCAATTACGTTTTTGATTTTTGTATCTTCTTCTTGTGATTCCACTATTGCTATAGTCTTGAGAATTCCGATAAAGTTTTTCCTTGTAATTTTTGCAATCCCTGTATCCAAGTATTCATCCATGAAAAATCCTTTATCTTGGCTGAATGATTCAAGCATGTCTGTTCTTTTGTCTATAACAACATCAACAACGTTGTCGGCAAGAATATAGTAGTCTTTGAGATTTTCTGGTGTTATGACGGTATAGGGAAGTCCTGCAAGATTCATCACTTCTGCAAAGTAGTCCAACATTATTCCTTTGAGAACGCCGTTTTCGACATACGAATAGGGCTTCCTGTCGTTGCTTGCAGTTACGGTAATTGTCTTTTTTCCCGATACGACTTTTTGAGCGTATGCTTTTTCTCGTTCGCTAAACATCAGACCAAATGTGCGAAGAGAACTATAATATTTATAATATAAATTATTTTTCCAGTCGCCTTCGTTGATGTCTATTTGCGTTATCGCATAGTTGATTTCGTTCAAAAGTTCGGTGTCATCTTTGCGCACTATTGCATAAAAATTTTCAGTGGAAATCAGTTCAAGCGTTTTTTCGTTTTGTCTTTTGCGTAGATTACTGGAAAGTATTGCATCGATTTTACCGTTTTGCAAATCTGTGGCGAGATCGTTGGTGTCGGTATATTCTATTACTTTATAGGTAAATCCATGCGTTCGAGCAAACTCTTCCAGCAAAGCGTTTTGGCTGTTTCCCGTAATGACTCCTACTGTCATTCCATCGTATGTGTTGTAGCGTCCGCCGTATAACGTTTTATTATCTGCCTTTATGGAAAGCAGCGTGCTGTTTCGTCCAATCGGAAGTGAAAAAGCAAAATCGCGTTCACGCTCGGGAGTTCTTCGTGCAGAAGTGGTGATATCAATTTCACCGTTTTTTAGCATAGTGAGCATTTCGCTCCATGTGTTGTCGTAACCAGCATACTCAAAGTTTAAGTGGGAATATTCTGAAATAAGATTTAAAAATTCAATGCCGTATCCGTATAAATCACCATGTTGGTTTTTGGAATGGTAGCCGTCAAAATTGAATACGCCTGCTTTGATCGTTTTATTGTTCGGCTTTTCCTGCGAGATCACTGTTGCCGATGCAACTAATGCCACTACTATACATATTGCAAAACACTTCTTCATGTACTTTTCCCATAAAAAGTCAAATTGTACAAACGGACAAACAAACTCCATAGCACAAGGCGAGATGTTTCGTCATTTATCCGAACAGACATACGCCTCATTTGCACGAGTTGAGTTCCATTGCAACTTCTGAGCGTTTTGTTGATGTTATCAATATAACATTTCACTACAACCCTGTCAAGAAAAAATCCCATTCGCAAGTCGCAAGTCTTATGAGCAAGTGCCAATTCGTTGACGAATAAAGAGAGCGCACTTGAGCGAAGTGAATGCACAGGGCTTTGCCTTGCGACTGGAACACCTATTAGAAGAGGAAATGTTGCCCCCCCCCTCCAAAAAAAACGCAAAATTTGGACTGTTTTATGGTGAATGTCGGTTGTGTTGCAGTTTGTGGTTGGTGCATGCTTTTGTCTTGACGGCATTCTTTTTTTATTATACGCTTTTTATAGGCTGATATGCACAGCAGTAAAAATTCAACAAAAAGATTCTTGTCTTGCGTCTTTTATGAAAACACCGTTTCCGTAGATTGTATGCATTGAACGGGGAGGAGAGCCTTATTTTTACTATACAAAAGAAATTGATTTCGTTTAGTTCTTGCATTATTCTTGTGCTTGTGTTGCTCGTTGTTTCCATTATTGGACTGCGGGTGAGGCGTTCTAGCATTAGGCAGTTTCATGAAAATATAGAGCGAGAAACAGCTCTTGTGGAACACAGTGTCAATATGTTTTTTTTGGATACGATGAGAAATGTTGAAATGCTTGCAAGTCATCCAGATGTGCGTCTTGTAAATGAAGACATCAATTCGTACGTTGACCGTTCCACGCTCACTGACTTGAAGACTGTTCAGCGCACTCCGCTTGAGAGAAGAATTTTCCAGCTCCTGCGCGAAATGTTCACGTCGCACCCCGACTATGTGGAAGTGTTTCTTGGCACAAAATGGGGTGGCAAAGTTACCAGTTTTGACGGAAACCAAACTGCAAACTATGATCCGCGAAAGCGCGCTTGGTATAAGGCTGCAACGGAAAATCCGAACAAAACGGTTGTTGCAAAAGCATATCAGTCCACGCTTAAAATAGACGGAAAACTTCCTATTGTCGTATGTATGACGCGCGCCATTTTTTCACCAGAAGGCGAGCATGTAGGGAATATGGCGATTGAAGTTTCTCTTGTAATGCTTTCGGACTTGCTCTCAAAGTTTTACATAGGAAAAACGGGCTTTATTATGATGGTGCAGGATGATGGCGTGATACTTGCAAATCCGCACGATGAATCGCTCAACTTCAAGAACATTGCGGAGATTGAAAATGCTGATATTGCATCTCTTTCATCGCTGAATGAGGGCGAAGCGACTGTTCGTATGGATGGAAAGAAATGGTTTGCAAAGGTGCATACTATCAAAGACTTGAACTGGAAGCTCATTGCGTTTATGCAGGAAAAAGAGGCTCTTTCTGACTTCCACACGATTTTGGTGTGGATGTTGTTTATCGGGGCGGGATTGTTCCTATTTTTTACGCTTGTGGCGTTTGTGTTTGCAACTCATATTACAAAACCAATCCGTGCGATGAGTGCTTTGCTCAAGACTGCCGCAGGGAACGATTACACGGTGCGCATGAACGAGGACGGCAACGATGAATTCTCCTTGCTTGCCCGAGACTTCAATGTTACTTTTGACACCATTGCACGTTCTGTGAGTACGGTAAAAGGGAGTGCTGTTGAAATGGCAGAGGAAGGACGCTCGCTTGCAGAGCATACAACTTCCACGTCCGGCACGCTCGCACAGATAGATTCGGGAATAGCCGTGATTCAAGGGCAGGCCGCTTCACAGGATGAGGCAGTGAGTGAAATGGTTAACGCAGTGAATGCAATAAATGACGCAATCAAGAGCGTGTATGAAGCGGCGGAGAGCCAGTCGGCGAGCGTTGAAGGATCAGTGCGTGCAGTAAAGGAAATTACAGATAACACGGATTCTGTTGCAGGGTTGTTTGAACAGATTGGCAGCCTTTTGGATAAAATGGTGGCGCAAACAGCGGAAGGACGCGACAAACTTTCAAATGTAAGTGCAACTATTGCACAACTTGCGGAAAAATCAGGCTCCATTCTTGAAACAAGCAAGATGATTCAAAATATTGCACATCAAACAAATCTTCTTGCTATGAATGCAGAAATAGAGGCGGCGCACGCAGGAGAGGCGGGCAAAGGCTTTGCAGTTGTTGCCGATGAAATCCGAAAGCTCGCTGAAAATTCAAATCGCGAGGGAAAGCGCGCGGCGGGGGTCATTCAAGAATCTCTTGAAATTATAAAGGAAATGACGGAAGCGGGCAACATTCTCGGCGAAGCGTTCGACAAGATGTATGAATTTGCGGACAAAGTTCGGATGCAGGAAAACACAATGGCGACGGCGATGAATTCACAGCGCAAGTCCGGTGCGGAAGTTTTGGAGGCGGTGCAACAGATAAGCGATGCGAGTGACAGAACGCAGACAAGTTCTCAAGAATGCTTGGGCAAGGGACGATTGCTCACGGAAAAACTCACGCAACTTGATACGGTAGTTGAAGCAATTCGCGAGGGAACATATTCGATGATAAATGGAGTAAAGACAATTAGTGCATCGGTGCGCGAAATGGACGGCGTTGCACAAAAGAATAAGGATAATATCAGCACCCTGCTAGACGAAATGGGGCAGTTCAAGGTGTGAAATTGTTTAAGTGATAGCATATCGGAGAAGATGCAGGGGATGAAGCACTTCTCCCAACGGGTGTTTGTCGCAGAGCTTTGCCCTGCGACTGAAAGTTGAAGAATAAAACTGAAAAATTAACGAATCTTTCGCCACTCCGCCAGAACAACGCTGCTCATCGGCGGAATGGTGAGCGTTTCGCCCTCAAGTTTTGCCGCAGGGTTTGCAGCGTAAACGAGCGGCATAACACAGCCCTCTGGAACGGCAACGGTAACCGTCTCCTTTGAAGAGAGGTTGTGAACAACAAACGCCTTCTCCTCGTCGCACTCCATCACCCAGCTTTCGGTGAACGGACTGTCGCAGGAAACCGCCTTCAGCCTTCCCTTATACAGGGCGGGGTGCGCCGTCTTCACCCTAATGACGCGCTTGTAGTGGTTCAAAAGCGAGTCCGGATCCTTTTGCATTTCGTCAATGGAAAGCGTCTTCTTGTTGTAAATTGCGCTGCCTGCATAAACACCTGTTTCAAGTTGTTTTGTTTGGAGCGAGTCCTTTCCCCCCGCCTTCCATATCAGCGGCGTTCTTTTTGAGGGGTCGTCCGTGCCGCTCTTCATCGCTATCTCCTCACCGTAGTAAATGAACGGAACGCCCTCCGCCAAAATGTACAGGTCGGCGGCAAGCTTCATCTTGGGCAGCCGGTTTTGGAAGAACGCCGTGGAGCTCCGCGCCTGATCGTGGTTCGTCAAAAACGGCGCGTCTATATAGTTGGGGTTGACGCTCGCGTACTGTTTGTACTGCACCTCAAGTGTGCGGGCAAAGCCGTTGAACACGCTCTTGTCCGCCTCAACATATCCCTGGTTGTCGTTGATTTCCTGATTGTTTATGCAAAGCTTTATTTGGTTTCCGATGTCAAAGTTGAAGTTGCTCTGCATGCCCCCGAGGTA
>JAAVAO010000015.1 GCA_014803985.1 Treponema sp.
CCTGCATGCGTCAAGGTCGCTCGTCATCACCTTGTTGANNNTTGAACATGAACGTGTTTGTGATTGGAAGTTTCTCCCACGGAATGATTTTTTCTTCTGTCATTCTTTCCTCCCGTATATATATTCGCGCGGGAGNNGNGAAAAACGGCAATNCTTTTGGAAAAAATTTGTTTTTTAGGTCGAATGACACATTTTAATGCGGCAAGGATTGTAGGGGCTGGCNNNGCCAGTTCCGTAGGAATGGAGCGATAGCGCAACCCCGAAAAGCCTGGTTGTTGCGTAGCAACAAGCCGCCCTAATAATGAAAAGGGCAAAACTCGAAGTTTGACTTACTATTATGGGGTGGTATAGATAAAAAGTTCTTTTTAGTATTTACAAAAAAGAGAAAATGGGGTAAATTTATTACTAGAATTAGCAATACGATAATTAGTAATTCTAGTAATCGTTGTNTTTCGGAGTTTTGACATAAATGAAATATGAACTATTATTGTATTTTTACCCAAACTGGAATGGAGGATCGCTTTAAAGCAGCGGCAAAAAAAATCCTTGACGAAGGTGAAGCGGATTTAAGTGGAGAAATTTTGATTTTCAAGCAGGTTAAGAAAATCGTGAAATTAAACANAGTGTATGACGAAATTATTTTTCCCGGCTATGTTTTTTTCAAGACAGAGGAATCTGACCCGCGAAAATTCCGCACGTTTATGAAAATCGATGGATTTATAAAATTCCTGCCAGAAACTTCCAAAATACTGGCTCTTGCTGGCAGAGATTTGNAGATTGTTACATTGCTTGAAAAAGGCGGAGAAATACAGGGNTTTGTGAGGGCAAAATTTGACANGAACGATAGAATAGTCATCGTTTCAGGNCCGTTTTCTGGAATAAACGGAACAGTGATTTCGGTGAACAGGCGAAATCAAAAGTTGCAGTATGGCATAACAACAGAAAGCGGAGTGCGAATCTTGAATCTATCATATTTTGACATGGAAAAACAAGATTGGACTCAAGAGGAGTCCTCTTATATAGCTTCNATGAAGANGANNGACTGAAAACTGCGAGCGAAGTGTAAGTCGTNACACTCGCACGTGTGCATTTTTCATTTTATTGTGGAGGCACACTACATTAACCGTAAGACAAACAGGAGCTTGGCTCAAGCACTGTTCNAATCGGTGTCCTTTTTTTACGGACGGCAACCAAAGCGCGTATGCCGGAGGGCGAAGCATTTTAAATTTTTTNTATGTGGTGGNTNTGAGGCGTGCTTTGNNTNTANNAACTACTNTGANANNATNTNGCANNNNTCAAANNTTTGAAATATAGNGGATNNTNTGATNNCNGATATAANATTGTNTAAACTNCGACATTCAAATACNNTTTNTTNTGAAAAATNCCAATGGNAGANTCCCCAAAAGAAATAAAAGCAGCCTCCATAAAATCGAATTATATTTTCAATACGTTTCGTACAGTGTTGAATTTNATAGTTCCTCTGATTGTTTTTCCCTATATCAGCAGGGTATTGGGACCTGAAANCTTAGGTAAAGTTGAGTTTGCAAATTCCATTGTTTCTTATTTCGTTCTGTTTACGGCTTTGGGAATTCCGACTTATGGAATNCGGGAGACAGCCAGGACACGNGAGAGCCTGTTTGAACGATCAAAAACTTTTTGGGAACTGACTGCAATTCTTGGGATCACAGTAATTGCAGGATATGTGTGCTATTTTTTCATTATTAGTTTTGTTCCGGTTTTCAAAGCACAGTATNTATTATTTTTGATAGTTTGTCCCACAATATTTTTGTCGGATTTTAGTTGTGAATGGTTTTATGTGGGAATTGAGGATCAAAAATATATAACCACCCGGTACATATTCATCAAAATTGTACAAATAATTCTTGTTTTTTTNTGTATAAGAANGGCTGAAGACTTTTACCGCTATGCCGGTATCATTATAGGCTTGAACGGAGTTTCAACGTTATTTAATTTGTTTAGGTTGAAGCGATATATTAGTTTTGTTCCAATTAAGGAATTGGATATAATTCGGCATATAAAGNCTATCCTGATAATTTTTTCTTCCATTGTTGCAGTGAATGTATATACACATTTGGATGTAACTATGGTGGGCTTGATCTCTGGCGACCGTTCTGTCGGGCTTTACAGTGCGNCTAACAAAGTNGTGCGAATTATAATTCAACTGGTAATTTCGCTTGGTGTTGTGATGATACCAAGAATTGAAAATTGCTACAANANGGGAGATTTGGAAGGGTATCAGCGGGGGCTTTGGTTTTCTTTGCGGTTTGTGTTTTTGCTTGGNGTTCCNTTTNTNGTCGGAATCGATTTTTTNGCCCCTGAAATAATATGGATTTTNGCAGGAGACCAATATGCAGAGGCTGCTTTTAGTNTCAGATTGCTTTCTCCCATAATTCTGATAGTCGGTNTGGCTCACTTTATGGGGCTTCAGGTTTTATATACAAANCGNAAAGANCATATTTATGCNGTTGCCGTAACGGTTGCGGCTCTTGTGAACGGCATATTCAATTATTTTATGATTCGCGCATACGGTTATAACGGGGCTATAGTGGGCACGGTGATTGCGGAAATGACAGGTCTTATGGTTATGTCTGTTGCCGGAAGAAAGTANCTTGCGGAATCGANGGCATTAGGATTTGANATACTAAAATATTTTGTTGCNNGTGCAGTAATGGGCGGNGNGCTTCTCNTGCTAAAACCNNTTGTGNAAAATCTTNCTATGGCTGTTTCTCTGGCGATAAGTATTGTACTCGGNGCTTTTGTCTATTTNNTGTGNCTGATTTTGCTTCGGGANANATGTCTTNGGAANATATTGAAGAAAAAATGATNTGGATANAGCTGAGAATTCAAAAATAATCATGGAAAACGCAAGAACAGATAGCATGGAGGGGGTAGTTTGATTTACTACACAATTTTGACATTTTTAATACTGTTTTCATTGTTGGAATTTTGCGGTATCGGAAAAATGTATGTCTGCAAGCAACTCGGTGTTGACAAGATTGCATTCATATATATAGCGTTCCTGCTTTTTTGCATTGCGGCGTTTCGGTATGAGACAGGACGCGACTGGGAAGGATATACATATTTTTTTAACAAATGTCTTTCGAGTCCTTATTCTTTTAATTTTGAATTTGGCTTTTCTTTTATAAACCGTTTTTTCAAAACATTTGTTGATAATTTTTACTTTATGCAGTTTTTCATCATGCTTTTTTGTTGCATTTGTACGTATAGAAGTTTATATCAGCGTAGCGAATATCCTGTCTTTACATTGTTCTTGTACTTCGTAATGTTTTTCCTTCAAACCGATATGGCGCAAACTCGTCAGCATATTGCAATGGCGATCTTGATATGCGGTTTGCATTTTATTGACGAGAAAAAAATTATCTTATGGATTGTGACAGTTCTGCTTGCAATGCAGTTTCATATATCGGCATTGACGGCATTTCCGCTATATTTTACGACACGCAAAGAAATTTCTGCCTACGTTGCCATGTTTTTTTATATCCTTTGTCTTTTTACAACTTTTTTCGGGCTTTCCATTATCAGAGGAATGCTAGGTTTGACAGTTTCAGTCGGATTTGTTCCAGAGCGCATACAAACAATAGGGAATGCTTATTTGAACAGCAAAATATATGGGCAACAGGCAAAATTCGGAACGGGACTAGGGTTTCTTGTTCGCTACGGCTTCATTTCTTTGATGCTTTTTTTTTATTTCATTCAGAAAGAAAAAAAAAGTTCATATTTTCTTCTGAATTTTCTTATCGCCTTGCTGTTTCAGGCGATGGGGCGCAATTTTGATCAATTCGGGCGCATTGCAAACTATTATTTGATATGTGGCGGCGGGCTTTGCGCATACAACCTGCTCATTGATTGCAAGTCATTTTTTAAGAAATTTGGTGTGATAAAACTGCTTATGTGTACTATATTTGTGCTTTTTACTATGTATTCATTTTATTCGGTGTGGGCTTTGAGTTCTTTTCAGGGGCATTCTTATAGAGACGACTACACACCGTATAAATCTGTCTTATTCGAGGATATAAAATAACATTGGATTGTATACCCTTTATTGTACATTTATTTGAGATTAGATAAAAGATGACCAAATACATATTTTTTGTTCCGGATAAATTAGCAAAATATTTGTTTGCAGATATTACGTTGGATGATGATTTTGATATTCTTTGTATAAGGAAGAGTTTGTTTGGAAAAGTTTTAATTGGAAGTCGAAGTCCAATAGAGAAACTTTTAAAAAAGCTAAAAGTTTTAGATTATTTTAAAAATAAAAATTTTTGCTATGAGCTTGGTAAATATAAAAAACTAAGTTCAAATAAAAACTATGTATTTGTTTTTGTTGCAGGTGCGGCTTCTGTTCTGCCTAGTACGATGCTTGAAAAAATTTCCGAAAAGAAAAATGTGAAACTTGCTCTTTTGCTAATGGACAGTTTTCATGCTTCTAGTCCAACTGCAATAAGATTGCGTGAGTTATGTTTCAAGAGTTTTTGGGAAAAAATATACACATTCGATAAAGATGATTCAGAAGAATTTTGTTTTAAGAATATAGGACTTTACTATTATTCAGCCTCAAAACTTCCTGTTCAGATAAAAGAAACAAATAATCAAAGTGATGTTTTTTTTGTTGGAGGTTTAAAAGGTGATAGGGAAAATCTCATTTTGTCTCTTTTCGAAGAGTGTGAAAAGCAAGAATTAAATGCGGATTTTGTACTTTCATGCATGAATAACGAGCAGTGGAGAAATCGAAAATTTGCAAAGAAAATTACTTATATACGAAGATGGCTTCCGTATCAAAAAGTGTTAAAAAGAATGTCTAATACAAATTGTATTATAGAAGTTTTGCAAAAAAAACAACATACACAATCTATAAGGTATTTTGAGGCATTGGTTTTCAATAAAAAGCTTTTGACAAATAATCCGAATATTTTTTCACTTCCATTTTATAATTCTCAATATATGAGATATTTTGAGAATGTAAATGATATTGATTTTAAATGGCTTAAAGACAGAGAAAAAATAAACTATGGCTATAATAATGAATTTTCTTCAATCTGTTTGGCAAAGATGATTAAAGCTGATTTTGAAAAATTAAATAATAGAAAATATGCTATGATTTGAAGAGGGGGTAGTTTATAAGCCTTTCGTACTGATACTGAATAGAATGCGGAGGGCTGTATGAACGCAAGTATTTCAATAGCACTTGCTCCATACAACGGCGAAAAATACCTGCGCGAGCAGCCGGACTCAATCCTTGCGCAGACTATACAGGACTTTGAGTTGATTGTCTGCGACGACTGCTCTACGGATTCAACGGTGCGGATTCTTCGGGAGTACGAGAAGAATGACAGCAAGATAAAAGTTTGGCTCTTGGCTAGTAAAATCAAACCTAACAGGATGTAACTGGTTAAGAGCCAAACTTTATTATACGAATTCATATCCATATAAATATATTTTCTTTTGTGTTTTGGGAGTTTTATTAAGGGGGTGACTATGACCATAGCACTAATCATAGCGGGCGGAGTCGGGAACAGGATGGGGCAGGACATACCGAAGCAGTTCCTCAACGTGTACGACAAGCCCGTAATAATATACACGCTCGAGGCGTTCCAAAGCCATCCGAACATAGACGCGATTGAGGTCGTGTGCCTTGAGGGGTGGCACGAAATCCTGCGGGCGTATTGCAGGCAGTTCGGAATCACAAAACTTGAGGGAATCGTGAGCGGCGGGAATTCCGCGCAGGAGTCAATCAGAAACGGGGTTGATGAAATCGCAAAAAATCACGCGGGCGATGACATTGTGATAATACACGATGCGGTTCGTCCTCTTGTGGACATATCGATTCTGTCCGACGTGATTTCAACGACATCAAAATTTGGAAACGGCGTTTCCTCGATGCCTTACAACGAGCAGATTTTCGTAAAGGCCGACGAAGCGACCTCGACAAAATACATTCCGAGAGAGACCTTGCAGAGGGTGGTCACGCCGCAAGGCTATAGGCTTGAAAAGTTAAAATGGGCTTATGACAAGGCGTTTCGGGAGGGCATCGGAACAGGCTCCTCATCATACACAAACACCATGATGGTGGAGCTGGGCGAAACGCTTCATTTTGCCTCTGGCAGCGAGAAGAACATAAAGCTCACGACCAAAGAGAACTTGGAAATATTCAAGGCCTATTTGAACATGGACAAAAGCGGATGGATAAAGTGATGTTTTATGAAAGCAGGGTTTATCAGGCATTGATAGAATCAATACTTGCGCAGGATTTGGATTTCTCGCTGCTTGCAGGAAAGCGGATTTTAATAACAGGAGGTACTGGACTTGTAGGCTCGGCGCTTGTCGATACGCTTTGTTTTCTCGATGAAAGGCTTGACTTGGGGCTGCATCTAGTCCTTGTTTCGAGAAGTCGCAATAAATTTCTAGAGAGAATCGGAAATCGAAAGAACATAGAATTCATATCCCATGACATGGCAAAACCGTTTGAATATGGAGGGCGAGTTGATTATGCGGTTCACCTTGCGGCGAACACGCATCCTGTCGCCTATGCTACAAAGCCTGTTGAGACAATCACAACAAATTTTCTGGGGACGATGAATCTGCTTGAACTTTGCGCAAAAAACAAGGGCAGCAGGTTTGTGAACATCTCAAGCGTGGAGATTTACGGGGAAAGCAAATCCGAAGGCTTCAGGTTTTCGGAGAATGATTTGGGATACATTGACTGCAACACTTTGCGTTCCGGCTACAACGAGTCGAAGCGTCTTGGAGAGTCTTTGAGCCAGGCATATCTTTCGCAATATGGGGTTGACTTTGTGACGGCGCGGCTTTGCCGTTGCTACGGACCGACGTTGCAAAAGGATGATTCAAAGGCGTTGAGCCAGTTTCTTTTCAGGGCGATGGACGGCGAGGACATAATCCTGAAAAGCAGCGGAGAACAGCATTTCTCATATATTGATGTGTTCTCAGCCGTAAGCGCGATAATTTTCATAATGCTAAAAGGCGAGACCGGGGAAGTGTACAACGTGGCTGATGAAAGGCAGGACACAAAATTGAAGGATTTGGCGGAGCTTGTTGCGAGGATTGGGAATGTGAAAGTCGTTTTTGACCTGCCGAACGAAACGGAGGCGAAAGGATTTTCAAAGGCAAGCACGGCATTGCTTGACGCAACGAAATTGAAAAGATTGGGGTGGAAGGCACTTTTTGATTTGAAGACAGGCGTGGAAAATACAATGAAAATTTACAAGACTCTTTTATCAAGTATCAAAATTTTTCAAAATGAAGATATATGTTTAGGTGCTTGACTAGCATCTTATTTAAGAATTCGCGAAGCGGAACAGTTTTTTAATTAAAGGCAACAAGTCCTCGTGTCTGTGATTGTACCGCCACTCGTACTCCTTCAAATGTAGCACAAAAGCGTCGGAGTTGCAACCGTTGAATTTGGCGAGCCTTCCCTTCGCGAAACTTCAGAAGTTCTCGATGCCGTTGACGTGGCTCTTGCCGCGCTTGAGTAGCCCGAACACTGGCGTCTTTCCCGCCGCCCCACGACCGCGCTTTCCACGCATCCTCCTTGCGTCGAAGTACGACTCGTCGCATTCGAACTCGCCGAACTCCCTGCCCGCCTCCTTCAGCGACTCCTCGAAGACCAGTTCACGGATTCGGCGATAATATGAGTTGGCCGTGTTGCGGTTCATCCCTGCAATCCGCGCCGCCGCAGTCGCCGTTATGTCCTCGCTGAAGCATAAAAAAATCTTGTTCAGTTTTTGCGTGCTAATCCTTTGATATTTCACGACTTACATTATCTCCTGCTCGGAGATACTAGTCAAGCACCTATGTTTATAATAGTTTTAATTATCATGCCGTGTCATAACGTTGAAAAATGTATCGTCGTTGCAATTTAATTCATGCAGGGACAGGTGTTCACGGACTGGGAATTGTTCGTTATTGATGATAAATCGGTCAATGATTCTGCAATTCTTGATAGAAGAATTCTACAAAGACGACTCTCAAATAAAACTCCTTACTTCTGAAAGTCAACAGGAATACCAGTTTCGCTGTGCAAAGTTTGGACTGATATACGAAATGGGTGTTTTGCACCCAATATAGACCAGTTGGATTCTTGGCTATTGACGCAATGCGATTGAAATATTTAGGCTGGAAGGCGGAAATCTCGCTTGACGAGATGTTCCGCAGGGTGATTGAAGGGATGGAAGAGGGAAAAAATGATTAAATACTTCCTAAAAATTCTTATAAGAAACTTGCTTAAAATATTCTGGATTCTGCCAGTAAATCCTCTAAAACTCTGCTTGCAGAGTTTTAGAGGATTGCAGCCAACCTGCAATCCTCTGTACATTTTTGACTATCTTTCTTCTGAACATCCAGAATATAAATATGTTTGGCTGGTAAATGAAATTCCTGAACAACGGTTGGAAAATGTCTTGTATGTGAAAAAACATACTATGAGATGGTTTTATGAAATTCTTACAAGCAGAATTATTATTACAAACAACGGGTTTTATTCATATATCCCATTTAGAAAGAAAACTGTTCTGATAGAAACTTGGCATGGTGGTGGTGCATATAAAAAAGTTGGATTCGGATTTAACGATAAAAGTAGTAGTATAGATGTATATAAGTCTCTTTGTTATTATGCGAACCATTTGGCTTATCACATTTCTAGCAGCAAGAAATTTACTCAAATAATGTCTGAAAGCACTTTTGTAGACGAAAAAAAATTTCTTCCCATTGGTATGCCTAGAAATGATATGTTTTTTGATACAAATGCTATAAATAATACAAATATAAAAGTGCGTAAACAGTTTGGAATAAATGAGGAAATTTTTGTTGTTTTGTACGCTCCTACATATAGAGGTGGAACTCGAACCGCTTATTTTGATAACAATATTGATGTTCAGAGTTTAAAATACGCATTAATCAAAAAATTTCGTAAAAATGTGCTTGTTCTTTTTAGAGGGCATCATTTATTTCTAAAACAAAACGCATTTTTGGGATTTGATATGGACGTATCTAATTATCCTGACATGCAAGAGTTATTATGTGCAACTGATATGCTTATAACGGATTATTCTTCCTCTATGTGGGATTTTTCGTTATTGAAACGCCCTTGTTTTTTGTTTGTACCTGATTTTGATGACTACCTAATCAATCGTGGTTTTTATACAGATCCATTGACATGGGGATTTCCTATTTGCAAGACGAATGAAGAATTACAAGAAAGGATACTTTCTTTCGATACGGAAGTGTATATCAGTGCAATTCAGAAACACCACGAGAATTTAGGTTCTTTTGAAACTGGAACTGCTACAAAATCAATAGCAAACATAATTGTTGAAAAAATGGGTAACAAAAGATGAGGGAGCAAACTATTTCCCATAAAACTGCTCAAATCTGAAAGAAAAGTATTCTGTAACTATGTTTAACGATAAAATCAATCGTTTGATAAAAGAAATTTGAAGCGATTTTGGTGAATATTCAAAAATAACATGAAAATTCTCTACACAATAACAGGTCTCTCAATGGGCGGAGCCGAAACTATTACAGTAAATCTGGCGCGTTGTATGCAACAGTTTGGTCACATCGTACATATTATGTATCTATCAGGGGAACAAATCGTGAATGTTCCCGATGAAATATCTGTTCATGGACTCCATATGAGAAAAACACCTCTCGGTCTAATTAAGACTTTGCGGAAGGCAAAAAGAATTGTTCAAAAGTTCCGTCCAGAAATTGTTCATGCGAATATGTTTCATGCAATTGTATTTTCTCGGTTATTGAGGCTGTTTGTGAAGATTCCGCATCTTATTTGTACGGAGCACAGTAATAATTATCACGGAAAGACTCGTCTGATTTTGGAGCATTGTACTGATTTCTTATCAGATCTAAATACCAATGTCTCTCAGACTGCAACTGATTACTTTGTAACATCCGGTGTTTTTTCTCAGAAGAAAAGTATTGCGATGTATAACGGTATTGATATGAATCGTTTTTTTAAGAATAGAAATACTATTTTACGTCAACAGTTGAAGCTTGCTGATAATGATTTTGTTTTCATAAATGTTTCGAGATTCAACAAGGCAAAAGACCACAAAACTCTAATTGATGCTTTTTATATTGTTCATCAGAAAAAACAGAATACAAAACTGATTTGTGTAGGAGACGGAGAGCTTCGTACAGAAATACAGATTCTTGTTGAAAGTTTGAAATTGTCTGATTGGGTAATATTTGCAGGTATCCAGCAGAATCTTCATGATTATTATAACGCATCTGATTGCTTTGTTCTTTCTTCTGCCTATGAAGGATTTGGACTTGTGTTAGTAGAAGCAATGGCTTGTGAACTACCGGTGATATCTACAGATTGTGGTGGCACGAAAGAAATTATTGCAAATAAAAATGACCTTATACCTATAAAGAATCCTGAATTATTGGCAGACAAAATGCTTGAAGTTATGAATTATACCGCTGAGCAGAAAGAAATTATTGGCAGAGAAAACCGAACTGCTGTTGAAAAATTTGACTTGAACAAAATTACAGAAAAGTGGGAGAAATTATATAAGGAAAAACTTGTATAAAAAATAGATTTTTTGATTAGACGGTGAAATTTTAATTGCAAGAATGAACAAAAGATTGCATTTGTATGACATTCAATTGTTCAAGTCTATGTAAAAATGTCAATTTTAATTACGTATCTTGTTGTATTTATTGCTGCAAGCATTTTTCTCTTATAATACCATATATTCTTAGGTTAATTCTTTTTTGTCAGAAAACATATTCTCCAGAAAATTCACGGCATAAAAATCAGTGCTTATGAAAAAACTTTTTCTCATCGTAAATGTTGACAAATTTTTTTTGTCTCATCGTAAGGATATTGCACTTGCTGCAAAGAATTCTGGTTGGGACGTAACTGTTGTCACTCATTTTACTGGTCGGCAGGATGAAATTGCCGAACTTGGTTTGCAGGTGATTGATTTGCCGGAGAATCCTACTGGAATGAATCTCCGTGATGAAATAAAAACTTTTCTGTTCCTAAAAAAAATATATCGTAAAGAGAAGCCAGATGTGATACATCATGTTGGCATAAAACCGCTGCTTTGGGGCACCCTTGCGGCATGCTTTACAGGATGTCGTAATGTAGTGAATGCTGTTAGCGGAACAGGATTTCTTTTTTCTCCAGAGAAGCGGAATTCAAAGGTTTCCAAAGGAGTGTGTTGGGTATTAAAAAAAGTAAATCGCGATTCTTTTCGCTATATCTTTCAGAATAATGATGACAGAACGGAGTTTGAAAAGGTTGGTATTTCAAAACAAAAGCAGGCAGTGATGATAAAAGGAAGCGGCGTAGATTTGCAAAAGTTTGCATTTGTGCCTGAGGCTGAAAAAGATAATTCCATTTTAAGAATTGTTTTTACTGGAAGAATGATAGAGACAAAAGGTATTCTTGTTTTGGTAGAAGCGGCAGAAAAACTCCGTGCTGAATATGAAAGAAAAATTCAGTTTTTATTTTGCGGAGATTTGGATGCCAATCCTTCTGCTTTGAAAAAACAGCAGATTGAAGCATTCTGTGATGGGGCATATATCAAGTGGCTTGGATTCCAAAAAGATATTTATTCCGTGCTCAAAAACAGTCATATTTTCTGTTTTCCTTCATTTTATATGGAAGGCTTGCCAAAATCTGTGATTGATGCCGAGGCATGCGGATTGCCAGTTATTACTACTGATTGGGTTGGTTGCCGTGATACTGTCGAAGAAGGATATAACGGATTTTTGGTTCCGCCCAATGATGCAGATGCAGTTGCAGAAAAACTAAAACTCCTTGTTGATAATTCTGAATTGCGAAATAAAATGGCAAGAAATGCTCGCGCGTATGCAGAAAAATATTTTGATATAAAAACTGTCATCCGCAAACACTTGGAAATATATTCGGAATTTGATTTGTAACTTATAGCTCTGCCTATTTAAGGCAGGGTTTTAAATATTTTTTATGAAAAGGAAAAGATGATGAGTGCAATTAAAATGTCCGAAAGAACAATACTCGTTACTGGAGCGGTTGGCTTTATAGGTAGTTTTTTATGTAAGCGACTTTTGGAAACGATTCAAGGAATCAATCTTATAGGTATTGATTCAATTACTGATTATTATGATGTTTCTTTGAAAGAAGAGCGACTTGCAATGCTCAAAGAGACTGGGCAGACGGCTACAATTTCAAATGCTAGTACATTTACTTTTATTAAAAGTGATATTTCAGATGCAGTTCGTGTGAATAAAATCTTTGTGGAAAATAAACCTTCAATTGTTGTCAACTTGGCGGCTCAAGCGGGAGTGCGCTATTCAATTACTAATCCAGAAAGTTATATAAAATCCAACATAAATTGGTTTTTATAATATTCTTGAAGCCTGTCGTGCGTCTATGCAGACGGAAAAACCTGTGGAGCATTTAGTTTATGCATCTAGCTCTAGTGTGTATGGTTCAAACCAAAAAGTGCCGTATTCTACGGATGACAAGGTAGACAATCCTGTATCGCTGTATGCTGCCACAAAAAAGTCAAACGAACTGTTCGCCCATGCATACAGCAAACTGTACAAAATTCCTTCGACAGGGCTTCGGTTCTTTACCGTATACGGTCCTATGGGACGACCAGATATGGCATATTTCAAGTTTACAGACAGACTTGTCAGAGGAGAGCCTATTCAAATTTATAACAATGGCGATATGTATCGTGATTTTACTTTTATAGATGACATTATTACTGGAGTTGTAAATGTGATGCAGAAAGCACCAGTGGAAACTGAAGATGGCGTACCATATAAAGTATACAACATTGGAAACAGCAAACCTGAAAGCTTACTGCATTTTGTGGATGTGCTAGAAAATTGCTTGATAAAAGAAGGCATTATCAGCAAGCCTGGCAAAAAAGAACTGCTCCCCATGCAGAGCGGTGATGTATATCAGACTTATGCTGATGTTTCAGGACTGGTGCAAGACTTCGGTTTTAAGCCAGATACTCTTTTAGAAACGGGTTTGGCAGAATTTGCAAAGTGGTATAAAACATATAATCAAAAATAACTATGCGGATTTAGATGATAATAGAATGATAATAAATAAAATTGCAGTAGCGGGAACTGGTTATGTAGGGCTTTCTATGGCGACGGTACTTGCGCAATAAGGTGCAGGGGCATACGTTCCGCTGTGAATGACATTGCCTTTGATATAGTGCCGAAAAAGGTTGCGTTTGTCACCAACTCACGGTAGTTGCACTGGTAACGAAGCCTCTAGTTGCCTGCATTGCTGTCAGGTTGTTCTTGAAGTGCAAGAAAAATTTGTTCCTTTTCTGCGCCGTAACTCTTTGTTTTATCACTAGGTACATTCTGTTTCATGCGATTTAATTAAGAGTCTATTTTATATAAAAAATCATTAAAGGAGATTTCATTATGCAAAAACTATTTAACGAAATAATTTCTCATTTAACAATTTGGGCATGTACAATATGTACTATTCTTTGCTCTGTCTTTTTACATATTCAGCCAGAATGGTTTAATGTCTTAATTTCTTTCATAATATCGTTGATTACTTCATACGGCGTGTTTTACTTTATTATCAAAGGTATTTTTCGCCTTGCTTATAAAACGAAATCACGCGAATTTTATCTAGAGGGAACATGGTATATCGCATATTACGATGATTATAAAAATGATCATTATTTACGATTTGGCAAATTAGTGATGAAACAAGATTATGAACAAATCACTATAGAACAACTTTCTTCTCATTCGCCAAAAATAGAAAATGATATAATAATTCAAGATGAATTCAGAGATTATGAGGAGACTGAAATTCCATCCACAGGATACGGGGTTGCAAAAATATATAGAGAAGCTAGAATAGTAGCAGGGGTCTATTTTTTAACTCGTTCAGCTCAGCAAACGATTGCTGGAATGTTTCATTGTAAAATAAATGATATGAGCAAAGGAATACTATGTGGTGAATTTATAACAACTGAACGTTCTAGACCTCATAATTAGACCTGTCAATGGTAAATTGAGGTGTTTTAGAGATGAAAAGTCGCGATTAAAATTTTGCAATAATGAGGTAATAAAATCTACAAACGAGGATTGCAGAAATATTTAACATACTTACGAACAATATTTACAGGATAACTCTAATGACCTTTTAGGTACATTTCAATACTGCATGCGGCTTTTTTTGCGCGAAGTGATAAAAAATTATTGAAACTAAAAAGAAAAATTGTATAATATAAAGCAATATTGCAAATATTATCATATATCAAATTTGCTATAAAGGAGATTTTGTTCGGGTATCAAAAATAATTTTAATGGTTATGGGGGATACAAATGATGAAGAGAATCCATAAGGTTTTATCAAAGTTGATGCCGCTTCTTCATTCTTCGCTGATTTTATTGCCATTGGGATGTTCTCTTTTCATAGGTGATGAGAAACTTTCTCCCATGAATAAAGGTCTTATTTTTATTACTGTAGGAATAATTGCTCTTGTAACATACTTGGTTTCTGATAAAAATATTTCAATGGAGCGTGAGCAAAACAAGCTGTCTGTAAATATTTTAAAAGGCGAAAGAGATTTAGCAAGATACAGGCGCGATATGATTTTTAAAGTATTTGAAGGTGTGCTTGAACGTAATGAAACAAGTCAAGAGTTGAATTACGATCCATATAAAAGTCTTGCAACTATCCTGAAATCAATAAGTTCTTGTTTTGAAGCTTTTTTGAGGTTAAGACCTAAATATATTTCGGTAGCTATTTTTTATCATTTTGATTATCAAGATAAAAAAGAATGGAATAGGTTTGATAAGAATTATTATAAAGCATTTAGAAGTAATGAACAGGTTATTTTTGAAGAAGATTCTTTTGGTAGGTATGTAATGGATGGAACAGAAGGATTTTATTTAATCAATGACAAAAATCGGGATGGTGCCAAGCAAGGATATTATAAATTAAATAAAAAAGATAGAGAAACAAAAAAGAAATTTCATAAATATGGTTCCATCATAGGAACGAAAATTGTCGTTAAAATTGACAATAAAGAATATGTCGAAGCGTTGTTGACGATTTCTGTATATGGACGAAAGATTGATACTTTTCCTTTTGGAATATTTCGTGAAAAACTGGAATGTAAAATTGAGGATGACATATTGCCAGCATTTAAATCAAATATTGAATCAGAACTTATGCAAATTTATTTGAAAGAAAAGAAATGATTGTTTACAGATAGATTTTTCCCTATATCCTAACTTTAACTTGCGCCGTTTGTTTTTGTTTAAAACAGATAAGCTTGATATAGAACATAAGTGCTCTTTAATTGGACAATTATTCTGCCGCTGTTTCTTATTCAGACATGCTGTCTATGTGCTATTGGTGTAGACGGCTGGGGGCAGATGTATTCTGCGTTATGTTTCGGTTGTCAAAGAATATCGCACATACACAAAGTTCCGTTGTGCAACATTCCCGAGTATCTGCATGCGGCTGTATTTGTTCAGCTTTAGGCGGAGATCGACAAATGGCTGAACAAATACCACTTTGACAGCCATTGTTAAACTCTAGACTGATAGTATAAAAATCATTCTTCTGTTTCTGTTGGACAGTTCTAAATGTATTTGGAACGAACAAAATTGTTTGATATATTTTTCAAAGCATGATATAATAATTAAAATATTTTTAAGGTCTCATTTCATGGATAAAAAAATTATAGAATTTGCGGGCGATTTTATAAGCCGTTGTGTGCTTTCTGGTATTCCAGATTGCGGTTTTGATTTTGAAAAAGAATTGGACGGCTTATATATTGACGATGAGTTAAAGCGGAATTTTGAGGGTTGTTGCAAAACTGTTCAGTCCGCAAGGTCGAAATTATCAACTTTTGTAAGTGCGGATTTTTCAAATGATGCTTTTTTATCCAATGTTTTGCAATATTTAGATTCTGTTAAGAATGTTTTTTTATTTTATTTTGAGAATTATGAGCAGAAATCTATTTTTATAAGTCGTAATATCTTAAATCAAATTATTGAAAAAGATATGTCTAAAACGGAAAATGGCGAGATAAGAATAGGTATTGGAAATCCTATTGTTTTGGAATCTCTTGTTATATCATATTTGCAAATTGAAGATTTTAAAAATTTATATTATTTCGATGATGAATATTTAGAATTTTTAAATACAGAACTTATTATAAATAAGATTGACAGACTTTTTCGTGATGTCATAGTTTTATATAATAAGGAATTTTATCGCATTATTCGTTTTGATGAAAATAACGACAGTTTTATAGCAATAAGAGAAGATAACCTTTCAAGTATAGAAGAGATTTCTGCCATCAGATTATATGAAAAAATAAAAAATGGCGCAGAAAAAGATGCAGATCATAAGATTGTAAAAGTATTGTTGATTGGTTCCGTTATGGACAAAAGTCTTGATTCATTGAAAAATATGCTGAAAGAATTATCGCCAAATAAGTATGTAGTTAATATTTTTGAGCAAAAAGAAGAAATAAAAAAGGCTTTAAGGCAATCTGAATTGAAAAAACTTATAGATGAATACGATAAGATATTTATTCTTGATTGTCCTGAAATTTATTGTCCTATTGAACTAGACTCCATGCAAGATCGTGATCGAGTAATTCGAAGAGCGATACCAAGCATGCAGGATATTTTGGGAATTGATTCGGAAACAAATCGTCGAGATTTTTTTAATAAGAATGGTTTTTCTTCGGTGTATTATCGTGTGCAGAATTATTTGATTGATACTGGTCGTCCTAATATACGGAAGTCTCGAAAAATTAATACAGGTATGCTTGATTATTTAAAAAATTTAGTTGCTGAAAAGAATGAATCACTGAATGACAAAAAAGAATTGTATGTTTATATTTCAAACAATCATGATTTTCAGGACGAGTTATATGATATGTACAATTTTACGAGATTTGAAAGATATAATTCAAAAAATTGTCGTATCATTCGTTTCGGAGCAGAACACAAGCCGAATTTCAAATCACAAGAATGTAAACTTCATATAACTTTTTACAAACTTTTGAAGATGCTTTCAAATAAAGAAGATTTCTTTAATAATTTTACAAAGCGTGATAAATTTATTGATTCGATGAATCTTGCAAGTGGTACGCATATTTTTATTGATTATGGTAATTTCAGGGAAGCTTTGGAAGACGAAGAAACAAGCACTTTTAATTTGCAAATAAAAATTCAATCTGTAAAAGAGTTGTCAGTCGAGTATAGAACAGCAGTAGAAACGTTGATTAGGGAGGCGTTTAATTTTGATTTTTATAGAAATGTAAAAAATAACATTTTATCCTATTGTTTTAAAAAGGCTGTAGCAAATGTAATCAGCGGTTGCGCACACAATTTTAACGATTTGTTGTTTCATCATTTGTATATGCAGGCGGTTTCGAAATTACAAAACATCAATTTTAATATTTCTGACATTAAATTTAAAATCGAATCCGATAACGATTTATACGACAACGAAGAAACCTCAAGTTATTCATATAAAAGATTTGCTTATCATTTAATGGAAGCTTTGGACAATGGTTACTACAATGAGGCAAGTATAATCAATCATTTTAAAAGGGCGGCGGTCAATAAAGAGAAACTTGATTATTATACTAATCAAATTCTTTCAGCTTGTAAAAATTTAGGTTATACCGAAGGCAGACTGTATTATCGATTAGAAAAATACTATTGAAATTTAAATAATATTAAGGAGCGGAGCATGGAAAATGAAGGAAATAAAACTATAGTACACCACATAGTGTATTCAATTAAAGGCGGTTGTGGAAAAACCGCCTTTTCACTTTGTTTGACTGTATCTGAATTGAATGCGTTGTTAAACAAAATTTTTGACGGAGAATATAATAATTATGAGGCTGTTAATTACTTTTTAGATTTGGATTTCCTGGGAACATCTTTAATGCATTGTCTTAGTAATGCTGATAAGACGCAACTGGTCACCATGCAGGATTTGATGTTTAGAAATAAAAAAGTCGAAGATATGAAAAAAAATTGTGAAAAAATTTTGGGAAACAAATTTTTTATAATTCCCGCAGAAGTACATGAAATTGAAAAATCTATTTTCCATGTAAAGCGAAAACATACGCCATTACTGAAATATGACGAATTCAGATATGAAATAGAAAATTTGCAAAAAACGATTGAATTAACCGAATGTTGTTGTAATGAAAAAGGGGAGAAAACTAAAGTATTAATAAATCTTATTTATGATTTACCGCCCAATTCAGACGGATATACCGAGGCATTTTTTGAAGAAGTTTTTAATCTTGATAAAGAAAGCAACAAGGTAATTATATATATAATTTTTAACAATGCTCCAATGTTAATGTGCAATCTTGACTGGTTAAATACTTTTTTATGTGGAAGCGATTTTAAAGATTGTTCTATAGTATTGGTTAACAACAGTGAATTTTTAAATGTTGGTCATTCTAAAAATGGTAATATTTCCAATGAAGTTTCTGTTGAAGTGCAAAGAAAATACTGTCCCAATTGTAGATATAAAGACACATGGTTATACTCGTTCAGTAATAAAGATAAAATAAGAGAACTTTATGATGTCATCGATGAAAAAAGAAAAGTAACAAAAATTTTATTGTCGGATACAGATACAGGTATTAAGTTTTCTGATTCTGAATTTAACTCCCTTGTTAGTTTAGATGATGTAGAAATAAGTAAAAGAGATGCGCTAAAATGAAATTGATTAATAGCAACACAATGCGAAAATATTTTGAAGGATTTGATTACTTGAAATTGAAATATTCTCCATTACTTAAAAATCTTAATACACATATTAAAACGTTGCTTTCAAAGTGTTCAAAAATGCTACAATACGGCGAATTGGATGTTGAAGCATTATTTTATAAAGAATTTTTGAATTTTGAAAGGGCAAGGCATCATTGTCTTTATAACGATATTAACTATGCTGATATTAAAAAACGGATAAAATTAATATACAATAGCGAAAAAGATGCCGATAATTTTATTTTTTTCTATGATTTTGCTTTGGATCAACTTATTGATCGTTTTCTAAATATAGAATCACTTGATAAACTTTTCAGTCATCACTATTTTGAATTCGAATGGCAACAACATATGGATTTAGATTTTAATAAAAATGATTTAAGTTTTTACAGAGATCATTTTATACATCAAATCAGAAACTGTTATATGCTGTTGACTTTACTGGAGGATGACGACACTATAGTAAAAGGAAATTTATTAGATAAAATAATAAGTATTTTGAAAACAAGGAATACAGAATTATCTAAATATGCTTGTGTCCAGATAGAACAATATAATGAACATATTCAAAGCGTGGTTAACGCGATTTTATTAAAACTTAATAAATCAATTCTATCAAATAATATAATTGTTGTACCCAAAGAGTTAGCTAGTGAAAATAATGATGTAGTGACTAAAAAAATAATTGATGAAATTAAAATTAATGATTTGATAATTGAAGAGATAACTGATAAAATTAATAAAAATGCAGAAAATTATGCGTGGCAATATTTTGTACGCGGAAGTTTGATAATTGCCGCATTATTTCATGATATAGGGTATCCTATCAAGTTTATGCATAATCGGGCAAAACAATTAAATGATTATGTTTCGATAATTTTGCCGTCCGATAGTATCGGATTTGACAAATTAAATAATTTATTGGAAACATCTCTTTTGTTTACCGTCTATGATAAGGAAGAGTTAGCTTCGCGTTATAAAGAATGTGATCATGGGGCATTGTCAGCATATATCCTTTTGTTGCAATTTTATGAAACGGGAGCAGTACACAGCCTTAATTCAATTAAAAGAGCTATGATTGAATTTGCCGCGCTCATTATTTATGATCATACTTTAAAATATAAAATTTCAAATGACAAATCTCCGCTCAGGGGTAAACCATCATTTATCGAAAATCCGCTGTCATATATGTTAAGGATAATAGACGATGTTCAAGAATGGGATCGTATTTATTTTGAAATCAGGAGTAACAGCGATTTAAGGTATTGTGAACGATGTAAAATGCCGATAAGCAAAATTTGGAATACAGATATTGAAGAATGTTTTAAAGAAATCGAGGCTGATAAATTTAGACTTTTAAATACAAACAAGCATGGAAATTTAAATTACTTGCCTGATGCTTTTATGAAGCGAATATATGCTTGCGGTTGTTCTGCAGAATATAAGGGCAGTATGAAACAAGGTTATTATGCGGTAAGAGAGAATATCAAAGTAGCGATAGAAAAAAGATTGCAATCTTATCATTTTTCTACAGGAATTTTTGAAAATGGGTCGCTCTTTGCATATCAAAAAATTAATTATACAATCACGGCAAAGCAGATATATTTTATAAAAGAAGAAAACAAAAATAAATGTAAGATATATATTGATTATGATGCGTTTATGCAATTATATTTGTTAACAATAAATTGCAAAGCGTTAAAATATAGGATAGGCGAGCTTTCAAAGATAAACGACCAATGTAAACTACAGAGTGAGGTGGAGTTTACCATCTATGCTTTCTTAAGTGATAATCCATTTATGTTAAAAATGCGCATTTTGTGTGATTTCCTTTACGAAGTCGGACATTACATTCGTAAAGATTCAAAGTATGAACGCAATTTGATATATGAAGATGCTTTTAAAAGTGATAGTAAAGATTTTGAGTTTATACATTTTTATGACATTGCAAAACAACTTAAAGATAATAACTTTTCTTTATATGATTATACCGATGAAAGATATGAAGAAATTATAATAGACAATAAAAATAATGAAATATATGAATATTTAAAAATTATAATTACATTTCTAATGCGAAAAGATACAAAAAATAGGATATTTGTCAACAACTTAATCAATATTTGTAATCAATACTTATCTTTAGCACTCACCACTCCACAGAATTTAAATTCAGAAGAACTTGAAACTTACTATAATAAACTTTGCGAGTTAAAATATATCGATGAAACGCATAAGAATGCATGTAAATTATTAATTAAAGATGCGCTTGAGCAGTTATCTTATCAAAAGAAAGATGATTTAAGCGCATACTATTTAAAACGCAAGAAAGAATCTGAAAATGATAAAATAGAATATGCATTAAGCAAAATATTAGACAAAAAGTATTATGACCCAAGAATTTTAAGAACAGTAGAATTAAATAAAGAAAAATGGGAATTTTTCGATTTTTATTCTGACCTTTATTTGTTTAAAGAAATGTATCGTTTTTCAATTGATAATTATGAACGCCGTACAAAAAATAAAGGTTAAAATAATTTTTGACAATGTTTTGTATAAAACTGGTGGATAAATGTTTGTTTCTACGAATATAATAAATTTTCATTGCCGCAAATAGGGAAGTTTTGCTTGTAAAACTTAACATCGATTTTGTAGGAATTGCGTAAAAACTCGTCTGTTGTACTTCGGTTTCGCACTTTGCTGGTGGGTTTGGTATCGCAGCGGACTTATCCCAGGACAGCCTTTCAGTAGTGTATGTACCTTTCTAGACAATTGACAAATTCGCCCGCCGTTTGAAACAAACGGTTCTTTCGCATTCAGGAGTAATTTTCCAGTTGCCGCTTGCATGGATTACTGTAATGACCAATGGAAGAAAGGGGATTATCAATTGTGGGCGTTTCGGTTCTGTTGAATTTATCCACACTGAAAACAGGAAAATATTGCAATGGATTTGCATTTCGACACACAGAGCGGAATATTGTGGGCATCCAATGCGCTTGCTCACCCCTCATCCTCACGCATGTTCCCTTATTTTTTACTGGAACACTGCGGGCATTTTGAACACGATGAGCAGCCGATGCAGGTGGGGGTGCCGGATTTGCGAGCGGTTTGTCGTTTTTTAATGAGATATGTTAAAGCGAGTGCGACTAAAATTGTGATAATTGCTATTGCTAATAGTGTTGCCATTTTTCCTCCCATAAAAAGTCAAGAAGAAAGTTGCAACTTTTTTCTTGACTTTTTATGCCACTTCGTAATGAAATGAGAAGTGGCATTTGATATGTAAGTTTCCAACGGAAACTTGTCATGATAAAAGTGCCGCGCCATTTGTGCGGTGCTTTTATCATACCTCCTTTTTTCAGCAGCGAGAGAATCTTTAGATTCTCTCGCTGCTGAAAATGCAGTTTCGCAACGAAGTGAGAAACTGCAATAAATAACGGGTTTTCATAGAAAACGTGAAGTTAAATCCGCACAAGATTTTTGTGCGGATTTTAAACGTCCTCCTAATGACTGACAGCAAGAACGCGGGGCGTTGCGGGGTGTCCCCGCAGAAGTGGCGAATGCCCAAATCTCTTGTTCTCAGGGTGCTGGACTTGCATTCGCCTCCAGTTTTGTACGCTACGCTACCAAAACTGGCTAACGTATTGTATTGGGAGCGAGGGGGAGACTTTCCCCCTCCTTGTTTATGCTTGTGACGGCACAAAACAGTGTCTTGCAAGTTCGCTCCTAACGCCTCGTTATACCATCTACTTGCTGCTTACGCTTTCCATTTTTTTGTAAGGGTTTGGTCTAAACAGCATATATAACATGCCGGCTGCACATACTATTGCAAACACTGTGCTTGCTCTGAATTGACCGTGTGCAAACAGCATTCCAAGTTGATAGACGATGAAAGTTACAATCCATGCAAATATGTTTTGAAATAGAATTGCAAACCAAAACCATTTTCGGCTTTTTAACTCGTTGTTCATTGCTGCGATGGCGGCGAGACAGGGGGAGTCAAGCAAATTGAAAAGCAGGAATGCAAACGCAGCAAGGGCAGTGGGGAACCATGACGTTATATTAGAGGCGACAACAGCATCTTCTTCGGAATAGTCGTCTGAAACGTTTGCAAGGACGCCCATTGTTGAAACGATTGCTTCTTTTGCACTGAATCCGGAAATTGTGGCGGCAGCAGTTTGCCATCCTCCGTTTTCTCCTCCAAATCCAAGTGGAATAAAGATATGTCGAAGTCCATTTCCAAAAAGTGCTAAAAGTGATTCGTTTGCATCAACAAGACCAAATCCACCTTCAACGGCCTCTTCAATAATTGTGCCATCTTCTGCAATTTCAGCGTCTTTTGGCGAGGCAAATCCATAGCTGGACAAAAACCAAAGCACAAGGCATGCAAGGAAAAGAATTGTTCCTGCCTTTATGATAAAACCGCGCAGTCTTTCCCACGTGTGAAGTAAAACCGTTTTTAATTGCGGAATATGATATTGCGGCAATTCCATTACAAACGGCGCGGCTTTTCCGTGGAACGGCTTTGTCTTTTTTAACATAATTGCGGCAATAATAACAGACGCGATTCCGATTGCATACATTATCAAAGTGAGTGATCCGCCATCCCAGTGTGTGAGTTTTGAACCTATAACACCTGCCATCAATGCGATTACAGGAAGTTTTGCACCGCATGGAATCCAAGTGGCGGTCATGATCGTAAGCCTTCTGTCGTTTTCATTTTCAATTGTGCGGCTTGCCATAATGCCTGGCACTCCACAGCCGGATGAAACGAGCATTGGAATAAATGATTTTCCTGAAAGACCAAAGCGACGGAAGATTCTATCCATAACAAATGCAATTCTAACCATATAGCCACAGTCTTCAACGATTGAAAGCAGCAGGAACAAAATAGCCATTTGTGGAGTAAACCCTAATACTGCTCCAATTCCGCCGATTATACCATTTACAATGCAGTCAATTACAACTTCATTTACACCTGCACTTTCAAGTCCGCTTTCTACTGCGGATGAAATGCCTGGAATCCATAAGCCATGATCGGAAGGAGAGGGGGCATCTAAAAGTGCGCATTCAACAATGTCATTGTATGTGATTTTCGTAGTGAAAAATCCATCGAATATAAGAGCGGATTCAACGAAGGCTGAGAGGGCGGAAACGGCATCCGTGTCATTTTCTGAAAGCAAGGCTGCAAAATCATCGTCACTTGAAATATAATCGATAAGCACATCTGCATTCATAATTCCAGCCTCTTTTGCTTGCGACAAAAATTCCTCTGCTACAAAGTGCGCTGTTTTATATGTGTCGAGTGCAGTTTCATAACCGGCAAAATCATTTTCATAGTCAGACGGATTTGGCGCGGCAACTTTTATAGCGGCTTCAAAATCATCAAGAAGAATGTGCATGTCAAAATTCTGTATGTCTTCAGGGGCGTTGTATAATGCGTTACGTATTTCGTCTTTGTCTGCCTCTTCGTCAAACACAATTTCCCTGATTTCTGATACATCAAAGCCATTTTTTTCAGCGGCAGAAAGATAGGCACTTATTTTTTGTCGTGTGTACTCGTAGTTTTCAACATCCTCATTATATGCTGCGCTTCCTATTCCGAACAAATGCCAACCATCGCCAAAAAGTCCATCGTTTGCCCAGTCGGTGAGAACAGTTCCCAATGAAGAAACTGATATATAATACACAATCCACATAACGCAGAGAAAAATCGGAATTCCAAGCCATCTGTTAGTAACAATTCTGTCTATTTTATCAGACAATGTCATATTGTTTCTAGATTTCTTAACACATCTATTAACAATTTTTTGTATATACTCATAACGCTCATTCGTAATAATTGACTCTGTGTCATCATCCTTTGCTTTTTCAAGATTTGCAGAAATTGCTTCAGCCTTTGCTCTGTCGGATTCAGAAAGCGAGAGTTGTTCAAGAACAACGGAATCTCTTTCTATGAGTTTTATTGCATACCATCGTTTTAACTCTGGAGAAATGAATTGGGGAAGAAGTGCTTCCATGTCGGAGATTGATTTTTCCACATCGCTTGAAAAAATTTTTTTCGGAATAAACGCCTGTCCGGTTTTTGCAGATTTTAAAGCCTCGTCTGCAGCCTTTTTAACGTTTGTACCTTTCAAAGCGGAGGTTTCTATGATCACACAACCCAATTCGTCCTGCAATTTTTCGATATTCACCGTGTCGCCTGTTTTTTTCAAAACGTCCATCATATTAAGGGCGATTACTGTTGGTCGTCCAAGTTCTAGAAGTTGTGTTGTAAGATAGAGGTTTCTTTCTATATTGGTAGCGTCAACAATATTGAGAATTGCATCGGGTTTGTCTGTTATCAAGTAGTCTCGGGATATAACCTCTTCAGAAGTGTAGGGGGAAAGGGAGTAAATGCCAGGCAAGTCTGTCACAATAACATCATCTGCCCCCTTTAGTTTTCCCTCTTTTTTTTCAACAGTAACTCCAGGCCAGTTTCCAACATACTGGTTTGATCCGGTAAGACTGTTAAACAGTGTTGTTTTTCCGCAGTTTGGATTTCCTGCAAGTGCTATTCTTGTCGCCATTTTATTCCACCTCCACGCATTCAGCATCATCTTTTCGAATTGAAAGTTCATACCCGCGTACAGTCAATTCAACGGGATCTCCTAGTGGAGCAACTTTTCTAACATACACTTTGCACCCTTTTGTCAATCCCATGTCCATAAGGCGACGTTTTAATGCCCCCTCACCGTTAAGACGCGTGATTGTCAGTGTTTCGCCAACCACTGCTTCCTTTAATGTTTTCATATATCCTCCTAATTACACTTTTTTTAGGCTTTGCCTGCTTGCAAGCAAGTAAAAATTCGTGAAAACAATTCACTGGCGAGTTTTGCAACGCAAAACTCGGTAAGCAGGGCTTGCCCTGCGACCTTTTCGGGGTTCCGGCTTTCGCCTACAGCCGCTTCCCTCACTCGTACACTCGTTCAGTCCAGTGGCAGCCTACGGCTCCCCTACAATCCTTGCCGCAATAAAACGTGATGTTTGATTTACCATACAGCGTTATTTTATATCGCAAGGACAAAACATCTCTCGGCAATCTACAGACGCATTGTCGTAAGTGCTTGCAAATAAATGCATTCGTAATGAGAAAATAAACTGCACTTAAAAAATAACTCTTTCGCCGCTTGAAATGAGAGCCTGAGTTGTTAGACCATAATTTTGTTTGCCATTGAGCGGTCAAGAGCGATTCGTGAGTCTTTTACTTGCACGATGAGGTTTCCGTCAAGTGATGAAACAACTCGAACATTCGTTCCTGTGTTAAATCCCAGTGAATTTAAATGCTGTCGGACAGAAGATCCCCCCCCGATTTTTTTTATCGTACAGGTTGAATTATTTGAACATAAAGACAATGGCATATACACTCCTATAAATTAGCAGACGCTAACTATAGTTAGTATAGTCTAACTGCACTTTTTTGTCAATAGAATTTGTTAGCAATGGCTAACTTTTTTTTTATTGTGAAAGTGGTTGGCATCGCAGGGGAGGGCGGAAAATGAATTATTTTATTCTTCAACTTCCGCCTAGTCATTGTGAGGTTGTTCTCTTTGAGAGCAGATAACGAGATGAAAAATGGGGAGAGACGTGATATAGTGTTTATCTATTCCCTATAATTTCGTCTGTTGTGCTTCCTGAAACATATCCAGAGTTGTAGCATCCAGAGCAGTATGAATTATGGTCTGCATATCCCACAATTCCGCCTGCCGTGCCGTATGTTGAGGAAATATCGGAATAGTTGTATGAATAGGAAATGCTGGAGTTATACATTATTCCTGCAATTCCGCCTGCGTAGCCGTATGACGATGAAGAAACAGTGGCGTAATTATATGAATAGGAAATGTTGCTAGAGTCAGACATATAACCCACAATACCACCTGCCGCACCGTTTGTAGAAGAGACATTGACATAGTTGTATGAAGAAGAAATTTTAGAATTTTCCATTCTTCCTACAAGTCCTCCGACATATCCTCCATAGGAACTAGAACTAATTGCTGTTCCGTTGTTTGTGCAATTGTATATTGTTGTGTTGTATATATAACTAGCAATAGAACCTGTATAATTACTATTAGTATATATATACCCAGTTTCCATTGTTAAATTTTTTACAGAGCCATTGTAGATGTAACCAAAAAGACTGTTTTTATAAAGACCGTCTATTGTGTAACTGTTGCCATCAAAATTTCCTTTGAATTGATTGTAGGTGTTTCCGATGGAAGTCCATTCTTTTGCGTTAGAAGAATAAGCATTGACAGAGATTCCATAGTTCAAGTCGATGCTGCGGTCAAGTTTGAAATAGGTGTATTCATAACTGTTTGAATTGTTCACCATGTAGGCGAGGTTTGCCAAGTCCTGCGCGGTTTTTATGATGTACGGATCATAAGAATATCCGCTTCCAGACCAAAGTTGTTGTGGTTTAGAAGTTGGATATGACCAATCGTTTGTATTTGTATTTTGATTACCCCCCCCCATATTTCCAGCGTCATACACATAGTCAATAAAGTCTTCAGGTCCATCTGGATGGCAGGAGAAGAGGGGGGTAATTATAATGGCAATCACTGCAACAATAGAAATCTTTTGAAAAATAGTTTTATTCATATATGTTCTCCTAAAAGCAAGAGCGAAATTATTCTTTGTTTAAATCAACTAAAATATTGAAAAGCCCGCTTGCGCGCTGAATGTTGTGTTTACCGGTTTTTCATCTCTTCCTGTTACAATAAGATTTAATGTGCCTTGAGCGTATAGTCCGAAATGTTTTGCAAGAGGGAAATCCAATCCTGCGGTAAACTTTGTAAGGACGTATGAAGCGCTTTTCTTTTCCTCTTCTTTCTTTGTTTCATTTCCATAATCATCTTTACTTGTATAATGATAAATCCAAGTTCCGCGAGTTTTTGCGGCAACCAGTCCCACTCCGCCTTGTACATACAGATTGGGGCTATACCTAACTGTTGAATGGAATAAAAGTCCTAATGATGTTGCAAATTCAAACATATATGCAGGATCAATTACATCTTTTATTATATCGGGAGTTTGCACCATTCCAAATGTCATTCCCATATAGCCTTTTACATTGCTACTGTCATTCATTTTGAATGTTAGATTGAAATCAACATCGAATCCTTCAAATCCTCCCGCTGTAGAATAGGGATTTGCTCCCATACCTATGAATCTCATATTTTTTTCCATTCTTTCACGGTTTTTTCTGCGTAAGTATCTTTTTCTTTCTTGTGCTTCTTGCTCTCTTTGGAGTTTTTCCTCCTGCGCCTGTTCCGCTGCAAGTTTTTGCCTTTGTTTTTCAGCTTCTGCTCTTTTTTGTTCTTCTATTGTTCGTATGTCATATACTGGAGTCATTGTGCGTACTATTGATGCATTTTTTAAGTGTATTGTATCCAGTCGCTTTCCAGAAACAGTTTCCTTTATTTGTATTTGTGTGAAATTAAATCTATATGTAGAGGGTGTATCATCAGGATATGCTTCAATGTTATAGTCAAGTTCAAATGTCAAAATAGGGGAGTCTCTCATAAACCAGCTGATATATAAGTCAACCAAATCATAATACTCTTCTAGTTTTTCATCATCATCGGGATCTGGATCTTTTCCAGTGAGTTTTTTGTATGAAAGCGGCATATTATATTGCCAGAGCAAAACACCATCAGAATAAACGAATAACTGCGCTTGCCACGAATAGCTGCTTCCATCGTAAACCCCGATCGAGTAGCGCAAATCGGCGTTTTCTGATGCAGATGTTAAAGTTTGTGTTTTTTTAATTTTTTCGTAGTCTGAAATGATTTCGTTATAAAGATCATATTCTTGTCGAATTGTTGCAGATCGAATTTTCTCTTCCGCATCTTTCTTTTTCCCTTTTGTTTTGTTATTACCGTTATATTCATCTTCTATTTTTTGCTGTTTTCCCTCTCTGATTTTTCTAGCCTTTTCCGTTAGATTTCCATTTGCATCTAATTCTGCTGGTCTGTAGGGTTTATCTTGAATGCTTTGAATTTCAGCGTCTAATTCTTTTTGCAAGGCATCGTTTGATTCTTCAACGAGGGCTTCAACGTCCTCTCTTATTTCAACCAATGCTTTTTTCTTTGATTCGATCATTGATAGTTGCTGAAGTATTGTGGCGCTTTCCATGCGTTTTTCTCGTAACTGCCTTATTTTCTCTTCTGCCTCTTTTTCCATTTTATTTCGTTTTTTCTTTTGCTCTTCATTTCTTTTTGCGTCTTCTTTTTCATCTTCCGCTCTTTTTCTTTCATCCTCTAAAAGACGCTGTTCTTTGCTTTTTGCGGCATTCAATTTTTCTTCAGCCAATGCCCGTTCCGCTTCAAGGCGTTGTTTCACCTCAAAGTCAGAGGAAAACTGCAATGCGTTGATTTGAGAGGTGAGTTCTTCAAGTTGTCGTTTGTAGTTGTCCATATCCTCTTGATTCAATTTTCTTTGGTCGCTCACTGACAAATCTGCCTCTCCGTGAGTAAGAACATATTTCTGTGAATTTGTTAAAGGAATTCCAAGGTTGTCGCATAGTTTTATTGTCATTTCATCAACGGCGCTGCCGGAAACGCTGTACAGTTCATTTATTGTTTTTCTATTGAACGGACCAAAAGACTTTGTTTCACCTGTTGTGACGTTTGTAAATGAACAAGAGAATGAATATTCAGAGCCTATTTTTGCTATATCTGAAGATAGTACGTATTGCACGGAAAGCAATTTTCCCGCTTCAATAGCGGTGCTTTCATCAAAAGAAAGGTCTTCGGATTGTCTTTGAATTTTTCTGATTTCTGCAACGTTTGAAGTGATAAGAGTGAAGTCCGTGTACATGGAAAAATTACCCTCGATTTTTTTTGCGACCATATCAGATAATGCCACTTCATTTATATTTTTTACAGTCGGAGGCAATACAGACACCCTTGCTCCATTAAAACTGTTTCGAGCCTGTGGAAAAATTGTTCCGCTCAAGCAAAGCAAACAAAATGCTTTCAAAATACACTTTTTCATATCATCTCCCATCTAATAAAACTATGTCAACTGTCGTTACAACTTTTGCAAAGGATAAAGAAATCTATTCTTCTAGCATTTTTTCTTGAAATGCAGACAGTAAATCACATTCAAGGGCGGTGCAAAGATTGTTGTATCCACGATCCATAGCCTTTTCTTGCGTATATGCGATTCCTTTGTCTGCTTTTCTTGTAAATGAAAATAAATTCTGTTTCATATACGGGTTTGTGAGGGTAAGAGTCATAGAAGGTACGACAGAAGTTATTTCATCATCTGTTCCTGGATGACTTACGTCTTTATTCGGTTCTATTTCTATTGTCATTATATGCGAGCAGTTTTTTTTGTTTCCTGTAAAACTGTATTTTTCACTTTCAAAGAGCGATTGTACATTTGACTGTATTTTATTTGCGTAGTCGCCTCGTATTTCTATAAAAATTGCGATTGAATTTTCTGCATCCTTTATATTCTTTTCAATTTCTGCAACTTTTTTTTCATCATTCGAGTATATGTTTGTAAACTCTCGTGCAATGAGACGAGATATGGAAAGTTCATTTAAAAAATCCTCACCCGCTTTTTTAGAAAGGATAAAATATTTCCTTGCCAAAATAGGTTCGCTTTCCCTGTTCATTTTTTCCGCTTCATCGTAAAATTTTCTAAAGCCGTGTTTTTTTAACTCAATTTTCGGTTGTATTTGCTGCCAATATTTTTCCCTGTTGATATATGCGGCGCAATAATATTTTTTCTTTTTTTTGTAATAAAATGTTTCGTATTCAACGCCAAAGAGATCTGCACTGGATTCAACCGTTACTTTTTTAATTGCATTCATTGAATAGGCAGAGCCATTAACAGAAGTTACTGAAACTCCCTGTGAATTTACTGTCGTTTGTAAATATGAAGCAATGCGACTCAAGGCATCGCTTTTTGCAATTTCCTCGTTTGCTCCTTCTCCGCATTCTGCAACATATTCTGCATCGTTATAAATGGTATGAATATCCATTATCCATTGGGGGAGAGGCTCTTGCTTTGCAAAAGCAAACTGTGTCAAAATGAGCGCGAGAAAAAGCGCTGCAATTCTTTTTATCATACTTTTTCCAAAATGTAATTGCTGCCAATCTTGTAAAAGCAAAAGTGGCAGCAATTGTGTTGTTAATGTAAAATTTCAATAAAACTAGTTTTGAATGGATAGATCTGCTGTTATAGATGCTTGCAGTATTTCAGGTTTTTTCAAATCAGCGATTACAATGTCAGAAAGTTTTCTCAAGTACTCATCTTCAGATGTGTTTTCTCTGATTTTAGCCATTGCTGCGTCAAGCTGCGCACTAAATCTATCGCCTTCCATCCCCATTACAACGACATAAGAATACAGTTCCTTTCCAGAATCACCATTAGCAGGCTTGCCTTTTTTATCAGCCATAAAATATTTTGACCAATAACTTGTAACTCTTTCAAGACCATTCAATGTGAGGTTTGAAGTTATCATATTAACAACTTTTGCAGACTGTTCTGTGATAGTAGCCTTTTCTGTTTTTCCTTCAGTTTCTTGTACGCGGTCTGCAATTGTTGCAACGTTTTGAGAGATAGACGCGCTTACTTGTGCCTGAATGTCAAAGTTGTCAGTATACAATTTTAATGCGTCAAGGTCACTTCCTCGAGCGAGTACAGACCAAACTCTATATCCGTTTGGTTTGTCCAAAAGCTTGCGGATTTCATCCTCTGATTGTGCAGATACAACAGCACCTACCCATTTTGGAATGTCTGCTCCGAATGCTGCTCCCTGCCAGTCAGTGTACTCTGCATGGAGTCCTTTAACTGCTGTTTGTGGTTTTCCAGCATTTGGAGAAGAAGCACATCCCGCTAATAAAACAGCTATTGCTGTTGCCATCATAATTTTTGCGATTTTCATAGTTACCTCCTGTCCATCGCTCTTTTGTTATTATATCTTTTATCTTTTTCAAGATAGTGATAGTTAAATAGTATATAAAAAATAGTTGATTTTATAAAGTCGATATGAACAAAAAATACAAAAAAAATTGTTGAGATGTAAAAAATTCTATATAAATATATAGTAGAAACTAAAATGCCCGTTGATTTTCTTGAAAAATTATCGTTTTTGTCCGATAAATAAACTATGCATACAAATAAAGAAATTTTGCAGCAAAACGAAAAAATGCACTTTTATAAACCGCCTTTCATTGTTTCTGTGCGCGGTATTGTGCTTGTCGCTTTATTTCTGCTTTTTTTTCATGGGGCAGGAGTGTCGGAAGTGCCATCTGAACTTTTTGGCGCTTGGCAGGGAGATGACAGGATTTTGTTTTTTGACGAGAGCGGTGATTTTTCTGTTATTTTAAAGCTGTATTACGGCTGGTATTATGATGTTGCGAGCGATAAAAATGCAGGCAAAGACTTTCCTGGTAGAAATCGAAATGCGGCGACATCCCGAAGCGCACAAACTGTTTTGGTGGATTTTGAAACATATAATGAAATGCAAAATTGTTATGAAATGACGCTTGATTTTGGCAGAGGAAGCACTTCAAAAATCCCCGTCGCGCTGATTGACAACTGCCTTTATCTTGATTTTTTAATTTGCACTTCAAATGGCTATGGACTTTCTATGGGCGTGAACGGTGCGTTGGAAACGGCATCTCTTGAACAAAATGCAAAAGCTGAAAATTCTGCTATTTTTGGATTTTGGCAGGGAGTGAATTCTGCGGAAAATATAAGAATTGCCGAGCGGAAACATCAAGAAAATATGTATAGTTGGTATATAGCGAACGACAGTGTGTATCGAATTCGTTTTTGGAAGACTGCTATGGAGTACAGTGAAAACGCCGAAGCGATTTTTACCGATGGCGAAAGCGTGTTTTCCGTGAAAAAGCATATTTTTTCTGGCGGGCAAAACTATACATGCACGAGCGGAAGGGGCACTCGAATTAGAAATATAGACAAATTCTCAAGTTTCCCGTTTGACTTTGTTTTGAGCGAAGACAGAAAAATCATTGCATTCAAGACACGCTATTTCACAAAGATGGATGTTTCTAGTCGAGAAGACGTAATAAAGATTGTAGAAGAGGCAAATTCTCGCAGAAAACCTGACCACACTCGGTAATTGTTCGGTGTCAACTATCTCTTGTTTGCATACTGTAAAAACAGTTGTAACTCCTTAAGAAATCCGCTAGAATACTTTATATGAATATGGAAGCGTTTGTTTTGGGGTGCGGAGGAATGATGCCGTTGCCGTTCAGACATCTTACATCTGTTTTGCTGCGTCGCGATGGAGATTTGTTTTTGTTTGACTGTGGTGAAGGAACTCAGGTTTCTCTTCGACGGTTGAATTTAAAGTGGAAAAAGATAAATGCTATTTTTATTTCGCATACTCACGCTGACCATGTTACAGGTCTTCCAGGCATTTTGATGTTGAGCGCGCAAGTGGATAGAACAGAGCCTCTGTATATTTATGGCCCTCCCAAAATTGCTGAATATGTGGAGTCAAGTCGCAAAGTGCTTGATATGTACATAAATTATCCGATAGTTGTCAAAGAAATAAGTGCGCCGTGTGTTGTTCATGAGGGAGATGGATTTTACATTCGTTGTTTTCCTTTGGAACACACAAAAACATGCGTGGGATATACGCTTGAAGAACTTGATCGTCCTGGAGAATTCAATCCTGAAGCGGCGATTTCTCTTGGAATTCCCCGTGGTCCGCTTTGGGGCAAATTGCAAAAAGGAGAGTGCGTTGAAACTCCTGATGGAAAAAAGATTTCTCCTTGTGATGTAATGGGAAAGAAAAGGAGCGGACGAAAATTCTCCTTCGTCACAGACACTATTTACAAGCCGAACATTGCAAACGAGGTGCGTGGATCTGATCTTTTGATTTGCGAGGGAATGTTTGAGAACGCCCTCGTTGATCAAGCAAGAGAAAAAAAGCACATGACGGCAGGGCAGGCGGCGCAGATTGCCCTTGATTCTCATTCAAGCAGAATGTGTATGATTCACTATAGCCCTCGCTACACAGACAGGGAGCTTTCTGTGCTTTTAGATGAGGCGCAAAAAGTCTATCCGAATGCCGAGCTTTCAAAAGACAGAATGCATATAGATATTCCGTATGTTGACTAGCAAGTGAACAGAAAACAGAGCATATTATACGATAGAGCATATATGTGGTCAGTGGAATTGATAAAATGATAAAACTATGCGATTTTACAAAGTGCTATTCCCTAAAAAAAACTGCATCACCTGCCGTTGAAAAAATAAGTTTGTGCGCGGGAAAAGGAATTACAGGAATTCTAGGACTTAACGGTGCGGGAAAAACGACTATTATAAAGGCAATTTTAGGCGAACATTATGCAACAAGCGGAAAAGTCTTGATCTCCGATGAACAGGGTATTTTTTTTGATGCGGCACAATCCCCTGAAAAAGCGCGTTTAGCCATAGGGTATGTTCCTGAAAATTCGCTGCTTCCCGAAAACCTTTTTGTTTCTGAATATTTGTCTTTGGTGCAAAATGTGTATTCCGCACATAAATCTTCTATTAAAAAGCAGCGGCTTTTTGAAAAAACAGTAAAAGAGTGGGGGCTTTCTGACGCGCTCGGAAAAAAAATTGCGGTGCTTTCAAAAGGATTTAAACAGAGGGTGTCTTTCGCTGCCGCATTTATGTATGACCCCGCAAACATCGTTTTGGACGAGCCGGTAAACGGTCTTGACCCCGCACAAATTATTCAGTTTAGAAATAGTGTTCGCGAAGCAGGAAAAACTAAAACAGTCGTGATTTCAACGCATCTTATGCAGGAAGTCCATTCTCTGTGTGACACTATTTGCATTGTAGTGAATGGGCGTTCTGTTTTTTATGGCACTGAAAAAGAGCTTTTAGATGCAACAAAAACAGAATGCGTTGAAGATGCGTTTTTAAAGATTACAAGTGAAGTGAATGCGGTGGAGATAGAAAGGCAAGATGGATAGTAAAGGTGCATTTTTAAAGCAAAAGATTTTTTTTACGTTCACAAGACCAGTTTTTTATGCTGCCGCTATCGTCCTGACTGTTTTTTGCTCGTTTCATTTTTTCTTTTTGCAAAATTTCTTTACGGGGGGCGGAACAACTGACTTGCACTATTTTTTTCTTGCCGTTCCGTATGTTTCAATACTTATTATTCCCGTTTTATCACTTGGAACAGGACAAAAATATGAAGAGATCTTTCCATTTACCGATTTTTTTATACTGTTTTCGGATTTTCTAACGATTTTTTTACAGTTTGCGGCAATGATACTTCCGTTGATTTTTGTTCCTCTGTGCGTGAACCTTTTTGGAGATGTTGAAGTCGGACAAGTTTTTACCAGTTTGTTTTTAATTTTATTGTACGGAATGGCAAGCGCAGCGTTGTGTGTTTGTGTAAGATCGTTTTTCAAGTCAAAAACAGTTTCTTTTTTGCTGTCTGCCGTGCTTTTTGCATTCACTAATTCCATACATTTGATTTCACATCATATTGCAACATCTTCTATTATAATGACTTTTGTACAATTCTGTAGTTTTTCATGGCACTTCGATCGTGCGTCAAAGGGGATACTGGACAGCCGGGATGTGGTTTATTTTGTAGCCATAACGGTGTTTTTTTTGTTTGCAGCATATTCGTGTATAGAAAGAAAAAAAGGAAAATGTGTAGTAAGGAGACAAAAACGCACTGTTGTAATATACTCAGCTGTCTTTGTTCTTTGTATATTGAATTCAACGCGATACGTTTTTAGGGCGGATTTGACGAACAACAAAAAATTCAGTTTGTCTGAATATTCAAAGAGTCTTGTTGACTCTGCGGAAGATATAATGAGCATAACATATTACCGAAGCTCCGCCCTTTTATCCCTTTATCCGCAAGTGCGCGATATTTATGATATTTTACTTGAATATTCCCTGTCAAAAAAAGTGAGCGTTATGGAAATTGCACCTGAAAAATCAAATGCCGTTTCCCTGCTTGAAAACTATGGAATATATCCCCGTCAAATTCAAACTTCAGGGAACAATAGCGTTGAATTTACCAATGTGTATTCAAGCATTGTTATCGAATACAACGGAAAGTGGGAGGTAATTCCGTTCATTCTTTCGAGTGAATCGTTGGAATATGACATTGATGGGCGAATAGCACAGTTGCTCACTGAAAAGGCGAGGTATGTACATATCGTTTGTGGAAATGGAATGTCACTTCAAAACGATTATTCATATATAATTCCCTGGCTTTCTGCGCAAGGTTTTATCTGCAATGAAATTCGCCTTGAGAATTTTGCAGAAGATTTGAAAGAGGCGTATAATTTTGGGGACTTGCTCTTGGTACTTGGTTCAAGTGAATTCTCAATTTCTGATTGCATTGAAATTGAGCGATATATGCAAAGCGGAAAAAAAGTGGTGTTCGCACTTTCTCCTTATTCGGCGGACATTGAAGGTTCGTGGCACATTACAAAATCTCAAAATCAAAATCTAATAGATATGCTCTCTTCCTATGGCGTTCATTTTTCAGACGAGTTGATTCTTGATCTTTCGTGCGCTCGAATTACTATGGAAAGTGAAAATGAGGGTATTGATACAAGTGTTTATACTCGGCAGATAAACTATTTTCAGTGGATAAATCTTTTGCCTCAAACAAATGCAAAAGAAGGTGTTGTGTTTTTTTGGACTTCCGAGTTGCTTTTAGATGAAAACGATTTTTCGCGTCCGCTTTTATATTCCTCTTCGTCTTCCTATACCATGCGTCCTGATGAACATTCTCCGCTTTCCCTTTTTGAGACAAACCCGTTTGTTCTTGAAGAGGCTGGATTCAATCCTGAAAAACAGTCGCTTTCATCAAAAGTTGTTGCCGCGGAATTTGCAACGGATGGTGGAGTTGTATTCGATGTCATTTCAGATCAGTATTTTCTCAATTCGCTTATGCTGGGGTATATCGGCGGCTCTTATGGGAATTTCCGCAACTTAAATTTTTTGGTGAACAGATTGCTTCGTTTAGAGGGGGAGGAAAATCTTGCACTGTTACAGGAAAAATTTGCTCTGTCATCAAAGAATTTTCTTTATAAAACAACGGATGTTGTGGATTTTATCTCTGCAAAAAATGAGACAATCGCAGTTCTTTTTGTGTTGTTGCCGCTCATGATTTTTATTACAGGAATTTCTATGGGGGTTGTTAGAACAAAACGAGCGATGAAAGTGAAATGCGAGGCGATAAAATGAATGTAAAAAAAATCATCCCCCCAATACTGATTGTTTTTCTTGCTGGTTTATATGCAGCGTCTTTTTTTCCGTATTTTACATTTAAAGGCGAAAAAAAATTTCCTGTAATGGAAACTGCGCTTTTGAATAGCCAGTATTCAGAGAGGCTGTCAGAAATAAAAATTTCAGCACAGAATTCGGCAATTATTCTTGAAAGCAATGAGGGGTTTTGGGAGGGAAGAGCGATTTCCAATGAGGGAGAGCATCCCGTTGTGCATTTGTTTCCCGCTGACCGAAGAAAAATAGAACAAACGATAGAAGGTTTGCAAAAAATCATACAGGTTCAAAAAGTTTCGAGCAGTAAAAAAAATCTTTCTCATTTTGGGCTTGACGATGAAAGCGCGGTCTTGATTTCATACAATGCAAAAGGCGGGGCAACGGGCACGTTCTCTGTTGGAAAGACGGATTTTTCACAACGGGCGCGCTACATACTCTTTCCTCAGTACGATGGAATTTTCAAAACCGAATTTGATTTTAAGGAGTTGTTGTATACTGCCGCGCGCCAATGGTATGACCCGTATATAATTCCTCGTTCGCTGTTTCAACAAGGAAGTGAAGTTTTGAGTGCGCGGATACTAAAGGACGGTTCAAAAAGTGTGTACACTCCAAAAAATTCTGAAAGTGATAGGCGACTTTTAGAGTTGCGTCACGGATCATTGGGAGTGTGGCGGGAACAAGAGGTGGAAACGTCTATTTTGTTTGAAATGACATCAGGGGAGATGCTTGCATTGGATTTTGCACATACAGATGATGATGTTCTCGTCCGTGCAAAATCAACCTCTCCAGATTTTGAATATTGCTACCACCTCAGCGAATGGACGTACAACAATTTCCTTGAGATACTGTTGCATTGAAATACGTAATTATTGACCTCATCAAAAACAAAGAAAACCATCACCCAGTTTTGCGTAAAGCCGAACGGTGTGAGGTAGCAAAACTGGGGGGCGAGGCAAAATGAATTTTATAATGAAAAATTTGTTATTGCCTCGCCCCAATTAACAGCAGTGAAATCAAGTTGTATAAAAAATGTGCAAACACTGTTATAAAAAGGTTTTTGTCTTTTTTAAGGAAAAATCTCAATGCGATATGCGCAAAGGCTGCGTTTATGACCGAAAGAATACCCAAATACCGATGGGAAAGTGCAAATAAAAGCAGGGTGAACAATTCACAGAGAATGCAGGATATTTTTTTCATTTCTGCAGAGTTGCTTTTTAAGTCCGAGATGAAAATGCTTAAAAGATATTCAGGAACAAAAATGCGGTACAGTGCTTCTTCGTAGAATGCTGAAAAAAACAGTGTGCATATACAGATAATCCATTTAAAGCCCGTGGGAAATATAACCATTGTCATCTTTTCGTTTTGTTGCAAAAAGGCGATCACTTGCAAAACGGCGGAAAAAACACAAAGAATTCCAAAACAAAGAAAGACATCTCCTGCGTCCTTTAGAAAAAGAAAGGCGCGAATTTTTTTATTTTGAGATTTTTTCTTGCAGTTTATTGGCGAGGCTGCGCATTTTTCATATTGTATATATATCGGAATGGAGTACAGCCGTTTGCAGAGGAACAAAACAACTGCGCCACTTAAACATTCCGAAAGAGACATAAAAAACACTGGTATGGTTGAAAAATCCATAGGCTCTCGAGCGGATTTTTGGAACAGCGGAAACAATAAAAACAGTGAAAAAATTGCACTAAAAAGTACAATTTTACCAATTAAATATCTTATTTTCATTTTTGTAAAGTTATGTTATTATATAATGATACCGAAAATGTATAAAGTAGTTCAAGTCTTGCTTTCTCTATAAAAAATAGTTGTAATTAAGGATGTTGTATGGTTAGTATACTTCTTGCGATTATTATCTTCTCTGCAATTATGGCTGTTTTGATGAAAATCTATTTTACGTGCAAGGACAAAGTGTCGTTCTATGTAATGGGCTTGAGCGATGGATTTTCTTTTTCAGATTTAACTGCTCTTTGGAACGCGGCTATTATATCGGGATTAAATCCTATTTCTCTTTTTTCTTCACTTCCCGCATTAGCTTCGTGTATTTCGCAAATTCAGTCTAGCGCAGAGAATGATGGCAGTATAGGCACTGTGAAAATACAAACCTTGATTTCAAAGTTGTATGCATTTAGGGCGAAAGTCGAGCAAAAAGAGGATTTGAAAAAAAATCTTGATTCAACAAGAGCCCTTGATACAGGGCAAAAACTTCGTGTCATTCTTCCTGGGAAAGGTGTCTTTGCTTCTGAAATTGTGAATAACGGCAGTATAATTGCAATAAAATTTCCAACAAAAAATAATGAAATTACAACAAAAGGCGATGAATGGGTAGGGCAAACAGTAAGCGTGTACCTTTGGCGAAAAAATGATGCGCAATATGTTTTTGACACTCCCGTTGAGGGGATGGGGCTTTTCTTAGGAAAACCGACTCTTCATCTAAAGCACACATCAAATCTTTTGAGAACACAAAAAAGAAATGCAATCCGTTCAAAATGCCATATTCCGGCGCAACTGTACATAATGAAAGACAAGAAATTTGACTTTGCGCAACTTCAAACAAAGCCTGGCTATAAATGTATGCTTGACGATATTTCTGTAACCGGTGCGCAACTTCACATACGTGGCAGGGCTGTTCCCGAAATCCAAATACAAATTCAATTTATGATTCAAAATAAAATGGTTGTAATGCTTGGAGTAATAAAAAGCGTTGAATATAATGAAGAAAATAATCAGTCCCGCATTCACTTTCAATGTATTCACATAGACCGAACAATGAAAAATACGGTTAGTAATTTTGTTTACAATAATCTACCGCAACACGAAAAGGAGATTGCAGAAGCCATATCTTCGACTGAAGAAGACGTGCAAAAGGAAAATCAAGAGGAAAAGGACGTTTCAGAGCGTCTTGAAAATGAAGTAAATGAAACGGTGCCGAACTATGGAGCGCAGGCAAATGATGCAGATACTTCCGATTCGCAAGATGTTTCCTCTCAAGAAAATACGAATTTTCCTATAAAAGAAAATGAAAACGGTGACTATGAACTACAGGATATTGAATTTGATGGCATAAAGAAAGAAAATGCTGGTGAAAAAGAATTGAACAATGATTTGGACGCTGATTTTTAAGTGAATTATATCAGGGGGATAACTAAAATAGAATGACAGAAAGAAGGATTATAAATAGTGCTTTATGTTTTGCGCTGACGATGGGTGCTGTCTTTTCTGAAGGAACTGAAAACCAAAAGAAATTTATCAAGGGTAATATTATCGATAAAACTGCAATTGTAACAAACGCACTTGAATCTGAAGCCCCTGAATTTTCAAGAAATGCAATTCATTTTTCAATAAATTATCGTCCTATGCTGGGAGAGGACAGGGAACTTTCGGCGTTGGCTCTTTCAGGGGTTTTAACGCTGCCTGCCGTATATGTGGACAGTAGGAATAATGAAGAGCAAAACGAAATTTCGGATGAATTTTACAGTCTGTACACACTTTTTTCTGATGAAACGTTAAGAATCGCAATTTTACACAGACTTGTGTCTCTTAATCTTCCTGGACAAAAATTCCTTGCACTTTTAAATCAGCAACTTCAAGATAAAAAAATTGTTTCAGAATTTTCCGCGCTTTCAAAAACAATAATTTCTACCTTGGGGAAAATCGGAAATTCAGATTCCTTTGCCATCCTCTTTTCCTGCATAGACAAAAAAGAGTATTCCGTCTTTAACGAAGAATTGAAGGAGGCCGCTTCTGCCTTAATGGAAGATTCGCTTTCTCAATTGGTGGTATCCATTCAGCGTGAAAATTTTCAGCAATGCAAGAAAATTTTTGATTTATGTGCAAAAAATGAAAAAAAATCGAAGAATTTTAGGGCTGAAATTGCCGAAAATGTGCTTTCCCGAACGATAATTCTATTAGGGAATTCCGATTCAGAAGTCGAGAAGATTTTTCCGCTTCAAAAAGAAGCCTTTGCCATACTTGCGGAACAAAAAAGAACAAAGGCTTCTCATACTGCTATGATTTTTTTCAATAACGCGAAGAAATTCTACCAAAATGGAAAAATTTCAGGCGGTGATTTTGCAAGCATTATCAAAGGGCTTCCATACGTTGCCCCGTTAAATTGTGTCGCTCCTCTTGGAGAGTATCTTCAGGAAATCAACGACAAAATGGGAAAATCTGAAAAACTCCCTGATGAATCGGTTATTCTCTCAATAATTAACTCTTTGGGAGCAATAGGCGATAAAATGGCATTTGATTCTTTGCTATCGGTTACGTACTACAACTATTCAGAGGCTGTGCTCAAGGCTGCCAGAGATGCACTGGCAGGTCTGAAGTGGTAAAAAAAATAAGAAAACTAAAAGAAGCGTTCTTGCAATTTTCAAATTCTGTTGTTTTGGCAGCCGTTATATGCGCCGTTTTTTTGTATTCGGGAGCGGTGAAAATAAGGGGGGAAAAGACTTTTGCTTCTCTTTTTAAAAGTAGCGAAATTGTGGAAATAGCGGGAAAAGTTGTTTCAAACCCTGTGAAAAATGCGGACAAAGATACATATTCATTTGAATTGTGCCCAACGCGGTGTTTTACGAAACAAAGAGCTTCGTCATCTTGCAGGGGAGTTGTACGCGTAATAGTGCCTGCTGCCGTTGTGGAGGCGTTTTTTCCTGGAAAATTATATTCCGCTGCAAAAGCCGTTTCACAAAACGGAGGTATTTTATGCGAAACTGGCGTGAATATTTTGTTGTGTGGAAAATTTACAATGGAAGGGCTGTTTATTTCAAAATCGGCTGAAAGTCTTGGATGGGATGATGATTTTTTCGGGAAACTTTCGCATTTTAGGGCGTTAGGGCGGCTTCAGTTCAGACGACTTATGTATTTTTGGGGGGAGGCAGGAGGTCTTTTTCTTGCTCTGCTTTCAGGAATACGGGACTACACGGATAAAGCCGTTTCCGACTCTTTTAGAAGGGCTGGGCTTTCGCATATACTTGCCTTGAGTGGTATGCATCTCTCTCTGTTTTCAATGCTTTCAAAAAAAATATCGACTAAAATCGTTGGAAATAAAATAAGCCGTGTATTTCAAATTGTGTCAGTTTGTGTTTTTGTGTGGTTTGCGGGTTTTTCACCATCGCTTTTTAGGGCGTTTTTGTGCAGCGTAATTCTTCTCCTTGCCGATATAGTAAATTATAAAAGAATAAAAATGATTCACGTTCTCGCGCTGGCTTTTTTAATTCATATCGTTTTTTTTCCAAATGATGTTTTTTCCGTCGCGTTCAAATTGTCGTATGGGGCATTGATGGGAATTTTGCTGTTTGGCGAATTCTTTGCAAGTCTGTTTTCACCTTTTATTCCCACTGGAATTTCATATCCATTGGGAGCAAGTGCTGGTGCGCAGTGTTTTACCGCTCCGATAAGTGCGAGGATTTTTAAGGTTGTAACTCCGATTGGAATCGTTTCTTCCTTGATAGTTTCACCGCTTATAACCGTTTTTATATACGCGGGATTGTTTTTTATGTTATTTAGTCTTTGCTTTCCTTTTTTTGCGCCAGTGGGTTCTTTTTTTATGAAAATAGTGTATAGTATAATTGTAACGTTGGTTCTGTTTTTTTCAAAATTCCCAGCGATACCATTTTGATTTTATGTATAAAAGGACGCTTGTTCAAAATGACAGACATTTCATTTCCTGATTACAATTCACCGATTGCTTTAAAAGAATTGCTTGAGGCAAAAAATATGGCAATGCAAAAAAAATTTGGTCAGAATTTTTTGGTAAATCCAAAGGCGAGGGAGCAGTTGGCGAATGCACTTGATATAACAGAAGGTGCGACTGTGTGGGAGATTGGACCTGGACTTGGGGCTATGACAATAGAAATCCTCAAGAGAGGCGCTCATCTCACCGTGTTTGAAATAGACAGAGGGTTTATTGCCGTTTTAAAGCACATTTTTGCTCCGTATATGGAATCGGGAAGGCTCAAAATTGTTGAGGGGGACGTATTAAAAACGTGGAAAACGATTGCACAAGACGAGGGGATTCCCTGTAGATTTTTTGGAAACCTTCCCTATAATATAGCCGCATCTTTGCTTGCAGATACAATTGAAAATGAAGTGAGATTTGAAAAAGCCGTTATAACAGTTCAAAAGGAAGTTGCTTTGCGAGCGATGGCTCAGCCAAACACGCAGGATTTCTCTTCTTTTTCCGTTTTATGTCAATGGGCGTATACTTTAAAGACGGTGATGGATTTAGCAGGAGGAAATTTTTGGCCTCGTCCGAACGTTGATTCACGGGCAATCCTTTTGACTGCTCGAGACGATTTTCCACGCTGCAAGATTCCAAAGCATTTTCTGAAGATGCAACGCGCGTTATTTTTAAATCGACGAAAAACCATCAAGAACAATCTTTCCGCCTTCCTTTCAAATACGGATGACGCTTTGGCCGCTTTAAAATCCGCTGAAATTGCTCCAGAAGCCCGTGCAGAATCCCTGCCCATAGAAAAAATGTTGCAGTTGTCGGATATATTGTCGCTTCGGTAAACAGTGAGAACAGTTTGCTTACCGCACGGTCATTTCGACAGGTTCAATGACCATAAAACGGGTGGTTATACTGGCAACGAAGTTTCTAGTGCAACCACCCGTGTCATGTGTAAGCCGTATCATGTAAGCGGCAGAAGTAATCACATCTATATAAAATGTGTTTCCCCACAACTTGGATTTACCGAATTGTGGAGAAATATTGTGTTGGTGCTACTGTGCAGTCCATGTACCGTCTTTTCCAGTTATCGTTTTGCCAGATAGACCGTCGGTATCCCTCTCTATCTTTTCCCATTCAGATTGCGTGCCATCGTAATGAATGCTTGCAAGCTTTGTGCATCCATAAAACGCACTCTTCCCGATGCTCTCCACGCTGCTGGGTATCTCTACACTCGTAAGGTTATTGTACCAACAGAACGCCCATTTTTTGATTTCTGTCACATTGTTTGGAATTTTTGCATCCGTCACCGCCAAACCGTTGATGTACAGTATGGCTTTTTCATTGTACAGTGGGTTTGCAGCGGAATTTTCCCAGTCAATGGCGCACCAGTCGGCGAGAGTGCCTGTATAAGTTACCTTGGTAAGTCCTGTGCATCCAATGAATGCGTTGCCTCCGATGCTTGTCACGCTCACAGGAATCGTCACACTCGTAAGGTTCTTGTACCCATAGAACGCATGTTCTTTGATTTCTGTCACGCTGTTAGGAATCACCGCATCCGTCACCGCCAAACCGTTGATGTACAGTATGGCTTTTTCATTGTGCAGTGGGTTTTCATATCCTAAAATATCAGAATATCCCCAATCAATGCCACACCAATCGGCGAGAGTACCAGTATAAGTCACCTTCATGAGATTATTACACATATAGAATGATTTATCCCCGATGCTTTTTACGCTACTGGGAATCGTCACATTCGTAAGATTCGTGCAGTTCTCGAATGCGTTATAGCTTATTTTTGTCACGCTTGCAGGAATCGTTATGCTCTCAAGGTTTTTACACCTATTGAACGCATAGTCTCCGATTTCCGTCACACCATCGGGAATGACGACATTTGAGGGAATTGCATCGGTATACCCAGATACTTTTGTACCGCTTATACTGAGGTACGAGGGAACTCCTAAAACGCCTATCACTCCGTCGCTACAGCGAATACCCGGAATCCCTATATTATTTCTTCCTTCGATTGCATTCCACTGCTCTTTCGTTCCGTTGAATTGTATTTCCGAAAGGTTCGTACACTCAAGAAATGCTTTCCACCCGATGCTTGTCACGCTGGCGGGAATCGTCACACTCGTGAGGTTCTCGCAGTTATAGAACGCGCTCTCCCCAATGCTCGTCGTACCATCATCCATTGTTACGCTCGTGAGGTTCGTACACCCATAGAATGCCTCTTTTCCGATGTACGTTACGCTGCCTGGAATCGTCACGCTCTCAAGGTTTGTACACCTAGAGAGCGCAGAGCTTCCGATTCCAGTTACGCCATCGGGAATGACGAGATCTGCTGGGATTTTGCTGGTATATTCTGTCACTGTTGTACCGCTTACCTTGAGGTATGATGGAACTCCTAAAACGCCTATGTGTCCGTCGCTACAACGGATGCCAGGAATCCCTGTCTTATCGCTTCCTTCGATTGCGTTCCATTGCTCTTTTGTGCCTTCGAATTCTATTTCCGAAAGGTTTTCGCATCCATAGAATGCGCTGTTTCCGATGCTTGTCACACTCACTGGAATAGTTACGCTCGTGAGGTTCTTGTACCCATAGAACGCGCAATCTTTGATTTCCGTTATGCTGTTAGGAATTTTCGCGTCTGTCACCGCTGAATCGTTGATGTACAGCATGGCGTTTCCATTGTATAGTGGGTTTGCAGCGTAATTTTCCCAGTCAATGGCGCACCAGTCGGCAAGTGTGCCTGTATAAGTTACCTTAGTGAATCCCGTCAAATAAAATGCGTCCTTCCCGATGCTTGTCACGCTCGCAGGAATAGTTATCATCCCGCCGCTATAAATGAACACGGTAGAACCGATTTCCGTTATGCCGTCGGGAATGACTATGTTTTCGGGAACGACATAGGTATGTCCCGTCACTATCGTACCGCTTACCTTGAGGTACGAGGGCACTCCCAAAACGCCTATGTTGCCGTCGCTACAACGGATGCCAGGAATCCCTGTCTTATCGCTTCCTTCGATTGCGTTCCATTGCTCTTTTGTGCCTTCAAATTGTATTTCCGAAAGGTTTTCGCACCCCTTGAATGGGTTACTCCCTATGCTTGTCACGCTTGCAGGAATCGTCACAACTGCAAGTTTCGTACAGTTCTCGAACGCACTATCGCCGATGCTCGTTACGCTTGCGGGTATTTTTACTTCTTTGAGGTAAAAGTCTATGAGGTTATAGCCCTTTTCAAACGCCTTATTCCCAATGCTAATTACACCATAGGGAATCTCCACCGTCGCCTCGTACCCAGAGTATTTCGTGAGGATGCCGTTTTCGTTTATCGTACCATACTTCCAGGACAACACGGTTCCGCACACTGTGCATTTTCCGTCACTGTAAGAATGTTCGTGTACGGTGATTGCACATTTCGCTTCCTTGTCGCCAGACTGTGCGGTGATGGTCGCGCTGCCTACCTTGACTGTTGTGACTGTGCCGTCGTTATCTACCGTCGCAATTGTTTTGTTGGAAGACGACCATTTCACAGTCTTGTCATCCGCGTTTTCCGGTTTTATCGTTGCCGTCAGTTTTATCGTCTCGCCAAGCGTGAGTGTGAGAGTCGTTTTGTCAATTGTTACACTCTCAACCACGATAGGGGTGGGGGCAGGTTCATCCTCTTCCTCATTCTTACATCCAAAGCATACAAGCGTGATTGCGCATGCAGCCAATATCAAAATACGCTTCCGTTTCGTATTTTTCTTCATTATAATTTTCTCCTTTTTTATAGAATATATTTCTGACGTCAACGACGGCATTCTCGTAGAAAGCAAAAGTGTTGCTTGTGCTACGGAAAGCCGTCAATTGTGGTTTTTATATGATTGTTGAGAGATGACAAGTGATTTGTTGTGCTAAACAGAAGCCATGCGAAGTTCTGCGATTTTAGGGGAGAAAAAAAATTCGCGCACAGAGATGGTGATGTCAGTGTGCGCGGAATGAGATTTGTAAGTATGTTTGGGTGATTTTTATATGCGGAATGCGCTTTTGGTGCGGAAACTAGTCTATTGTTTGATAAGTGTGAGGGGGGGGGGTAGTTGCTATTGAAAGTTTAATGCCACCAATTTCTTGCATGGAAAAATTGCAGGATAAGTGGGAGCGCGTGCCAAAAGAGGCATCCTCGCACCGCATTTTTAGAGGCTTTTTTTCTGCAATACTGTTTTTGTAAGTAAACTTCATCATTTTTATGTCAGGTTCTTCCTAGAAATATAATTATAGCAGTTTTTCACTTTTTTGTCATAAATAATTTATGTATGTTTAGTGTAACGTAGCAACAAGCCGCCCCAATAATATAAAAGTGTAAAATTCGAAGTCATTGCATTTCCTTTTGATAGGTTGTATACTAAAAATGCAAATGGCACATATAGATATAAAAGAGAATCTTGGTTTTGTTTTATCTCAAATAAGAAGCGCAGAAAAGAATGCGGGACGTGCAGAGGGAAGTGTAAAACTTCTTGCAGTGAGCAAATTTCATCCTGTATCTCAAATTGAAGAGGCGATTTTGGCAGGACAGTTGTATTTTGGGGAAAACCGCGTGCAGGAATCCATTGAAAAATTCCCTGCAATTTTGAAAAAAAATACGGGTGTGCATCTTCATATAATCGGGCAGCTTCAAACAAATAAGGTCAAGAAGGCAGTTGAAATTGCAACATGCATAGAATCCGTTGACAGAATGCCACTGCTTATGGAAATCGAAAAGCACTGTGCAAAAATTGAAAAAAAGATAGAAGTCCTTTTTGAACTCCACACGGCGGAAGATTCAAAGTCTGGTTTTGCAGACTTACAGACTCTTGAAGAGGCAGTGAAATTTGTATTTGACGGAAACGCTCCGCATATAATTCCAAAAGGATTTATGACGCTGGCACCGTTTACCGATGACGAAGAGAAAATCAGAGCGTCATTTAAAGCCTTGAAACACGCTTCATCTATTCTCAATGAAAAATACCCTTGTAATATGACAGAACTTTCTATGGGGATGTCAGGGGATTATAAAATTGCCATTGAAGAAGGATCTACCGAAGTGCGCATTGGAACGGCAATCTTTGGTGAAAGGGATTACTCACAGCAGGGAGCAGTTGCAAAATGAAAATAAAGGCTGTTGCCATTATGCTAGTGTTTTCTCTTTTTATAAATCTGTTTCCTTGTTTTTCTGATACGGCAAATACAACTCCTGAACCATATAAAGAGGATGAATTTCCGTCATGGCTGTCTGATTTGCGGCGTGCAGAAATTATTACGCTTGGAGCAATGCCTTTCGTTGTTCTTGATGTGGAGCTTGCCTATTCTCTTGGAACATTTGCCGCTCATGGTTTTAATACAGAGTATTTCAAAAATCCATTTGCCAGTTCAAGTGAAAACGCATATACCACTGAAGAACAAAAAAACCTTCTTTTGATTTCACTTGGCATTTGCCTTGGCATTGGGATCACGGATTTTATTGTAAATCGAGTGAAAAATTCAAGGCGTGCAAAACGAGCGTTGGCGCAGCAAAATAAAAATATACAGATTGAGCCGATTTCAGAGAATCCCGATGCAACGTTGATTCCTCCTCCTAATCGAGATCGCAAACGAGGTAAAAAGAAAAGTAAAGAGACTGTTCAGGTGCAGAAAGTTGAAGAGCAAACAGAAAGAGACGGCACAGATATTTCAACTGATGAGATTATAGATGAAAATCCAATGGAAGTTGAAACGTGGGTGGATGAGTAATGTTTTCTTTCACTTTAAAAGTTCCGCCCGATTTTGAAAATTCATTTCGTTTGGATCAGTATGTTGCATTTGCAAAAAGCGAGATGAACCGCTCAAAATTAAAGGCGTGTGCGCAAAGCATATTGCTCAATGGAAAAGAAGCAAAACTTTCTGCAAAAATAAAGCCGAACGATGTGATTGATGTGTTTTGGGAAGAAAATATTCCTGAAAACATAGAGCCTGAAAATATACCGCTAAAAATCATATATGAAGATGAAAATGTAACAGTGATAAACAAAAAGCAGGGGGTTGTAACGCATCCCGCTGCTGGAAATTGGAATGGAACGCTTGTGAATGCGCTACTGTTTCACTGGGGCAAGGAAGCCGTTCCCCAACTAAAAGAGGGGCGGACGAATGAAATTTTGCAAAAGAGGAGACCTGGCATAGTTCATCGTCTTGACAAGGATACTTCTGGTGTGATTATAACGGCGAAAAATCGAGAAACCGAAAAATATCTTGGCAGTCAATTCAAAGAACGGCTTGTTCAAAAGGAATATGTCTGCATTGTTTCAGGTCGTCCTCCTGCCTCTTCAGGCGACATACAAACGTGTATTGCCCGCGATCCAAAGAATCGCCAGAGATTCAAAGCGTTTGATATTACTGGCGAAGAAGGCAAATTCGCTCGTTCAATTTATCATTGCATTGCGTGTTTTGGAAACTATTCGCTTATGCGAGTGCGTATAAAAACAGGTCGCACCCATCAAATTCGAGTTCACATGAAATATCTCGGCTGTCCGATTTTGGGTGACAAATTGTATGGAAGTCAGAGCAAACTGTTTCCAAATGCAACGTTGATGCTTCATTCACGGCAAATGATTTTAAAGCTTCAAAATGAAACGACATACAGACGATTTAAAGCGTCAATTCCTGAAAGATTTTTTGAAGTCTTGCATATTTTGAAAAAGACATATCCAAAGGAAGTTCTGCCGAAGGAGTGCAAAAAGTGCAAGGCATATCGATAGTGCATTTTCCAACTGAAAGAGAACCGTTTGCAGTGATTATAAAAAATCGAGGGCTTCCGTCCGCACCTTTGTCCGATTTTGACACGCAAAATGCATTCTCCTATGCGGCAAGTGCAATTCCATGTTTGCGAAACGTTCATGGCAGAAAAAAAATTGAACACGGTCTTTTGCATCGCATTGATACAGAAACGCAAGGTTTGCTGTTGATAGCCGCCACTCAAGAATTTTATGATTTTATGCTTGCAGAACAAGACAATGGGGAATTTCTAAAAACATATCGAGCGGAGTGTGAATTTTTGGCAGATAACTCTCGAATTTTGGGTGGCTTCCCAAAGGAGTTTCAATTACCAGTGCATTTTTTTGATGAAGATAACCTTGATTTTAAAAAGCATGTACGTTCTACAATCACTGTGGAAAAAATGAATAGGGATGGCACTGAAATTTTTGAAATATGCTCTTATTTTAGGAACTTCGGCAAGGGAAGTAGGGAAGTCCGCCCAGTAACAGAACAGTCGGGTAGGGCTGCGGAAAAGAAACGCTGGTCTAAAAAACTGTATAAAACACAACTGAAGATTTTAGAGCGACATGGCAACACTATTTTTGTTGAGTGCTCACTAAAAAACGGTTATCGTCATCAAATCCGCTGTCATCTTGCATGGAACGGCATTCCGATTATAGGTGACACATTATACAACTCTTGCGACAAACATGCAGTTGCAAAAAAACGTGAAATGCATTTTAAAGCCTGTGCTCTCGATTTTTTCAATCCAGTTACAGAAAAGAGGATGCATTTTACGATGAATTAACAATCGATTAGAAAATGCCTTGCAATAGGATATGTTGACTATTGCGAAGCCTATACCCGAAGAGAGACTTGAACTCTCATAGGAATACTCCCACTAGGACCTGAACCTAGCGCGTCTACCAATTCCGCCATCCGGGCTTCTATACTATTTACATTATAGCAAATAAAATGCCGAGGGTCAATACATAGATCACTTGTAACAATAGCAGGAATTACATTTTATATATTTCTTGGGAAAAGGGTCGTTAAAATTTAAAAAAAAAGATTTTTAACAGTGTGTAAAATGTATTAAATAGTATAAATATTTATACAGCGTAGTGTTGATTTTTATTCTTTTTTGATTATATTTCTATGCTATTGATAAAAACCATGCATGCAATGATGATGTTTTTCGCTATTTTCAAATACAAATAAATCGTAAATTATCATACCTCTAAAAATCTTAAAAAAGTTAATAGATAAAAGCGATTCAAAAAACAGAGGATACATTGCCAATTTGGGAGATTAAAAATGAGTGTAGGGGGCAAAAGATATAAAAAATCTTATGATTTTGTAAAGTTGTTGTGGTTACTTATCTTTTTCTGCAAGTTCCAGCATTTTTAAGAATGCGCTATTTTTTCTTTTTAGCTCCTTTGAGCCACGTGTGATTTTACAGAGGGACATATTGTATTTTTTTGCAATTTCGCGTTGGGGAAGTCCCGATGATATTTCCTTTACCAAAAGCCATCTTTCTGCAATGTTTTTTCTTTCTGACTTTGTAAAAAGACAGCTAAAGAAGTCCATAAGAAAATCTTTGTCGGAAGTGGCTGCAATCAGAGCGCAAACTTCTTTGTATGATTTTTCTAGCTCTATTAGTTTTTTCTCATCTTGCCAGTCAACTTCCGCCATTATTTATGCCGCCTTGAATAATTTACAATGTGAAATAGTGCAACAATATACCTTTAGTAAAATCAAGCGTTATTTTTTATACGCCATTTCCTCAGGCTTGAAAACTTCATCAAATTTTTCCGCCGTAAGAAAGCCGAGCGCAACACACGCTTCTTTTAGCGATATGTTTTCATCAAACGCTTTGTGCGCGGTTTTTGCAGCGTTTTCATAACCTATGTATGGATTCAAGGCTGTCACTAGCATAAGCGAGTTGTACAGATTGTGGTGCATTTTTTCCTTGTTTGCCGTTATTCCACGAGCGCAGTTGTCGTTGAAACTTATCATTGATTCTGCAAGCAAACGCACGGACTGAATAAAGTTGTAGGCAATCACAGGCATAAATACATTCAACTCAAAATTACCTTGACTTGCGGCAAAACCAATTGCTGAATCATTTCCCATAACTTGAACGGCAACCATTGTAACCGCTTCGCACTGCGTGGGGTTCACTTTTCCAGGCATTATAGAACTTCCCGGTTCATTTTCCGGAATATGAATTTCGCCGAGACCATCGCGAGGACCTGAAGCAAGCCATCGAACGTCATTTGCAATTTTCATCATATCGCATGCCAATGCTTTTACTGCGCCGTGTGCAAAAACCAATTCATCCTTGCTGGTGAGCGCGTGAAATTTATTCGGCGCAGTCACAAAATCCTTTCCTGTAATTTCAGAAACTTTTTCTGCTACAAGAGCGTCAAAACCGTTCGGTGCGTTAAGTCCTGTTCCGACTGCAGTTCCACCAAGGGCAAGTTGCTTTAAATAGGGCAGAGACGACACAATCATTTCACGATCTCGCTCAATGCTCGTTCTCCATCCAGAAATCTCCTGATCAAATGCAATGGGCACTGCGTCTTGCAAATGTGTTCTTCCTGACTTTACAATGCCTTCATTTTCTTTTTCAAGGCGTTTGAATGTTTCAACAAGGGTGTCAATTGCAGGAAGCAATTTGTCTTCCAACTCACAAACAGCGGAAATATGAAGTGCGGTTGGAAATGTATCGTTGGAAGATTGGCTCATATTGATGTCATCATTTGGATGAAGAATCTTTTTTCCTGCGATTTCGTTTCCTCTGTTTGCAATTACTTCATTTGTATTCATATTTGACTGAGTGCCGCTTCCTGTTTGCCAAACTACAAGAGGAAAATGCTCGTTTAATGCACCTGATATAACTTCATCGCAAGCCTTTTCAATTGCAGAAAGTTTTTCAGAAGTCATTTTTTCAGGTTTGAGGGCATTGTTTGCACGAGCGGCGGCCTTTTTCAGGTAGCCAAACGCCTTTGTGATTTCGCGTGGCATCGTTTCAATTCCAACGCCAATTTTAAAATTTTCGTGGCTGCGCTCTGTTTGTGCCGCCCAGTATTTATCGACGGGAACTTTCATCTCGCCCATAGAGTCATGCTCAATTCTGTATTCCATAAGATCTCCGTGTTATAACCAATTGCACTGAAAATGACTAGAAGTCGCCTTCAACATCTTTGATTACCGCTTTGAGGCAGTCCGAACTGTTGCGAAGTTTTGTAATTTCATCGTCTGTAATTTTTGGTTCAAGATGGCTTGTGATTCCCTTTGCATTGACAATAAGCGGAATGGAAAGACAAACGTTGTTAATTCCATATTCTCCATCAAGATATGAAGAAAGGGTGAGGATTGAGTCTGTTCCATAGTTCAATTTGTCAACGAGAGAGCTTGTTGTAACGCCAATTCCATAGTTTGTCGCTTTTTTTGCGGCTATGATGATTCCGCCTGACTTTCTGATATACTCTTCAACATCATCTTTGTTAAAAGAAGGACCTTCAACTTCGCGCAAAGATGAGGCGTATTGATCAACTGGTATAGAACCAATATTTGCAAGTGACCACGGAACAAACGATGAGTCTCCATGCTCTCCAAAAACATAGCCATGAACATTTTCTTGCGCAACTTTGCATGTTTCTGCAATTCTTGCTCTAAATCGTGCAGTGTCAAGCATAGTTCCTGTTCCCAAAATTCGTGACGCTGGAATTCCTGATGTCTTGACAAATTGATATGTCAATATGTCAACTGGATTTGCAACTATAATAAACAGCGCATTAGGAGCGGCCTTGGTGATTTCTGGAATAATTGACTTCATAATGCCGACATTTGTTTTGACTAAATCAAGACGGCTCTGTCCAGGTTGTCTTCCAACTCCAGAAGTGATGATTACAATGTCCGAATCCTTTGCATCAGAGTAGTCTCCTGCGTGAACCCATACAGGTCCGAGGAACGGAGTTCCTTGATAAATATCCATTGCCTCTCCAGCCGCTCGATCTTTCGCAATATCGATAAGAAGAATTTCAGATACGAGCTGTCTCAAGGTGAGAGCATACGCGATAGACGAGCCAACTTGACCTGCGCCAATGATAGTAATTTTGTTTGACATTTTATACCTCCATAAAAAGAACCTCGCCATTTCGCGAGTTTTTATCTTATTTCGACAGTATTTTTATTCACTTTGAACTCAAAATGCAATTCAAGTGGATAATCAATTATACCCATTATAACTTATTTTTCAACTTATGTGAAATGAAATCTGTTGAATTTCAGCGAGAAAGCAAGAAAAATAATGAACGGTATATAAATTTATACATCTTAAAAAAGTGTCTATGCTGATTCGCAAGATTTGTATGCTTGGCAAAGCGTTTTGTCAATGCTTGCAGCAGATTTTTATAATCGAACAATTTCCTTCGACTGTGATTTTTTCGCCAGGAAAAAGGGCGAATAGATTATTTTCTGTCAGCTTTTGTTTTTCATCTCCGCATTTTATAAATCCGCTTCCTTTCTCTATGAATAGAAGAATGCAATTTTCCGCAGTGTTTTCTCCTGAAACCAAAAAACTCCAGCCGCCATGTACAGTCTTTTTTTCAAGTGAAAAATAATCGCAGTCAAATCGACTTTCAAGAGCAGTTATATTTGTTTGAGCGTTTTGAGAAATCGACTTTAAAGCCTTTTCTGTATGAATCTCTCTTCCTCGATTCCAATCGTACAGACGGTAGGTTATGTCACAGGATTGTTGTACTTCAAGAAGGGTGAGTCCCTTGCCAATTGCATGAACGGTTCCAGCGGGAATAAAAATAAAGTCACCCTTTGAAACTTTTTGTCTCTTCAATAGTCCAATCAGTTGATTTTCCTTGAGTGCGCTTTCAATTTCCTCATTTGTATATTTTTTAGTAAATCCATAAATAATTTCGGAATCGGATTCTGCATCCAGTACATACCAACATTCGGTTTTCCCCCTTGCATCACATCCCTCAAGAAGAATTGCATTTTTATCATCGGGATGAACTTGCACGGAAAGAAAATCATCCGAGTGTATTATTTTTACAAGAAGTGGATATTCGCCGTTCAAACGATCAAAAAATTCCTTTTGCACCGCAGCTTTATGAGTGGATGCGATCCAAAGTTCATACCCCCAAATCTTATCAAGTCGTATAGGTTTTAACTGTACCATTTCCATATCCTCGCAATATTTGATTGCTTTATATTTTTCGACTCTCTAGTCACTTTTGGTAGCGAAGCGTACAAAAGTGAAAACGCAAGCCACAACCAATATTGTTTTAACAAGTGATTAAGGGTTGCTTTAATATCTTTTGTACCCCCCCCCTCCATAGTCAGTTTTGCAATGCAAAAGTGAAAACGCAACCACAACCAATTATTGTTTAACGAGTGATTATAGGTTGCGTTATATCTTTCGCACCCCCTAGTCAGTTTTGCAATGCAAAAGTGAAAACGCAAGCCAAAACCAATTATTGTTTAACAAGTGATTAAAGGTTGCTTTAATATTTTTTTTGCCCCCCCCTAGTCAGTTTTGGTAGCGAAGCGTACAAAAGTGAAAACGCAACCACAACTAATTATTGTTTAACGAGTGATTATAGGTTGCTTTAATATCTTTCGCACCTCCCTAGTAAGTTTTGCAATGCAAAACTGAAAACGCAACCACAACCAATTATTGTTTAACGAGTGATTAAGGGTTGCGTTCAGTCTCTTGCAAAAATATCCCTCGTATAAACTTTATTCTCTACATCCTGTAAGTCCTCTGTAATTCTGTTTGCGATGATTATGTCGCATTCATTTTTAAATTCAGAAAGATTTTTTGTCACTTTAGAATTGTAAAAGTCTTCACCGTTAAAGGTCGGTTCATAAACAATGACGGTAATGCCCTTTGCCTTTATTCTTTTCATAATGCCCTGTATGGAGGACTGCCTGAAATTGTCAGAATTTGCTTTCATTGTGAGCCGATAAATGCCAACGATGTTTGGTTTTTTTGCAATTATTTGTTCTGCAATAAAATCCTTTCGTGTGGAGTTTGCCTCAACAATCGCGCTTATTAAATTTTCAGGAACATCTTTGAAATTTGCTTTGAGTTGCTTTGTGTCCTTCGGAAGACAGTAGCCGCCATATCCAAAAGACGGATTGTTGTAAAAGTTTCCGATTCTTGGGTCTAGGGAAACCCCCTCAATGATAGATTTTGTGTCGAGTCCGCGAAGTTCCGCATACGTGTCAAGTTCGTTGAAATATGCCACTCGGAGAGCCAAATAAGTGTTTGCAAACAGTTTTATTGCCTCTGCCTCTGTGCAATTCGGATGCAAAACCGTTATATCTTTTTTTATTGCTCCATTTTTTAATAGTGCGGCGAATTTTTCTGCATCGGCTTTGAGTTCTGGTCTTGACTTTGGAAAACTCACTACAATTCGTGAAGGGTAGAGGTTGTCATAAAGGGCATGCCCTTCGCGCAAGAATTCAGGGCTAAAGATAATTTTTAAGTTTGGATATTGGGTGAGCAAAAAATCATTGTAGCCAACGGGCACTGTTGATTTGACAACTATGACAGATGAAGGCGTTGTTTCCTTTATAATTTCAATTACCGATTCAATTGAAGAGGTGTCAAAGTAGTTTTTTTCAGGGTCGTAATTTGTTGGCGTGGAAATGATTATAAAATCCGCCCCAGTGTATGCCGCTTTTGCATCTGTTGTGGCAGTAAGATTTAGTTTTTTCTCCGCAAGAAATGTCTCTATTTCCTTGTCCACGAGAGGAGATTTTTTTTCGTTTATCAATTTCACTTTTTCTTTATTGATGTCAACTGCAAAAACTTCGTTGTTTTGCGCCAAAAGAATTGCGTTTGAAAGTCCAACATATCCTGTTCCCGCAACTGCTATTTTCATTTGTTACCTCTTTGTGTATTGTATCGTCTTATTTTTTTAACTTTAAGTCTGATTTGTTCAAAAGTTTTGACACTCCGTCTGAATCTGTCACTATGATATAGTCGCTTGCGATAGTGACAGGCGTTCCACTTTTTACATTCACATCGGACTTTAATTTTAACTGAAGGTTTTGGTCGTATTTTGCAAGGGAAAAGTTTCCGTTGTCAACTATTACACAATAGTAATTACCTTCATCTTGGATTAAAACGGAATTTTCAGAAACAGTTTCATTTGACTCTGCAATTATTTCCATTGTGTCCGTTGAAATGGCAACGAGCTTTATTGTTCCGTTATTATTGTTTTCACCTGCAATTGCAATAAATGTATCTCCCACTTGGAATAACGTTCTGTTCCTAATATAAGACACAGGCGAATTTTTTATCACTTCTCCAGTATTTGTATTTACCCTTACGATTTTAGAAAGGAGCGATGTTTCGTCAACAAGCGCAATTCCATAGACTGACGGAGCATTTTCATTTGCGATTTCATTTCTTGTAATAACTTGCTGATCTTTTGCGATAGTCTTTCGCTCTTCCTGCGCCTCCATATTTTTTTTGTCGCTTAAATTTTGCTCTTTTTGCGCTTCGGCTTTTGCTTCGTCAACCACTTGCTGTTGTTCATCTTCCGCTTGCTTTTGCTCTTCATAAGCCTCTTCCGCTTCGTCCGCCTCTTTTTGCGCCTGATCTGCTGCCGCTTGTGCCTCATCCGCCGCCGCCTGCGCTTCGTCTGCTTTTTCCTGTGCCTCTTTGTCATCAGGATTTTCGTCCGCTTCTTTTTTTGCTTCATCCGCTGCAATTTGAGCCGCTTCCGCCTCTTTTTGCGCCTCGTCCGCTGCCGCTTGAGCCGCTTCCGCCTCTTTTTTTGCTTCTTCGGTTTTCGCTTTTTCTTCGTTTAACTTTTCTTCCTCTTCAATTGAGTGCTTTTGGGCGGCTTCTGCACGACTTTGCGCCTCATCCGCTTCTCGCTCTTTTATATCAACCATATCTTTTCTTGCATCAATGTTTTTGTCATCGTCTTCCTGCATTTTCTTGACAACTTCCCTGTCGCTAATTATAGAAGTGTCAACAGTACTCAAGTTTCCGTTCACTGCGTCATAAAGCGGAATTACAATTTGAGATGCACCTGGCCAGTCCTTGTAATTGACTGAAAGACCACAACTGCTCGGCGAAAGATTATCCATGACAACTTTTTTGTATTTACTTTGCAGTTGCTGAATGTTTCCTCGATAAACGGCATTGTAAACGGTGATAAAAACGGCGATTGTTTCGGCATCGTTTTCAGAATATCCATAAGCTGATGATAGATATGACGCAATTATATGGCGAAGATTGTTTATATGGTCAACGGTTGCGTCTTTTCCAATTATAATTATGTCAGCATCAAGCTTTTTTGTTTCCTCTGGATCAACTGCGTGGATTACAGAATAGCGCGCGTTTCCTGCTGTCGTTGATTTTTCTGGTGCTTTTGCAATTTCCACACCCAAAGCACTTCCAATTCCCTTTATGCTTGAAAGAGAGTCAATTCTTGCATAAGGTCCAGTGTAGTTTATAAAAACGATTGTGTCAGTGCTTCCTGCACTTTTTAATTCGTCTTCATACACATCAAGTGAAAAAAGTGGCAGTGAAGCAAAAACGAAAAGCCCCGCAACAATAGATTTTCTCAATTTCATACAATTCATAAAACGCTCCCAATATTTATTGATACCAGCTGCGCCATTTGTGCAGTCTCCATTAACTCATAGTGCAAACTGTTTTAAATTGTGTACTAAATTATATATCGAAAATAAAAATTTATCTATAAGAAAAGGAAAATGATATTTCAAAAAGATGCATTCCTTGTTATAATATGTAAAAATATAAAAGGTAAACTGTTGAGTTTTATACTTTATAATGTCCTGAATATAATGAAAAATAAATCGAGGTTCTTATGGCGGAATTACAATATAGCGGAACGTATGAGGCGGCTTTAGAAACGAGCAAAAAAATTGAAGAGGATGTTTTAAAGAATCCAAAAAAATATCGTGTTTTAACAGGGGATAGGCCAACGGGTCGTCTGCACATAGGGCATTATTTTGGCTCTTTGCAAAATCGAGTGAGACTTTCAAAACTGGGAGTGCCAACTATGATTTTGATTGCAGACTATCAGGTTCTCACTGATCATGATGCATATCAGGAAATCAGTCAAAATACAAAGCAACTGGTAATTGATTATATTGCATCAGGAATAGAGCCTTCTGAAAATGTTTTGATTTTTCCGCATAGTTATATTCCAGAGGCAAACCAACTGATGGTTCCATTTTTAACGCTTGTCACTAATGCGGAGCTTTCTCGAAATCCAACGGTAAAAGAAGAAATTCAATCGGCGGGACTGAAAAGTGTTAATGCTGGAATGTACACATATCCTGTTCATCAGGCTGTTGACATTTTATTTTGCAAGGGAAATGTAGTGCCTGTCGGAAAGGATCAACTTCCACATCTTGAAATCACAAGGACTATTGCCCGTCGTTTTAATGATAAATTCTGCAAAGACACAGAGCCTGTTTTTCCAGAGCCACAAGCACTTTTAAGTAAAACCCCGAATATACTCGGACTTGATGGTTCTCAAAAAATGAGCAAAAGTAGGGGAAATGCGATTTTCATTAGTGCGACAGAGGACGAAACAGCACGACTTATAAAGAAGGCAAAAACTGACAGTGAACGCTGCATAACATATAATCCAGAAAGTCGTCCTGAAGTTGCAAATCTTTTGATGATCATTTCTCTTTGCACGGGGGAGACTCCCGAAAAAATTGCGGAACGCATTGGAAACGGTGGCGGCGGAATGCTAAAAAATGAACTGACTGTTGCATTGAATGAAACTTTAAAGCCAATTCGCCAAAAACGCGCGGAATTGGAAAAAAATATGGCTTATATTCAAGATGTGTTGAATGCAAGCGTAAAGAAGGCTCGTGAAATTGCTGAAAAAACACTGCAAGAAGTGAGAGTGGCAATGAACATGGCAATTTAAAACGCGCTTGAACAAAACTGGTGAACAGTGGCGGAAGGTACATAGTTTTTCACTTTCTATCTCTCAACTTTCGCCTTCGGTTTTGTCTGTTGTGCTGCCAAAACTGACTAATAGTTTGTTATTGCCCTGCGACTGGAAATCGAGGAACAGAAAGTGGAAGAGTAATATATCTTCCGCCCTGTACCTTCCGCCGACACGCTAGACCATTACTGAAACTGTATTCTGCATTCCTTTAAAAACTGTTTGAATTCATTTGTCAATTCTGCTTGAAGAACAGCGGGCAGGGCAATTGCGTTTCCTTTTGGTGCTTCGAGTTTTTGTGCGTGCAAGAAAAATTCGGCAGATGGAATTTTTTTCGCGCCATAAGCCGTGTCACCAATTAAAGGGAGATGATGAAGAGCGGATTGCGCTCTTATTTGATGGGTGCGGCCAGTTTCTATTTTATATTGTATTACAGTTACGGGATTTGTTTTGTATTCACCATAAGCAAGAGGGGTGGCAGTTGTGAGGGCGCGTTTTGAGAAGTCGTTTTCTTTTTTTTGAGAGGCAAAAACCGTGTGAAATTGCTCACGTCTCTTTTTTATAGTATTTTTAGCGTCTTTTTTGCCATCGAAAATAAAATCTTCCCATCTGCTTTCTTCTTTTAAAATGCCGGATGCAATTCCGAGATATGACTTATGAATTTTGTTATGAGAAAGAGCATCTAAAAACCAATGCGCCCCCCTTATGCTCCACGAAAAGGCGATCAGCCCGCTTGTGTATTTGTCAAGGCGGTGGACAGGTCCTGGGACAAAGGCAAGGGAAGTGTCCTTTGCGGTCATATCGAATAGGTGGCGAACTTCTTTCTCCAATGAATTCTCTTTTCCGTGCACAGGAACACCGCTTGGTTTGTTTAAAACTAATATATTCTCGTTTTGAAAAACTATGTTGTATGGAAATGAATAGTTGCTATGAGTTTCATTGTTTACTGGCTTTCCATTGTCATCTGAAATTACCGTGGACGCTGCGGCGGTAGCGTCTTCTTGAGAAACTAAAAAACGTGCAATTGTTATTTTATCTCCTGAAAATATATGGGTTTCAGGTGGCTTTTTTTTCCCGTTTACTTTTATAAAGCCTTTTCGTATTGCACTATAAATTCCTGAAAGATTTTGGGCGTTTATACATTTTCTGATGATCCTATCAAGTCTTCTGTCATTGTCGTTTTCCGCCGCCGTGAATTCCAAAAACGTCATATTTGAATTATACAACAAAACGACGATAAAAGAAATAAAGGATAGAAACCTTTTGTAATGATAGTCCAGTGAATACGATTTTATATTATTTTGGTTTTCTTCTATAGTTTAAGACTAGAAAAAAAAATGCATGAGTGGTAAACTATATGTATGTCAGAGACATTTATTGAACAAATAAGGGCGTTTCTTTTAAATCCTGTTATTTTGGCATGTGTTACAAGTTGGTTTTCCGCACAATTTATAAAAACGGTCATAAACATTCTTTATGGAAGAATTCACAGTATCTTTGATTTGCTTGAAAATTTGATTTGGAAAACAGGCGGATTTCCGTCAAGTCATTCAGCATTGGTGTCCTCATTGGCAACAACCGTTGGATTTAGAAACGGAATGGGTTCTGATATTTTTATTTTATCGTTTTGTTTTTTTATGGTGACAATTCGAGATGCCGTTGGAGTGAGGCGTTCAAATGGCATTCAGGCAAAAAAAATAAATGAAATCGGTCGAATTCTTGACAACAAGAAAATAATTGAATATAAGCCGATAAAAGAGGTGAATGGTCATACTCCGATGGAAGTGACAATTGGTTGTCTCCTCGGTTTTTTCATCGGTCTTGCGTTTTCGCTTTTTTAATTTTTTGAGGATAAAACAAAAAAAGTGTACATAAACGATTGACTATTTTTTTTCATTGTTCTAAAATATCTACATCAAATATGTTTTGCTGCCTTAGCTCAGCTGGTAGAGCACGTGATTTGTAATCTCGGGGTCGTGGGTCCAAATCCTACAGGCAGCTTTTTAGGGGAGTTTCCCGAGTGGTCAAAGGGGACAGACTGTAAATCTGCTGGCTTTCGCCTTCGTAGGTTCGAATCCTTCACTCCCCAAACGGGTTTTAAGATAGAGTTAGAAATCAATTCTAACTCTTTTTTTTAAAAGGGTGGATTTTTAGTGAAAGTTCGTTTTTGGGGGGTGAGAGGCTCCCTTGCTTCTCCTCTTGTCGCCAGGCAAATTCAATCAAAAATTTCTGCTGTAGTTCAGCGAATTACTGCAAAAGACATAGAGTCTGCAGATACTCGTGAGCGTTTTATTTCGGAATTACCTGCATGGATTTTCGGAACGGTCGGTGGGAACACTCCTTGCGTTGAAGTGAGGGGCAATGATGGAACGGAAATAATACTTGATGCTGGCACAGGTATTTATGGTCTTGGCAAGTCAAAGAATTTACCCAAAAATAAGAATTTTAATGTGTTTCTCTCTCATTTTCATTGGGATCATATTCAGGGGTTTCCTTTTTTTGACCCGATTTTTGATTCAGAGGCTAAAATATATGTGTATTCTGCGCTTGCAAGTGCAGAAACGTTGCTCCGCGCTCAGCAAACAATGCCTTATTTTCCAGCGGAAATGGGCGATAATGTTACATTTAAAACAAAAAACTCTGGAGATACATTTTCGCTGGGCGATTTTGTTGTATCGCTTTGCAAAATGACTCATCCTGGCGACTCCCACAGTTTTTCATTTTCAGAAAATGGAAGGAAATTGGTTTATGCAACTGATGTTGAATTAAACAGACAGGATTTTGAAGAAACCGCAGAGCATATATCCGTATTTAAAGATGCTGACTGTATCATTTTGGATTCGCAGTATACAGTTAATGAATCCCATAAAAAAGTGAACTGGGGGCATTCCTCTTTTTGCTATGCGGTGGACTTTGCTGCACGCTGGAACATAAAAAATTTGTATTTGTTTCATCACGAGCCGTCTTATGATGATAAAAAGTTAAATTCGCTTGAAAAATCGGCTCGTTGGTATGCTAAAAATATAGTCCATTCTGATGTCAATATTTTTTTGGCAAAGGAAGGCTTGGAATTTGAGCTTTGAAAATGAGAGGAAAATACAAAACTGTTTGCATTATCTTGTTTTTACTCGTGCTGTTTTTTGCAGTGCCTTTTTCTATTGTAAAAATTAACACGCTTGCTGTATCTCCCGGTAAAACAGATTCAGAGAAAATTGAAGTGCCACAAGGAACTTCAGTCCGTGAAGTTTCTTTGGTTTTGGAACGAAAGCATCTTATTCACTCTTCATTCGTATTTTATATGATGGCGCGTTTTCCGATTGTCAAGGGCATTGTTACAGGGGATGCAACTCCTTTTTCACTACGAAGTGGAGTTTTTAAAATTTCACCATCCATGAACCTTTCAGAAATTCTTAAAGCCTTTTCATCTGATCAACAGGAATTTATACGGATTTCATTTCCAGAAGGACTTACCATTTCAAAGATTGCGCATCGTTTGGCGGATGCAGGGGTATGTTCCGCAGAGGATTTTCAGTCTGCCTCGAAAAACAAAAATCTTTTAGAAAGATATGGCATAGAGGCAAGCAGTTTTGAAGGGTATCTTTTTCCCGACACGTACTTTTTTAATCCGTCAATGGAGGCAGAGTCTGTGGTTTTGTTAATGGCGGACAATTTTTTTAAAAAAATCAAGGAAATTCCACATTTCCCAGAAATGAATCGGCAAGAATTAAATGAAACTGTCATTTTAGCATCAATTATTGAACGGGAATACAGAATTGCCGATGAAGCCCCGCTCATTGCAAGTGTATTTAAAAACCGCATTTCACATAATATCGGGCTTTATTCTTGCGCAACAATTGAATATATCATTACGGAAATAGAGGGGAGAGAGCATCCTGATGTCATAACGTATGCAGATTTGGCGATTAACAGTCGATATAATACTTACAAGTGGGCAGGTCTTCCCCCCGGGGCAATTTCAAATCCAGGAATTATCGCATTGAATGCCGCTGCCAATCCTGAAAAAACAAACTATTATTACTTTCGCCTTGTTGACGCAAATGCTGGCAGACACGTTTTTTCCCGTGATTTTTCAACCCATATAAACGAAGGCTACACTTACAGCATAAAGAAATAATGTAAGGGGGCTTTGCAGATGGCGGGATTTATTTCACAGGAAACAATAGATTTAGTTTTAAATAATACAGATATTGTGTCCTTAATTGGCGAATACACAAAGTTGGAGCCTCGTGGTTCTGATTACTGGGGGTGCTGTCCGTTTCACAGTGAAAAAACAGCATCCTTCCATGTCGAGCCTGACAAAAGGTTTTACTATTGCTTTGGATGTCGTGCGGCAGGCAACTCTATAAAATTCATTATGGAGCAGGAAAAACTTTCTTATGCAGAATCAATCGAATTTCTTGCAAAGAAAGCGGGCATTCCCATTAAATACGAGGAGGGCTACGAAAGGCCTGTTGAAGACAAAAAGACGAAGTTAATAGACGAGTATATTTCTCTTTATGAAAGAACTGCGTCTATGTTCCATTATATGCTGACAGAAACAAGCCAGGGGGCGGCGGCTTTGGAGTATATCACAAAGCGCGGAATTTCAATGGAAACAATAAAGAAATTTAAATTGGGATATTCTCCTGCTGACCGCCGATGGCTCAAAAAATTCCTGTTGAAAAAAAATTTTTCTGAACGCTTTTTAGATGAATCGGGACTGTTTAGCAGAAAATATCCTGAAATCGCGTTCTTTTCCAATAGGCTGATGTTTCCAATCTTTAACAGGCGCGGGCAGGTTGTGGCGTTCGGCGGTCGAAAACTCACCTCAAATCCCGACAGCCCAAAATACATAAATTCAGGGGATTTGATTCAGTATAAGAAAGGCGAAACGCTTTATGCGTTTCACTTTGCAAAAAAGGCAATTAAAGAGGCAAAACGGGTTGTGTTATGCGAGGGGTATATGGACTGCATTGCCTATCACCAATGCGGAATTACCTATGCGGTTGCTCCCCTTGGAACTGCGCTCACTGATGAACAGATAAAGATGGTGCGTCCTTTTGTTAACGAAGTGTTGCTTTCTTTTGATTCTGACGAAGCGGGGCAGAATGCCACTATACGCGCAATTCTTATGCTTCGACAAAACAATGTTACGGCTCGAATCATAAGGTTGAAGGGGGCAAAAGACCCTGCTGAAGTTATGATAAATTTTGGCCCTGAAACCTTGACAAACTTTGTAAACGGTGCTATCTTGGATAGCGACTTTTTATTATCTAGACTGGGGACTTTGTACCCTGTCGATACACCAGAGGGGAAAACAAAAGCTTCTCTTGAATTTTTCACCTATATTGATTCCCTTCAGTCCTATACACAAAAGGAGTCAAGCTTGGAGCAGTTATGCCAGGCTTTTAATCTTAAGCCGGAGGCTGTAAGAAGAGATTTTCAAAACAGGGAAAAAGCCCATGAACGTTTGAAGTATCGGCAGCCAGCGTCGGACGTTGCGCCAAAAAGAATAGAGGCGACAGCAGAGTTGCGAAGTGTTCTGGCAATAATAGCCGATTTAGACAAGTACGAAACAATTCGTTCTGAGATTTTTCCTGATGATTTTGATGATTTTTACGCTAAAACGCTTTTGTCGATTATTGAGGAGTGCTACAAAAAGAATTCATTAAATTTGCCTGAAATATTGGGTCATTGTGAAGATGAAAATCTTGCAAACTATATAGCCAGTTCAATTGCCTCTAATGAGTATAGCAGGGATGTTGCTGAATCGGCTATACATGACTCGTTGCGAATGATACAGAGAAAAAGACTTTCACGGCAAAGAGACAAAATCATTGAGCGAATTCGTGATTTTGATCGTGTTACTGAAGACGATAATGAACAGTATAAAGCACTGCTAAAGCAAAAGTTGGACTTGGATAGCCAACTTGCTAAAAAATAAAATTGAGGATACAAAAACAGGTATGGAGCAAGAATTAAATCCTTTAGTTCAAAAAATTTTGGATTATGCAAAAGACAAGACGGGAATCACCTATGATGAAATTGCAGATATTGCTGGGCAAGACTTTGTGAATTCTCCTGAAATGGAGATCGTGCTTCAACATTTTGCAAAGCAGCATATAGAAATCGTTGAGGCTGGCATTATTGCAGAGGATGAAGACAGCGAAGATGATGAGGACGATGATGACGAGGTCACGGACGAGATTCTGCTAGAAGAAAATGAAGTTGTAGAAGAGGACTCCGAGAAATTTTCAGATGAAAAAGGTCATCTTTTAAATGGTGACAAGGAATCCTCTATTGATGATCCCGTTAGACTGTATCTGCGTGAAATCGGCAAAGAAAGTCTTTTAGAGAAAGAGCAGGAAATTAGCCTTTCAAAGCAGATGGAAGCAGGAAAAAATATTATAAAGAATGTAATATTGAACTCTGGCATTATGATTCCTGAATTTTTTGCAGTGGCGCACAAGGCATTTACAAGAATTGATATGCATGAGCCGGGACGTCCGAGAAAGGAAATAAATGAAGAAATGGCGGAAAAACGCCGTCTGAAAAGTTGCTATAGCGAGTATATAAAACCTGTCCTTTCCGAAATGAAGCAATATATGGCGTTAAAAAAGCAAATGTTCGAGGCAAACCAAACAAGCAGAATATTTGACGATCCTCAATTAGTCGCTTTGCGTTCAAAAATTCAACCTGCACTTCAAAAAATTGATATACAGACGGAAGAACTTGATAAATTCACGCAGAAATTTAAAGATGCTGTGAAAAAAATTGACGAATATCATCAAATACAAGAAAAAAAGATGAGGGAGTTGAGAATTTCAAACTCTCTTGAATTGCGTAGTTTGGGGCGTCGCATTTCAATCCGATCGGAGGCTGCAAAACTGGAAGAGGAATTGAATCTTCAGACGGACAGCATCCGTGAAAAGTATACACAAATTCAAAAAATTGATAAAAAACTGCAACTTTTAGAGTATGAATTTGAAAACACGATTGATGAAATCATGGAAAAGAGCAAGGAAATTGAACGCGGCGCAAAAATGATGGAAGAGGCAAAGAACAAGCTCATAAACGCTAACTTGCGACTTGTCGTTTCCATTGCAAAAAAGTACACAAACCGCGGTTTGCAATTCTTTGATTTGGTGCAAGAAGGAAACATCGGCTTGATTAAAGCGGTTGAAAAATTTGAGTATAGCAAGGGATTTAAATTTTCAACGTATGCAACGTGGTGGGTTCGTCAAGCAATTACCAGAAGTATTTCCGATCAAGCGCGCACAATTCGCGTTCCAGTTCACATGATTGAGCAAATAAATAAAGTTGTGCGTGAACAAAGGCAGCTTATGCAAAAATTGGGGCGAGATCCTACTGATGAGGAAATTGCACAGCAACTTGGCTGGCCTATTGCACGAGTTAAGCAAGTAAAAAGCGTTGCGCGTGAGCCTATATCTTTGGAAACTCCTATCGGAGAGGAAGAGGATTCTTCGCTTGGAGATTTTATAGAGGATAAAGAGGTGAAAAATCCGGCATTTCAAACGGCATACACGCTTTTGCAGGAGCAGTTGAGGGAGGTTTTGGAAACTCTTCCCAAGCGCGAGCAGGAAGTTTTGGAAATGCGTTTTGGACTGTACAACGGGTATTCTTTAACGCTTGAAGAAGTTGGGCTTTGCTTTAACGTTACGCGTGAGCGAATAAGGCAGATTGAAGCAAAGGCGTTGCGTCGTTTGCGACACCCGAGAAGAGCGAATAACTTGCGCGATTTTATGGAAACATAACTACAACCACAATCAAAAAGCGCAGGGCATTTTGTTCTGCGCTTTTATAGACAGAAGTTATAAATTATTATATAATGTAATTTCTAGTAAATAAACGAAAGGAACGGAAAGATATGGTAACAACCGAAGTTTTTGAAAAGTTAAAGGAGTTGCAGGGCATCCTTGCAAGAAAATATGAGCTTGAAAAATCAATCGAAGACGCTCCAAAACAACTTGGCTCTCAAGACGAATTTCTTTCAAAGTTAAAAAAAGAATTCATCGAAAAAAACACGGATTACGAGTCTATTAAGAACAGTATTCTTGAATTAAAGGCAGAGCTTGAAGTTGCTGTAAAAACTCGCGAAATGGGTGAGAAAAACATGGATACGATCACTAACCATCGTGAGTATGAGGCTCTTGACAAGCAAATTTCCGAGGCTTCTCTAAAGGAGGCGGGACTTAGAAAGGATCTTCAACGACAGGAAAAGAATCTTACCGAGTTGAATGACACGATAAAAAGCACGGAGGCAATGATTTCATCTTTGGAAAACGATTTGAATACAAGTCGTACGGCTCTTGAAAATCAAATTGCGGACTATAAAAATGAACATGCCAGTTTGAGTGCTAAGGAAGATGAAATTTCTCCAGGACTTGACCGAGAAATTCTCTTTAAATTTCAAAGAATTATCCAAAGAAATTCAGAGGGCATTGTTGCGGTGAAAGGCGGAGTGTGTATGGGTTGCCACATGATTTTGCCCGCACAGTTTGCAAATGAAGTGAGGGGAGGAGAATCAATTCATTTTTGCCCCTATTGCAGCCGAATCCTGTTTTATGAACAATCTGAGGATATAAATCAAGATGAATTCTTCAATGAGCCTGGAAGCCTTGCAGATTTGGAGGGGGATTTCATTGAGGATGAAGACGAAGATGAGGACGAGGAATTTTTAGACGAAAGGGATTCTTCCGATGACGATATGGATGACGAAGAGTCTGACAACTAAAGGTACATATTAACAGACGGGATATAGTCGCCTAAAGATTCATGATGATATGAATTTCTTTGGGAGGAAAGTCCGGGCTCCTCCGGAAAAAATGCCGACTAATGATCGGGCGTTCCTGTATTGGAGCGACAGAAAGTGCAACAGAAAATAAACCGCCTGTTTTTCAGGTAAGGGTGAAATGGCAGTGTAAGAGACTACCGTTCGGATGGTAACATTCGTAGCAGTGCAAACCTCATTTGGAGCAAAATTAAGCAGAGACATGTGAGTTTCCGGCTCTGTATGTTTCGGGTAAATTGCTGTAGACTGTTTGGCAACAGGCAGTTTAGATAGATGGCTATGTCGTTTTTGCGATGACAGAACCCGGCTTATTGTCCCGTCTGTTTTTTATAGGAATTGGCATGGATAGTAACAATAGCATAGTAAAAAGAAAGAGCAGACTTGTTCCCACTCTTATAATCGCTTTTTTTTCAACAATTGTTATTGTATTTTTCGTTGTTTTTTTTATTGGAAAAATCAACTCACATATCAAAGCCTCTGGTACTATCATCGCGGTCGCTGAAAAGTGGAAGGACTACGACTATTCTGCCGTTTATGAAATCAGTTATCAAATATTACAGGAAAATCCGTATAACAATGCGGCTTTAATTTATCATGGATATGCGAGTTTTTATCTTGCGGTTTCTCAAATAGAAACGTCCTCATCACAAATGTATCTTGACGAGGCAATTAACAGCATGAGAATCGCTCTTTACAATGCGAAAAAACAAGTTCGCCCGCAACTGGAGTATATGCTTGGCAAATCTTATTTTTATAAAAACACAATAACATCTTACTATTATTCTGATTTAGCGTTAAAATATTTGAGTCTTGCGAAGTCTCATGGCTATGAGGCGTCCGATATACCGGAGTATATGGGCTTGTGTTATGCAGCTCTTGGACAGCCAATGGAAAGCATATCGTCTTTTACAGAAGCGTTGCTGAAGAGGGAGTCAGATACGCTGTTGCTTTCAATTGCGGAACAATATTATAAGATCGGGCAGTCAATGGCGGCAAAACAATATTTGTTTAGAATAAAGAATTCAAGCGTTGACGATGACCTTATTATAAAAAGTATGAATCTTTTGGGATTGATTTATATTGATGAACAAAAGTATGATGATGCACGCCTTGAATTTGAAGGAATTTTGAAAAAAAAACAGAATTCCGCCGATGCTTATTATGGACTTGGCACTATATATGAAAAGCAAGGTGATATAGCAAAAGCGCGCTCTGAATGGCGAAAAGCCTTGAAAGTGCAGGTGAACCATCCTCTTACTTTGGAGAAAATGGCAAATTGAGGCTTTGAAAATGTATTTTGAAAGATTAAAAAATAGAAAGGTATAAAATCCGGGAGGACTTATGGGATTTTTTGATAGATTTTCAACAGATATTGGAATTGATCTTGGAACATGCAACACATTGATTTATGTTCGTGGAAAAGGAATTGTAATTGACGAGCCTTCTGTTGTGGCAGTGGAAAAGGGCACAAAACGCATTTTAGCGGTTGGTGCGGATGCAAAGAATATGCTTGAAAAAACTCCAAGCAACATTATTGCGATCAGACCACTTGCAGACGGAGTTATCTCTGATATTGACAGCTGTGAAAGAATGATAAAGTATTTTATGCAAAAAATTATTCCCCGTCATCAGATTATAAAGTCATTAAGAATGAAAATAGGTATTCCTTCTTGCATCACTGATGTTGAACGACGTGCTGTTATAGAGGCGGCGTTAAAGGCTGGTGCAAAGGAAGTTGAAGTAATTGAAGAAAGTAAAGCCGCTGCAATTGGTGCTAAAATTCCGATTTTTGAACCAGCAGGACACATGATTTGCGATATAGGTGGCGGAACGGCTGAAATTTCGGTGATTTCACTTGGTGGAATGGTCGTCACCAGTTCTATACGTGTTGGCGGTGATAAATTCAATGAGGCTCTTGTGAAGCACGTGAAGAGCATACATAATCTTTTAATAAGCCAACAGGCGGCGGAGCGACTGAAAATTCAAATTGGAAACGCCGCTCCTGATAAAACCATTGAAAAAATGGAGTTGAAGGGTACAGATGCAATTACTGGACTTCCGCGTCGCCTTGAAATAGACAGCGTTGAAGTTCGCGAAGCATTAAAAGATCCTGTGAGAATGATTGTAGAGGAAATAAAGAATGTTATCAGTCAAACTCCTCCAGAACTCGCTTCTGACATCATTGACTATGGAATTGTTATGACGGGCGGTGGCTCTATGCTCAAAGGACTTCCAAAGCTTATTTCAAAGGAAACTGGAGTTCCTGTAATTCTTGTGGAAAATCCACTTCAATGCGTTGCTATTGGAGCGGGCGAGGCGTTTGAGTTGTTCAAAGATATGTCCACAGATCGCTCAATATATGACAGCTTAAATGATTAACAGTTAACGGTTATGGCGACTAAAAGAAAGGCATCATTCAAGTTTAGGATGCCGGAATTTGTTCTTGTAATTCTCATTTTAAGTTCTGGAATGATGCTTGCGTTTAGTTCTGGAAGTTTTGTGGTGAATTTTAAAACCATTGGCTTTACAGTATTCTCAACAATACAAAAAGAAGTGCACGCACTTTCAAAGGGCATAATGAATATGTTCACCGCAGGGCATGAACTTGTAAAATTGAGGCGGGATTATGATGCCCTTGTAAAAAAACTTGAAAATTATGAACAAATGCGCCGTTCCAATACTGGAATCCGAAAGGAAAATGAAAGGCTTCGCGAACAGTTAAAATTTTCAAATTCACTTGAAGAAAAAAACTATCCTGCCCAAATTATTGCTCGTGACACAGATAATATTGATGCATATTTTACTATTGACAAGGGATCTTCTTCTGGAATTAAAAAAAATATGCCTGTTATTGCGTATCAAGATGGAAATTCAGGGCTTGTTGGTAAAATCGTTCAGGTTGGAAAATTCACTAGCATTGTGATGCCTGTATATAATGTGAATTGCACGGTTTCCGCACGAATTCAAAATACAAGGAATATAGGTCTTGTTTCAGGGAAGGGAAATTACGAAGGCACACTCTCTATGAAATATATACGAAAACGCGTTCTGCCTGAGTTGCATTTTGGCGATGTGATAGTTACCTCCGGTGAAAACAATAACTATATGAGAGATCTTCCGCTTGGAACAATTTCTAAAATTTCAGTTACGGATTATAATTCGTCTTTGGACATCGAGCTTCTTCCTATAATTGATTTTTCACGAATTGAGAATGTTATTGTTGTAAACCTCTATGAAACAAATGACATAAAAGAATAGAAGTGCTGCACAAATGGCGCGATGCTTTGATTTCGACACGCTTGCGAATTTGCTATTTTATGTGCGGCGATTTATAGGAGTTACAGTATGGTTAAGTCTTACTTAGTTTCGGCTTTGATTTTGCTTTGTGTTGCTATTATTGAAACTGCCATCATTTCCAATATAACGTTTTTGCCTGCCATTCCAGATTTGCTTTTGATTTGCTCGATTTACTTTTCCCTATTAAATGGACGAGGAATGGGGGAATTTTCAGGATTTTTATCAGGATTTTTTATCGATTTCCTTTCGGGAACACCCTTTGGATTTAACTGTATTTTTAGAACTATAATTGGATATGTAATCGGCTGGTTCGGCTCTTCTATTAACTATCGAGGATTTTTTATTCCTATATTGATAGGTTTTATTGCAACGCTGTTAAAAGTGTTTTTAATTTGGATGATTTCCTTGTTTTTCCCTGCAGTTTCAAGTGTATATAGCATAGTTTCAATTCCATTTTTGTTTGAACTTGTTGTAAATGCACTGCTCACTCCATTTATTTTCAAAATTTTAAGTTCGTTTGACCGAATGACTTCGCTTTCTTCTTCGGAGGGAATAGCCTAATGGCAAAGGCTTTTTATTCGGAAGAAAACAAGGACTCTTTAATTCACAAAAATGTGCGGATTCTTATTTTGGGAATCTTAATAGGCGTGGGTTTTATTATATATGCTTATCGGCTGTACAATCTTCAAATTGTGCAAGGCAAGGAATACCGTATTCAATCAAACACAATTTCAAACCAAGTGAATATGATTTCAGCACCACGTGGAGAAATATTTGACAGAAATGCAGATTATCCAATGGTGATTAACACAGATTCCTTTGCAGTTGAACTCACTCCTGCCGAAATACCAAATGGGATGTACGATACAGTGGCAACACGTCTTGCTTCGTATCTTGGAATTTCAAAATACGACATAGATAAGCATGTTCCAAAAAACGTTCGTCGTTCATATTCAAGCATTCAAATTCGGTCGAATGTTCCTTTTTCAATTATTTCTAACATTGCGGAAAACAAAACTGATTTGCCGGGCGTAACATGGATTTCAAAGCCTATGAGAAACTATGTTGAAACTGGTTCAATTTCTCATGTCATTGGATATGTCGGCAACATAACGAAAGAAGAAATGAATATTATGTACAATAGAGGCTACTCTCAAAAAAGTGTTGTTGGAAAAACGGGAATTGAACGACAATATGACACCCTTTTGCAGGGCACTCCAGGCTGGGAAAGCCGCACAATCGATGTTCGCGGTCGCGTTATTTCTGAAGAGGCAAAAATTCAAGAGCCAAAAATGGGAAATAATCTTGTTTTGACAATAGACACTCGTATTCAAAAGCTTGTTGAAAAAACGCTTGGAAATAGGGTGGGGGCAATCGTTGTTTTAAAGCCTTCAAACGGTGAAATTTTAGCGATGGTTTCATATCCGTTTTTTGATCCGAATATTTTTAATACTGATAATTCCAGTGAATATTACCAATCATTGATTTCAGATGAAAAAAATCCGCTTTTAAATAGAGTTGTGAATGCTACCTATCCGCCTGCTTCTACGTTTAAAATCATTATGTCTACGGCGATGCTTCAGGAAAATGTCTTTTCATCATCTAAAAAAATCGATTGCAAAGGGCAAATGTATTATGGAAACAGGTATTTTCACTGCCATATACATGCTCCGGGACACGGATGGCTTGATATGAAAAACGCTCTTGCCCAATCGTGTGATATTTACTATTGGATAATAGGGCGGGATTATCTTGGAATTAGCAAAATTGGTGCGTATGCAAAAATTTTTGGTCTTGGGCAAAGTGCAAAAATCGATCTGCCGAGCCAGCAGTCGGGTTTTATTCCAACTGCTGAATGGAAGGAGCGGAGATTCCATCAAAAATGGCTTGGAGGAGATACAATGTCAGCATCTATCGGACAAGGCTATTTACTTGTAACACCTTTGCAGTTAGCCGATATGGTTGCGATGGTTTGTAATAATGGCGTTATATATAGACCTCATCTTTTAAAGGAAGTGAGAGATTCTGTAACAGGAGAGGTGTTGCGGGAGGTCAAACCAGAAGTTCTCTTTACTTCAGATATTGAGCAACATATTTGGAAAGAGGTTCAGGAGGCGATGTTATACACGATAACAGACGGCACTCCGCAATACCCAATGCACAATAAAATTGTTCAGGCGGCTGGAAAAACTGGTACGGCAGAAGTGCAGCCATACACAACGAGCTGGCACTCATGGATGGTTGCGTATGCGCCGTACGATGGTCCAAAGGAAGATCAGGTTGTTGTCTCTGCGATTGTTGAAGCCTGCAATGATTGGGAATGGTGGGCTCCGTATGCCACAAATATTATACTTCAGGGAATTTTTGCAAACCAAACATTTGAAGAAGCAATAAGTGATCTTGGCTTTAAATATTTGATGAAACAAAGAAGCCGTCAAGAGTAGCTGAAGAGAGTAGGGGAAGTGCATTTTATGGGAAAGAACATTTTTGAAATTATAGATTTTATTTTGCTCCTGTGCGTTTTAATTTTAGTTACTATTGGAATTATGTTCATTTATTCAGCGGGAATAAATTCAGAAGGCGCATTGGTTACAAACGAATATATCAAGCAATTGATTTGGGGAAGCATTGGTCTAGTTATTATGATGATTTTTGCGTTTACTGATTACCGCCGAATTGAACGGTTTTCTCCATATCTTTACGGAGCATTGCTTCTCGTTTTAATTTACACAAGATTGTTCGGACGATATGTAAACGGTGCAAAAAGCTGGATTGGAATAGGGGACTATGGAATTCAACCGTCAGAATTTGGAAAGATTGTGTTCACTATTTTCTTGGCACATTATCTCAATATCTCTGAAAACGAATATCCCTTAAAGAGGTTGATTATTTCAGGCATAATTTTTGCTGTTCCAACGGGTTTAATTTTGCTTCAACCAGACTTGGGAACGGCTAGCGTTTACATTCCAATATTTTTCTTTATGTGTTTTATGGCGGGCATTCCAGTTACCTATTTGCTTTTTTTGATTGGTATACTTGCATCGACGATACTGTTTACCGTTCTTCCTGTGTGGAATGAATTTATTATGCATAATTCAGTTTCTGCAATAAATGTTTTTGGGAATTTTAAGTTAAAATTGCTTTTAATTCTATCAACTTCGTTTGTTTGTTTTTTGGGACTAATTGTTCGACGGTATTTTCACGGAAAAAAGTACTTCCTGTGGATTTCTTATGTTTTTGCGATCATTGCCATTGGACTAGTCTTTTCAGTGGCGGCGGGAAAGGTTTTAAAGGAATATCAAATCCAGCGTCTTATTATCTTTATGGATCCTTCAGTTGACCCATTAGGCTCTGGCTGGAACATTATTCAATCAAAAATTGCAATTGGTTCTGGCGGTGTTTTTGGACGCTCATTTTTACACGGAACACAAAGTCATTATCGATTTTTACCGCAACAATCCACGGATTTTATTTTTAGTATTCTTTCAGAGGAACTAGGATTTATTGGCGGGATTGCAGTTTTTGCCGTTTATTTTATAATAATACTCAGGAATTTATTCATTATAAAAGGCTCTTCAAACAAATTCGGGGTGTATATCGCATCGGGAATTTTGGGAATGCTTTTAATTCATTTTTTCATAAACATTGGAATGGTCATGGGACTTATGCCAATAACAGGAATTCCACTTCTATTCCTTTCTTACGGCGGTTCATCACTTTTAACTGCAATGATGTGCATCGGATTATTGATGAGCATAAACTTTAGGAAGTACGAGTTTGCCGTGTACGACAACGGGGGGGGGGTAATAGCATAACAAAACTTCGTTAGCCCACGCTGAAAGAAAGGGAGAAGTGTTAAAATAATGCTTTGGTAGACAGAATATGCATTATAGAAAGTGAAGGGGCGGAAGGTGCGTGGGTTTTCAGTTTTTATTCTTCGACTTCCGCCTCCAGTTTTGTACGCTTTGCTATCAAAACTGGCTAGTGTATATTGAAATATGCGAAGGTGCGTGGGTTTTCAGTTTTTTTTCTTCGACTTCTGGTCGCTGGGCTTGCCCAACTTGCCCAGTTTTGTGTGCGAGTTTGTAATACAAACTCGATGGCAACTAAAAAAACTCTAGTCAGTTTTGCGTAAAAGTACGCAATTCCTACGTAATTGCGTGTTGTGATTGTGTAGCGAGCAATCCTCTGTATAAAGCCTGAATATTTCAAATACTTTCGAGCGTTCTTTTTAGGAAGTCGGGTTTTTCTTTTAGACCGATGTCCTTTGTGTTTAAAAAGAGTGCATTTGGTTTTTGGGGATTGAGTTTTATGTTGCCTTTTCCTTGAGAAATAAGTCGCAAGATTTTGTTCACATCGATATTTGAAACACGGGCAAATTCTATTTCTGCAATTCCTCCGCGTTCTTTTATTGATGCGATGTTGAGTTTTTTGCAAATGATTCTAATTTGCGCAAGACTCAAAAGACTTAAAACTTCTTCTGGAATCGGACCAAACCGGTCTTCCATTTCAAGGTAAACGGAAGAAAATTCATTGTCAGTTTGAATTGCAGCGATTTTTTTGTATATTTCCATTTTGACCTGTGGGTTTTGAACATACGTATCAGGAATAAATCCGGAATATTCAAGTTCCATAAGGACTTCCGTTTGTTTTGCATCGCTTTCATTTTCCATTAGGCGATTGACTGCATCATTTAAAAGGCGCATATACATATCAAATCCCACGGAATATACATTACCGCTTTGATCACGCCCCAAAAGGTTTCCTGCTCCACGAATTTCCATATCCTTCATTGCGATTTTAAATCCAGATCCCAACTCCGTAAAGTCACTGATAACTTGAAGTCGCTTCATTGCAACTTCGCTCAACGACTTATTTTTGGGATAAAGTAAATATGCATACGCTTTTCTGTCGCTTCTTCCAACGCGCCCTCGCAGTTGATACAATTGAGAAACGCCATACATATCGGCTCTGTCTATAATGATAGTGTTCACGTTTGGAATATCTATTCCGTTTTCGATGATCGTTGTCGAAACTAACACATGGAATCCACCCAGTTTAAATCGGCGGAAAATATCGTCAAGTTCATCAACGGTCATTTGTCCATGTGCGCTGTCTATCAGTATTTCAGGCAACAGACGTTCTAACTTTTTACGCGTTTCATCGAGAGATTCTATTCTATTGTGCAGAAAGAAAACCTGCCCTCCCCGCTCAACCTCCCTGCGAACAGCCTTTGCCACTCTTTCATCTGTGTACTCATCAATAACAGTTTCTATAGCCTGTCTACTCTGTGGCGGCGTTGCAAGGATGCTCATATCACGAATAGTCAAAAGGCTCATGTGAAGCGTTCGTGGAATCGGAGTTGCACTCATTGCAATGCTGTCTATGTTGTTTTTAATGACCTTCAATCTTTCTTTGTCTTTTACGCCGAACCTCTGCTCTTCATCTATAATCATAAGTCCGAGGTTTTTATAGACAACATCCTTTTGAATAATTCTGTGCGTTCCCACAAGAATGTCAATTTTTCCTTCCGAAAGCGCATTTAAAGTCTTTTTTTGCTCTGCTCTCGGAACAAAACGAGAAAGCTGCGCGATTTTTACGGGAAAATTCTTGAACCTTCCTATACATGTTTCGTAATGTTGCTCGGCAAGAATGGTAGTCGGTGCTAAAAACGCAACTTGTTTTCCACCCATCACTGCCTTGAACGCCGCTCGCAATGCAATTTCTGTTTTTCCATATCCAACGTCTCCACAAATCAAGCGATCCATTGGAATTGGCTTTTCCATATCTCGCTTAACCTCTTCAGTGACAGTGATTTGGTCAGGAGTGTCTTCATACGGAAAAGCCGCTTCAAACATCGTCTGCCATTCAGTGTCCTTTGGAAAAGGAAATCCGTGCGCCGCCTTTCTGCGCGAGTAAAGGTCGATGAGTTTTTGTGCAAGGTCTTCAACTGCTGCCCGTACCCTGCTCTTCCGTGCCTCCCACGCCTTGCTTCCAAGTCTATCGATTTTTGGAGGATTCCCTTCGTTGCCTATGTAACGCTGCACAAGATTCACTTGCTCAATTGGAACAAAAACAAATTCCTTGTCTTCATATTCCAGTTTTATATAGTCGCGTTCGTTGCCCATTGCCTTTACGCGATCAATTCCTCTGAAAATTCCGATTCCATAGTTTACGTGGACAACATAATCGCCAGGGCTTAATTCAACGAACGTGTCAAGTTTCGAGCTTTTTGCTGTGCGCAATGATTTTGGAGTGTATTTTTTTCTTCCAAAAATTTCGTTTTCTTGAATGACGAGAAGTTTTATGTCAGGCACAATAAAGCCTTCTGAAATCGCCTTTCCAAAAATCACTAGTGGCTTTACGCTGTCATCTTCTGGGGTGGTAAAGTCTTTTAAAATCTCTCCTATTCTAACCGATTGGTTTTCATTGTCTGCAAATATAAAAACCGACCAGCCGTCATTTTGCAGTCTTTTTAACTGATCTTTCAGATAGTTTATATTTCCAAAATAACTTTGTGAAGGTTCGGAATGAACATTTATTAGATTTTCTGTTAANANNGAGGAATTTTCAGACAGTAATGTGCAAAATTTTATACATNNTGATATATTNTCTATNACAGAATCGAAAGCAAACGATATTTCTTNTGGTGGCAAAACAGGAAAATCTTTTTTTGATTTTTCATACATACCAAACAGTTCNTTGCTTACNCTGCTTTGAGAATTCGCAAGGCGGTCATAGTCCATAATAAATACGGCGGTGTTCTTTGGAATGTAGTCAAACACTGAATATTTCTTTTCCCACAGCGAAGAATAAAAAAGCTCCTCNCCTGCACTCATCCCAACGTTTTCAAGCTCCAAAATAAGTTTTTCAGNNGCTTCATTCGCTTCTTCTGTGCGTGGATTTTTTTGCTCGTCTGCTTCCAATATAAGTTTTAATTTTTCTAAAAGTGCTTCGTTCCACACCACTTCTTTCATTGGNTAGACCAAAACGGAGTCCACTGTTTTNATTGTCGTTTGTGTTTCCGTGTCAAATGTTTTTATCTTTTCAATTGTGTCAAAGTCAAAGTTTATTCTGACGGCGTTTTCTGAATCTGGCAGAAATATATCCAGCACTTCCCCTCGTATGCTGAATTCTCCGCGCACTGTTACTCGTGGCACTCTCGTATACCCAATCTCTGAAAGACGTTGCGCAATTTTCATTGTGTCAATTTGTTTTCCTTTTGAAAGTTCAAAGCAAAGAGCCGTCATATATTCAGGAGGTGGAACGGGAGTGAGCATAACTTTTTGCGGAATTATAAAAATGCGCGGTGAACATGCAAGAGCGGTGGAATTGTCTGCTTCGCGCNGATTGCTGAACGCCATCTTTGAAAGAGCCCCTGCTCGCTCTCCAAATGTTATTGAACCTGGTGTAGCNGGTCTGTATGTCAAAGTGCCCCATGTCGGGATCACAAAAACTTCTGCTTCTGGAAAAATCGTATTAAAATCTGTTTTTAGAGAAAANGCCTCTCTTTCTCCCGCAACGATTATTACTGCGTCTGAGTTTGGGAGGGTCGCAGGATCTTCAAGTGCCTTTGAACTATAGCCCGCCGTTGTATACTGAAGAGTCGAAATTCTTCGTAAATTTGCATTTTTTATGTATTCTGCAATAAAGAAACTATAGAGAGAACCTTGAATTCCTGTTATACTTATAGGAAAGGCTTGCATTGGATCCGATATATTTTTCGCAGCTTCCGAAAAANTCAGGTATGAGGAGAGTAGATTTTTAATGAAATTTGGTGATAAAGTATTCATAAAAGCATCCGAAAATAAAAAGAGAATTTTCTAAAGTTATTTTAGAAACATTGTCTTCAATCTAAACTGTGGAGTATAAATTGAAAAGAAAAATATATGTGATTATATCATTTTTGTTTATCTTTGGCGAGATGATGTTTGCTCAAAATGCAGCATCCATTGAATTAGACTCTGACAAATACGAGGGAATTTCCATTTCCATAAGATATTTTGACAGGACAATGTANTATCCTGGTGAAATTGATACAAATCCAATAAAAGTGCATGTTTCAATAAAAAACAATTCTCCCGACACCTTTCGATTTAAACTTGCTGATGACAGGATATTCAGTCTTGACTTTAGAGTGTGTACGATAAAAAACACGTGGCTTCCACAGACTTCAAATATCAGGGAAAAACGCACTTCAAACAAAACTGTCTATTTTAGGGAAATTGCAATTGAAAGTGGCGAAGAATATTCTTTTGTGGAAAATCTAAAGGAATATATAGATATTGCAGAGCCTTCTCTTTATTATGTGGAGATGAATTTTTATCCTGAACTGTATAAATCAAAAATAATTTCTATACCTTCAAATCGACTTGCGCTTGAAATACGCCCTTCTCCATCGGCGGCGGCAGGNACTTTTATTCCTGTTGAGGCAAATTCAGTTGCCGTGCTTATCCCAGAGGAAATTTCACCTGACAAAGTTGTTGAGCAAACGATTATTGCACGGCAAAAATCTCTTTGGGATCAATACTTTTTGTATATGGATGTTGAGGCTATGCTTATGAGAAATCCTGCATCCAGCAAAAGATACACAAGAAGTTCAGCAGANGAAAGAGAGCGTATGATTGCAAATTATAAGGCGGATTTGATGCAAGCGAGAATTGACAATGACATTGTTGCAGTTCCTGAAAAATTTGAAATTGAAAAAACAGTATACACAAAAACGGAAGGAATGGTTACTGTTACAGAGTGGTTTAAATATCCAAATTTCCATGAAAAGAAAAGTTACGTGTACAAAGTGCGTCAACGGGAAGGAATTTGGCAGATTTATGATTATACAGTTACAAACTTGGGTACAGAATAGAGGAAATAGAAATTATGAAGGCACTGGTAATTTCAGACGATGTAAAAACTCTTGAATTTGTTGAAGATATTCTCTTAAAAAANGGAATGGATGTCATCAACTATAAGTGGCTTGTAAAGGCTCTTGATAACATCGAAGAAATCAACCCTGACTTNATAGTTGTTAATGTGCTAGATTACCCTCGACATTGGAAAACACTCGCCCAGTTTGTAAAAACAATTTTTTTAAATAAAATCAGCATTTGCCTTTTTGTGCCAGAAGGATTTTCCGGCGGAGAAATGAAGAAGGCGCGCACTCTTGAAATAGATTTTTGCTGTCATTCTCAAGAGGAATTTGAAAAATGCATACATAATTTTACGCAAACGAAAAAANNTTTCTTGCAAAACTTAAAAAAAATATATTCTGAAAAGGACGACAGTTCTATTATATCGGTGACNGATCTGTTACAACTTTTGGGAACAACGTTTGTAACTAAAAGCGAAGATATAAAACTGCATTCTGCACGTGAACTGTTTAATAGACTTGAAGAACTAGGCAAACAATCTAAAAATGCAGCCNCCCTTGAAAAATCACAACCCTCNCAACTCATCGAACAGAGCGAAACAACGGAAAAGCCGAAAAATACTATTGATGTTGTTGAACAAAAAGATGGTGATATTGAAAGTGGACGAGAGATTAAAAATGATGAAAGTGAGGCTATAGCGTCCATTGCCACCACTCCTGAGGAAGAAGATTCCCCTGTCGCAAANGACGAAACNGCAAACAGCGCGGANGACTACACTCTNCCGACGGTGGAAAATATAACTGATNAAAATGAAGTTNNATCTGCCNTTGACACTTCTTCTGAAACGCCGCTTGAAAATGAAAGCGACAAGTCGTTGGATGCGGAAACTAACAACCCCGTGGAAAAAAGCGATGACTACACTCTTCCAACGGTGGAAAACCTATTGGAGAGTTCAAGCGAAGAGTGCATTCTTCCCACAGCGGAAAATCTTTTTGCAGATGAGAATTCTACGGAAAACGAACAGACAGAGGCTGCCGAACATGCGGAAAAAGAAGATTCCCCTGCTACCCAATGCGAAACAGCAAACAGCACGGAC
>JAAVAO010000016.1 GCA_014803985.1 Treponema sp.
AGCCCATGGTCGCCATTTTTTGAAACGTTATCAAATTTCATAAGCCAGTAATCAAACCCCTCGCCAAGTTGCAATTGTCCGGATTTCACCTCGTTTGTCCGCTCATTCCATGCGATGAGTGCCTTTGCCCTTGCGCCGCCTGCAGAGCTTCCCACTTGAACAAGTTGTGAGTAGGCGAGTTTGTTTTTTGCGTTCAGAGTGATTTTCTTTTGGTCGTTTAGGACTTCGGAAGAGAAGCGCACCATTTCCTGTACATCGATGTTTTCATCGATGTCTTCTATGTCCGCCGTTGCCGGGACATATTCCAACGCCCCCATGCCCCTTTTTCCTGTGTAACAGAGCCTGTCTATGGCGGTGAAGTCTGAGATTGACTTGCCCCGCGACAAAAGCCAGTTTTCTATGACTGCGTTGCCGAACCTGTCTGGCAATGAATCCGCAACAAGCCCCGGCAGTCCGTGGAACGCGCCGTCCGCCAAATCAGGGAATTCATACACGTTGGATGCGAGCGGCATTTTAAGCGGAGAGACTTCAATCCCGCTGTTCAAAAAGTTTCTGTCATATTCAAAGGATGCGTACTTGCGGCCGCGCGGCTGATGGATGATTCCTATTCTCGTTCCCCAAAGGTACACTTCTGCTGTATCGTTCATTTTTCGTCTCCCCATTGGAATGTCGTTTTCTTTTCTCCTGTTTTTCCTGCGCGGCGTTTTTCTTTGCGCTCTTTGTCAAGGTGATAGGACGGGCGGTTTTTTATATTCGGCACGAGAACGGACAGGTTGTCCTCGAGATTCAGCGCCGACAGGACTTTTATGAAGTTGTCCAGCTGGATTCCGTCGCCCTGCTCCAGCCGGGAGATGCTCCTTTTTGATACGCCGGATTTCTCTTCAATGTCTGCCTGCGACAGGTTCAGCGAAACCCTGTACAATTTCAACGTCTCGCCCAGTTCGGATAAAATTGTTTGCACGTCCTTGTATTTTTTCATATTAACGCCCCTTTTTTAACACGTCACTTTTGTCTAAATATGCTTATATTTTATGATAAAACGCCATATTTGTCTAGTAAAAATATATTTCCCACATAAGCTTATCCTAGTAATGAAAAAAAATCTACGCTATCTAATTTCCTTTTATATAATCTGAAAATCCGCTTGATGAAAAATCAAGATCGTTTAAACAAAACAGCGCAAATTACTAAAGTAAAATACCACAAATCACTTAAACAAAACAGCACAAATCACTAAAGTAAAACGCCACAAATCACTTAAACAAAACAGCGCAAATTACTAAAGTAAAATACCACAAATCACTTAAACAAAACAGCACAAATCACTAAAGTAAAACACCACAAATTACTTAAACAAAACAGCGCAAATCACTAAAGTAAAACGCCACAAATTACTTAAACAAAATACCACAAATTACTAAAGTAAATCTAGTTTTTCTTTTCTAGATATGCTAATATGCAATGGGAGATTTCATAATGGAATACAAAAAAAGAATAATTGATGATGTTCTTGACCTCAGAATGTCTGCATTTGGTGCTGTTTGGCTTCTTGGGACAAAAGGCTGTGGAAAAACTACATCTGCACGGCAAAAGGCAAGGACGATAGTCGAGTTTCAAGATGAAGAACGCAGGGAAAATCTTCTGATGATAGCGTCAACCTTTCCCAAGAAGCTTTTGATTGGAGAAAAGCCAATTCTCTTTGACGAATGGCAGGATGCACCAAAATTATTTGGAGCGATTCGAAAGGATGTTGATGATTCTGGCGAAAAGGGGCAGTATATCCTAACAGGATCTTCTGCAAAAGAGGTTGAAACACCTCATACAGGCACTCTGAGAATTTCACGATTGACTATGTATCCTATGAGCCTTTTTGAAAGTGGGGAGTCCAATGGAACAGTATCAATTTTGGAGTTATTTAATAATCCCGATTCGTTTTCTAGCTGCAAGTCGGATATGGCTATAGATGATGTGATTTTTTCAATATGCCGTGGTGGATGGCCGGGAAGTTTGAATATTTCTTCAAAAGACGCTCAACTGGAAATTGCACGGGATTTGTATAGGCAGACATATTCAGTTGATATTTCAAAAATAGATGGCATCAAAAGAAGTCCCTCTGTTGCACAGGCTATTTTAAAATCATATAGCAGAAATGTATGCACATTGGCAGAGAAAAAAACAGTGCTTGCTGATGTCAAGGCAAATCATACTGTGAGCGATGTAACTATATATGATTACCTTTCTGTTTTGGAAGAATTATATATCGTTGATGACATTGAGGCGTGGTCACCTTCTATTCGTTCTAAAACTGCGATACGGTCTTCTAAAAAACGGAATTTGATAGATCCATCAATTGCAGTTGCCGCGATGGGTGTTTCTCCAAACTATTTTGATAAAGACTTTAAAACGTTAGGCTTTCTTTTTGAAGCTCTTTGTATCAGGGATTTGAAGGTTTATACATCTGCTTATGACGGCAAGGTGTCATACTATCATGATCGCTATGGACTTGAGGCAGACTGTGTGCTCCATTTAAATGATGGAAGATATGCTTTGATTGAGTTCAAACTTGGACAAAACGACGTTGAGGAGGGTGCAAAACATTTGTGTGAAATTGAAAAGCTGGTGGCGGAATATAACGAAAAAGAAAAAAACTGTCCGCTGCTGTTTCCAAGTTTGAAACTCGTGATTACGGCAACTCAATACGGATATAGAAGAGAAGATGGTGTTTTTGTTATCCCAATCGGCTGCTTGAAAAACTAAAGCTAAAACGGTGAGAATGTATAAGACTTAAAATTGAGATTATGCTGGCGCAGAAAATTTCATACGTGTGGCGTAGGATATTACGGACATCGGGAAATCGCCGCTACCGCTGGGAAGTCGTAGCATGGCAGTACAATGCGCTGTAGTGAACGGCTTTCTTGCGGCAATGATGGGAGCCCCTGCGTAGCAGTCCCGTAGCGTATGCGTAGGGATGAGCCGCGTAAGACGGCGAAGGGCGGACAGCATGGTTTTTGTGAAGCGAAGCGCAACAAAAAGCCGCCCAAAAGAAAAGGAAAATTAAACCTGTCTTCTGCCAGATTCTGTGAGGATAATATGCCCTGTTTCATTCTGTTTGACGAAATGCTTTGCGAGACAGCCTTCAAGTGCGTTCCATGCTGCCGTGTTTTGTTCTATGGAAAACCTACTGGCAATTTCTTCCGCCGTAAGCGTTTTGTCCTCTCCGATGAGGGAAAGTAATTCCCGCTCAAGTGCCGTGGCGAGAAAGTTATTTTGATCAGGTGGATTTTTTTGTGCCGTCATTTTTATTATGTTGTTTGTTATAAAACTCCCCTTAAAACCGTTCTAGAATATTCCGTGCAGACTTTTCTCCGTCCATTGCGCTAGAAACGATGCCGCCTGAATAGCCGGAGCCTTCTCCTGCGGGGTACAGGTTCTTTAAAAAGGGGGATTCTCCATTTTCATCTCGGAGGATTCTAACGGGGGTGCTTGTTCTTGTTTCGCTTGCGATTAAAACTGCTTCGTTGGTGATAAAACCGTGCATTTTTTTGTCGAATGATTTGAGGGCGGCTTTTATGCGACTGTTTATATGTTGTGGAAGCCATTTGTCAAGGCGAGATGAAACAAGTCCTGGCGTGTAACTGCTTTTTGGCAGGGTTCTTGAAAGCCTTCCTTGTATGAAATCTGTTGCGCGTTGAGCGGGTGCAGCTTGCGAACTGGACGGTGAGGCGTTGTTTAATTCATTTAAAGAAAAGGATGCCTGCCTCTTTGTTTCTGTTTCTAAAAACCGTCTAAAATACAAACCTGCAAGGGCAGGGCAGTTTTCTTCTTTTGCTTTATCGAAAAAATTTTTTGGAATGTCGCACGGTTTTGTTTCAACGACAATTGCGGAGTTTGACCAAAGCGAATTTCGACGTGATGCGCTCATTCCGTTTACGACAATTTCATCTTCTGTGCTTTGAGAGGGAACTACGAATCCTCCTGGACACATGCAAAATGTGTAAACGCCTCTTCCGTCAATTTGAGAAGTCAACCTGTATTCCGCCGCTTCCATTCCGCTTGTATGTCCGTGGTATTGAATTGAATCAATAAGGGTTCGAGGGTGTTCAATTCTCACTCCAACAGCATACGTTTTTGCTTCAAGGCATTTTGGCTCGATTTTTGAAAGCATAGCGTAAATGTCAGTTGCAGAGTGACCGGTTGCAAGCAAAACTGCATCTCCATAAAATGCAAAATGCTCGCCGGTTTTTGTGTTTTCAGTCTGTATTCCGCACACTTCCTTTTCGTGCAGCAGAAGATTGGTGCATTTTGTGTTAAAATGAAATTCTCCGCCTTGCTCCCGTATAAAATCCTTTATTGCGTTTACAATGGGAGGAAGTTTTTCCGTTCCAATATGCGGATGCGCCTCTGTTAAAATCGCAGGGTTTGCTCCAAAATGCACGAAAATTTGCAAAATTCGTCCAACGTTCCCACGTTTGTCACTTCTTGTATACAGTTTTCCATCGCTGAACGTGCCGGCACCTCCTTCTCCAAAACAATAATTGGAGTTTGGGTCTATCGTTCCGTGCGTTGAAATTTTTGCGATCGTTTTTTTTCGCTCTGCCGTTTCTTCTCCGCGCTCTATGATGAGCGGTTTTATTCCGTTTTCAAGAAGCGTTAAAGAGGCAAAAAGAGCGGCGGGCCCTGAACCCACAACGATAACTTTTTTTTCTCCCGAAACTTTTTTCCATTTTGGCAGATCAGGCAACATATCGTTTTCTTCATTTTCGTGCGACTTTTGCGGTTTTTCAAGAAAGGCCTTGTAGCGAAGATGTATTTTCACGTTTCCGTGCCGTGCGTCAACAGAACGTTTTACAAGAGAAAAAGTCACCTCGTCACGAGTGAAAACAACTCCCTTTTTTTTAAGGGCGATTTCACAAAGCATAGTGACGAGTTTTTTGTCGTTCTCCTTTGCAGGTTTTACTGTAATTTCAATTTCAACTGGCATTTTCAATTATATTTTGTTCCCTGTGGAAAAGAATTTCACTTTTTCAATCGGAGATACAGTTTTTTCAATAACCCCACTTTTCCAAGCAAAAGCCAATACAGGAATGCAAGGATAGCTAAAACAGGAATGCCCCCGATTATTATATAGAAAAATACAACAAGGCAGTTTGCAAAGAATGAGATTATGTTTGAAATGAATCTTCTCAATCCATTTGATGCATTTGGAAAGGTAATGTTCAAGTCTGTTTTTCCATACGGCAACTGCATTGTTATATTGATTGTGGAATAATCTATTTGATTTGAAAGGCGTTTCATTCGTCCTTCCATCGATTCAATGTCTGAGATTACCGAATTCAATTCTGTTTCAATTTGAAGCAAATCCTTTATGTCTTTTGCCTGTGAAAGGTATTTTTCAAGGTTTTTCTTCATAACTTTTTTTGTGGAAAGGCGTGTTTGCAAGTCATAAAACTGCTCGCTCACATCCTGAGTTGAAATTCCGTGGTTTTTAACAATTCCGATTTCACCAATGGCTTTCATTGCTTCGTCAAATTGCGATGATGGAACTTTTACGGTGAAATTTGAAAATTGTTCGGAATTTGATGTGTTTGCGATATAGCCATCAAACTGTTTGCACCACGCTTCAACTGCGTTTTCCGATTTTGCAAGGTCTGAAACTTCAATAGTAAGATAACCTGTTTTTATGAGCTTTCGTTCTGTTTTTTCTTCTTTATTTCCTGTGGCGGGAGTTTCTCCTGCTTCTTCTGATTCTGCCATTGCCACTTCATCAAAATCGTAAGCCATGTCCTCTGCGAAGGCTGCAGTACTATTTGCCATTGCCATCTTTTTACTGGAAGTGCGTGGAGCGGCTGCATTTATTGCTCCGTAGGTAAAAGCACCATCCCTGTTCATGTTATTTTTTCCACAAGAAAAAAACAAAATGGAAAAAGCAAGGAAAAGTGTTCCCATAGAAAGTGTTTTTTTCATAAGACCCTCCTATCAGTCTGTGTTGTAAACTCAAGTTTTACACATATATATAAATTTGGGCGGCTTGTGCTCCGTTACACTCCGCACAAACAGGCTTTTCGGGGTTTCGCGATCGCTTCATTCCTACGTACGCACTTCGTGCTATCTTCGGAACTGGCTTCGCCAGCCCCTACAATCCTTTCCGCAATAAAACTTGTTATTTTCCTTTTTAAATTATAGTATCATAAATACATTTTTTATGCTATCATAATCTCTATGAATTTGAATGATATGCGTGCACGTGCATATAGCAATAACGATGAAAAACGCATTCCGTTTAAAGGCGTGAATGAACGGCTTGACGAGATTTTGAATGCGGAAAAAGTAGCGAACAATTCGGAAAAAGATGGGCTGTATAAAGTTCCTGTTCCAGAAAGGAAAAAAGATTCTGTCTATAGACGGGTTGCAAAATTCCTTGTTTTAATTGGCGTTGACGAGGCATCGAAAATCCTTCCCCTTTTGAGTGCAGAGCAAACTGAAAAAATAATACCTGAAATTGCAACGATAAAATCTGTGGGCGATGATGAAGCTCTTTCCATTTTGGAGGAATTTCAAGGGCTTTACAAAACTGCTTCTGAAGGAGGCGGCAAGGAAACCGCTCGTGCAATCCTTGAAAAAGTATACGGTCCTGAAAAAGCCGCCGCCATTATTGAAAAAGTTGCACCGTTCAAGGGAAACAGACCGTTTGACTATTTGAACACTGCAAAAAAAGAGCGGATTTTTCATCTTCTTAATGGAGAGAGCGGTGCAGTGAAAGCAGTAGTTCTTTCAAATATACAGCCTCAAAAGGCGGCGGGCGTTATAAATCTTATGAATGTCGATGAAAAAACAGAAATTGTGCATCGGCTTGCAAAAATGGGCGCTGTTTCACCCGAAGTGATAAAGACTGTGGATGAAACGTTGCGAAAAAAAGCCCTCGCATTTGTTGACGATGACGGCGGTGAAAACATTGACGGACGAAATGTATTAACTCAAATTTTAAAGCAAATGGATTCCAGTGCAGAAAGCGAAATCCTTTCAAATATATCTTACGACGACCCCGAATTAGCGATGGATTTAAAAAATAGGCTATTCACGCTTGATGACATAGTGCATGCGGATGACAAATTTGTTCAGGAAACGCTTCGGGAATACAGCGCGTTGGACATTGCTATGCTTGTGGCGGGAAAACCTGATGCCTTTCGACAAAAAATACTTTCTTGCGTTTCAAGCGGAAAGCGCAGCGAAGTTTACGAAGAGCAGAATTATGCAGGACGTTTTCTAAAGTCTGAATGCAAAAGGATAACGGAAGGTTTCTTTAAAACAATGAGAGAAGCGTACAATGAAGGAAAATTGATTATTCAGGGGAGAGATGACGATATTTATGTGTAACAAAAACACCTTTCCAAAACAGTACAAAGGCTTTGATGTGATTTCAGTTGAACCAATTCCCGATTGTGATTCCGAGGGGATCTATCTTCGTCATAGAAAAACAGGTCTTGAAATTTTCCACCTTTTAAATAGCGATGAGGAAAATCTGTTTGCCTTTTCTTTTAGAACTCCGATCAAGAACTCAACGGGGGCGGCGCATATACTTGAGCATTCGGTGTTTTGTGGCTCTGAAAAATTTCCGCTAAAGGAGCCGTTCACCAATTTGATGAATCAAAGCGTAAACACATTTTTAAACGCTATGACGTATTCCGACAAAACGGTTTATCCCGCCTCGTCGATGGTGAAGGCGGACTATTACAATTTGCTTGATGTGTATGCTGACGCAGTGTTTTTTCCGCTGCTAAAAAACGAGGCTTTTATGCAGGAGGCGCATCGCATTGAGTTAAACGAAAAGGGCGATTTTGAAATTCAGGGCGTTGTTTATAATGAGATGAAGGGCGAATACTCATCCTTTGAATCTGTTGCGGAAACTAAAATTCTCCGCTCCCTTTTTCCTGACACGAACTATTCATTTGACTCTGGCGGCGATCCTCTTGAGATTTTGAATTTTACCTACGAGGACTTTAAATCGTTCCACAAACAGTTTTATACCCCTCAAAATTGCCTTCTCTTTCTTTATGGAAATATACCAACAGAAGAGCAATTGGACTTCTTGCAGGAAAAACTGCTTTCTCGTCTTGAAAAAAAATATGAAGGTAACAGTTCCCGTGCTGATTTGTCCTGCTTTGAAAAAATAGAAATTCCTTCGCCGTTTTCACATCCTGTGTATCTAAAAGAAACTGCTCCTGCAACGGGGGCGACTGGTTCTACAGTGACTATGAATTGGCTTTGTGGTGACACTTCAGATTTAAACAGTTTTGTTGAGTGCGTTTTTATTGCTGAAGTGCTTACGTGTCATGATGGCTCGCCTTTAACAAAGGCTCTTTTGGAAAGTGCACTTGGCGATGATATTGCCCCCTCTAATGGCTGTCATAACTTTGCAAGAAAATGTATGCTGTCGTTTGGACTTCACGGAGTGCAAGAAAAAAATGCAGAAAAAGTTTTTGAAATTATAACTGCTGTTTTAAAAAGCATTTGTGAAAACGGAATAGATCACAATTCTATAGATGCCGCTCTGATGTCAGTGGAATTTGCAAACAGAGAAATTGTTCGTGTCGATGGTCCTTATTCGCTCGTTTTGCTTAATCGCGCATTGAACGGTTGGAATTATGGAAAAAGTCCTGCATCAACGCTTTTGTATCGAGCGGCGTTTGAGCGACTGCGAGAAAATGTGCGTGCTGATAAAAACTACACGGTCAATTTGATAAAAAAATATCTTGTTGAAAATAAAAACGCTTCATATAGTGTGGTCAGTCCTTCAAAATCGTATCTCAAAGAGAGAACGCAGAAGGAACGGGAGATGATAAAAGCCATTTCAAAGAATTTTAAATCCCGCGAAAAAAAGGAGCGGCTGGCAAATCAACTTGCAGAATTTCATTCATATCAACAAAAGAGAGAAACGGAGGCTGAAATTGCCTGTATTCCGCGCTTGCAGCTTTCAGATTTAAAAATTACCACCGAGCATATAGTAACTGAAGAAAGCGTTGTAAAATGCGGAGAAAATGCTATTCCCCTGTTTAAAAATACAGAGGCGACAAATGGCATTTCCTACATCGAAGTGTGGATTCCCGTTGACGCTCTTTCCGCCGATGACTATATGTATCTTTCGCTTTATTCATATTGTGCAACAAATATGGGCTGGAAAGGAAAGTCGTGGGCTGAATGTGCAGAGGAAGAGGCTGTTTCAACGGGCGGACTTTTTTGTCGTCTTTATTCGGCAACTTCGGCAAAAACAGAAAGGGCTCAAAAAGCAAAAGAGCGCATTGCACGGATAAACGCCTACGATCGTGATTGGATAGTTTTTTCGGTGAAAACATTTACGCCAAAAATAGAGTGTGCATTGGATTTGCTTTCGTCTTGCATTTCCGCTACGGATTTCACCGATGTAAAGAGACTTCACAATTTGACTTTGGAGTTTAAAAGTTCGCTTAAGGCGAGCGTCATTCCCCATGGAAATAGGCTTGCTGCGTTGAGGGCTCGGCGAGCCAAGTCTCGCTCGCTTTCGGCAGAAGAAATATGGTATGGACTTACACAGGTGTTTGCGATTGACAAAATTTGTAATGAGGGGATGGAGACACTTTCCGCGCGGTTTGAAGCGATTGCAAAAACGCTAAAAACATCTGGCGCGCTGATCCACGTTGTTTCTGATTCTGAAAATATGCAAAAAGTTGAGGAAAGACTGAGCGGTTTTGCAGAAAAATGCGCTTTTGTTCCCCTTTCACCATCTGTGCATAACGGCGAAAATTTTTTGCTTGAAAAAACAATTCTTCCTGGTCAATCGCGCTTTGAAACAAACGAACGGTTTTCGTTTTCATCTTCCATTGGATTTGCCGCTGCTGCCATAGACAGTTCATGTTTTGGAGATGAAGAAAATGCTTGTGAAATTGTACTTGCTCATTATCTTTCTGGAACGTCTCTTTGGGAGCGTATTCGTACAACAGGCGGCGCGTATGGTGCGTATGCATCAAGTATAAACGTGCCAGGAATTTTTATGCTTTCAACATATCGTGATCCATCGCCTGAAAAATCACTTGACACATTCCTTGAATGCATTTCAGACGCGGCACATACTGTTATCAAGGATGATGAGCTTTGCAGAATGATTGCAGGAACGTATGGAGAGGAGCAGCAGCCGCATTCTCCGCGAGCAAGGGGCAATAGAGGGTTTCTCCATGTGCTTGATTGTATCGATGAAGATGACAAGATAGAAAAAGTGAAGGGAATCTTATGTGTTTCTCCAGAAAAATTGAGAAATGCCGCTGCATCTATTTTGAAGAATGCAAAATCACTAAAAAGCGTTGTTATCTGTGATAAATCAAGAAAATTTCAAAAATCGACTGGCGTTATTATTGATTTGCCGCTATAATATATAGAAGATTAGTTGCAAACTCCTGTACAAAACGGAAGGCGGAAGATGAGGCATTACAACACGCCATACCAGTTTTGGTAGCGAAATACACAGGGGGCACCCTACACTCGTTAACGAGTTTGCTTGAAGTGCTCGTATTTTGCTCGCATTGCGAGTAAAAATTGTGCGTTCATAACGATAAAAAAATGTATATGGGAGGAATGTAGTGAAAAATACAGATAAAAATGCAATGAAATGTATCGAGATGCTCAGGCAGTTGGTTTCAGATGTTCAGGGTGCGCCATATCCTGGAAAAGATATAAATGACGAACTGTATACTATCTGGTATGAACACGTGCAGGAGGTGGCTGTCGCTTGCTTTCAATTTCTTAATGAAAATTTTCCTCAAGAGGCACGTGATGTAAATAAAAAAATCGATTCGCTGTTTAATTAGATTTCACTAAAATTATTCTATGATTATTCCGAAAATGTAATAGTGTGTTTTTTATTTTCGCACAACTTGCAATTTTGAGGGGTATCAAAATGGGGGCGTCAAATAAAACTGCGGGGCTTCTTAAATATAATATAAAAAAGTGTTTCAAGAGAAATGGGTTTAATATCCTTCGATATATATTTAATGCGACAGAACGAATTTCTGGCCAAGAAAGTACATTTTTTATAGAACTTGCCACTGTAAATCCATATATAAATCCTCATGAAGTTGTGCTGGGCTTTAAACCGCGCGTGAATATTTCACCAGAAGACTTGCACAATATGCTTGCGGGGTCTGTTGCCGCTAAAAATTTACAAAGCGAAGAACTTGTGTTGCCATCATATATGGCGGTTCGTGCGGGTGTTTTGGGAGGGGTGGTTCCAAAATCACTTTGTGATTATGAGTCTGTAAAAAATGTGTCTATGAGCCAGAGAAGTTTTGATGTCAGAACTGAATGCTGCCATTTTACCGATGACACGCTTGAAGGGCAGATAGTTTGTTCAAAGAACAGTATCAATGAACATCCAGAATTTTTATGTGATAGCGGAACTATGCAATGGAATTTGCGGTATAAAAAGGATCTTGCGTTTTCACACGGATTCAAAGATAAAATGAATGTATGGTCTTGTCCAGGAGCGAGAACAACATTTGCCGGCACTGTGGTTTTTGATGGAAAGGAGTATGTTGTTTCTGCTAAAAAATCATTTGGATACATTGAACATATTTGGCAAAAGACAGGTTTGGCGGATTGGTTTCATATATCGTCATCAAATTTAACGAGCATTTTTACGGGAAAATTAATGCAGAATTCAGTGTTTGCAGTGCATGGGGAATATAACAAGCGACTTTCAGTTTTGACATTTTTTGAGGGGCGTTATAATGAATTTGCTGCGGATTCTTCAAAGCGTTCATATAAAACGATTTATGAGTGTACGCAAACTCCAAATGGTGAAGATGAAAAAGAGCAGCTTCACTGGTCTGTGAGCGTAAACAGCAAAACGTATGTCTTGGATATTGATGTTTTTTGTCCTTCCAATCAGATGTATGTGCGTTCTCTTGAGTTGCCGGAAGGAAAAAGACAACTTATAAAGTTGCTGTGCGGAATTGCTGGTTCGGGAGAAATTCGTCTTTATAAAAAGATTCATAAGAGTTTAGAGCTTATAGAACAGGCTCATATTGCAACTGCCTTGTGCGAATTTGGAAAAATTGAAAGTGATCAAAGCACTTGCTGATTTTAATGCAGTTTTCGCTTGAAACTTCGTGCTCTGTGCTTGTTGTGAAAACACTGTGTTACAAAATTGCATGTGAAGTGCCGATTTTGCATGTGTTTTAATTTTTTACAAACGGGTTATTTTCAGAAAAAAAAGTATCATCTTTTCATAAAGTGTGCTATAATATGAGACAGATGAAAAAGCGAATTTCACTCGAATCCAAGAAAAGAAGTAAAAATATTCTCAAGAAACTATATGTCTTGTGTGCATTTTTTGTCTTGTCAACAGTTTTATATATCGTTTCAAGTTATGCAATCAATGAAGTAAAAGGTGCGATTGAAAGCCAGTATATTGAAGATGGAGGAAATCTTGTTCGTGCGTATTCAAACGCATTTCAGAACATTATAGCACAGGCGAATTTATCTCTTGATATGTACGCTACAAATGAAGTCTTTTCAACAGGCTCAACGGCACGGATTGCCGCGTGGCTTTCCAGTCATATTTCTTTACACCCTCAAAATCTTTTGGATGTTTTTTTTTGTGACAGAGAGGGAATGGCGTTTTTGGACAATGGGAAAAAAATTGATATAAGCGACACTCCGTATTATAAGGAAATGATGAGCGGCTCGTATATATACTATCTTGGTACGGCAGTGAGTTCCCAACTAACAGGAAAAATGTTTATTCAAGTGTGCAGAGCGATCTTTTCGGAAAATGACGAGTTGCGGGGATTTGTCGGGGGAACGATAGAATTAAACCAAATAAAACGCCTTCTTTCGGACGCACGGGCGGCAAATTCTCCGACCCCTTTTATTCTTGATGAAAACGGTGTTTTTATTTCTCATGTGGATTCACGGTATTTAATGCGCACTTTTAAGCCTGGTGTGGAGGAGTTTTCAAAGTATACAAGCGAGGCGGTTGCGAAAAATAATATTCCTTTCTTTAGGACGATTTCTGTGAGCGGACAACCAGTGCATGTGTTCACTCAAAAAATCAATGGTACGCCGTGCTGGACGGCAGGAGTTACAATAAGCGATTTTGATATATACAAAACATATAATAAACTTGAAAAGGGAAAGAACATCGTTTTTATTTCCTTGATTGTGTTGATTTTGGTTTTATATTTTGTATTTGAAATTTCTATTTTCTATATACAAAAGCATCGTAATGCAACTCAAAAAATAGATCCGTTGACAAGTTTATTTACCCGCGTTTATTTTGAAAAACAAGCCGCTGATATGATGAATGATAGTGAAGACGGCAAGTTTATGTTGGTAGAGAGTGATTTTGTCGGATTTAAATTTATAAATAGAAATTATGGGGAGCAGATAGGAAACAAGATTCTTGTGGCTTTTTCACAGGCGTTGAAGGATGTCTGCACAATATACGGCGGAATTGCCGCTCATGGCTTTGCGGATCACTTTTATTATTTCAATCAAATACATTCTCTCTCAAAGGCTCTTTCATATATGCGTTCTAGCATTGAAAGAATTGCTGGTATTGCCGCTCATTTTGAAATTCCATTTACGCCAAAATATGGTATTTCTTTTGTCACTCCTAAAAAGTCTGACAATATGAATACAGGACACAAAAGCATTGAGCAACTTATTGGAGAAACGTCTCTTGCAAAAAAGAAAATAAAAAATAATATTGAAACGCATTATGCAATTTTTACTGCAAGGATGGCGCGTCAAATTCAATTTGAACAGAAAATAGAACAAAATCAAGAGCGTGCGCTTGCGAATGGCGAATTCTTTGTGATGTACCAACCCAAAATTAACTTAATCACTGATAAGATAATTGGTGCAGAGGCTTTGGTTAGGTGGCAGAGTTCAGAGATGGGGTATCTTGGACCTGATAAATTTATCCCACTTTTTGAATCAAATGGATTTATCAAAAAACTTGATTTTGCAGTGTATGAAATGGTTTTCAAATTTATCAAAAGACTTTTGGATGCCAACGAACACTGCGTTCCGATTTCAATCAATATGTCTAGAAGTCATGTGAGTGCGGCTTCTTTCATAAAGGAATTTATGGAGCGGTTTGAGAAGTATAAGATTCCACCTAAATATGTTGAAATAGAGCTTTTGGAGCGTTCCGTTGCAGGTGAAAAGCCTATTTTGCAGGAAATTACAAATGAACTTCACAAACGCGGCTTTTCTGTTGCAATGGATGACTTTGGGAGTGGAGAATCATCGCTCAATATGTTGAATTCTATTCCTATTGACACGCTGAAATTTGACCAGGCATTTTTGCGCCATAATAGCGATGAGATAAAATCGCAAACATTTATTACATCGCTCATGCGGATGGCTCAGAATATGAAAAAGAAGACGGTATTTGAAGGTGTTGAAACTGAGGAGCAACGCGACTTCTTGAAGTCAATTAACTGCGATTGTGTGCAAGGCTATTTTTACTCAAAACCGCTTACTGAAGACAACTTTATCCAGTTTATTAAGGATCATAGTTAGAAAGTCATCAACGGGATACTGGATTATTATAACTTTGCAAGTTTTTCATTCACAAATTTTGCAGCGATTGCAGGATTTGCCTTTCCGCGAGACTCTTTCATCACCTGTCCGCAAAGCCAGCCGATTACATTTGTTTTTCCGCGTTTAAAATCTTCGATTGCCTTTGCGTTTGCTGCCAGCACTTTGTCTACAATTGCCTCTATTGCGCCTTCATCTGCAACGACTTCAAATCCCTCTTCTTTTATAATAAGACTTGGCATTTTTTCAGTTTCAATCATTTTTGCAAAGACGATTTTGCCTTGCGCAGAGGTGATTTTCTTGTCGGTGATGGCGTTTGAAAGTTCTGTTATGTGGGCGGGTGTGATTTTCACATCCAAAATGGTTTGTTTTTTTGTGTTTAAATCTGCGAGTAGTTCAGTTAAAATAAGGTTTGCGACTTTCTTTTCGTCTTTCGCGCCTTTAGCCGCTTTTTCAAACCACAGTGCTAAGTCTCTGCTTGACGTTAATGTTTCCGCATCAAAATCAGAAAGACCATATTCTTTTTTTAAGCGGTTGCGTTTTGCCTCTGGAAGTTCGCCAACAGCGTCTTTTGTCTGTGAAATCAATTCTTCCGAAACAGTGAACGGCTTTATATCTGGTTCAACAACAAACCGGTAGTCTACGAATGAATTTTTTGTTCGCTGAACAACAGTTTCTCCCTTTGCTTCATCCCAACCCATTGTCACTTTAAATCCTGGGTTGAATTCCTGTCTGTCCTCTTGAAATTCCTTCAACTGCCGTTTTGCTTCGTAATGGCAAGCCTCTCGAATGGCGCGGAATGAGTTCAAGTTTTTTATTTCGCTTATCGGGGTGTGATATAGTTTTCCGTTTTCCCAAACGTTCAAGTTTATATTTGCATCGCACCTCATATTACCCTCTTCAAGGTTTCCACCTGTTACTTTCACATAGCGCAGGATTTCTTGAACAGTTTCCATAAAAAGAGCGGCTTCTTCAGGAGATGTCATATCGGGTTTTGTGACGATTTCAATCAATGGAGTTCCGCAGCGATTATAATCAATGTATGAGTGTGCGCCTTGCAAGTGGAGTGATTTTCCTACATCCTCTTCCAAGTGTATGCGTTCAACTCGAATCCTGCGGTATTTTCCGTTTTCTATAATGCAGTTTTCACCAATAAAATTGTTTGTGCGACATGCTTCTTCTCCAAACTGCTGTTCCTTTGGATATTTTGCCAGCGGGAGATCTACATAGCCGTTTGTGCAAAGCGGGATGTCATATTGGGTGATTTGGTATCCTTTCGCAAGATCAGGGTAAAAATAATGCTTTCTATCGAATTTTGTGAAGCGCGCAATAGTGCAATTAAGGGCGTGCCCTGCAACGGAACCCAATTCCACGTACCCGCGACTGATTCTCGGCATTGCGCCAGGAAGTCCCAGACAGACAGGACAAACACGGGTGTTCGGCATTCCGCCATATCTATTTTCGCAGGCACAAAATGCCTTTGTCTTTGTCAAGAGTTGTGTGTGGATTTCACATCCAATAACAATTTCATATTTGTCGATAGCCATTTACGTTTCCCCAAAATATAAAATAATTCTAGTGGATTTTGTCGAAGGTTTCAACTGGCGGAAGAAAAAATATCTCTTTCCGCTTTTAATTTATAGCCTCTACTTTCCCGTCTTTGTGGCGGCGGATTTTACGCATCTATTTCCGCGGCAAGATGATGAACGATAAATTCACGGCGTTCAGGCGTGTTCTTGCCCATATAGAATTCCAAGACATGCGGAACATTTTGAAGTGTTTGAATGCTCACTGGCGTTAGGTGGATGCCCTTGTCCTCGCTTTCCCCTTCCTTTCGGGGGTGAATAAACTGTCCGAATTCATCGCCATTTATTTCTCCAAGCCCTTTGAATCGAGTGACTTCCGCACCCGATCCAAGCCGTTTTATTTCTCTATCACGGGACTCTTCGCTATAGCAATAAACGGTTTCCTTTTTATTTCTCACACGGAAAAGCGGCGTTTCCAAGATATAGACATGACCTGTTAAAACGAGTTCTTCAAAATATAAGAGAAGATATGTCATCACAAGGTTTCTTATGTGGTAGCCGTCGTTATCTGCATCTGTTGCAATGACAATTTTTTGGTATCGCAAATCCGCCACATCTTTTTGCACTCCCAGACTAAACGTGAGGTTTTTCAACTCTTCATTGTCGAACAAGGCGGTTTTCTTTCTGCCGAACATATTTTCAGGCTTCCCCCGCAAACTGAAAATTGCTTGATGAGTGACGTCCCGTGCATTTACCATTGAGCCAGTCGCTGAATCACCTTCCGTTATGAAAATCATTGAATTTGCACCTTTTTCGCCATCTTGAAGATGGTATCGGCAATCTTTGAGTTTTGGAATCTTTAAAGAAACTGTTTTTGCGGCTTCCCGCACTTGTTTTTCTGTAACATTATTTATTTCGGCTCTTGCCCTTTGGTTGCGAATAATTTTGTCTTCCAAACTCCCCGCAATGTCAGGATTGTGCCTGAGCCAGTCGTCAATTGCCGCTTGAGTTTCGTTTATAATGGGCGTACGGATTTCTACATTTCCCAACTTGTTTTTTGTCTGGCTAGTGAACATTGGATTGTCAAGCCCAATTTTTAGCGCGACCAAAAGACCGCTTGTGACATCGCTTTGCTCATAGTCCTTTTTGAAAAATCCGTTTACGCCTTTTGTTATTCCGTCAAGAAATGCTGTAACATGGGTGCCGCCGTCTTCTGTTGACTGTCCGTTTACAAAGGAGTACACAAATTTATCGAGACTCGCTGTGTGAGTCATTACGAATTCAAGATTTTTGCCCTTGTAAGAAAAAGTCTTGTACATTGCATTTGAAAGACTGCCCATTTCGTGCAAAAGCAAATCTTCAAGCCCGTTTTCACTTGTGTAGGTGTTGCCATTGCAGCGGATTTTTAGCCCTGGATTTAAATATGCGTAGTTCCAAAGACGCTTTTCCACCATTTCCATATTGAACTGATATTTTCCAAAGAGTTCTGTGTCTGGAACAAACTCAAGATACGTGCCATTTTTTACACCCGGCTTTGTTTTTCCAATGGTTTGCGATATTTTTTTTCCTCGCTCATATATGACAGTCGCTATTTTTTCATCTCGAACTGAGGCTGCTCTAAAATACGATGAAAGGGCGTTCGTCGCCTTTATTCCAACCCCATTCATTCCGATTGCCTGTTTGAATACAGAGTTATTGTATTTTGCGCCAGTGTTTACATTTGAAACGCAGTCATCGAGTTTGCCGAGTGGAATTCCTCGTCCGAAGTCGCGAATTTTTACGCGTCCGTCTTTAATTTCAATTTCAACTTGAGTGCCAAATCCTTGAGAGAATTCATCTACGGCGTTATCTATGCCTTCTTTTAATAGAATGTAAATGCCGTCATTTTCGTTAGAGCCGTCACCAAGCGAGCCAATATACATTCCCGGACGCAAACGAATGTGTTCCAGTCCTTCAAGATGTTGAATTGAATTTTCATCATACGCGGCAGGTTCTGATAAAGTGGCACTCTTTGTGCTTGCAGCCGCACCAACCTTCTTTTTTGATTCAGCAGCTTTTGCAGGCTTTGAAGCGTTTTTTGACTCTTCGTGCGTTTTTTGCGACGTTGACAGTGCATCCTGTTTGTTTGCCGAACTTGTGGTGCTTTTCGCCGCTGTCGTTTTTGCAGACGAAACAGAAGTCGTCCCTTTGTTATTTTTTTCCACACCCATACAGACAGTATAAGCGAAAAATGGATAGGTTTCAATGGTAGATGTGAAGGGTGCATATATTTTTCAGTTAAGGAATATGGGGTTCGCTTTGCCACTGCTTTAGCCGCTTGATTTGCGCAAACTTTTGTGGATATAGTGCTGTGTGGGAGATGAAAAAAGAGAAAGCGGAATGCATCCCTCAAAAAGTGAGCTCCGTCTTTCTATGAATAGTAACAGGTGGAACAACTAATGATTCTCCGAATTGAAAACCCTCTTACACTTTTTTGCGAGAGCGAAAAAGTGCGAGCCACCCTTTCACACGCAGTAACTGGAGAAGCAACTAGCGGTTTCGACAAGGCAAAAAAACACTTACACTTTTTTGCGAGAGCGAAAAAATGCGAGCTGACCTTTCACACGTAATAGNTGGTGAACCCNCTAGNGNTCNGCCGTGGTCCGCCGTGGTTCTCCGAAGTTAAAAACTCTCTTTCNCTTTTTTTTTGCGAGAGCAAAAAAAATGCGAGCTGACCTTTCACACGCAGTAACTGGAGAAGCAACTAGCGGTTTCGACAAGGCAAAAAAAAACTTACACTTTTTTGCGAGAGCGAAAAAAGTGCGAGCTGACCTTTCACACGTAATANCTGGTGAACCNACTAGNGGTCAGCCGTGGTCNGCCGTGGTCAGCCACAGTCNGCCCAGCCTTGAAAATTTCTCTTTTTAATGCTACTATATGCCTTTGAGAGGAAAGAAAAATGGCACTTGAAAAAACTCGAAATATTGGGATCATGGCGCATATTGACGCAGGAAAAACGACAACAACAGAACGAATCCTTTATTATACAAAAAAAATTCATAAAATAGGTGAAATTGATGATGGGCAAGCCACTATGGACTGGATGGCGCAGGAGCAGGANAGGGGAATTACTATTTGCTCGGCGGCAACCACCACTTTTTGGAGGGACTTTCAAATAAATATAATCGACACGCCAGGTCATGTTGATTTTACCGCCGAAGTTGAGCGTTCTCTGCGAGTTCTTGATGGAGCGGTTGCAGTTATTTGCGCTGTTGATGGAGTGCAGCCGCAAACTGAAACGGTTTGGAAGCAAGCAGACACTTTCCATGTTCCGCGCCTTTGCTTTATGAATAAAATGGATAGAATCGGTGCAGATTTTTTTGGCTCAATGAATGACGTTCACGAAAAATTTGGAGTCGAATGCATTGCGTTGCAAATTCCAATAGGGGAGGCGCAGAACTTTGAAGGCGTTATTGACCTTTTGCGTATGAAGGAACTGCGTTTTTCTGCCGAAGACGAGGGCGAAACAATCATTGAAAGTGAAATTGACCCAAGNCGACTTGANGANGCAAAAAAATGGCGCGAAAAGTTAGTCGATCAAGTTGCCTCAAGTGATGACGANCTTGCAGAAATCTATCTNGAGGGCGGCGAAATAACTATCGAACAATTGAAAGCGGCTATCAGACGTGGCACGATACATCAGTTGTTTGTGCCGTTTGTGATGGGGAGCGCGCGTCATAATCAAGGAGTTCAGCCTTTAATAGATGCGATAGTTGACTATCTCCCTTGTCCAACGGATATTCCGCCAGCGCGTGGTATTCATATAAAAAAAGGCGAATCAGAGAGTGTGGAAGTTCCGTGTGATGTTTCAAAGCCTGCGCTCGGTCTTGTATTTAAAATACAGTATGACAGGGAGATGGGCAGTCTTTGCTATGTCAGAATGTACTCTGGAAAAATTGCAAGCGGAAATCAAGTTTTGAACATAAACAAAAAAAAGAGAGAGCGTGTTAATAGAATATTGCGAATGCATGCAGATAAGAGCGAACCTGTTCAAGAGATTTCTGCGGGTGATATAGCGGTTTTNGTTGGNTTGAAATTGGCGCAAACGGGTGATACGGTCGGAAGTGAAGGGTATCCCGTNCTTCTTGAAGAGCCAGTTTTCCCAGAGCCAGTGATTTCCGTTGCNCTTGAAAGTGAAACTATGAGCGAACGCGAAAAAATGAACGAAACGCTTGAAATACTTTCAAAGGAAGACCCCACTTTTACATTTCACGAGGATTCAGAAACGGGGCAGTTGATTATAAGCGGAATGGGCGAGTTGCATCTTGATGTTCTTGTTACACGAATGAAAAACGATTTCGGAGTGCAATGCAGAGTTGGCGCGCCTCAAGTAACCTATCGAGAGGCGGTAACTTCTTCTGCGGAATGNACNGAGCAGTTTTCAAAGATTTTTGGCGGAAAGGAAAACACTGCCGGTCTTACAATTCGTGTTGAACCTCGTGAGCGTGGAGAGGGCAATTCTTATTCGTGCGCTGTTCACGATTCTCGCATACCCGATGAAATNTATGATGCAATTCAAAGCGGATTNTTGAGTTCTCTTGCCTCTGGAATNAATTCTGGCTATCCTTGCACAGACACGGCGATTACAGTTACTGGAATTGAATACTCGGAGGAAACGTCTAGCACATTTGCTTTTGAAGCATGCGCCGCTNACATTTTTGACAAGGCGTGCAATATGGCTTCCCCTAAACTGTTAGAGCCAGTGATGAACGTTGATATTTCTTGTCCAAAGGAATTTGTGGGTGAGGCAATGAGCCAAATGACGCAGCGTGGNGGAATGATTGTGGGGCAGGACTCAAAATCAAGCGGAGAAGTAATTCACGCTCAAGCACCGATGGCAAAGATGTTCGGNTTTTCTACGAATTTGCGATCTGCCACTCAAGGGCGAGCGAGTTTTAGCATGGAATTCAGTCATTTTGAAAACNTAAGGCGATAAAAACGTTAAAACCAAAAAATGAGTGCTCATTTTACGTTTTACTTCATAATTTGTGACTGTTTTATGCTTTCCCCATTTTTCTTATCATNACCATCTTGTATCTCTGCCTTGCTGACGGTGGTTTCGACAGGTTCAATCATATTCGACTGGCTGCTGGAAGCGTTGCTACCTATGCAACCACCTGTTTCAAAGCCATTGAGCCTGTCGAAATGACCATTGCACTCCACAACAACTATCCCCTACAATTCTTGCCGCATTGAAACGTGCCATTTAATCTAAAAACAAAAAAATTATTTTTCTCTTTTTTTNTCAAAAACCACTTGACAAAGAGTAACGGGGGGGGGGGTATAATTGATTCTATATATTTACTTATGGAGGCTTTTATGAAAAGGCTTGTTACTTTGGTTGTTGCCCTTGCTTTTGCAGGTGCGGCGTTTGCGTTGGATTTTTCTGTGGGTGCACGAGGAAACTTTAATATGGGGCTTGGCACGACATTTGAAAAGGAGCTTCAAGAAGATTTGAAAAATATGAAAGATGCAGGAGTAGATATTTCATATCCGCTTGTTGTGGGCGGAGGCTTTGGTGTTTATGGACACATTGGATTCCTTGACTTTGCGAATAATTTGTCGCTTGGTGCAACGCTTGAGTTTGGTCTGAACTTTCACAACGGAAAATCTTATAAATATAATGTTGATGTTGAATATAATGAATATAAGAAATCTATATCCTATTCTCACACAATTGATATTCCTCTTATGATCACTTTAAAAGTTCCTGTTGCTGAAACGATAAAACTTGATTTTGGTCTTGGACCTAATTTTTCCATTCCGTTTGGAGCCGGAATTGTTATTGGCAATGAGGATGGTTCATACGAGGAGAGCCCATACAAAGATAATTATGATAAAGTTACATATAATATGAATATCGGTCTTGTTTTTGATGCGGATGTTGGATTTAAAGTTGGTCCGGGATATGTGCTCGTTGATGTGCGCTATCTTCTTGATTTCACGCTGACAACGGCAAATCTTACGGACTATGGTTCATCAGCTGAGAAGAGCGAGATGTTCTATCGCCGCAGTTTGAACATTGGCGTTGGCTACGAATTCAACTTCTAGTATTTTCCTTAATTTTCAGCAATGAGCGAATTGTCAAATTCGGGAGTTGCTGCAAACGCGATTTTGTAGCAAAGCGCATTTGCAACAAGCGCGCAGCCGCAGTTTCAAGCAAAAATCGCAGTACAATAAAATCAGCAACATCAATTTAGTTGCTGATTTTAAACTTTTCAATTGTTTAGGGCGGCAAGACACTGTCAAAAAAAGCAAAATATCCTGTGTCCGCCCCCTTGCTTTTTTTTTCAATCTGTTATATAGTATTAAAACACGCGGCGATGGCGGAATTGGTAGACACGTAAGGTTGAGGTCCTTATGGCGAAAGCTGTGCAGGTTCAAGTCCTGTTCGCCGCAGAAAAGACTGCTGAATTTTTCAGTGGTCTTTTTTTTTCAAAAAATCATTTTTTCCCTAAAGTCACTTTTTATCCATCCGATATTTTAAATATAACGGCTACGGGCGGTTAGACATCCAGACGCCTGTTGCCTTTATGTGTTATGTAAAAGAATTTGAAAAACGTGTGAGGTTTTTCAAGTTTCAATGTGCACGACAAAATGCGTTTTCAACGGATTGCAAATTCGCTTGCGTTGAAAAGAACGCCGCTTAAACTCGACATCAATTGCGTGTCGAGTTTAATTTTTTTAAACCTTCCTTAATTTTCAGCAATGAAAAAAGTTTCAACTTTTGAATTGCTGAAAAAGTCATTTTGCAACGAAGTGTTTTCGCAACAAGCGCATAGCGCGAAGTTTCAAGCGAAAATGACAATAAATAAGCGAGTTTCGGAAGAAACTCGCCATTAAAACAGGCAAGTCAATTTTAATTGCCTGTTTTAAACCTTCCTTGATTTTCAGCAATGAAAAAAGTTTCAACTTTTTTATTAGAGTATAAAAAAACATTCGCAAAGACACAGTGATAAAGGCAAAATCGCTCTGATTGTGGTCGCTGCGATAGCAGCGAAAGGATAATCCTTGCCACAATGAGCGCGAAATGCGCGAGCGCATGGTTTTGCCTTTGTCACTGCAACTGGAAGAATGTTTTTTTCCTTATCAAACCTTCCTTATTCTTCGGCAATGGAAAAAGTTTTGAATTTTTTTTCATTAAAGTATAAAAAAAACATTCGCGAAGGCGCAGGGAGAAAGGCAAAATCGCTCTAATTGTGGTCGCTGCGATAGCAGCGAAAGGATAATCCTTGCCACAATGAGCGCGAAATGCGCGAGCGCATGGTTTTGCCTTTCGCCCTGCAACTGGAAGAATGTTTTTCCTTATTTAAACCTTCCTATTTCCAAAGCATTTGCTTTTTTCGGAATTATTCATTATATTTTTAAGAATAATACAGTGCGTGTTCTGTTTAAAAATAATTTTTCGAGGTATATCAAATGGCTAGAAATTTAACTCCCATAACATTGCTTTGTGGTTATCTTGGAGCGGGAAAAACCACTCTGTTGAATAAAGTTTTAAATAATCAGCATGGGTATCGTGTTGCAGTTATCGTGAATGACATTGGAGAAGTGAATGTTGACGAAACGTTGATTGCAAAAGGTGCGAATATAACCGACACTTCTAGCATTGTTGGATTGCAAAATGGCTGTATCTGTTGTACGTTAAAGTCAGATTTAGTTCAGCAAATTGAAAATCTTATTGCAACTAAAAAATTTGACTATATTTTAATTGAGGCGAGCGGAGTTTGTGAGCCTATGCCGATTGCGCAGGCTATTGAACAAATACGAAACGGCCGTCTTGATAATGTGGTGAGTGTTGTGGATGCAAAGCGCCTGGTGGATGAATTTTCAGGCGGAGACACTCTTTTGAAAAAGGATATGGAGGAGGATGACATTGAAAGCCTTCTTGTCCAGCAAATAGAATTTTGTTCAACGTTAATTATAAATAAAAAGGATCTTGTTACTGACGAGGAAATGAAAAAGGTTCGCGCAGTGGTGAACGCGCTTCAGCCGCATGTTAAGGTTATTGAGGCAAGTCACGGAGATGTTTCTATAGACGACATTTTGAACACTTCTCGGTTTGATTTTGAAGCGGTTTTTGAAAGTGCTGCGTGGGTGAGCCATATTGAAAATATGGAAGAAGAAGATGATGACGACGATGAAGACGAACATCACCACGGAGAGGGGCATCATCACGATGAAGAGCATGGGCATGAACATCATCACCATGAGCATAACCACGAGGGAGCGGATGAGGATGAATATGGCATTGGCAATTTTGTGTATTATCGTCGCCGTCCCTTTAATCGTGAACGTTTGGAAGCGTTTGCTGCACGATGGCCTCGAAATATTATCCGCTCAAAAGGTGTGATTTGGTTTAGCGATGAAAGAAATATGGCTTATGTCTTTGAAACTTCTGGCAGGCAAATTACCGCTGGTGCATCAGGACAGTGGGTTGCAACGTGTTCAAAGAAAGAGCAAGAGGAGATACTTGCAGAGGATTCAAAATTACGCGATGAATGGGATGAAAAATATGGCGACAGAATGATAAAGCTATGCATAATCGGGCAAAAACTTGACAAAGAGCAAATTGTCAAGGATTTAGATTCTGTGCTTGATGATTAAAAGTGATAGAATTTGTAGAAATGCAGGACGAATAAATGGTGGTTCTATGAAAAAGATTCAAATACCCTTGTATGTTACACTTGTTGCAGCAATTTTATTTTCGCTTTTCAGCATTCATTTTGCCGCTGATATTTCGCTTCTTGCGTTTCCTATTTCGGCATTGGGCGTTGGATGTGCAGTTTATTTTCTTTTTTTTAAGTTTTTTAAATCCGAGGAATACAAGTTTTATATTCCCGCGCTCAAATTACTTCAGTATTTGCCGTACATTCTTTTGCTTTCCTTTATTTTGCGGCGTGCAGGTGAAAAGGGAACATATTATTGGTACGATGTTGTTACCGTTCTTTTGTGGTGTGTGTCTATTGTTGCTCGTTGGGTCTTGTTGTATCATTTTAATGAAAAACGAATTCTTAAACTGTTTCCGCAGTGGGAAAAGGAGCGGCGCAAATCAAACAAGGGTGGCTCTTTAATTGTGAAGCCCGCTGGTGCTAAACGAATTGGATTTGAAATCCTTGATTGGATTGATGCGCTTGTTCAGGCAGTGTTTATGGTTCTGCTCATTCAGATTTTTATCTTTCAACTGTATGTCATTCCATCAGAATCAATGGTGCCGTATTTTCTCGTGAAGGACAGGGTTGTCGTTTCAAAAATAACAAGCGGACCAAAGTTTCCATTGAGCGATGTGGGGCTTCCCGAAATAAAAAAGTATAGACGAGGCGACATTATTGTTTTTAGAAACCCTCATTATAGCCTTGACAGAAAGTCTGAAGTTCGTACAGTTGTGAGTCAAATCATGTATATGCTCACTTTTACAGGCGTGAACTTAAATACCGATGAAAATGGAGAAATAAAGGCTGATCCACTTGTTAAGCGTGTGTGTGGCATTCCTGGCGAGCAATTGGTTATGCAAGATGGAATTCTGTATGCGAGGACTTCTCAAAGCGATCTTTTTACTCCTGTTGAACTGGACAAGAAATATGCAGCATGGAACTTGAATGCTGTTTCTCCTGATATAAAGCGCGGAATTGAGTTGATTCCTCTTTCGCAAAGCCACTATGATTTGATGCTGGAAGTGGAGGAAATGAGGCGAAGTCTTGACATATCTTCTGTTGCTTTGGAATGTCGCTCTCTTTCAGAATCGGTGCGCCGTTTGTGTGCGAATTCTGCAAAAGACGGTGGAGAAGAAAATTTTTCACTGTATGAATACACTGTTTTTGCGAATAATATGGCAATGGCAGAAAAAATTATGTCGTCAAAGAAGTGTCTTGACTGGTTTGATTCTTTTATGACTTCTTGGATAAATGGTCGCGCTCAAGCGCAAAGTGATTTACAGTCTGATATGTATGCAGAGGCAAACTATCGTTTAAATGTAATGATAAAACTGTGTGCCGGTCGGATTATTGCGCGGAATATTGAGCTTTTGAGGCAGGGAAAATCTGCTTCTGACTTTGAAAACGATTCACAGCTAAAAGAGCATTTTTCACTTGCTGAAAAACTTCATTTTTATGTGATGCTTTTGGATCAGCGAAATATGCCGGTCTTTCCGGAAAATGGTGCAGATGGAGATCCACGATATATTCCAGAGGGCTGCTATTTTATGATGGGTGACAACCGCTTTAATTCTCTTGATATGCGCCATTCATATTCGCAGTGGGAAGCCCCCTTAACAAAATATGATGATTACAGCGTAACCTACTATTCAAATATGGCTCCCCAATATGTGAACAAAAAATATATTTTGGGTAGCGCATTCTATCGATTTTGGCCTCTCTCTCGTCACGGACTGATTGCCCGCGGAGAAAAATAAATGATAAATTTCATATTAAATTTAATTTTTACTACTTTTAAAATTGAAATTTGTAATAAATCTCATTATATTTAAAGATAGATTTAAAAGCGTAAGTTTCTTTATGAGGAGTTTTAAATGATTAAGACAGTAAAAGATGTTGATTTGACTGGCAAGCGCATTATTATGCGTGTTGATTTTAATGTGCCGATGAAAGACGGCGTGGTTCAGGATGATACGCGAATTATGGCGGCTCTTCCGACTATCAAGTATATTATGGAGCAAAAGCCACGCTCTCTTGTTTTGATGAGTCATTTGGGCGATCCGAATAAAGACGTTAAAAAGGCAGAGGAAAAGGCTTTAAAGGCAGGAAAGACGTGGACTGTTGAGGATGCAGAACGATTTATTGCAGGCAAAAATAGAATGGAGCCTGTTGTTAAATATTTTGCATCAAAGTTGGGAAGTGACGTTGTATTTTTGCCTGATGCACTTGGTCAGAAAGTTGCGATTGAAAATCTTCCTGAAGGCGGAGTTGCAATGCTTGAGAACGTTCGTTTCCATAAAGAGGAAACTTCAAAGGACGCTTTAGAGAGAGATAAAATGGCATCTGAACTTGCTTCTTACGGTGATATTTTTGTAAACGATGCTTTTGGAACTGCGCACCGAGATCAGGCTTCTACTGCTTCAATTGCTAAATTTATGAAGACAGAGCCTGTTGGCGGATTCCTTATGGAAAAGGAAGTGAAATATATTGAACCAATGGTGACAAATCCTCCGAAACCTATGACGGCGATTATTGGAGGTGCGAAAGTTTCTTCAAAGATTGCTGTTTTGGAAAGCCTGTTGAAAAACGCATCCACATTGATAATTGGCGGTGGAATGGCTTATACATTCTTGAAGGCTCAAGGTCATTCAATTGGAAAGTCTCTTGTTGAGGATGATTTTATTGACACTGCAAAGAGCTTGCTTGCAAAGGCTGATGAAAAGGGTGTGAAAATCCTTTTGCCTGTTGACCATGTTGCCGCCGCTGAATTTGCGGACAAAGATCCTGTGGCAATTGACGTTGTGGATCTTCCTGATAATCTTATGGGTATGGATGTTGGACCTAAAACGGTTGAACTGTATAAAGATGCGATTTTAGCGTCAAAGTCGATTGTATGGAACGGTCCTGTTGGAGTTTTTGAGTTCAATAACTTTGCAAAGGGAACGGAAAGTGTTGCTCGTCTTGTTGCAGAGGCAACTGGCAAGGGTGCAATGACAGTTGTTGGCGGCGGAGACAGTGTTGCCGCTGTGAATAAGTTCAATTTAGCGGACAAAATGAGCCATGTTTCAACAGGTGGAGGCGCATCCCTTGAATTCCTTGAGGGAAAAACGCTGCCAGGCATTGCAATTTTGGCAACAAAATAAAACGAAAACGGCGGGCGAGGGTAATATGGCGGTTCAAAAAAACTGTGTCTGTACCTCGCCCATCTATTTTGTATGTTTCGTTTTATAAACAATAATTGGTGTAATTGTTTGGGTCTGCCTTGTGTTGATTTATAAAATGTGATATACTATATCCTGTCTTTTATGACAGTTGCGCGATTAGCTCAGTTGGTTAGAGTGCAAGCATGACACGCTTGAGGTCGTAGGTTCGATTCCTACATCGCGCATTTTTATTTTTTTAAATTAGGTGAAGAGGTGTATTATGTCACGAACACATTATATTGCGGGTAACTGGAAGATGAACACAACAAAAGCTGAGGCTGTGGCTTTGGCAAAGGATTTGGTTTCGCAGTTAAAGGGAAAGACAAACAAATTTATGATAGGAGTGCCTTATGTCTATCTTGATGCGGTTGGTGAAGTTGTGAAAGGCTCCAATATTATTCTTGCCGCGCAGGATGTTGCCGCCACGTCAAACGGTGCGCATACAGGCGAAGTTTCTTGTGAAATGCTCAAGGACATTGGATGCCAGTGTGTAATACTCGGACACTCTGAACGAAGGCACGAAATTGGCGAAAGCGATGAACTTATCAATAAAAAGGTGCGAAAGGCTCTTGCAAGCGGACTTGAGGTTGATCTTTGCATTGGCGAGCTTTTGAGCGAAAGAGAGGCTGGAGAGGCGGAGCAGGTTTGTGCGTTCCAACTTTCTGCTGACCTCGCAGGTGTTACCGCTGAACAAATGAAAAAAATTACTATTGCTTATGAGCCTGTATGGGCGATTGGCACGGGAAAAACCGCCACTCCTGAAGACGCTCAGGCGATGCACAAATTTATTCGTGGCTATATTGCAAAACTGTATGATCAAACTGTTGCTGATGAAGTTATCATTCAATATGGCGGTTCAATGAAGGCATCTAATGCAAAGGAATTGCTTGCACAACCCGATATTGATGGCGGTTTGATTGGCGGAGCATCGCTAAAAGCGGAAACATTCGTTCCGATTTGTGAAATGTAAGTCGTTTTAGAAGTTATACTAAAAAAGTATACGAAAAGCATAAAAAGCGGTGCTTTAGATTTTCTAATCTATGCGCCGTTTTTTTATTTAGGGCTTGAAAACTGGTGAGAATTTCATATTTTTTTAATAGAAATCGAATCTGCAGATGTGAGAGGTGTTGAAACGCCCGTTTTGTAACGAAGTGCAAAAATTGCATTCTTAGAAAGAGAAGAAAATTAGCATGAAGAACTCTCTTCAAGTTTTTTCTTAACAGAAAGAATTATGCTGTCTGGCGTGGATGCTCCTGCCGTTATTCCAACTCGCTGCAATTTGAAAAACTGTTCAGGAATTTCCTCTGGACTTTCAATTAAAACAGCATTTGGACAATGTTCCTTTGCAGAAAGCAAGAGCCGTTTTGTGTTTGCAGAGTTTTTTCCTCCCGCCACTATTACCCCGTCAACGTTTGGGCAAAGTTTTAAAAGGGCATTTTGTCTTTCTACTGTTGCTGGGCAAATCGTATTCAGTATTTTCAGATTTTTTATTTTTTTTTGCAGAATTTTCGCTATTTTTTCAAATTCATCGGGGCTAAAGGTTGTCTGACTTAACAAAAGCGCGTTTTCCCGAATTGTAGACGCGTCAAATTCTTCCGCCTCGCTAATGGTTTGTATAAGAGAAAATGCATTTCCCGCATAGCCTGCGATTCCAGAAACTTCTCCGTGGTTTTTATCTCCTGCAAGTATAATCGAAAACCCTTCCTTTGCAAACTTCTCCGCATTCTTTTGACTTGCAAGAACTCGTGGACAGGTTGCGTTTATGACTGTGCATTTTCTTTTTTCGAGTTGTTCTAAAATCGCAGGCGGAACTCCATGCGCTCTTATGATAACAACGCTGTTTTCCTCAATGTGTGGAATTTCATCTTCAGTTAATATGTTCAACCCCTTTTCAGCAAGGTAAGAAAGGGTTGTGTTGTTGTGAATTAAAGGTCCTAAAGAATACACGAGGAAATCTTTGTTAGTTTCAAGGCATTTGAGCGCGGCATCAATTGCACGTCTTACACCCATACAATAACCAAGAACATCTGCAAGGATGACTTTCATAAAACCACGTAAACCCGTCAAAAAATCATAAAAGATTCAAAGTTTAGTGAAGTCCAGGGATTGACGATGGATTCATTCCGAGTTGCCCCAACAAGCGGTTTTGCAAGCCCTTGTTTCTTGAAACTTTTTTCATCATTAACTTTGTTTTTTCAAACTGCTTGAGCAATTTGTTCACATCTGCAACAGATGTTCCTGACCCTTTTGCAATTCTCTTTCTGCGGCTAGGACCGATAATCAAGTGGTTTGCCCGTTCCTTTTTTGTCATGGAAAGTATAATTGCCTCGTTCTTTTTCATCCCACTCATATCAACATTCGCATTTGCCATTCCTGGAAGCATTTCCATAAGCGATTGTATTGATCCCATTTTTTTTACCTGTTGGAATTGAAGCAACATATCTTCCAAAGTGAATTCATTTCGAGACATCTTTTTTTGAAGACGTTCCGCTTCTTCTTGATCGACTGTTTCCTGTGCTTTTTCAACGAGTGAAACAACGTCTCCCATGCCGAGGATTCGACTTGCAATGCGCTCTGGATGGAACGGTTCAAAGTCTTCTGTTTTTTCTCCTGTTCCGATAAATAAAATTGGCTTTTGCGTAATGGTTTTAAGCGAAAGGGCGGCTCCTCCTCTCGCATCAGAGTCAAATTTGGTGAGAATTATTCCTGAAAGCCCTAGCTGTTCGTCAAATGTTTTTGCAATGTCAACGGCGTTTTGTCCTGTCATTGCATCGGCAACCAAAAGCGTTTCATCAGGGGACACAGCCTTTTTTATTTTTACCAGTTCCGCCATCATATCTTCATCGATTTGCAGGCGACCTGCGGTGTCTATAATCAAGGTGTCATATTGATTTTTCTTTGCGAATGCGAGTGCATCTTCTGCAACGCGAACGGCGTTTCCTCCCTTTTTTTCGGAGTCATTCTTGAATACGGGAACGCCGATTTTTTCTCCAAGGACGCAAAGTTGTTCCACTGCGGCAGGACGCACTAAATCACAAGCGGCAAGGAGCACTCTTCTTCCAGACTTTTGAAGTCTAGAGGCAAGTTTGCTAGAGGCTGTGGTTTTTCCCGCTCCCTGAAGTCCCAGCATCAAGATAACAGTTGTGGTGTCAGGTCCTTTTAAGTGGAGTTTTGCCTCCTCCGTTCCTCCAAGCATAGCCACAATTTTGTCATATATGATTTTTACAAACTGCTGTCCAGGGTCAACGGCTTTTAATACCTTTTCTCCCTTTGCCTCTTCAATCGTGCTGTTCACAAATCGGCGGACAACGCGCAAGTTCACATCGGCTTCAAGAAGAGCCATTTTTATCTGTTCAACGGTGTCCTCAATGTTTTTTTCAGTGATTGTGGATTTTCCACTCAATGTTCGAGCAATAGTGCTAAATGTGCTGGTTATTTTTTCAAGCATTGTCTCATCCCTTTAATAAAAGTTGGTCTAAAAAGTCGAGAGGGCGAATTTCCTTGTTTAGAATTTTATAAAGTCCCTCGCAAATTTTGAGTTTTATATTTTTTCTTTCGCATATTTCATGGATATATTTGCATGCCACCGCTCCCTCTGGCAGATAGCCGATTTTTCCGATATTTTCTATTAAGTCGTCAAGGTTTTTAAATTCTGTCAAAATTCCATCGCGTATTATTTCATTTCCAAATCGTCTGTTTCTTCCAAACTTGCTTTTGCAGGTAACGTCAAGATCTCCGACTCCTGCAATCGACGTGAATGTTTCCGGATGAGTTGCCCCCATCGCCATTCCAAGCGTTTGTATTTCATTCAAGCCCGCAGCCAATAGAAGAGATTCGGAGTTGTCTCCAAAAATTTTAGAATGCTCGCTTATTGCGTCAAGAGCCCCATATACTATGGCAATTACATTTTTAGCCGCCGCACAAACTTGCACTCCAATAATGTCAAGGCTCGGATAAACCATAATGCCAGGGACGTGGAGCAATTCTCTCACTTTTATTGAATTCTTTGGGTTTTTACTTGCGGCGATCAAGCCTGTGATCTTTCCCATTGCAACTTCTTCTGCATGGCTCGGACCCGATATGTAGACTGTGTTCCCTTTGTAAATGCCTGGAAGCACGTTTTCTATTGTTTCTAAAACAAGTTTCGGTCCGTCTGAGGAAGGCACAAAGCCTTTTGTTAATGCCGCAATAATTGTTGAGCCGTCTGAAATATTTGCAACTGACGTGATTTTTTTTATTGTGCTTGCCAAAAATAAAGATGGAGAGGCGATGATTAAAAATTCCTTGTCCGTTGCCACTTCTTCAATGTCATTTGAAACGGTAAGATTTGGAGAAAGTTTGTATCCAGGAAGATAACGCTTGTTTTCGTGTTCATTGTTTACTGATTCTTTGACTTCTTTTTCCAACGCCCACATTTGGACTTGATGTCCGCCTTGTGCGAGTGCTTGTGCAAGTCCTGTTCCCCATGCGCCTCCGCCGAGAACCCCCAAATTCTTAGATTTCATAGTCCCACCTTTTAATCGTATTTTATAGAAACTATTGCCAGGAAGTCGTGCTTTGCCTTAAATCCACTGTGTAAGAGGGTCGTCCCAGTCAAAAAGTTCTTCATCATCGAAAAACAACTTTATTTCTCTTTCTGCATTTTCATCGCTGTCAGATGCATGAACAATATTCTTGTTTGTGTGCATGCAAAAATCCCCTCTAATTGTTCCAGGGGCGGCATCAACAGGGCTTGTTGCTCCTATGATTTTTCTTGCAATTTTAATGCAGTCGTCTCCCGCCCAAACCATAGCGACAACTGGGGCAGATGTTATGAAGTCCACAAGGTCTGCAAAAAACGGTTTGTCGGCGTGAACATCGTAATGCTTTTTTGCAAGCTCCATATCAATTCTCATCATTTTGAGACCGAGCAGTTTAAGACCTTTCTTTTCAAATCGAGAAATAACTTCTCCCACATGCCGACGATTCAATACGCCTGGCTTTAGCATCATAAAACATCTTGTCATAATTCTTACATTATATATGAATATATAGGCGTTGTCAAAGGCGAACACTAGTTCCTTCACCAGTTATTGTTGGTGAAAGTTCGCCTAGCAGTTTTCGCAGGGGCGAAAACTGTGCGTTGGTTTAAAAGTGCATGAACACTAGTTCCTTCACCAGTTATTGTTGGTGAAAGTTCGCCTAGCAGTTTTCACAGGGGCGAAAACTGTGCGCTGGTTTAGAGGTGCATGAACACTAGTTCCTTCACCAGTTATTGTTGGTGAAAGTTCGCCTTGTAGTTTTCGCAGGACGGAATTGCACAAAGAGGGGGTGTCTTTTTGTGGGCTTCCAAAAACTACAAAAAAAGATAAAAAAAAATTCATAATTTTTATAAGTGTGATATAATTCTATATAAAATATGTGTGGCGGCGAAAGTTTAAAATAGTGTGAGTTATGATAAAAGCACCGCACAAATGGCGCGATACTTTTATCATGACAAGTTTCCGTTGGAAACTTGCATATCAAATGCCACTTCTCATTTCATTACGAAGTGGCATAAAAAGTCAAGAA